>NZ_JAALEG010000086.1 GCF_011058165.1 Rhodococcus aetherivorans
AAGATCCTGGATCTGCCCACCGATGCATGGATCAACAAACCCGCAGCCGAACCTGACCCGGACCAACCCGACGTCGATCAGGTCGCCGCGTAACTCCCGTTGGACTCAATTACCTTGACACATTCCGTGTCGGCGCCGACGAGGAGTTGCCTGCTGCGGCGTTGCAGTGGCTCGAACAGCAGGGTGGATACCGGCACGACCCTGGTATGTGGGCTCCTCCAATCATTGAGGTTTTCTCAGTAAGTTGATCTTGCTGGGATGGGGTCGTACCGGATCACGAAGGGACGCAGGGCCCCTGGTAGGACTGGATTTGCGAAGATCGAATCCGAACCAGAGGGCCCCACGTGATCACCTATTCTGCCACGCTCGACGTTCCCCGACCGCTCGGCCAGTATCTGGCGCAACTGTTGCAGGTCGACCGCCGCGAACGAGGTACCCGCCGCGGCCGACGCGCACTGACCGCACTCGCTCACGCGGTGCTGGTACTGCGCTGGTTCCGGCAGGGCACACCGGTCGCGGCCCTGGCACGCGATACCGGCATCTCGATCGCCACCTGCTACCGGTACCTCCACGAAGGCATCGACGTGTTCGCCGCCCAGTCGCCGGAACTTCCCGACGTGCTGCGTGAACGCCTCACCGCGGGCGCTACCCACGTCATCCTCGACGGCACCCTGATCACCACCGACCGCGTCGCCGACACCACCGTCAGCACCAAGGGCACCCCGATCCATCTGTGGTACTCCGGCAAACACCGCCGATTCGGCGCGAACATCCAGTTCATCGCCACCGCGGACGGGTTCCCCCTGTGGGTCTCCGACGCGGTGCCGGGCAGCACCCACGATCTGGCCGCCGCCCGCGACCACAGGATCACCGGAGCCCTGTACGCTGCCGCCGCCCAGGGCCTGGTCACCCTTGCGGACAAGGGGTATCAGGGCGCCGGTATCGGTATCCACACCCCGACGAAAGCCCCGGCCGACGGCAACATCCTCGATGCCGACAGCCGCTGCCGGAATCAACTGCTGACCAGTCTGCGGTGCCTCGGTGAACGTGCCGCCGCGCTGCTCACCACCCGATGGCAAGCCCTCAACAGGATCACTCTGTGCCCCAAACGAATCGGCTCCATCACGCAAGCAGCGCTTGTCCTGACGCAATTCGAGCATGCAGGTCGCTATTGAGAAAACCTCATTCTCCCGGGAGGAATTCGACTCCGAAGCTCGGGAATTCGCAGACCGGAGGAACCTGCCCCGGCTCTTCAGTTTCGAGTGCCGGGTATGCCCTGTCGGGTCGGTATGTCACGATCACCTCATGAGCAACACCGTGGGCGTCGTCGATGCGCACACGCCGGGGCATGACGACCTCAAGCGGATTCTGTCGGCAGAGCCTTTTGCACGCGAGGTGGCGATCTCGCGTGGTACTCCGGTGCCGAAGGCCGGTGGGGTCTACGCATGGTGGTTCGACGAGCTGCCCGGCGATTTCGACGCGACCGGCTGCATCGAGCGTGACGGGTCGATGCTGCTGTATGTCGGCATCAGTCCCAAAGCGCCCCCGCGGAACGGATGGGTAGCGAGCAGTCAGTCTCTTCGTTCCCGGATCAATACCCACTACACGGGTAACGCTGCCGGGTCGACGCTCCGGTTGAGCCTCGGATCTTTGCTGTCGTCCACGCTCGGGATTGAGCTCCGACGGTTCGGATCTGGCGACCGTCTGCACTTCGGTGTCGGAGAGCGGGAACTGTCGCGGTGGATGCATGAGCATGCTCGTGTCGGATGGGTCGTCGACGAAGCTCCGTGGGAGCTGGAATCTCGACTGTTCGGGAAGCTCGTCGTCCCTCTCAACCTGGACGGCAACGATCACTGCGGGTTTCACGCTCGGATGCGTGAGGTTCGCAGCGCGGCCCGGGTTCACGCCCGCGCTCTGCCTGTCCTCCCGAACCCCGGCGCCGGGGGAAAATACCCGTAGGAGATGGATATTGCACTCCTCCGGGCAACCCATCGAGGTCTGCTACGACGTAGCAGATACGCCCGTGTGCCGCTCGTACCTGTACCTATTCGCGAGAAGAGCAGTTTGCGTCATTTGAACAGCTGCGGGGCGGCGGCGCTCCCATCGCCGAGATCGTCACCAAGACCGGGCTGACCTGCTCGACGCTGTATCGGCATCTCCCGCCGCGACCCGCCGATCCGGTCACCGCTGCGGCTCCACCGGAACCTGCACCGGTTCCGACCGGGGCGACAGTGTCTGACACGGCCCCGATCGGCGGACCGACTCGTGTGCCAGACCTGCGGATACCGTCCCGTCGACGCGGCGAGGCGATCCCGCATCTCGGCGACTCGACATCGTCTGGCCGCACTTCGACGGTGACGGTCCGGTCAGCGAGCAGCGGCACTGCACACGGTGCCAGCCACACGATGTCGGGGTCGTCGACGTCGGCTGCCGGCGCCGCGGGGCCGGACCGTTGGTTACCGTCGGCGGGCTGCGTGGCCGATAGGTTGCCGGCCGAGGTTCTGCGGTCGCTCCCCGATCGGGGCTGGGGCACCGGCGTGAACCTGGCGTGCGGCCACCACAGGTGATCGATGGTGTGGTCGGCGACTCGATCGATCAGGCCGGTCCGTTCACCTCATGACCGGCGTCGAAGGCGGCGCCGGCAAGTTGAGGACAGTGGACCTTGCGATGCATGGACGTACCTTTGCGCATGATGTGCAGTGCCGTGGTGGCGGCTGCTCGGGTCACCGCGACGTCGTCGAGGAGTCGTTCGAGGGCGTCGAGGGTGTCGGCGTAGAGGAACAGCTGCCCGGGCCCTGATTCCTGGTACTCCACATCGGACCATCCTGTCGTCGGATGGCGGCGGAAGAATTCCCGCACGGCAAGAGGGGTGGGGAACAGTTCCGCTTCGTTGACCTGGATCTTTCCCGCCGCCGGCGTGCCTCGGTCCTGATAGATCACCAACGTTTCGGTCATCGCGATCGACAGACACGATATCCGCCCGCTGCGTTTGCCGGGTGGGGTCAGGCAACTGATCACCCAGCAATGATGCTCTGTCCGCGCGGGATAGGGCACACAGCGCGTTAGAACGACCGGCAAATGATGGTCATTTGAGTCGGCGGGTGGTGGGCCGTGCCGGCCACCGATAGTAGGTGCGTGCCCGGTTGATCAGCCGGCGGAGCACCGTCAGCGTGGCCGCCAACGCGAGGTAGAAGTCGACGATGAGAGCGGACTTGTCGGTGCAGCGCCGCAGCTTGCCGAAGCCGTTCATCCAGGCGTGGGTGCGCTCGATGACCCAGCGTTTCCCGGCCTGGATCGGAGCCCGCACGCCCTTGCGGGCGATCTCGTAGTCGTAGCCCAACTCGTCGAGCAGATCCCGCGTCTTGGCCGAGTCGTAACCGCGGTCGAGGTGCACACACGAGTACTTCGGCAGTGACCCGACCATGTCCGGAACCTGGCGGATCGTCGGGTCGAGCAGGGGCGAGTCGTGCCGGTTCGCGCCCGCCGACACCATGGCCAGCGGGATACCACCGCCGTCGCACACCACCGAGCGTTTCGTGCCTTGCTTGCCACGATCGACCGGGGAACGACCCGAAACCTCGCCACCACAAGGCGATTTCGTGATCGACCCGTCAACCGAGAGGTGATCGAGGTCGAGGCCAAGCATCCGGTCGTAGGCGGACAGGGCGGAACGGAGCACCTCGACGCCGATCCCGATCCGGGCCCACTCGGCCAGCCGTCGGCGGATGGTGCGATCGGAGCAACCGGCGGTGGCGATGCGTTCGTAGCCGCTACCGTGCACCAGAGCCGCGAGAACGTGTTCGAACACGATCCGGTCCGACACCCGTCGTCGGTGGCAGCCCCAGGGATGCTCGACGGAGAACTCGGGCCGCTCGTCGACACCGAGTCGGGCCGAGAACTCGACCCAGAGGGGTTCGATGAGACAGACTGGCAGCAGGGGCACGGGTACTCCGGGTGATCGTGGGACTTCAGCAATCACATGATCGACTCGGTACCTGTGCCCCTACCCGTATCGACACGCCGGAACTTCACCCGCCTCGGACGGATACATCATTTGCCGGGCGCTCTTAGATAGTCTCCGACGATTCGGGTGATCTGGTCGGCATCGGAGCGGGTGCGAAAGTGCCGGTAGTTGGCGGCGGTGCGGGCCAATCGTTCCGCCGGGAAGCTCGGGCGGGTGGTGGTGTCATTGGTGTTGGCGACATCGGGGGCGTCCAGCCAGCTGCGTTGTTCTTCGGGAGAGATCAGCTGGTCGAGGTGTTTGCTCGCCCCGATCATTGTGGCCATCTCGTTGATGTTGCGGGCGAGCAGTCCCGCGTGTTGCGCTCCGTGGATCAGCGACCTCTCGCGCAACCTGAGGTGGCGTTTGCCCTGCTGCGACCGGGTTGCCTCGGTATCGGGCCGCACCCGGATCCGGTGGATGTCCTGATAGCGGCCACGATGCTGCTTGAGCCGTCCGGGAAGATCGATCGATTCACCGATATAGCACTGACCGTCGGTGAATTCGAGGATGTAGTAGCCGACGCGACCGACACCGGCCTGGTCGAGATGCCGGATGACCGCCACCGGGGTCGGTTCCACCGGGGCGCCGAACCCGTTCTCGGCAGCCCACACCTCGATCCGGTGCGCTCGAGCGGCAATCACCTCCGGATCCGGCGGCGGCTCCGGTGCCAGGGGAACGGCAGGAAGCGCCGACGGCGGTGTCGCTGCACCACCGGAATGCCACTGTTTCGAGATGTCGGCAAGAACCCCGGCGCAGTTCGCCGCCGCGATCTCCATCACCTCGCGGAGGGTGTCGAGGCCGACGGCGTCGACCGTCCCGTCGGAGCTGACGAACCCGGTCTGCGCTGTGTCGAGTTGCCACCTGTTGTCTCGAAACATCCAGTGCATGCGCATGTCCCGGATATCGATGTCCAGCACTTCGCCGACGTACTGCAAAAAGCCCCCGCTCAGATCGCTCGGTATGCGCGTCGACATCTCGATCCTTGCGCTACCGCCGTGGGACGCGACATCCATGACGAGGTCCCATCCCGTCCCGAACGCGCAGTACATGGTCTCGAACACGGACTCGTACCGCCCGGCCAGCTCGTCGAGGACGGGATCGTCGTCGATGTCGGCGAGACGGTCGTGCAGATCGACGACTCCTGTGGGGGGGCTCGGAGCCGAGCTCGGGAACCAACCAGGCCGGCACATGGCTATAGATGTGCTCGAGCACCGCCGCGCACCGACACCACACCCGCTGGGGACACCAGCCCGGTCGAGGTCTCGTCCACACCCCACCGTCCGTCGTGGACGAGCCTGACGAGCGCGTCGGCCACACCCCCGACCGAGGAACAGGCACGAACCTCGAGGCATGTTCGGCCCCCGGCCGCTCGCATTCGTGTCCGTAGCGGCCAACCGGCACAGAACATCGCATACACCTGCAGCCCGATCAGTTCGGGGAGCTCTTCGACAAGGAACCGGGGTTCCTCGATCTCGGTGTCCATGCCGTTACCCTTCCAGTCCGATTCCGCACACGGCACGCCGCCTGCTGCCGCCGAGTCCGCCGGGGCGCTGTTCACGGGGCCAGCCGACGACGCGGCGGGCACGAAGGGCCCATCGGCCCGACCGGCGATCGGTCGAAGGTTTCTCTGCTTCCGTGGTGCTTGCGCCAGAAGTCATCCTGAAATCCCGCGATGGTCCCCACCCAGCTGGCCGCGTGTTCGAGACCGTGGACGCGGAACCACTCCTGCGTGTTGTCGGGCAGTGCGTCGACGATGTCGCCGGGCTGTTGCATCGCCATGCCGGCCAATCGGGACAACACCCCTCTGCTGCGCTGGGTGACGAACACGTCGGGGTAGAGCTCGCAGGCCAGCTTCCCTCCGGAGGGCAATCGATGCGAGGCCCGCACGTCGAACGCTACGGTCCTCCTGTCACCTCGCGGCGATGCCCGGTCGACGTCGACACGTATACGCGGAACGGTCCCGGAGGAAGTAGCCCACCGACGCTGGATTCGCTGTTCCAGCAGCCGTTCCGTCTGCCATCCGGACAACACCTCGATCCAGGCGACCGCGCACTCGATCGCGTAGTCGTCGACGACGAAGATATGGTCGTCGTCCTCCGGACGGATCTCCTGTATCGCGACGGTGCCCGCGTCCTCCACCAGGGACTCGGCGGTCGCGAAGACCCGACCCCATTCGTCGACGAAGACATCGGGGTGGACTTCACACGCGGCGAATCCCGTCGATGTCTGCCGGTGAGTGGCTTTGACCTCGAACACCATTGCTGCAAATCCTTCCTGCGACTGTCAGAGGGCCCGCATCGGGTGGTCCCTGGTGCAGTCGATGCGACATCATGGCACGCCTATCCTGCGTCCCACCCGTTACTGGGAGACGGAGCGCTTCGGTGCCGCGAGGGCCCGATCGACCTCCCTCACCAGCAGCCGTGCGGCCCCGGCATTCAACGCTTGACGGACCGCGTGTCCCGCACCTGCGGCCGCCGCCGCTGCGATACCTCGCTTGTGCCGTGCCCGCCAGACGGTGGATCGGGTGTTCTTGTAGAAGTCCCGCGCCGCACCGGCACCGCTCGGGGCCGCCATCGCCATGGCACGGAACAGTGCCTCGACGAGGACCGGCTGCATCTGATGAGCCACTCGTTCGAATCCGGCGACCGCGAGTGGGATCGCCTGCCCGGCGCGGTTCCGCATCTCCGCAATGCCCTGCGTGCGATCGAGAATTCTACGTCCCATCTCGGCGAATTCCGCTCCCGAATGCGGCTCGATCCCACGGAGCAACGCGATCGACATGGCCAAGGCCGCGACCGTCTCGAGAACAGGATTCGAATCGCCTCCTGGCTCGGACTTGCCGAGATCGGCGATCGCTTGTCGCTTCACCCGCGCGATCAACGCGTCCGCCTTCTCACCGGGATGTCGGCGACCCAGCTCGTCGACCTGTTTCCTCGCCTCGGGAAGCTGCCGGGCGAAAATTTCCCCCAGCAGCGACGCAATTTCCTCGAGGCTCGGCTCGACGTCGGTCCCGTCGCCGGTGTGATCGAAGGTCCCCGACATCGGCACGGCGAGCGCGCGGCCGTGGGCACTCGCCTCGTCGAGCGCTCCGAGCGCCTCGAGGGCGTCGTCCCAGGTGATCGACTCGTCCGCGACAGACGCCGAGCTCTGCATCACCGACAGGTACGCATCGACCGCCATCCGCACGGACCGAGCGTCCTCGAGCAGCTTCCTGCGCAGGAGGCGTTGCGCACGGCTCGCCGGTTCCGTGGGCAGCCGGTCACGAAGATCGGACAGGATCGATACCAGGTCGTCGGTAGCGTCGCGTTCCGCGTCGAGACGGCCCAGAATGTGTTCCCCCGGTGAGAGAGGCCCGGAGTCCGCCCCCGGCCGGCCCAGGGTGCGAGACGCCAGCACGAGTTCGATGGCGGCGATCTCCTGGGCTGCCAGCAGCAGCCGCAGGCGTGAGAGCCAGCCTCCCTCGGCCGCCGCGGACGCCAGGCCTTTCGCGAGTTGGTCGTCCGGCGTATCGACGAGGCCGGCGGCCCCGAACCGGACGGCGGCCCGCAGGTCCGCGATCACCTCGTCGAGCACAGCCGAATCTTGAGGATCCGTCCCGTTCGGGGTGCGCTCGCTGGCTTCCTTCGCCAGCAGGCGCCGTCGTTCGGACCTCAGTTCGGTCAGTGTGGGCGCACCGGGAATGGCGATCGGCCCTACGGCCTCGACGTCCGCGCTCGTCACCTGTCCGGCGGCGTCTGCGGCATCGGACAACCGTTGCCGCCACGCCGCGGCGGTCGCCTCGGCCAGCATCGCCACGCAGACGCGCGGATCGAGAGTACGCAGGACGGCCAGCGGCCCGTCGGGCACACCGAGAATCTCGACGGTCACCTCATCGTGCCCACCGCCGAAAGGAAGAACGGTCTCGTGGTCGGTGGAGACGACCACCAACGCGTCGAAGTCGACAGGCTCGACGCCGTTCTCCCTCAGTACGCGCGCGGCGAGCCGGAGATCGGCGGCGCCGAGTCGGATTCGCTCGCCGTCGACCGACACCTCGCGCGCGGTGACACCGACTTCGTCACCGAGCACCAGTTGAAGACGCTCCCGCCCGATCACGGCCGCCTGTGCTGTACCCATGCCGGGATCGTACGGCCAGATAACTGCCATCTATGGAGGCAGGCACCTGGGTACAGGTTGTCACCGGAGCCGTCACTCGTACATCGCAAGGAACCACGGTGTCCCAAAGCCTTGCCGCCACGAGATTTCTCGTTCTCGTCAGAATCCTCGGACATTCCGCGCTCCTGAAGCCTCCACATCGGCGGTGGCGGGTTGATCTTGAGAACGCCATCGACCTGCCGAAGCCGGGAAACGCGCTCACCTCGGGGTTCGTCGGGCCGGTGCGATAATGACTCCGATCGAACCAAGTGATATAGCACAGTCAATGAGGATCGAGAATGACGACGCCCGGCAACCCATCCAATCGGAGGGGGCTATTTCAGGACCTGCAGCGAACTCTCACAGGTCGCTCCGGCGGATGTGCTCGCTGCGGGCGGCGCACGAAGCTGCTTCACCGCTACTGCCCCGAATGCGAGCCTTTCGTTCGCCAGATCCTCGCCCAGTACGGTCCTGCCGCCCGGCAGATCCTCGCCGTCTCCGGCCCCTTCGGGCAGGAGTGGATCGATCTTCAGAACTGGCTGTACGGGGCGCGCGTCCCGCGTGAGGATGCGCTCGCTTCGATCGCCGACGCCGCTACCGACTGGATACATCGCTACGTCGTCGCGGCGCGGAGCGACGGCATCATCACCGACGAGGAACTCGCAACATTTCATCGCGCCACCGAGTTGCTGGGACTCGATCGACGAATCGCCGATCCTCTTGCGGTACAACTCCAGAGGGAGCGAAAGCTCGGAGATATCCGCTCCGGGAATCTTCCGACGGTCTCCCTCCCGGACCTGCATCTTCCCCTCGATGAGTACTGCTATCAGGCTGTTTGGGCGACACGATGGCGTGAACTCCAATCAGGTCCTCAGTCGACCCCTGGCCAGCTCATTGTCACCAACCGCAAGATCCGCTTCATCGCCCAACAGCATGGCGGGGAGGTCCCACTGTCCAAGGTCCACCGTGTGCGTTGGCACGATTCGTCGACGATCACCATCGAGGCCACGACCCGATCTCTGAGTGGTCGATTCACTGTGCCCGATCCCGAGTGCACGGCCCTGATGGCCGATGCCGCCCTTCGCATCGATCGACGGATCCTCCTGCCTGGGCAGGAGGGTAATGGATCCCGCCACATCCCCCGGCACGTCCAAGCCGCTGTGTATCAACGGGACCGCGGACGGTGCCGCGAGTGCGGAGCTACGTCCTACCTCGAGTTCGACCATCTGATCCCGTTCTCTCTCGGTGGCGCGAGCACCGAGAACAATGTGCAGCTGCTGTGCCGGGCATGCAACCTGGGCAAAGGGGCCCGCATTTAGCGTGACCTGGATCTACCGGTGTGGCGGTGTGATCGACCGCACAACGATTCCGGCACCAAAACGGGAAATCTCTCGAGGGTGAAAGCATCTGCCGTCGATGCTGAGCACGATTTTGCGGTCTTTCGCACCAACGGCCACCTCTGTCAGCTCGACGCCGTCGCAGCACGGTTGCGGCCATGCCTGCCGTTCCATAATCGTGGACCTGACGGTGTCGCGGCGTTCGCCGGCCTCGAACACCGCTTGGCTTCGGCGCCGTCCTCACTGTGCAGGCGGCCGACAACGCGCTCGAGCCACTGCGTCGGTGGCCTCCTCGAGCGGTCGGGCTTGATCGTATGCGCCGCCCTCGACATCGCTCGCCGGACGCGCCCCCTTACCGGCCATATCCCCGCCCCAGACCTATCCTCGAGGCCGTGATCAGCGACGATGACCTCCCGGACAGCAACCAGGACTCCCACGACGTCGACAACCGGCTTCTCGGCGACCTCCGCGACCGCCTCGCCGGCGCCGTCGCCCGCGCAGCCGAGCACGGCAACCCCACCCTCGGCACCGTCGAGGTCACCATCCGCGAACTCGCCGAGCTGCTCGACCGCATCGACCACCACCAAGACCAGCTCATGGCCCGCGAGTTCGCCGCCAGTCGGCAGGCGCACCACATGCGCCGCAAGAACGCGATGCTGCTGTCGATCGAACTTGCCCTTGTCGGCCAGTCCGGGCCGCTCGTCGACATCCTCGAGGACATCCTCCGCGGCGGGGGCGTCGACCGGGGCGGGGACGTCGACCAGTAGGTACAGCTCGACCCCGGTGTCGGAGGTCACCGGAGGCCGTCCTGTATCCGTGGCGGCACGGGTGCGAGTCCCAGACACCCCGCAGATGCCAAGCCGCTACGGATGGGGCAGGAACAGGGAGCGAGCGGCGTCGACCTCGTCGAGCCGTGGAAGTGCGGCGCCATCCCTCGACCCCTGCGCCGGGTGGTGTGTGCGGCCTGCTCGGTAGCCCGCGCCGGGGAGAGGATCGCCTCCGGCGACATCGTCGACAGCGTTCGGGCTTTAACGCCGATCACCTCGACCGAGACCGGCTGATCGACCGGGTCGACATCCTCGGCCATGGCCCGGTCAGCCCGCTCCGCTTCCGCAGCAGGCCGCGTCCCGCCTCGATCCGGGCCAGCGAGGCGTCACTCACTCGATCACCGTCAGCCGCAGCGGACCCGCCTCGTGCTCCCGCTGATCGATCTGCCCCCCCGATCTCGTGTGCCGCCTCGATCTGCGCCCGGGTCGCCCGCAACTGCCGGCGGAACCGCACCTGCCGGCGTCCATCCTCGAGTACGAGCGCGACGCACCACAGGTGCAGCCATGACGTCAACGGAGCTGTGGCCGGGGTCGCCTCGGACAACCGCTTGCCCCGATACCGGTCGACGAACTGCACAGTGGCGGCGTTGACGTCGAGATCGAGGGCGATCGACAGGGCAAGCAGGGCGTCCTCGGACGGCTGCCAGCCGTCGGGCAGGACGGTGTCGGCGACGGCGAGGGCGTCCGGACGGGCGACGGTCAGCCGGGGCGGGGTGTCCATGCCCGTTATCCTGGCCGTTTTCTGCCTGTCCATGCTCGTCGACACGCCCGGGCGGCGGGCGGACCTCGGGAACCCCACCCGAGTCATCCGGGACTCATGGGCTGCCTGCGCTTCTGGAGCGTGGACCCTGAACCTGGGAAGGCGCTGCGCTACATGGTCGCGCGATGTTCCGTCAAGGCTGACGCGCTGGGGTATCTGGCATACACCCGCGAAACGCCAACGCGCCGAAGGCTTCCGTGGTCACCATCTGGCATGCTCTGCCGTGAGGTCGCACACTCCCCGGCCTGACCTTCTCGGCGAGGGAAGCGAGAGATAGGCGAGGGAAGCGAGAGATATCTGTGAAGACACTTACGGGCCGTGCGGCAATGGCCACCTTCGCCGCCGCGCCGCTCGTAGCCTGTGGCCGCACGGTGGGTGTCGCCCCGAAGTCCTCGCTCGGGGCCGGTCCCCTCCGGGCCGAGACGCCTTCCGGCCCGTGATCGGCGCCTTGCTCACCTGCTCGGTGGTGGTCGGCGCACCCGGCTCGGCCCGCCGATCAGCAGACCGATCCCGGCTGGGGTCGATGCCGCGCCCAGTGGTCCTACGATCGGTCATGTGTCCATCCCGCCCGGCACCGCCGGACCCTTCCCGCAGACTCCCGAGAATGCGCCGAACGACAAGGCCGGCATCCTCGCCCGCACCGTCGCCGCGATCGCCGTCGGTGAGATCGACCGGGCCCGGCAGATTCTACGGACCGAGTATCCGTTCACCCCGGTGACGAAGGCGGCGCGCCGATATACCGAGCGGCAGAGTCTGCGGATCTTCTACCGGGACGGGTTCCTCGACCGCTACTCCGGAGGACGGCTGGTGCATCCGGGTGCGCTGCGGGCGTTGTCGCTGCTCGTGCCGGCGGAGTTCCCCTTCGATCCGCATTGGGCGACCTCGCAGTCGCACTTCGCGTTCTGGGAGTTGTTTCCCACCATCGATCATCTGGTGCCGGTCGCCCGGGGCGGGTCCGACGTGGCGGCGAACTGGGTGAGCACCTCGATGCTGCACAACTCCGCCAAGGCGCACTGGACGCTCGACGAGCTCGGCTGGACCCTCGCACCGCCCGGGGATCATGCCTGCTGGGACGGTCTGGCCGGATGGTTCGTCGACCACCTACGGGCTCATCGCGAATTACTGGCCGATGCGTATCTGGCGCGGTGGTTCCGCGCGACCGTCGACGTGCGTGCCGAGTTGGTCGGAACCCCGGGGTAGGCGGCGTCCTCGGCTGATTCGGCGGCGACGACGCCGGCCTCGGCGACTACCTCCCCCGATGACCGGGAGGGCAAGGTTTCGAGCAGGTCCTTCTCCAAGTGCCTCCGGCTGATCGACGCGGTGACCGAACGGCCCGACTCGGACCGGGACGGCCGGTATACGCCACGGCAAAGCTACGGCGGGCCGGCCGCTGCGCTCGGGGTCGTTTCCTCGCCGCGGGGACGCCGTCCTCTCGGTGAACGGCGCCGAGGGTCGTCACCACGGATCGACTCCTCCGCCCGTTCGATCGGCGGATGATGAACAACACCGGCGCCGTCCTCGAGGATTTTCGCCGCGGCCCGGACACGGCGGGCGGGGGCGGTTGCGGCTGCAGGGAAGGACAGAGCGAGATGGACGAAGTCAGCGGAGCGAGCCGATTCCTGTCCGCCTTCGCCGCGATCGAGAACCATTTCAAATGGAAGCTGCAGACGGACTACGGCCGCACCGGGTTCGTCAAGATAGCCGAGGAGTACGCCCGACGACACCACACCCAGCTCGATCTGCCGGCGTTGCGTATGTTCGCCGATCTGCGCAATGCCCTGGTGCACCACGACTACTACGGTGGCCGCCCCGTCGCCGACCCGGTACCGGACATCGTGGAGGCGATCGAACGGTTACGGGACAAAATCATCAGTCCTCCGACGGTGTTGCACGTGCTTCCGCACCGCCCCCTGGCCTCGTTCGGCCCCTCCGACCCGCTCCGTGCGGTCCTCGAGGAAATCCGCTGGCACGACTACTCCCAGTTCCCCATCTACGACGACCACACCTACCGCGGGCTGCTGACCACCAACTGCATCGCCCGATGGCTGGCCCACCGCCTGGCCACCGACGAGATCGTCGAAGGCGAGACCGTGGGCGCGGCATTGGCGTTCGTCGAGCCGCACGATCGCGCCGTCCACCTGTCCCGCACCACTACCGTGCCGCAGGCCATCAAAAAACTCTCCCCACCCGCCGACGGCGGTCTCCCGCCGACCGCCTTGATCATCACGCACAGCGGCAAGCCTGACCAGAGTCCACTGTCGATCGTGGTGGCGGACGATCTTCCGGTCCTGGTGGCCGCGATGGACGCCGGTACGTGACAGGGCTCGCCGCCAATGCTTGTTTGCGACAGCAGCAACGCGAATTCGACCACCAGATCCCGTGAGGCTCCGGCGCGGACACCACGGCAGTGATACCTGCGCCTTTGCCCGGGCGGGGGTGTCGTACCGGGCTCGGCATCACCCAAGGTACGCGTCCGCGGGCAGCACGTCGTCGATGTCGGTCGGTCTTGTTATCGTGGCGGCAGTTCACGAGTGGCAGCTGTCGGTACCTGGCCGGCTGCCCGGCAACCCCGTCTCCATCGACTGTGGGTGCCCCAGGGGAAGAACCGGTTCGCGGTGACCACCGGCGGACAAGTCGATGGAGGCCCACGCCTCCGGAAGGTGGAGGGGCGCGATGTCTTCGCACCATGACAGCGACACCCTGCGCAACGCGCAGACGAAGTGGGAACCGATCCCGCCGGCCCGGCGGCGCGAGTGGTGCCGGGTCCTGCTGGATCTTCCGCCGATCTGGCTGGGCACGATCCCCATGATCGCCACCCAGACGGCGGTGCTCGACGGCGGGTACACCAACATCACCGACTGGATCGAGCTTGCCAAACGCGCCGAAGCGGTGGGGTTCACCCCACAGACCTGGCTGATCTTCCGGCTCGAACTCGACCGCGGCTTTCTGGCCCTGGAGTTCCCGAACCATCCCGAACACCGCCCGAAGCGGCGGGGCAACGGGGGCCACGAGACCACGATCGTCGATCCCGAGGACTTCGCGGCGTGGCCGGCCTTGTACGCGGCGGGACACCGTGCGAGCGCAGCCACCCGACAGGTACTGTCCGGCAACGCGCCGGACCTGTCCCCCTAACGCACCCCGTGCCCTGCCGCGATGCGCGACGCGTCCGGTTGTGGCGCAGGTGCGCAGCACAACGGCGGTGCGGGGGGTGGCGTTTCGGACACCCGGGTGTCACGGCGACGGCAGCGTCGTCGTCGGACCGGTCACCCCGCAGGAACGCCCCAGAGTCGAGCAGGTCCCGCGGGATGGCCGGAAGATAGTCGGCCAATCCGGGTGAGCGCAGCACCTGTGTCGCCCATAGGACCCGCCGCCTCCTGGCGCAAGCGACGCTCGTGCACACCACCGCCGAGTGCGGGAATCCGCTCGGCCAGAATTGTCCTGCTGCATCCGACACCCCAGCTGAAGGGGCCTGCCTATCGCCCGCGGGCGCACCGCGGCACCCCGGGCGCAGGCCGCTGGCTCTACGGAATCGCGCCTCGCGGGGCCCACGTCACGCACTACCGGCGCAAGGCATCGAGAACGGCCGGACAGTGCTCCCCAGGGATACCGACACTCGTCGTCGCACACCGAAACCCGTCACCGTGACGAAACCGACCCCCGTTAGCCCGTTAGCCCACCCTCTGCTTCGGCCGTGAAGTAGGAAAAGGAAACAGATCGTCTTCCGACAAGAAGGAACAACAAAACCCGAATCGTTTGTTTTTCTCTGAATGAAACCTTTGAAGCACATTGCGCTATCGACCGGAAAAAGAATTCCATACAGCCTGTGGATCAAATCCATCGCAAAAAGCTCCGAGACTCTACTTATCGTAAATGGCAGAAGGCGGATTCTTTGTTTCCCGAAATCCCGATACTCGGCATCGCCCCTGGTAGGAGCCCTTTTCTGGCCGAGGGTCCGGTCGCTGCTGGGTGGCGGAAGAGCTGCCCGCGGGCGCTAGGCGAGTCGGGTCTGAGAATTTCCGAAGAAATGGCCCCGACGGTATTGCCATTCCGTCGGGGCCGTGCAAATATTTCTCCAGTCACCCCAGAGAGGTTGGTCGCCGGAAGGGGCGACTGGAGCATCGGTTCTTCAATTCTTTGGAAGGAACACCATGGTAAATGTCCCTGCGTCCTACAAGCTCCTCGTCGATGGATGGAACATGCTGGACGGCGTGACCAGCGTACTGCCGTGGGGGACCCCGGGCAACACGGTCGACCTGCACCTCGGGCGGCTGGCGGAGGTGATCGCCGGCAAGTCGAACCGGCCGATCCGCTTCGACGAGATCACCGTGCACATCGGTGGGTGTGACCCGCAGCGTGATCCCCAGCGGCACGCGGCCGAGACGGCGATGGTCCGCCGCTGGCAGCGCGATCCGCGGGTGACGGTGCGGATGCGACGCAACCGGTTCGATCCGGCCACCGGCACCTACACCGAGAAGGGGGTGGACACGGCGCTGGCGTTGGACCTGTGCACCTCCCAGTCCTCCGGGCGGTTCGACGGGGTGGTGCTCTTCAGCGCCGACGCCGACCACCTGCCGGCGCTCGAGCAGGCCTACCACAACCGCCGCGGCGCGGTCGTCCAGCTGGCTCGGTGGAAGGACCAGCCCAGCAGTCTGTGGCTGCCCGGGCAGAAGCTGTGGTGCTACTTTTTGGACGAGCAGGACCTGGCACGATGCTCGGTGCGGCGCAACACGACAGACGTCGCATGAGCGGCCGACGCGCCGACGCGCCGGGGACTACCGCGCTGCTCGACACGCTGATCGCACGGCTGTCGCCGACGGGAACGTGGTCCTCGCTCGCCGGCACCCTCGACGCCATCGAGCTGGTGATCGAGGCGGCCCGCGGCACGGTGCTCGCCCACACCCTGCGGGCGGTGCACCTCGAGGTCACCGAACCCCGGCCCGAAATGTGGATCGGGGGCCGGTGGCCGGACAGCGAAGGGTTCTACCTGGCGACGATGGCTGCCCGGTTCGAGCAGCTCCTCGACAGCTGCGAGGCGGTGGCAGCGTTGCACCGCGCCGGCAACCACCGCGGCGGGTGGGCGGTGCTCGGTCAGGCGGGTGACACGCTGGAACGGCTGTGGATGCTCACCGAAACCCTCGTGTTCGACCAGCCGCGAGACGAGGCCCGTCGCTGCGCCCACGCCTGGTACGCCTTCGCAGACGCCTATCGCCGGCTCACGCCAGGCACCCCGGTGACGGTGCACCCGTTCGATGCCGCCCTGTCCGGCGACGTCGGCGAAGACGAGGACACCAGCCTCGGCGACGGACGCCAACACGCACCGACCCGGGCGAAAGACCTCGTCGCCGCCATCGATGCCGGGGTACGCCTGACCCAGGTGTACCTGCCTGCCAAGCTGCAACTCGATCCCGGTCTCGACGCCGGAGGTGTGCACACCGCCGGCGTCGGGATCGACAGCCCGCCGATGAGCGCAGCGCAGCTCCACCTGGCCCTCGACCTGATCCACACCGCCGCTGTCTCGGTCGATGCCGCCGTCAAGATCAGCCTGACCCACCGACACCGGTAACCCGGCTCCGAACCGAAATCGGTTCGAGCCCAACCCTTCCTCACGCCGTCACGGCACACCATCGACCATTCCCGGAACCCAGGATCAGTCTCCCGTGCCCGCCAGGTCGCGGGGGATGCCGTGACGGCCCATCCCCTCCGCCGCTCCCCGTCTCGTCCCAGGGACCGGACGGCGAGGGTCTTCGTAGACAGGAGTGACCATGGAGAACTATCAGGATCTGCGCAAGGCCGTGGAAAACCACGGCGGGATGCTCAAGATCGGCATGACGGTGCTCAAACACATCGACGGCGCCGGACGGCTCGGACCGGGCGTGCTCGCCACGATGAGCACCTCCCTGGCCACCCACGGAATGGGACACCTGCCCCCGGAGCTGCCCAACAGCCAAGACGAGCAGGTGCGGCTGTACCTCATCGACAGCCCCCTCGGGGACGTGGTCACCGCCGTCCTGAACCCCAACGACCAACGCGACGCCACCCTGCGCAGCATCGGCGCCACCGGCATCGGCGTGCACGCCCTCGAACAGATCCGCCAGATCCGTCAGATCCTGGCCACCCACCCGACCACCGACACCCAACCGGCACTCCCCACCTCGGGTGCGACACCACACCTCGAGAACGAGCCCGCGCCGCGTACCCCGTTCGGTCGGCTGGTTGCCAGCCTTCCCTCGGACACGTTCGCTGCCCGATCGTGCCGCACCGATGCGGACTACCTCGCCGTGTTCGGCGCACTGATCGAGGAGCTTGCCGCCGCCGATACCGACCTGCAGCTCGCCGGCTCCCTCGGCTACCGCCAGACCGACCTCGGGCAGCTGTACACGCAGATCGCTCCCGGCAAGCCGACCACCCTCAAACTGCGGGACCTCGCCGAAGCCTTCTGTCGCCGCAACACCGACTGGGTCCTCGGCCGTCACCACCGCAGCGCCCCCGACATCCGGCTGTTCTACCGCACCCTGCCGAACGAGTTCGATCCCCTGCTGTAGGTCCTACTCCACCCCAGTCGCCTCGCCCGGAAGGCGTACGGGGGACTGTAAGAACAACGGTGTAACTCTGAAAGGAGATACGCCACCATGACTGATGTGATCGATCGTAAGGCAGAGACGAACTCGGTTCAGCCGAGTGTCAGCGATGCGCAACTGAAGGAGCTGGTCGAGCAAGCCCGAGCCGAAGGGTTGCAGCTCACCGGCGAGGGCGGGTTGTTGGCGAAGCTGACCAAGCTGGTGGTGGAATCCGCGCTCGAGGGCGAGATGGACGACCACCTCGGCTACGGCAAGAGCGACCCGGCCGGCAGGGGCAGCGGCAACTCCCGCAACGGCAGGCGAGCCAAGACCGTGTTGACCGAGTCCGGTCCGGTCGAGCTCGACGTGCCCCGGGACCGGGATTCCTCGTTCGAGCCGAAGATCGTGGCCAAGCGGCAGCGGCGGCTGAGCGGGATGGAGGACATGGTGATCTCGCTGTCGGCCAAGGGGTTGACCACCGGTGAGATCTCCGCGCACCTGGCCGAGGTGTACGGCGCCGAGGTGTCCAGGCAGACGATCTCGACGATCACCGAGCGGGTGATGGACGGCATGGCCGAGTGGCAGAACCGGCCGTTGGATCCTGTGTACCCGGTGTTGTTCATCGACTGCATCCACGTCAAGATCCGCGACGGCAATGTGGCCAACCGGCCGATCTACGTCGTGATGGGGGTGACCGCCGACGGCACCCGCGACATTCTGGGGTTATGGGCCGGCGAGCACGGCGACGGGGAAGGAGCGAAGTACTGGCTTCGGGTGTTGTCGGAGCTGAAAAATCGTGGTGTGCAAGATGTTCTGATCGCCGTGTGCGACGGTCTGAAGTATCTGCCCGACTCGATCGGGCAGGTGTGGCCGCAGACCATCGTACAAACCTGCGTGGTGCACCTCCTTCGCAATACCTACGCCTACGCCTCTCGTAAGGACTGGGCCGAGATCGCCAAGGACCTCAAACCGGTGTACACCGCGCCGTCGGAGCAGGCCGCGCTGGACCGGTTCGCCGAGTTCAGCGGCAAATGGGAGAAACGCTATCCCGCGATCATCCGGCTCTGGACCAACGCCTGGGCCGAGTTCGTGCCATTCCTGCAGTTCGACAACGCCATCAGACAGGTCATCTACACGACCAACGCCATCGAGAGTGTCAACGCCAGGATCCGGAGAGCCGTGAAGGCCCGCGGTCACTTCCTATTAGTTACGTGGAATCAGAACGGGGCTGAGAGGATCTCGGCCAAGGTGACCACGGAACTGGGAGGCAGGTTTGGGAACGGTGGTGCTGGAGGAGAAGTGGCCGGTGCTCGGCAGGCACGAGCGCGCGGCAGGCTGGTTGCGGGTGTGGATCGATCTGGGTCGAGCGCCGCGGACGATCGACGCGTATGCGCGCGGGCTGGCAGAGTTCCTGCAGGTCTGTGAGGACCATGGCATCGACCCGGTCGCCGCGAACCGGGCTGATGTTGCGGTGTTCGTTCGCGAGCTGACCGGGCGGGCCAGCCGACGCGGCACGAACGTTGTGTCGATCGATTCGGGATGGGGATTGGCAAATGCCACGATCCAGCAGCGGCTGGTGCCGGTGCGGCTATTCTTCGACTTTTTGGTGGAGGAGGGCGTTCGAGAGTCTAATCCTGTTGGTCGAGGGCGGTATACGCCAGGGCGTAAGTGGGGTGGGCAGCAGCGTGGCCTTGTGCCACGGCTGGTGAAGCTTCCGTGGATCCCGACCGAGCCGCAGTGGCTCGACATCCTCGCCGTCGCCGCGGCCGAGCCACCGCGCAACCGGCTGATGCTCGCACTGGCCTATGACGCCGCGCTGCGGCGCGAGGAGTTGTGCTCGCTGCGCACCGACGACCTGGATCCAGCTCGTCGAATGTTACGAGTGCGGGCGGAAACGACGAAGAACCGGCTCGAGCGAATAGTGCCGTATTCGGTGCCAACCGGGGTGTTGCTGCAGGAGTATCTGACGCATCGAGCGACCATAAGCCGGGCCCGAGGACCGCTGTTTCTGTCCGAGTCACGCCGCAACCATGCCGAGCCGTTGAGTTTATGGACATGGTCGAAAGTGGTGCGGCGCATCGCGATCGACGCGGGAGTGCCGCAGCTCTCCACCCACACGTTCCGGCATCTGTGCTTGACGGACCTGGCACGGACGGGTTGGGAACTACATGCGATCGCCACCTTCGCCGGGCATCGGAGCACCGAAACCACGCTCACCTATATCCACCTGTCCGGGCGGGAGCTGGCCGACAAGCTCGCTCGCGGCATGGATCACATCCACTCCTGGCGGGTGGACATGCTGGCCCGCCTCGGCGAGCAAGATACCAGTCGCCGATGACAACGATGACGAATTCGCAGGCAGCACAATCTGCTTGGGAGTGGCCTCTTCGGCTGGATCGTTTCCGGCGCCACGAACGGCTCTCGCAGAACGAGTCCGATGCGCTGCAGACCCTCGGTTTCGACCTGCTGCGGCTCGACCGGGACCGCGAACACCCGAAATGGCAGGCGATTGCGCGGCTGACCGCACCACTGGACGAGGCGGTCGCGGCTCTGCACTGGCATCCTGACACCGTGTTCCAGCGACGGTTCGCCCGCTACGCCACCGCGATCGTCCTGCACTTCTGCGGGGAGCTGGGCCGCGACTTCTGGTCCTGGTCGACACAGGAGTGGGCCGAGCTGCTGCGCCCACAGCAGCTGCGGGAGCGTTTCCGAGGGCAGGTCGGCATGCAGGCACGCCCCTATCTGCTCGTACATGCCTATCTGCTCACCGGGTTCACCTCATTCGATCTGGTGGGCCCGTTCGCGCGGCAAACCTTGGCGCAGCGTATATTCGGTTCCGCCAGCGTCGATCAGGCGGTCGAGCCAGTTCGTGCAGTGCTGAACGGATGGGGATATCGTGCCGCCAATCTGGAGTCGATGATCTGCACCTTGCTGCTGCTCAACCGCAGCCCGATGCTGAACGAGCTCACCTCACCGGCGCTGGATCGGCTGCGAGCGGACGCGGCGATCGAACGGCACTTCCACGGCCGCCACCTGCACGGTGTTCACCGGGCTCTGGCCGCGCTCGGCCACACCGGCCCGCCACCGGCACCGCGATACGGGGACGGGCCCGTCCCCATCACCGGCACCGCCCCGGGCTGGGCGCAGGCGGTCGAACGCTGGCACGCCACCGCGACGGTCCAACAGAGTACGCGCGACACCCATCGCGTCGTGCTGGCCAAGCTCGGCCGTTGGCTCGCCGCCAACCATCCCGATATCACCGGGCCCGCCGACTGGACACGGCAGACCTGCTCGGCCTGGGTCGCCGCCGTCGATCGCATGCGCGTCGGCGACCACATCCAATCGAAAAGCTGGCGTGAGAGCCGCATCGAACAGCTCGGAAAACCTTTGTCGGCGAAAACGAAACGCATCTACATCCGCATCGTCCGCACCTTCTTCCGCGATATCCAGGACTGGGACTGGATCCCGCGTCGGTTCGACCCCGCGCGAGCATTGGAAACCCCGCGCAGCATCCGGGCACTGCAAGGACCCGATCCGCGGGTGATCGCCGACGACCTCTGGGCCAAACTTCTCTGGGCCGGCCTCAACCTCGATCCCGGCGACCTGCCCGGAGGACCCGGGGCCCACCCGGCCGACATGGTCCGCGCGATCACGCTGACCTGGCTGTTCGCCGGCCAGCGCAGCGACGAAATCGCCCGGCTTCGGCTCGGCTGCATCCGCTGGCACCACGATCAGCCAGTCGTCGGCGACGACCCACAGCCGACCGACACGTCGGTCTGTCTGCTCGACATCCCTACCCACAAGACCGGCACCGCGTTCACCAAGCCCGTCGACCCGCTGTTGGGCCGGGCGATCGAAGCATGGCAGGCCCTGCGCCCCGCGCAACCACCGATGCTGGACCGGAAAACCGGTGAGAAGGTGCACTTCCTGTTCGCTGTCCGAGCCGGGCGGATCAGCAAGAACTACATCAACGACACGATCATCCCCGCACTCTGCCGCAAGGCCGACGTCCCGGCAGCCGACGTTCGCGGGCCGATCACCAGCCACCGCGCTCGCTCCACGATCGCGACACAGCTCTACAACGCCAAGGAACCGATGACGCTGTTCGAGCTGCAGGCTTGGCTCGGGCACCGCAGCCCGGAATCGACCCAGCACTACGCCAAAATCACCCCGAACACCCTGGCCAAGGCATACAACGACGCCGGCTACTTCGCCCGCAACGTCCGCACCATCGAAGTCCTCGTCGACCGCGACGCGGCCACCTCCGGCGCTGCGGCCGCTGGTGAGCCTTGGCAACACTACGACCTCGGCCACGGGTTCTGCAGCTACACCTTCTTCGAGCAATGCCCGCACCGCATGGCCTGCGCCCGCTGCGACTTCTACATTCCCAAAGAGTCCAGTAAAAGCCAACTTCTGCAAGCGAAATCGAATCTCCAGCGGATGATCGTCAGCATCCCGCTCACCGACGATGAACAAGCAGCCGTCGAAGACGGTCAAGCCGCCCTTGACCAGCTACTGCAACGCCTCGCCGAAGTTCCGACCCCGACCGGAAGAACACCACGCCAACTGACCGCCACCCCGTTGCCGATCGTCGCAGTCAACCATGGCCGACCACCACGAACTTGACAATCCTGATTCCACAGAACGACCGAGGCCGCGGCCCCGAAATGCGTGTACCTGGCCATCATGAGCCTCGATCCCAAAGGCACCGCCCGCCAACGCTGGTCCAACCGCTGGAAGGAAGCACTGAACGCCTTCGAGATCACCTTCGACGGACGCCTGTCCACCGGGCGAAAGTAACGACAAATCAACCAATTACACCGTTATCTGGACAGACCCCCGTACCGGTCAAGTCCCGGGACGGGGTGTGTGACGTCGTCGCGTGATTCCTCGTTGTCGGGTCATGCGGTCAAGGCGGGTGTCACCTCCTCCGTCGGTTTGGTGACGGCCTCAGCGGGTGTGGTGCTGCGGGAGCGGGCGAGGACGTCGAGGCCGAGAGAGCGACGGCCTTCGATCCATTCGTCGTGTTGTTCGGCGAGCACTGCTTCGACGAGCCGGATCCATGCGGTGCGGTCGGGGAAGATCCCGACGACATCGGTTCTACGGCGGATTCCTTGTTCAGTCGATCGGTTTACCGGGCCTCCCACGACACGATCCTGGTTTGCGGCGCGAGGTCCGGGGCCGCCGGTGATTCTTGTCGAGATTCGAACTACTGTGCTAGATGTTTTGAATGTCCAGTCATCCGATCGGATCCGCCTCAGACATCGAAGCTGCTGTCGGACGATTGCTTCCCGGCGGAGCCGGATCGATTGGTGTGAACGAAGTCTTGTCCTTCTTTGAGGTACTCACAGATGAGCCTCCCCGAACTCTGGCCGGGTACGAATTCCGCAGTCGCCACGCCACGAGGTCGACCCGCCAACTCAAGAACCCGAAGAATCTACTCGCTGACATCGGAAGTGCCATCCAGGCCATCCAAGGGCATGCCGCTCGGGTGACAGGCAAGTACGGAATCGATAGGTTCCGACACGAGCCGGCCGCGATCTTGGAACTCGAAAACCAGCAGTACAAGAAGCCAATCATCCCTCGTCGGCCCACCGAAGAAATGCTCACCGAAATCGTCCGTCGCATGGAGGGCCGCACGTTCGTTGCGTTGCTATGTGGTGGCAGTCCCCAGGTTGAAATTCATCTGAGGAGAATCGGGCAGCTCAAAGCCAAGCTACTTACCACTGTCGATGACAAGTGGCACGACCGGATCAGGCCGCCCTTTGAGCTCACTCGTCAACTGCTGAACTTCGCACAGCAGGACCCTGTACGGACCGCCGCAGACACTCGCAATCAGATCGATCGGATAGTCTCTGGTGAGTTCGATTCTTTTCTTCCGGCTTCGGGCCGACCCAAGCGCCTCAAGCACGACGTGACTGCCGAGATAGCGTCGATACTCGACTTCGAAGTCCTACCACCAGGAACAGACGTCCGCCGCCTAGTTGAAGGACTTGTCCGTCATAGGTCTTCGCACGCCGCAGGATCAGTTGACCTGGAACGCGTTCAGGTCATCGGTGACATCAGGGACTATTTCGGCGCTCATCGTTGCCGAGTCGCCCGTGGTAGACAATCAAGCCCTACGGTTGGCTACTACACCGGAGGTAATGTCGACGAAGACTACCTGGTCTTGGTCATCCAGCATCTCAGGCGGGATGGAGCGGTCATGGCGGAGGACGCTGTGGCGATCAGTCCCTTCGCCAATAAGAACGCGACATACTATGTACGTCATGATGTTTCACGGACGGGTTGGAGAGATGCCTTCTCTCAATCGAAACGCGAAGCCCAGGAATTGGGCGCACAGCGACTCGTCTTCAAAGAGGGGCCAGGCATGACTGCGTACGAGGCCATGCGCCAGAAGATCATCGCCCTATCGGAGTGCAGTTCGTTCGAGTTCCGGCAAGGCTTGCGCTATGACCGTGCACGGCGACGCTACGTCCCACGCTGATACATGCCTCTCGCATCAGGCCGGCACCCCCGCGGAATCTGCCAGGATCATGGGCGGGGGTGCCGCGCATCCATCAGTTCCTCGTCACACTGACGGTGCAAACGAGCACCCGCAACCCCCACGCCCTACCGGACGCGGTCCTCGACATCGACAACGACGGACTCGCCCTGTAGTCGTCACCCAGAGAGACGATCAACACCTTCCCGACGCGATCGGCTCCGAAACTCCCGGAATCGATCGCCGGGTCGGTGGCAGCACCGCCGAACGCCCTGGATCGCCGACACCGACGGCCCCCGTACGCTTCTGTGCCCCACCTCGATCTCTCAGGCGGGGCCCGGGCACGGGCTGGTGTTGTTCGAGCACCCAGGCCACCGCCGGCGTGCTGCGCCTCAACTCCGACCACCTGGCCCCGATGCTTCGTATAGTGCTCGAATGAGTGCCCGTCCCCTCGAACTCGACGGCGTCGAATGGGACGTCGCGGCCTTCCCTCCCCTCACCGGACCTGCCAGGTCACTGCCGGGATCGCTGACGCGGGGCCAAGTGCTGAGGCAGTTGGGTGTGTCCGGGCTTCTGGGGGTGGCGGCGCGGGCGTGCAGCGATTCGGATTCTGCGGCGCGTGAGATGCTCCGCACCGAATTCGGCATGTCGTCCGAACGCGCCCGGAAGGCCGTCCAGCTTGGGACTCGCCTCACCACGGACCGAGACGTCAACAACCACCCCCTCGGCTATCTCGCAGGGATCACGTTGTCCCGTAGTCAGGCCCGGCGAGTACTGGCGCTTTGTGATGCGCAAACCCAGAACGCCGGCGCTGCGGCGACAAAGGTCAGCCTCGACCGAATCCAAAAGAGCTGGGGCAACCGCCACCTCGACAAGATCGTGCGTGCAGCGGCCTCCTCGGCGGATCTGGTCACCGCGGTCGTGACAGCGGGACTACTGACCTCGATGCACTCGCCGACCGAGGCACCCGCCGCCCAAATCCTGTCCGAATCGTTGGCGCAGTCCATCGCCTTCGACCAACCCGCTACCGAACGACAACGACGTTCGGACCGCATCGTGGCCGCCGCATATGCTCTTGCCGCGCTGCGGAGCCCCGGACTGGATGTGGGGGACGGTGCATTGTGGGACGACGGCACCGTAGGGTGGCGGTTTCGTGCTGCGCCGTGGCTTCTCCCGACCGTCGATCCCCTCGACAGCACGCCGGTCCGCCGCCTTCTCGATGCGGCACTGAAACGCACGCTCGACTTCGTCCCGGTCGGCGCGTCGCCATTCGGGTACTCCGAAGAAATCGAATACGACGCGCTGGACACCCAGGTTGTCCGGGCACGCACCCTGGCGGAGGCCGGCCAACTGACCAAGTACTCCGAGACGCCGATGTGGTTCGACGGTGGCGACGACGGCCAAGTGCTGCTCACCATGGGGGCCGGGCATGGCTATGCGTGGGTCGGGCGCCATAACCACGGCGTACTCGTCGCCTTCGACCTCGAGTACCTCACCGGCTACGGACTCGACGAGCCCGGAGTTCGTGCGGCCCTCGCGATGGCCATCGGATGGTTCGTCGACGTATCGGTGCGACTGCTCGAGGCTCCTGCTGGAACGAACCACTTCACACGCCACGGAGGCAATAAGACCGCGGGTTACCGGTACCTCCCCCGGCCGACCTTCGGAGAGAACGTCCGACGCGTGGCAGAAGGGCACCATTCCCCTCCCCGGCCGCACGTCGTAAGAGCACACATCAGAACGCTGCCAGAGGACCACAACCCCAGTCCTGAAGCTCGCGCCCGCGCCGGTCAAGTCCCTGGAGGTGGTGTACGACGTCGTCGCGTGATTCCTCGGGAGTGGGTCAGGCAGTCAAGGCCGGTGTCACCTCCCCGGTCTCCTCGGCGACACTGTCGGCGGGCTTGTCGGTGCGGG
>NZ_JAALEG010000087.1 GCF_011058165.1 Rhodococcus aetherivorans
CCGGCCTTGGCGAGGGCACCGGCGATGGCGACCCCGCCGAGGTCCGAACCGGAGAGGTCCTTCAGGGCGCCCTGCAGACGCCCCATCGGGGTCCGGGCTCCGGCAACGATGACAGAACTGGTCACGATGGGGTCTCCGATCTTGTTGTCGAGCAGTGGTATTCGACTAATTCTCTCAGACGAGCTCGTCGATGCGGATCTCGAGCGGCGCCGCGGTGGCCGCAACGACGTCGTCGACGGTCACGCCCGGCGCGAGCTCGCGCAGCGCGAGGGTCCCGTCGCCGACGACGTCGATCACCGCGAGGTCGGTGATGATCCGGTCGACGACACCCTGGCCGGTGAGGGGCAGGGAACACGTGTCGACGATCTTCGAATTGCCGTCGCGGTCGGTGTGTTCCATGACCACGATGACGCGGCTGGCGCCGTGCACCAGGTCCATGGCGCCGCCCATGCCCTTGACCATCTTGCCGGGAACCATCCAGTTGGCCAGGTCGCCGGTCCGGGAGACCTGCATGCCGCCGAGCACGGCGGTGTCGATGTGCCCGCCGCGGATCATGCCGAACGACAATGCCGAATCGAAGAATGCGGCACCGGGATTGACGGTGACCGTCTCCTTGCCCGCGTTGATCAGGTCCGGGTCGACGTTCTCCTCGGTCGGGTACGGGCCGGTGCCGAGGATGCCGTTCTCCGAGTGCAGCGTCACCTGCACGTCCGGCGGAAGATGACCGGGGATGAGCGTCGGCAGCCCGATGCCCAGGTTGACGTACTCGCCGTCGATCATCTCCGCGGCCGCGCGGGCCGCCATCTGGTCTCGGGTCCATCCCTTGGTGCCGGTCATCGTGCCGCCCCTTCCGTTGCCTGGACTGTCCGCTTCTCGATCCGCTTGTCCTGCGGACCGGTTTCGACGATGCGCTGCACGAAGATTCCCGGCAGGTGCACCTGCGCGGGATCGAGCTCGCCGGGCTCGACGAGTTCCTCGACCTGCGCGATCGTGACCTTCCCGGCCATCGCGGCCAGCGGGTTGAAGTTCATCGCCGTCTTGTCGAAGATCAGGTTGCCGGCGGTGTCGCCCTTGACGGCGTGCACCAGCGCGAAGTCGGCGGTGATGCCCTCCTCCATCACGTACCGCTTGTCGCCGAAGGCCCGGGTCTCCTTCGGCGGGGAGGCCACGGCCACCGAGCCGTCGACGTGGTACCGCCACGGCAGTCCGCCGTCCGCGACGGGGGTGCCGACACCCGCCGGGGTGAAGAACGCGGGGATGCCGGCGCCACCGGCGCGCAGCCGCTCGGCGAGGGTGCCCTGCGGGGTGAGCTCGACCTCGAGCTCACCGGCGAGATACTGGCGGGCGAACTCCTTGTTCTCCCCGACGTAGGAGGCGGTGACCCGGCGGATCTGGCGCGCGTTCAGCAGCAGGCCCAGGCCGTGGTCGTCGACGCCGCAGTTGTTGGAGAACACCTCGAGATCGCCGACGCCGGACTCGACCAGCGCGCGGATCAAGGCGTCGGGGATGCCGCACAACCCGAACCCGCCGACGGCGATCGTCGCGCCGTCGGACACGTCCGCGACGGCGGCCGCGGGCGTGTCGAACACTTTCGTTCCCATCACAGACCCCTTCTCGAGACTTCGGTCCCTCCGGACCCCGGTGCAGGATGCGTTCATTCAATGGACGATGACGCATCGGTCGAGTACCACTACATGCTCTGTGTTTGCCGATTTCAAGGCCTTGCGAGCGGCGCATTCGAGATTGCTCGCCCATCGGAACGTCGATTTCGACGGCGTTCACTGAGTGGACGTATTCTCGTGTCATGGAGGAGGCACAGAGACCCCACGTGATCGGCCGCGTCAGCGCGCTGCTGCGCGCGATCGCCGGGCACGAGCCCACCGGCTCGTCGACCTCGGATCTGGCCCGGGCGACGAACCTCGCGCGCCCGACGGCGCACCGCCTGCTGACTTCGCTCACCGACGAGGGCCTCGTCGACCGCGACCCGAAGACCGGTCGATGGTCGCTGGGGCCCGAGCTGTACCTGCTCGGCTCGCTGGCGGCCGGCCGTTACGACATCACCGACCTCGCCCGCGACATCCTGCGCGACCTCGCACGGGAGACCGGCGAGAGCGCCTTCCTGTCCGCCCGGCGCGGGGACGAGACCGTGTGCCTCGCCAGCGAGGAGGGCAGCTTCCCGCTGCGTTCCCACGTCCTCCACGTCGGGATCCGGCTGCCCCTCGGTGTCGCGTCCGCGGGGCTCGTCATCCTGTCCCACCTGTCCGACCGCGACATCGACGAGTACCTGTCCCGTACCGACCTGACCGCCGGGTGGGGGCCGGACCACAGCCGGCAGGCCGTCGAGGAACGGATCGCCGCGACGCGCCTGGCCGGCTACTCCACCAATCCCGCCCTGCTCGTGGAGGGAAGCTGGGGGATGGGGGCCGCCGTCTTCGACCACCGGGACGCGCCGGCCTGGGCGCTGAGCATCACCGGGGTGGAGAGCCGTTTCCGCGCCGACCGTCGTCCCGAACTCGGGGAACTGCTGCTCCGGCAGGCGCATCGTCTCACCCAGTTGCTGCGCCACCGCCCCCGGCGATCCGGGTGAGGGACGATCGTCCGGACGCGCACCCGGATCGGGCCGCCGCACCGCCCGCACTCGCGTCGCGTCAGCCCGGCCCTCGCCCCGTGAGCACCGCGCGGGCCATCTCGGCCAGCTGCGCCGGACGCTGTGCGAGGGCGTCGATGTCGACCTCCTGATCGCCCATCGCGCCGGCGCGGAACCTCGCCGCCACACCCTCCGCGATGGCTGCGAGCTTCCACAGCGCGAAGCCCTGGTGATAGCGCAGGTCGTCGAGGTCACGGCCGGTCGTGTCGGCGTACCGGGAGGCGACCGTGTCGACGTCGAGGAAACCGTCGGCGGGATCGGGCGCCCAGCCGATCACGTCGGCCGACGCCCAGGTGGCGGTGAGCCACCCGAGGTCGGCCATCACGTCGCCGATGGTCCACAGCTCCCAGTCCAGAACCGCGCGCACCTGCCCGTCGGTCCCGATCAGCAGGTTGCCCGGCCGGAAGTCGCCGTGCACCAACCCGGTCCACCGTTCGGCGGGCAGCTTCCGGGTCAGGAGCTCGTGGACGTCCCACACGGGCCCGGGACCGACACCGCCGGCGGTGAGCTGACGGCTCCAGCGCCGCAATTGGCGCTCGAGGTAGCTGCCCGGTTTGCCCAGTTGCGCCAGCGGTCCGGTCGTGGTGTCCACCGCGTGGATCACCGCGAGGGTGTCCACGATGCTGCGGGAGGCGGTCGGTCGGTTCGGCCGGGGGATCGCGGCGACCGTCTCGGCATCGTCGAGGACGATGCCCTCGACGTGCTTCATGACGTAGAAGTCCGCCCCCGTCACCGACCGGTCGGTGCAGCAGCCCGTCACCGGCGGCACCGGCACCGGGCCGCCGGCGAGCAGGTCGAGGATGCGCCACTCCCGCACGACGTCGTGGGCGGAGGAGAGCAGTTCCCCGGTCGGCGGCCGGCGCAGGACCCAACGCGTCCCCGCCTCGTCACGGACCCGGTAGGTGAGGTTGGACCGGCCTCCGGTGATCAGTTCGAAGTGCAACGGGGGTGTGACGTCCGGGAGGTGCTCGACGAACCACGCGGTGACGCGCGCTGCGTCGAGGCCGATCGGCTCGCTCGCGGCATCCACCTGAGCCATCGCGCCCTCTCTGCTCGTTCGGATCCGGTGCGGATCCCTCATGCTTACTCGCCTCGCGCACCGATCGGTACGTGCCGTGCCGGACCACCGGGGAAATTCGGGGCGCGGTCCACGCGCCCCAGACGCCGTCGGGCCCTGACCGGGTCCTCCGCCCGCCGGCGACCCGGGACTCGGGGATCGGGCAAGCCCCGTCGAGCCCGCGCCGACCGTGGCCCGGGCCGCCTGCCCCGGTCACATCCGGATGGCCCGAGCGATTGACATCACACCGCCTCGGGCGCAAACTATGCGAGCGCTCAGCAACTTGAATCTGACGTCAAGTTACGTGACTCCCTGCTGTGAAGGAGCACCCGGATGACCGACGCACCCGCCGCGGCGACCCGCGGCGTGGCCACCACCGACGACCTGGTCCTGACCGAGCGGCGCGGCCCCGTCGCCCTGCTCACCCTCAACCGGCCGGCCAAGCTCAACGCCTGGAGCAACGCGCTCGAGGACCGCTACTTCGACCTGCTCGCCGAGGCCGACGACGACCCGCAGGTGCGGGCCGTCGTCGTCACCGGTGCCGGCCGCGGATTCTGCTCCGGCGCCGACCTCGACGACCTGCGCCACGTCGCCGACGCGTCGGACGACGACCTGATGCGGCCACGCCCGCGCGACTTCCCGCTGCGGGTCCGCACACCGCTCGTCGCCGCGATCCGTGGACCCGTCGCGGGACTCGGCCTGGTCGAGGCTCTCTACTGCGACGTCCGCTTCGGCGACCCGACCGCCCGGTTCACCACCGCGTTCGCGCGCCGCGGGCTCATCGCCGAGTACGGCATCAGCTGGCTGCTGCCCCGCCTCGTGGGCCACAGCCGCGCCACGGACCTGCTCCTGTCGAGCCGTATGGTCGACGCGGACGAGGCCCACCGGATCGGCCTGCTCGACCATCTCGTCACCACCGGCGACGTCGTCGACGCCGCCGTCGCCTACGCGACCGACCTCGCCGCGCACTGCTCGCCGCGGTCGATGGCGACGATCAAGCAGCAGCTGCGCGACGACGCCGACCGGTCCTACCCGGACGCGCTCGCCGCCGCGGACCGCCTGATGCGCGAGGCCTTCCGCGGTCCCGACGTCGCCGAGGGCGTCGCCAGTCACCTCGAGCGGCGCGCCCCCGCGTTCGCCGCCCTGCCCGGGAGTGCCCATGCCCCTGCGTGAAACCGTCGGCATCGACCCGGACGCGATCCTGCGCTGGTTCCGCGACCTCGGCATCGAGCACACCGCGCCGCTGACCTTCGACCGCATCGGGCTCGGACAGTCGAACCTGACCTACCTGGTGCAGGACGGCGACGGCCGCCGGTGGGTGCTGCGGCGACCGCCGCTCGGGCACCTACTGGCGTCCGCGCACGACGTCGCGCGCGAGGCCCGCATCCTCTCCGCGCTCGAGGGCACCGACGTGCCGACGCCGAAGGTGTTCGGGCTCACCGACGATCCGGCATTCAGTGACGTGCCGCTGGTGCTCATGGAGTTCGTCGACGGACAGGTGGTGGACCGGATGTCCGTCGCCGAATCCCTGACGCCGGAGCGCCGCCGCCGGATCGGGCTGTCGCTCGCGCGGACGCTCGGCCGGATCCATGCCGTGGACCTCGAACGTACGGGGCTCGACGCCCTCGCCCGCCCCAAGCCGTATGCGGAGCGGCAGCTGCACCGCTGGGCCGGCCAGTGGGAGAAGTCGAAGACCCGCGAGCTGCCCGAACTCGACGACCTGACCCGCCGGCTCCTGGCCGCCGTGCCGCCACAGCACGAAATCACCTTGGTGCACGGTGATTTCCACCTGCGCAACGTCATCACCTCGTGCGAGAGCGGTGACGTCGTCGCCGCGCTGGACTGGGAACTGTCCACCGTCGGCGACCCCCTCGCCGACGTCGGGTCGTTGTTCGCGTACTGGCCCGAGCCGGGGGAGGACACCGGCGGCGACTTCCCCGCCTCCACCCTCGAGGGCTTCCCGAGCCGCGCCGAACTCGCCGCCGTCTACCTGGACGAGACGGGCCGCGACCCGGCGGCGCTGAAGTTCTGGCACGCGCTGGGGCTGTGGAAGGTGGCGGTGATCGCGGAGGGTGTGATGCGCCGCGCCCTCGACGAACCGCAGAACAAGGCCGCGGCCGGCACTCCCACGGTCGCGCGCATCGACGCTCTCGTCCACAAGGCCCGCGAGATCGCCGACGAAGCCGGCATCTGACGCCCCCACCACCCTCGACACGCAGGAGACGACGATGTCCCCCGACGAGCAGACGACCTCGCGCGACCTCTCCGGGCGCGTGAAACATCTTCTGGACCAGTATGATCCGAGCACGACCGGGCCGGAGGACTTCCTCGGCGCTCGGTTCGACGCGGGTCTCGCCTGGGTGCACTTCCCGCCGGGCCACGGCGGACTCGGCCTGCCGCAGAGTCACCAGGCGCAGGTCGAGGCCGAACTGGCCGCCGCCGGAGCACCCCGGCCCGCCGCGGGCCGCAACGGCATCGGCCTGGGCATGGCCGCGCCCACCATCGCGGCGTTCGGCACCGAGGAGCAGAAACGCCGGTTCCTGCGTCCCCTCTACACCGGACGGCACATCTACTGCCAGCTGTTCAGCGAGCCCGGCGCCGGCTCCGACCTGGCCGCCGTCGCGACCCGCGCGGTCCGCGACGGCGACGACTGGATCGTCAACGGCCAGAAGGTGTGGACGTCGGGCGCGCAGAACGCGCAGATGGCGATCCTGGTGGCCCGCACCGACCCGAGCGTGCCCAAGCACGCCGGCTTGACGTACTTCCTGCTGGACATGAGCGATCCGGGCGTCGACGTGCGACCCCTGCGGCAGATCACCGGCGAGGCCGAGTTCAACGAGGTGTTCCTCACCGACGTGCGGGTACCCGACGCCAACCGGCTCGGCGACGAGGGGCAGGGCTGGCGCGTCGCCACGACCACCCTCAACAACGAACGCGTCGCGATCGGCTCCGGCGCGCCCCGCGAGGGCGGCATGATCGGCAAGGTCGCCGCGACGTGGCGCGAGCGTCCCGAGCTGCGCGACCCGGCGCGGCACGACCAGCTGATGCGGCTGTGGGTGGAGGCGGAGGTGACCCGGCTGACCGGAGAACGCCTGCGCCAGCAGCTCGCCGCGGGCCAGCCCGGTCCGGAGGGCTCCGGCATGAAGCTCGCGTTCGCCCGCCTCGCCCAGACCGTGTCGGGATTCGAGGTGGAGTTGCACGGCGAGGACGGCCTCCGATACGACGACTGGACCCTGCGCCGGCCTGAGGCGGTGGACTTCACCGGCCGTGAACCCGGATACCGGTACCTGCGCGCCAAGGGCAACTCGATCGAGGGCGGCACGTCGGAGATCCTGCGCAACGTCGTCGCCGAGCGGGTGCTCGGGCTGCCGCCGGAACACCGTGTGGACAAGGATATTCCGTGGAAGGACCTGGCGCGATGACCGACCTGCTGTACTCCGACACCGAGGACGCCCTGCGGGACAGCGTCCGTCGCGTGCTCACCGATCGCTGCCCACCGTCCGTCGTGGTGACCGCGTACGACGCCGCGCCCGCCGACTTCTCGGGCGTGTGGAAGACGGTCGCCGCCGAACTCGGGCTGGCGGGGCTGCTGGTGCCCGAGTCGCTCGGCGGCGCCGGCGCGAGCACCCGCGAGGCCGCGGTCGTCATGGAGGAGATCGGCCGGGCCGCCGCGCCGGTGCCGTACCTGTCGAGCGCGGTGCTCGCCACCGTCGCCCTGCTGCGCGCCGGCGACACCGGGACCGTGCCGGCCCTCGCGGAGGGCGCCGCGACCGGCGCCCTCGTCGTGCCGTTGTCGACGGCGCCGGACGCCGCGATCACCGGGGTGCATCGCACGGCCGACGGCCTGACCGGACGGGTCACCAGCGTCGCCGGGGCACACGAGGCCGATGTGCTCGTCGTCCCCGTCGCGGGGCCGGACGGCCTCGAACTGCACACCGTCCGGTCGGACGCCGCCGGCGTCACGGTGACCCCGGTGCTGTCGCTGGACATGACCCGGCCGATCGCCGACGTCGAGTTCGCCGGGGCCGCCTCCACCCGCGTCGACGGCGGCGACGCGGCCGCCGCGGTGACCGAGGCGCTGCAGTGCGGGGCGGTGCTGCTCGCCTCCGAGCAGCTCGGGGTGGCCCAGTGGTGCCTCGAGACCACCGTCGCCTACGTCAAGGAGCGCCGCCAGTTCGGCCGCGCCGTCGGTTCGTACCAGGCGATCAAGCACCGGCTCGCCGATCTGTGGCTCGAGGTGGGCGCGGCGCTGTCGGCCGCCCGGTACGCGGCCGACGCGTACGCACGCGGCGACGACGACACCGCGATCGCGGCGGCGGTCGCCCAGTCCTACTGCAGCGACGTCGCCGTCCACGCTGCCGAGGAGTGCATCCAGTTGCACGGCGGCCTCGGCATGACCTGGGAGTACCCGGCGCATCTCTACCTCAAGCGGGCCAAGGCCGATCAGCTCGCGCTCGGCGTCCCGTCCCGGCACCGCGCCCGGCTGGCGGACCTCGTCGGCCTGCCGGTCTCGTGACCGAAACGATTGCGCTGCAACAACACACGAAAGGACAGGTGCCGCCACGATGAGCTGGTACGACGACAGGCCCTGGATGGCCCAGTACGATCCCCGCGTGGCCGAGGTCGGACCCGTCCCGCGGCGGACCACGCTCGAGGTGTTCGCCGACGCCGTCGCCGCCGCGCCGGACGGGCCGGCGATCACGTATCTCGGTGCGACGCTGACCTATCGGGAAGTCGACGAGCTGACCGACGGCGTGGCGGCCTACCTGCTCGAACACGGCTTCCGCAGGGGCGACCGGTTGGCCGTGTACCTGCAGAACGTGCCGCAGTTCGTCCTCGCGCTGTTCGGCGCGTGGAAGGCCGGCGGCGCGGTGGTGCCGCTGAACCCGATGTACAAGGACGAACTCGACCACATCCTCACCGACGCCGGCGTCGTCGCCGTCGTGTGCGGCGAACAGGCGTGGGCGGACCGGGTGGCGGAGCGGGCCGTCGGGGCGGGCGTGACGATCGCGCTGACCGCGAGCGAACTTGACCTGCAGACCCGGAACGACGAGCGGCTCTTCGCGGGCGTCGAGCGCCGCCGTACGCCGGGCGTCCCCGATCTGCTCGAGGTCGCCCGCGAGTGGGCGGGCCGCCCCGTCCCCGATCCGGGCCTGGTCCCCGACGACATCGCGCTCGTCTCCTACACGTCCGGGACGAGCGGACTGCCCAAGGGCGCCACCAACACCCACGCGAACCTCACCGTCAACTGCGTACTGCTGCGCCTGTACGACGAGATTCCGGCGGGTTCGCCGATCTTCGCTCTCGCGCCGCTGTTCCACATCACCGGGATGGTCGTCCAGTTGCTCACCGCGGTGGATCTGGCCGGTCCGCTGGTGCTGGCCTACCGCTTCGACGCCGGGGTGGTGCTCGACGTCCTGAAGCGGGAGCGGCCCGCGTTCATGGTCGGCCCGTCGACCGCGTACATGGCGCTGCTGGCGCATCCGTCGTTCTCGTCGGACGCGTTCGAGTCGCTCCTGACCCTCAACTCCGGTGGCGCGCCGCTGCCACCGGCCATCGTCGAGCGCTTCCGCGAGCGGACCGGCCTCTACATCCGCAACGGTTACGGCCTGACGGAGACCAGCGCGCCCTGTGTCGTCGTGCCCTCCGGCCGCGAGGCGCCGGTGGATCCGGACTCGGGCACGCTGTCGATCGGCCTGCCGCTGCCCACCGCGATGGTGCGCATCGTCGACGAGGACGGCAAGGACCTCGGACCGGGCGAGGTCGGGGAGATCGCCGTCGAGGGTCCCATGGTCGTCCCCGCCTACTGGAACCTGCCCGAGGCCACCGCCGAATCCATCCCGGGCGGGCGGCTGCTGACCGGTGACGTCGGCTTCATGGACGCACAGGGCTGGGTGTACGTGGTCGACCGCAAGAAGGACATGATCAATGCCTCCGGGTTCAAGGTCTGGCCCCGCGAGGTGGAGGACGTGCTCTACCGGCATCCGGCGGTCCGCGAGGCCGCGGTCGTCGGCGTGCCCGACTCCTACCGCGGCGAGTCGGTCGCTGCGTTCGTGAGCCTGCGCCCGGACCAGGACGTCGACCCGGACGAGCTGGTGGCGTGGTGCCGCGACCGGCTGGCCACCTACAAGGCCCCGCGGTCGGTCGAGATCCTGGACGAGCTGCCCAAGACCACCAGCGGGAAGATCCTGCGCCGCGAGATGCGCAGGGTCGCGTCGTCCTGACCCGAGGAGGGAAACACGTGCCGAGCATCGACGAGGTTCTGGGCCTGCGCGAAATCGCCCCGGCGACGTTCCGCGCCGACCCGGTGCCGACCGAGATGGAGCGGACCTTCGGCGGCCAGGTCGCCGGGCAGGCGCTTTCCGCGGCGGCACGGACCGTGCCGCCCGAGTTCGGCGTGCACTCGGTGCACGGGCACTTCCTGCGCCCCGGCCGGCCGCTCGACCCCACCGACTATCGGGTGGACGCCGTGCGGGACGGCGGCAGCTTCCGCACCCGGTACGTCACCGCGGTCCAGGACGGCGAGACGGTGTTCACACTGACCGCCTCGTTCCACCGCGGCGACGACGGGTACACCCATCAGGCGGCCATGCCGGCGACGGCCGGACCGGAAGAGATCGCGGAGAACGGCCGCCCGTGGGCCGCGTGGTACGACTTCCCGGAATGGGACGACTGGGAGCGCCGCTGGCTCCCTGCGGACGAGGCCACGCCCGACGTGCCGTCGCGCCGGCGGTTGTGGATACGGCACCGCACCCCCCTGCCGGACGACCCGGTCCTGCACGCCTGCGCCCTGACGTACTGCAGCGACATGGCGCTGCTCGACATCGCCGTCCTACCGCATCCCGACAGGCCGATCCAGGGAGCGTCCCTCGATCACGCCGTGTGGTTCCTGCGGCCGTTCCGGGTGGACGAATGGCTGCTGTTCGATCAGGTGTCGCCGTCGTCCGAATCGGGGCGCGCCCTGATCCAGGGACAGATCTTCGACACGGCCGGACGACTGGTCGCCGCCGTCGCGCAGGAGGGCATGGTGCGGTTCCACACCGAGCGCGCCGCGGCGGTCGGCGCCGGACGCGCGGAAGGCCGGGCGGAATGAACCTCGCTGCACCCATCTCCGAACGCACCGCCGTCCTGGTCGACTTCGGCGGGGTGATCACCACGAGCGTGTTCGCCGCGTTCGAGGAGTTCGGCGCGACACTCGGCGATCCGGGACTGCCGCTGCGGCTGCTCGGCGGCGACCCGATCTCGCGCGGGCTGCTCGCCGAGCACGAGTCGGGGCGCATCGACGCGGAGGAGTTCGAGCAGGGCTTCGCCGAGCGGTTGCGCGCCCACGGGGCGGCCGTGACCGCGGAGGGACTCGCCGCCCGGATGCAGGCCGGGATGCGGCGCGACGACCGGACGGTGGCCCTCGTCGACGACCTCCGGGCGGCCGGCGTGCCGGTCGCATTGGTGTCGAACGCCTTCGGCCGGGACTGCTATGCCGGCTTCGACCTGGCCGCGCTCGCGGACGAGGTGGTGATCTCCGCCGAGATCGGCATCCGCAAGCCGTCGCGCCGCATCTACGCCCTCGCGTGCGAGCGGCTGGGGGTGGCGCCCGAGCAGGCCGTGATGGTCGACGACCTGCAGCAGAACCTCGACGGGGCGGCGCGGATCGGCATCGCCGGCGTGCTGCACACCGACGCCGACACCACGCGCCTCGAGCTCGCCGAGCGGTTCGGCTTCGTGACGGGACGAGTGCCCGGTCAGGTGTGAGCCGTCGGCGCGCGGGTACCCGCCACCCATGACCAACGCACAGCCCCACAGCCCCGACGCCGCGACGGTCGACGTCGCGGGTTCGCCGGACGAGTCGGTCAAGGAGACCCAGCTGCTGCAGGTGCTGACCAAGGCGGCGAACACCCTCAACGAAGCCGGGGTGCCGTTCGCGGTCGGCGGTGGATGCGCGGTGTACGCGCGCGGCGGGCCCGCGTCCGACCACGACGTGGACCTGTTCGTCCGCCCCCGGGACGTGGACGCCGCGCGGGAGGCGCTCGTCGCCGCCGGCATGCGTCCGGTCGATCCGCCCGAGAACTGGCTGAGCAAGGTCTACGAGGGGGAGCATCTCGTGGACCTGATCTTCCGCCCCAACGACCGGGACGTCGACGATTCGATGCTCGCCCGCGCCCAGTGGATGCGCATCGGCCCGACCGCGGCGCCGGTGATCAGCGGCACCGACCTGATGAGCGACAAGCTCAACGTGCTCGACGCGCACCGCTGCGACTTCGCGCCGCTGCTGCGCATCGCCCGCGCCCTGCGCGAGCAGGTGGACTGGGCCCAGGTGGCCACCGCCACGGCGGCGTCGCCGTACGCCCGCGCCTTCCTCGGCCTGCTCGCCGACCTGGGCATCATCGAACCCGGCTCGGAGGTCCGGCGATGAGTCACGAACACCCGGAGCAGGATCACCCGCAGTATGTGGTGGCGCACCTGCACCGCGCCCTGGCCGAGGATCCCCGCACCGCCGAACAGGGCGTGCGCGTCACGATCCGCGGCACCGACGTGTACCTGACCGGCGAGGTCGCCAGCGCCGCACGCCGCGACGCGCTGACCGTGGTGGTGCAGGAACAGCTACCGGACGTCACCGTCCACAACGACGTGCACGTGGTCGACTCGCGCGACCCCGGAACCTCGGTGGAGGAACTGCGATGAGGATTGCCGCCGTCGGCGACGTACACCTGGCCGAGGACGCCCGCGGCCATCTGCGGCCCGCCCTCGAACACCTGCACGAGCATGCCGACGTGCTGCTGCTCGCCGGTGATCTCACCCGGCACGGCACCGTCGACGAGGCGCGCGTCGTCGCCGACGAGTTCGGCGACCTGCCGGTGCCCGTCGTCGGGGTGCTCGGCAATCACGACTACCACAGCGACGCCGCGGACGAGATCACCGAACTGCTCCGCGACCGGGGCATAGTCATGCTCGAGGGTGAGTCGGTCGTCCTCGAGGTGGGCGGGGCGCGGCTCGGTGTGGCGGGGACCAAGGGATTCGGCGGGGGTTTCGCGGGCAAGTGCGCGAGCGCGTTCGGTGAGCCGGAGATGAAGCAGTTCGCCGGGCACACCGTGGAACTGGCCGACAGGTTCCGCAGCGCCGTCGCCGAGCTCGACGGTGCCGACGTCCGCGTCGGGCTGCTGCACTACTCGCCGATCAGCGACACCCTGCGCGGCGAACCCGCCGAGATCTACCCGTTCCTCGGGTCGTATCTGCTCGGCGAACCGGTCGACGAGTTCCACCTGGACCTGGCCGTGCACGGGCACGCGCACGCCGGGTGCGAGCGCGGCACCACCCCGGGCGGCGTGCGGGTCCGCAACGTCGCGCAGCCGGTCATCCGCACCGCCTACGCGGTCTACCGGTTCGAGAACTGATCGCTGGGGCCGGTCGCGGGGTGGCGGGCCCGACACTCGACCACCCCGCGCGAGCCCTCAGGCGTCGTCGGTCATCTTCAGCACGAGCTTGCCGGTGTTCGCACCGTCGAACAGCATGTTGAGCGTGCGCCCGAAGGCCTCGGCGCCGCCGCTCTCGACCTGCTCGCGGGTGACCAGTTCGCCGCGGCGGATCCACTCCGACACCGCGGCCATGCCCTCGGGGAAGCGGTCGAGGTAGTCGAAGACGATGAACCCGGCCATGGAGGCCCGGTTCACCAGCAGGGACAGGTAGCGTGACGGCCCCGGCTGCGGGTCGGTCGCGTTGTAGCCGGAGATGGCACCGCACAACACGACTCGCGCATTCTTGCGCAGCACGGCGAGCGCCGAGTCGAGCGTCTCACCGCCGACGTTGTCGAAGTAGATGTCGATCCCGTCCGGCGCGGCGGCGTGCAGCGCCCGGCCCACGGAACCGGCCTTGTAGTCGATGGCGGCGTCGAAGCCCAGTTCGTCGGTGAGCCACGCGCACTTGTCGGGCCCGCCGGCGATGCCGATGACGCGACACCCGCTCAGTTTGGCGATCTGCCCGGCGATGCTGCCGACGGCCCCGGCGGCGCCCGAGACGAGCACGGTGTCGCCCGGCTTCATCCGCCCGACGTCGACGAGGCCGAAATATGCTGTCATGCCAGGGAATCCGAGGGCGCCCAGCCACACCGGCGGGGCCGCAAGGGATTCGTCGACCGGGACGACGCCGCTACCGTCGGAGACGGCGTAGTCGCACACCCCGAAGTGTCCCGAGACGAGTTGCCCCTCCTTGTAGTCGTCGTGCCGGGATTCGTGTACCCGGCCGACGGCATGGGCGCGCATGATCTCGCCGATCGCGACCGGCGGGATGTACGAACGGACGTCGTTCAGCCACCCCCGCATGGCGGGGTCGAGGGAGACATACTCGACGCGGACGGTGAACTCGCCGTCGGCGGGCCGCGGAACGGGTGCGGTGGTGATGTCCCAGGTGGACTCGTCGGGGCGGCCGACCGGTCGTCGCGCCAATCGGACCTGCTTGTTCACGGACGCCATGCGTATTCCTTTCGGCAGCGGAACGTCTACTGCGGTGCGGTGATTCGGACTCCTCGCGAGAATTCCGGGCAGTTGAATCCGACACCGGATTCAACTATACATGGCGGGTGACCGGGATCACCCCGGCCGTCGCGGATGCCCCGAGAAACGGAAGGTCGACATGACACGCCAGCTCGACACGGTCCCCACCGATTCCGATGCGCTCGAGGCCGCGCTCGCCGAGATCCGGCGGGTGCAGGAGGTCCACTGGCCGCCGGAGGTGCCGCGCACGGTGGAGTACCCGATCGAGGGTCGCGGGCTCGTGGACTACCTGCGGCACTGGGCGAGCATGCGTCCCCACGCCCCCGCGATCGAGTTCTACGGTCGCACCGTCGGCTATGCCGAGTACGACGACCTCTCCGACCGGTTCGCCGGCTGGCTGCTCGCCCGCGGCGCCCGGGCCGGCGACCGCGTCGGTGTCCACCTCGGCAACTGCCCGCAGTTCCACGTCGCGATGCTCGGGATCCTCAAGATCGGCGCCGTCCACGTGCCCGTGAACCCGATGCTGCGCGAGCACGAACTCGCCCACGAGCTCGCCGACGCCGGCGTCACGATCCTGCTCACGCAGCCCGAACTGCTCCCGCTCGTGGAAGCGGTCCGGCCGCGCACCCCTGTGCGGCACGTCGCCGTCACCGCCCTCGGCGACATGCTCGCCGGTGTGGCGCCGGGGGAGGTGCCACCGCCCTTCCCGGTCGCCGATCCCGCCGTCGGCGACTGGGCGGGCATCGTCGACAGCCCCCGCGCTCCTGCCGTCGCGACCGATCCGGACGCGCTCGCCGCGCTGAACTACACCGGTGGCACCACCGGCATGCCGAAGGGCTGTGAGCACACCCAGTGGCACATGGTCTACACCGCCGCCGCGGCCACCGTCGGCGGCGGCCGCCGGGTGGGGGAGACGACGGTGGTGCTCAACTACCTGCCCATGTTCTGGATCGCCGGCGAGGTTTTCGGCATCCTCAATCCCCTCGTCAACGGCGGCACCGTCGTGCTGATGACCCGGTGGGACGCGGACGCCGCGCTGGCCCTCGTCGAGCGGCACGGAGTCACCAGCACGGTCGGCACCGTCGACAACTACGTGGAGCTGTTGGAGGCGCCCGGCTTCGACGGCAGCCGCGCCGCCAGCCTCGACAACGCCATGGCGGTGTCGTTCGTGCTGAAGCTGGATCCGGCGATCCGCCGGCGGTGGCGCGACGCGACCGGCCACACCCTGCGGGAGGCGAGCTACGGCATGACCGAGACGAACACCGCCGACACCTTCACCCTCGGCTTCCAGGACGGCGACGTCGACCTCGAGAGCGAGCCCGTGTTCTGCGGCCTGCCGGTGCCGGGCACCGACATCCTGATCGTCGACGAGACGGGCGCTCCGGTGCCGATCGGCGCGACCGGGCAGATCATCGTGCGCAGCCCCTCGGTGACGACCGGGTACTACCGCAATGCCGAGGCCACCGCGGACTCGTTCCAGGGCGCCTGGTTGTGCACCGGTGACGTCGGTCGGTTCGACGAGCGGGGCGCGCTGCACTACCTCGCCCGCAACAAGGAGATGATCAAGACCAACGGCATGAGCGTCTTCCCCGCCGAGGTCGAGGCGCTGCTGCGCATGCATCCGGACGTCGCGACGGTCGCGGTGGTCCCCAAGTCCGATCCGGACAGGGGACAGGTCGCGTTCGCGTTCGTCCAGCCGGTCCCCGGCACGGCCGTCACGGCCGAGGGGCTCGTGGCGTGGGCGCGGGAGAACATGGCCGGCTACAAGGTGCCGATCGTCGAATTCGTGGCTGCGCTGCCCATGACCGCCACCGGCAAGATCCGCAAGGGCGACCTGTTCGCGCGGGCGGAGGAGCGCAACTAGGGCGGGCCGGAGCCGGGCCGGGAGGGTGCAGCGCAGCCTCCCCAGCCGACCTCAATGATTGGTAGGCTAACCAAACCAAGGATAGCCTGAGCTATCTTCTTGTGCGATCGATCCATCCGCGGCTGCGGCCCCAGAGCACGGAAGAGCGACCAATGACCGACCGATCCTGCAACGACAGCGGTGACTCGCCGTCGCCGGACGGCGAACCACCGGAACTCCTCGACCTCGTCGGGATCGGATTCGGGCCCGCCAATCTCGCTTTGGCGATCGCCGTCGAAGAACACAATGCCGACGCCCCGCACGATCCCGTACGGGCACGGTTCTTCGAGCGGCAACCCGCCTTCGCGTGGCATCCCGGCATGCTCCTCGAGGGCGCCACCATGCAGATCGCCTTCCCGAAGGACCTGGTCACCTTCCGCAACCCCACGAGTCCCTACACCTTCTTCGCCTACCTGCACGACCGGGGCCGGCTCGTAGACTTCGTCAACCACCAGACGTTCTTCCCGACGCGGCACGAATTCCAGGACTACCTGCAGTGGGCGGCCGGCCGCGTCGACGCCGACGTGCGCTACGGCACCGAAGTCACCGCGGTCGAGGCCGTGCACGACGAGGCAGGCATCGCCGACCGCCTCGCCGTCCACACCGCCGACGGCACCGTCGTGCACGCCCGGAACGTCGTCGTCGGCGTGGGGTTGCGGCCCCGCATCCCCGCGTGGGCCACCGAGACCGCGCGCTGCTTCCACAACCACCGGTTCCTGTTCCATCTGGCCGAGATGCCCGCGCCCGTGCACCAGCGGTTCGTCGTCGTCGGCGCCGGCCAGAGCGCCGCCGAGGTGGTGCAGTACCTGCACAGCCACTATCCGCAGGCCGAAGTGCACAACGTCTTCGCCCGCTTCGGCTACAGCCCCGCCGACGACAGTCCGTACGCCAACCGCATCTTCGACCCGGCCACCGTCGACGAACTGCACGCCGCACCCGAGACCGAGCGGGCACGACTGCTCGCCCTGCACCGCGGCACCAACTACTCCGTCGTCGACCCCGACCTGATCACCGCGCTGTACGCGGCCGAGTACCGCGAACGCGTCAGCGGACGGCGGCGGCTGTTCATGCGGCGCGCCTCCGAGATCGCCGCGGTCACCGAGTCGACCACCGGAATCGAGGTGGACGTGCGCAGCACGATCGACGGACTCACCGACACCCTGATGTGCGACGCCGTCGTCCTCGCCACCGGGTTCGAGCCCGCCCCGCTGCCGCCCCTGCTCGGCGCCCTCGCTTCCGCGTCGTCGCCGCTGCGCACGGTCGACCGGGACTACCGGCTGCCCACCGCCGGCGACGTCCGTGCCGGGATCTATCTGCAGGGCGGCACCGAGAAGACCCACGGGTTGACGGCGTCGCTGCTGTCGAACGTGGCGATCCGGTCCGGGGAGATCCTCGGATCCGTCCTCGAGCGGCGCGGAGGAAAACTACCAGCGGGTCATGACCGGACCCCCGGGCTTGCTAGGGTACGAAAGCAGCACACCTATGCGACAAGTGAGGCGAGATGAGCACGAATCCTTTTGACGACGAAGACGGCCGCTTCTACGTCCTCATGAACGACGAGGAGCAGTACTCGCTGTGGCCGACTTTCTCCGAGGTGCCGCAGGGGTGGCGCGTGGTGTTCGGGGAGGAGTCGCGTGCAGCATGCGTCGAGTACGTGGAGAAGAACTGGACCGACATGCGGCCGAAGAGCCTGCGTGACGCCATGGAGGCAGACGAGAAGGCCCGCAACGCGGGCGCCTGACCTGCCGCGGTAACCGCGTCGACCGAGAGTCACGCCGTGGGTGCACCACCCGCGGAGTGACTCTCGTGGCGTTTCGAGCCCCGGTACGGACGCACCCGCCGGACGCGGCGCAACTGCGGCCGGCGAAGCGACCCCGCCCGCAGCACGCTCCGCGGATGCCGGACCGTGCGGGCCAGCCACTCGCCGAGCGTCACCCCTGCCGCCAGCGCGCACCCGATGCCGAACGCCGAGAACAGCGCGGTCAGCCCGAGCAGCAGTTCGCTGCCGATCACCGCGTACAGGCCCCGATACAACGACAGGCCCGGCAGCAACGGGGTGATACCGGCGACCGCCACCACCAGCGGCGGGGTCAGCGCCCGTCGCGCCATCAAGCCACCGGCGAAGCCGACCACCGTCGCGGCGGTCGCCGACGAGATGATCGGACCCACCGCGAACTCCATCGACATCAAGAACACGAGGCTGCCCACCGCACCGCCGAGCGCGGCGGCCGTCAGCGCCCGTCGCTCGGCGTAGCACGCCAGCGCGTAGAACAACGCCGACGCCGCACCGGCGAGCACCTTCACCGGCAGCGCGGTCGCCGTCGGCAGCGCATCGTTGCTGATCACCGGCAGCTCCGCGCCGAGCGCCTCCATCACCTTCAGCGCCGTCGCCACGCCGGCGATGATTCCGCCGGTCATCATCACCAGCTCGAAGAACCGCGCCGACGCAGTGATCGGTGCCCCGGTGATCGCGTCCTGCACCGAACCGACCAGCGACAGTCCCGACAGCAGCACCGTCACGCCGGCCGCGATGATCAGGCCCGGCGGCACGTCGACACCCAACGGTTCGCGCAGGTTGAACAACAGGATCGCGGGCGTCGCGGCGATGATGCCGCCGACCACGTGCTGGAAGAAGAACGGCAGGCCCATGCCGTTGAGGACGCGGTTCGTCCGGTCGATGACCGCCGTGGATGCGAACGCCATCACCGCCACGAGCGCGCCGCCGCCGAGCAGCACCGAGATCGACGCGGCCATCGCCGCCCACGCGAACGTCGCCACCCAGCGGTGATACGGGTGCGGCGCCGTCGTGATCGCCAGCAGATCCTCGCGGGCCTGCGCCGGCGAGATCGCCTCCCGTCGGATGCGCCGGGTCAGCCGGTCCACCGCGGCGAGCCGCGTGAAATCCATCGACCGGTACTGCACGACGCGCATCGTGCTCGCCGGCGGCATCGTCGGCCCCCGGTACGCCGAGAGCACGATCGAGTTGTAGGTGACGTCCACGTCGCACTGGGCCAGGCCGTACGTCGCGGCGACGAAACGGACCTGCTCGGAGGTGTCGATCGCACCCGTGCCCGCGGCCAGCAGCACCTCGCCGACGCGGACGGCGACGTCGAGCGCCTCGGCGACCGTCGCGTCGTCGGTCAGGTCGATCGGCTGCAGCGGCGCCGGCGCCTCGGTGATGGTGTCGAGGGTGGCGCGACGGTCGAGGACGAGCTTCCCGAAGGCGGTTGCCAGCGTCCCCACCGTTACGTGCTCCCGTCCGTCCGGTGTTCGGCGATGCGCGCGGTAACAGCAGCCATGGATCCACCGTAACGAACCCGGGCGGTCGCATGTGGAGCGGGCGCTACCGATATGATGGGGCCGCTCGACTGCCTCCTTAGCTCAGTGGTAGAGCACTCGCCTTGTAAGCGAGCGGTCGTCAGTTCAATCCTGACAGGGGGCTCCACCAGCGGAAACGCTGCACGGCAGGTCAGGGGCCGGTTCCGGGAACGGGAGCCGGCCCTGTTCTGGTTCTTGCCCACATTCTCTCGCTCGACGCCGTCGTGGCCGGCCTGCAAGCCCGCGGGCGCGAAGCTCGTCGCGGCTCCCGTGGCGCCGCAGAGTGCGCGGTGTCAGGAGGATCGCCGGGAAATGTCGCGGTGGGATGTCGAGATCCCGAGCACGGCTCCGTCCCTGAGGTGAACACGGCCACAATGGGCTGTACCGCATCAAGGAGAACACGATGGCCAAGTACCTGCTGCTCAAGCACTACCGTGGCGCGCCCGCACCGGTCAACGACGTGCCGATGGACCAGTGGACGCCGGAGGAGATCTCCGCCCACATGCAGTACATGAACGACTTCGCCGCTCGGCTCGAGGGCACCGGAGAGTTCGTCGACGCGCAGGCGCTGTCCCCGGAGGGGACGTTCGTCCGGTACGACGGCGAGGGGCGGCCGCCGGTCACCGACGGCCCGTTCGCCGAGACCAAGGATCTGATCGCCGGCTGGATGGTGATCGACGTCGACAGCTACGAGCGGGCGCTGGAGCTGGCCGGCGAGCTGTCTGCGGCTCCGGGGGCGGGTGGGAAGCCGATTCACGAGTGGCTCGAGGTGCGCCCGTTCCTGTCCGCGCCTCCGACCGTCACGGAGTGAGGCACGGTGGATGAGACCCTGCTGCGGACCCTCACCCCCACGGTGATCGGGATCCTCGTCCGCCGCGGAGCCGACTTCGCGGCGGCCGAGGACGCCGTGCAGGACGCCCTGGTCGAAGCGGTGCGCGTGTGGCCGGACGATCCGCCGCGGGACCCGAAGGGCTGGTTGGTCGCCGTGGCCTGGCGCAGGTTCCTCGACGCCACCCGCGCCGAGTCCTCCCGGCGGCGGCGCGAGGTGCTCGTCGAGGTCGAGCCCGGGCCCGGCCCGGCCGAGGCAGTGGACGACACGCTTGCGCTGTACTTTCTGTGCGCGCACCCGTCCCTGACGCCGGCCTCGGCGGTCGCGCTGACACTGCGCGCGGTCGGCGGTCTGACCACGCGACAGATTGCGCAGGCCTACCTCGTGCCCGAGGCAACCATGGCCCAGCGCATCAGCCGGGCCAAGCGGACCGTCTCGGGTGTCCGGTTCGACCGGCCCGGTGACGTCGCCACGGTGCTGCGCGTGCTCTACCTCGTCTTCAACGAGGGCTACTCCGGCGACGTCGACCTCGCCGTCGAGGCGATCCGGCTCACTCGCCAGCTGGCGGCTATGATCGAGCATGAGGAGGTGGCGGGCCTGCTCGCGCTCATGCTGCTCCACCACGCACGGCGCCCGGCGCGGACCCGTACCGACGGCAGCCTCGTGCCGCTGGCCGAGCAGGATCGCAGCCTGTGGGACACCCGTCTGATCGCCGAGGGCGTCGACGTGCTCCAGGCAGCGCTCGCCCGCGACCGACTGGGGGAGTTCCAGGCCCAGGCCGCCCTCGCCGCGCTCCACGCCGATGCCCGCACGGCCGAGGAGACCGACTGGGTGCAGATCGTCGAGTGGTACGACGAGTTGCTGCGGTTCACCGACAACCCGGTGGCCCGCCTCAACCGCGCCGTCGCGGTCGGCGAGGCCGACGGCCCGCGGGCCGGTCTGGCCGCCCTGGCGGGGCTCGACCCCGCCCTGCCCCGCCATGCCGCCGCCGCGGCGTACCTCCACGAGCGTGCCGGTGACCTGGTGACCGCAGCACGGCTCTACACCGAAGCGGCCCGATCGGCGCCCAACCTCCCCGAACGCGACCACCTCACGCGTCAGGCTGCACGGCTGGGCGCAGAGCTCCGCCGTCGAGGCGGCCGTTCGAATCCCGGAAACAGGACCGCCAGGGTCCCCCACTACTGACACCGTGTATGCCTCTGATCGGTGCATATGGGCGCTGGAGACATCGGCCCGCCGCGGCCCGGAGGGACGTGGTCGTGACGAGCATCACTGTCATATGTGCTTTCGGGCCCTAAAATTCCCGGCGTGCTTCCCGAACCGAACGATCGTATTCTCACGTCCGTCCGAAAAGGCGCCGTGCGGCTCGGCATCGTGTGTGGGTCGCTCGCACTCGCAACCGGACTGGCACCTCTGGCTGACGCGGATCCGGGTACCGCGGACCCACATGCCCGCCCTGCCGGGCCCGAATTCGCTCCGATTCCGAGGATCGCGGCCTCGCCGCTCATAGACACCGCCGACGAGAGGGGCGGGGACAACTACCGCGCACCGGCTCCGGCGACCCCCTTGGTGCTGCGTGCGGCCGACGACTTCGATCGCCCGGACGGCCCGCTCGGCCCGAACTGGATCACCTGGGGTGGAGGCACACTGAAGATCGTGAACGGTCATCTCGACGGCCGGGGGACTCCGTCGACTCCGTTGAGTCTTGCGTTCTGGAGTGAGCCGATGCCGAGCGAGACGCAGGTGATGCGGTGTGTGGTCCGCTGGAACGGACGCGAGCCGGAGCACTCGTCGATCGGTCCGGTGGTGCGCGCCAATCCCGGTGTCGACACCGGTGTGCAGTTCGCGTTCACCGACAGCATCATGGCGTTGTACCACGAAGATCCTGCCAACCCGAACGGGTTCACCCCCGTGGCGGGGACTCCGCAGTACGCGTCCACGTCGAGGTTTCCCGAAGGCGCAGTGATCGAGCTGCGGGCCGAGGGAGACCTGTACACAGCCCGGGTCAACGGCAAGATCGTGCTGCAGGGGACCGTGGGGGCCGACAAGATCCCGTTCACGAATCGGTACGTCGGCACGGTGATCCAGGATGACAGCCGGGAGCGCGGCGGTGGCCAGCCCCCCGCTCAGCTCGACGATTGTCGGGCGTTGACCCCGTGACATCGCGACCCGGCAGAGCAGGGCTCTGCCGGTTCGTGGCTCGGGGCTGACGGCACCGACAGGACCTTGCGGGGCACGTCACCGTTGTGGCGCCGAGGCACCCGCGCGCTTCCCGGTCGGCCGTGAGGGCAATTCGCTGCGGCCGGCCGCCGACCGCGCGGATCAGCTCAGGTCTCGCTGTCCGGGCGGATCGGTGACGCGCGCAGCTCGCTCTCGTCGCCCTCGGAGACCTCGAACACCTGCAGGGGCGTGTTCGGGGGAGGGGTGCCCTCGTTCCGTCCGGGCGTTGCCGCCGCGGAGGGGGCCGTCGACGACTCGATCCGCCGGCGGAGCTCGGCGAGCAGCAAGTCGGTAGGCACCCGGGTGAGATCGGGCCCGGCACCGTCTTCCGGGATCTTTGTCACCGTGACCACCCCCGGCACGCTCGTGGAAACGCATCGACCGATGCGATTGTCTCAGAGCGCGTGACGGCGAGTCATCGGTTTGCGGGGTCGGTGCGACGCATCGCGCGCCGGGCCTGCTCCTCGGTGAAGTTCGGTGTCAGGCGCAATTCCTCCAGGGGGACTTCACGTTCGGTGCTGCGGACCTCGACGCGCACGGGGTCGCCGGTGGCGTCGTCGGACAGGCCGAGGGGGCCGCCGCGCTCGCCCTGGAGGTACTTGTCGCCCCACTGCATCAGCGCGAGCACCGCAGGCAACAGGTCGCGGCCCTTCTCGGTGAGGATGTACTCGTACCGTGTCCGCTGCCCGGGCTTCTTGTAGGGCCGGCGCTCGAACAGGCCCTCGGCGGTCAGTTCGCGCAGGCGTGCGGCCGCGACGGCCTCGGTGATGCCGACGCGGCGCGCGAAGTCGTCGAACCGGGTGGTGCCGTAGTAGGCCTCGCGCAGGATCAGCATCGCCGAGCGGGTCCCCACCACGTCCATCGCCTTGGCGATCGAGCACTGGGAGGCCTGCCAGGCGTCGCGATCGGCGAGGAAGCCGTCCAACCGTGCCGCATGCATGCCCCATCCTATCTGACTTGCCAAGGCCATAGTCAGCTTCTAACCTCTCTGGCTATGGAAAGCCAAAGTCAGGTCTCGGTCCGGATCGGCCCGCTCCTCGCCGTCCTCTCGGGAGCGCCCTTCGTCGCGAGCCTCGATCTGTTCGTCCTCAACGTCGCACTGGGCGACATCGGGACCAGCTACCCCGGCAGCTCGCTGGGAGAGCTCAGCTGGGTGCTCAGTGGCTACGCGATCGTGTACGCGGCGCTGCTGGTCCCGCTCGGTCGCTGGGCCGACCGCATCGGCCGCCGGCGCGGCTTCCTCGCCGGCCTCGGGCTGTTCACCGTCGCGAGCGCGGCATGTGCGCTGAGTCCGTCGCTGTGGGTGCTCGTGATCTGCCGGCTGTTCCAGGCCGTCGGAGCCGCGGCGCTGACGCCGGCCAGCCTGGGGCTGCTCGTGAGCGCGGTGCCGGAGGCGCGACGTGCCGGTGCCGTGAGGATCTGGGCGGCCACGGGTGCTGCTGCGGCGGCGTTCGGCCCGGTGGTCGGCGGGCTTCTGGTCGAGGTCTCGTGGCGCTGGGCGTTCCTGATCAACGTCCCGATCGGGATCCTGCTCCTCGCCGTCGCGCGGCGCGTCGTGCCGGACATCCGCCCGGTCGATTCCGGCACCCGCCTCGACCTGGCCGGCGCCGCTCTGCTGACGCTGGGCATCGGTGCACTCGCGCTCGGACTCGTCCAGGGGCCGGAGTGGGGCTGGGCCGACGTCCGCATCCTCGCCGCGTTCGTCGTCGCCGCCGGGGCCCTGCTGCTGTTCGCGCACGTCAACGCCCGGCACCCCGCGCCGCTGATCGAGCCGAGTCTGCTTGCGGTGCGCTCCTTCTCCTGGTCGAACGTGACCGCCCTGATCTTCAGCGCGACGTTCGCGGCCGGTCTCCTGGCCAATGTGCTTTGGGTGCAACAGGTCTGGGGATACTCCGCGCTGCGGACGGGTCTGGCCGTGGCTCCCGGGCCGCTGATGGTGCCGCTCTTCGCCGCCGTCGGGCAGGTGCTCGCGCGACGTTTCACCCCCGGCGCGATCGCCGCAGCGGGATGCGTGCTGTGGGGCGCAGGCGCCGGCCTGGTCCTCGCGACGGTGGGGCCGGAGCCGGAGTATGCGACCGCGCTGCTGCCCGGCTGGCTGATCGGCGGCGTCGGCGTGGGGCTGGCCTTGCCGACCATCCTCTCGGCCGCCACGGCGCAACTGCCCCCGGCACGCACCGCCACCGGCAGCGCGATCGTCACCATGAGCCGGCAGCTCGGCACCGTGCTCGGGATCAGCGTGCTCGTCGCGATCCTCGGGGCCGGTGACGATGCGGTGTCCGCCTTCCGATTCTCCTGGTGGACGATCGCGGCGGTTGCCGTCGTCGCCGCCCTCGCCGCCGGAGGTATGACCCCCCGCCCGTCCACACCGGAAGTGAAGGTCCTGGCATGACCCATCTCGCCCCCGCCCCCTTCCCGATCGAATTCGATTCCAGCTGGCTGGGATTCGGTGGCGTGCACGGCGGACTCGTCGTCGCGGCCCTGATCCGCGCGGCCGCCGTGGAAACCGGCGCAACGCCGCTCGCCGTCTCGGCGCACTTCACCGGCCCTGTGCAGCCCGGCCCCGTCGACGTCGCGGTCGACGACGTCCGCGGCGGCCGGACCGTGAGCGCCCGGGCATCGATGCCGGACTCGGTCACCGCCCTCGTCCGGCTCGCCCGGACGGTGGGTGAAACGACCTGGCCGCGTACGGGAAGCGATTTCGGCGGCACGGATCCCGTGACGCTGCCGCCCCTGGAGATCCCGGTCGACTTCGTGCCGTTCTCGCAGTACCTCGACATCCGGCCGATCAATGCGGCCCGGCCCTTCGGCCGGGGCGACGACCCGGAATTCGAGGTGTGGATACGGCTGATGTCCGCGGTCGGGTTCGCTCCGGTCGAGCGCGCCGCGATCCTCCTCGATGCGCTGCCGCCGGGGTTGTTCGCGACGATGTCCGCACCCGTCCCGGTTCCGACGGTGGAGTTCGCGGCGCATTTCGCCCCGTCGCGTGCAGCCGCCGACGGTTGGTATCACCTGCGGCACCGAACGGTGTGGGCCACCGAGATGCTGTGCGTCGACGAGGCGGAGCTGACCGACGGCGACGGCCACCTCGTCGGTCAGGCCCGGCAGCTGCGCCGCATCCTCGGAGGCTGACGGAGGCGTCGGTGATGCACATCACGGAGTGGGACGTCGAACCGCGGGTAACACCTAGAACGTACCGCTCGATGATCTTGATGGCGTCCCCTGTGGTGCACCCTGCTGCTGCGGGAGCGTCGTTCGTCCCCGCTCATGCGAGGACGGAAGGATCGTCACTCGACACAACGGAGGTAAACATGGTTCTCGGTTCCCTCGCTGCAACGCTGTTCACGCTGCTCGCCGGTCTCGGCATCCTGCTCTGACCCACGCTCGACCCACGCCGCAAGCGCTCCGCCTCGAAGCGGGAGCGCTTGCGGCGCGCGGTCCCGGCTCGTGCCGGGCCTGTCTCGACGGCCGACGGTCAGCGGCCGTTGCCGCCTCCATTGTTGCCGCCCCCATTGTTGCCGCCCCCATTGTTGC
>NZ_JAALEG010000088.1 GCF_011058165.1 Rhodococcus aetherivorans
TCGGTGTCGGTCACGGTCGCCGGCAGTTGGGTGACGCCCACGAAGCGGGGGCCGAGGAGGGCCAGCGCGTCCAGCAGGTAGCCCTGATCGAAGCCGTGGAAGGAGCCGGACACGACGGCGCCACCCGCGACAACCGCCCCCTCGGGCGCAAGCACTTCCTCAGCGGCGGAAGCTCCGCATCCGCCGCACGTACCGCAGCACCTTCCGCACCGGCACCGGTCGCGGCCAGTCGACGGCACGGAACCACGCCTCGCTGCCGCCGTCGACCACCACGACGGAACCCACGAGGAAGTCCGCGGCCGGCGAGAGCATGAACTCCACCCACTCGGCGATCCGGTCCGGATCACCGAACCCGCCGATCGGAACCGGAAAACTCCTGACCCGCTTACCTTCCGGGCTCGCGAGCTGAGTCTCGAGCAACGGCGTCGCCACCGCGCCCGGCGCGAGGACGTTCAGCCGGATCCCCGACCCCGCCCAGTCCGGGGTCACCGCATTCCGGCGTGCCCAGTGGGTGACGGCGATCTTCGACGCGGCGTAGGTGAACGGGGCGGCCGCCGGCCGGATCCGGCCCGCCCGCCGCCCGCCCTTCTCCAGGTCGCCCGCGAGAAACGCCCGCACCGCCGACATCGGGACGGCCGGGGTGGTGGTCGTCGAATTCGACCCGAACACGACGACCTTGCTGTTGCCGGTCGCGGCGAGCGCCGGCCGCCACCCCTCGAGCAGCTCGATCACGCCCCGGACGTTGACCTGGGCGATGGCCTGTTCCATGCCGGGCACCGGACCGAGGCCCGCGGCGAGGACCGCACCGTCGAGCCGGTTCCCGGCCCGCTCGAGGGTCTGCCGCACCGCGTCGGAACGTCCCGCCGGGGTCGAGAGGTCGGCGACGACGTCGCCCTCCTTCAGGTCGATCCCGATCACCGTGTGACCGGCTGCCCGCAGCCGATCCGCGGCGGCCCGGCCCATCCCCGACGCCGCACCGGTCACCGCATACACACCCATCGTCACTCCCTCGTCGATCCGGTTCCGACCGGCACGCTACAGTCGCAACCGCCCCGAACCAAGCAGTTGCTCGACAGCGCCCGAGGCGGTTCGGGCACACCTTCCCTACGCGCGCGCCACCTGCGCGACGGCGGCACGCAGCACGGTCTCGTACCGGTCCAGTTCCCCGGGCTCGAGCACCTGCGGACTGGTCGTGACCGACAGCGTGACCACGTCGCCGATCCCGTGCACGCCGTGGGTCAGTCCCATGACGGGCGACAGGCCCGGGAACCCGGCGGTGAAGCGCACGACGGCGCCACCGAGCACCAGATCGCCCGCGCCGCGGTACACGCTCGACACGACCGTAGTGCCGGTGACGGTCCGCGGCACCGCGCCGAAGTCGGCGCGGGCGAGCCCGAACCGCAGCAGCGGGGCCGGGACGTGCGCGAGCGGACGATCCCGCAGATCCATGGCCGGATGCGTGATCCGTCGCCGCCGCTGCGCCAGGTCGTCCGCGATGGCCGCGGCGCGTTCACGGGGATCGCGCACGTGCGCGAACAGCCGGACGCCGGTGGTGCGGTAGGCATTGCGCGACAACCCGTTTCCGGCGAGGGAGACGGGCACCTCCGCGCCGAGCCGGTCGGCCGGGAAGGAGCCGAGGAACTCGGCGAGCGCGGACCCGATCGCGGTCAGCGCACCGACGGTCACGGTCCCCACCGTGCGCAGGTCCGTCGCCGGGCACACGATCGTCCGCACGGCACGCCGCGGGCCGGGATCGGTGTTCACGGCGCTCGGCGGGCAGCCCGGGGCCGGCGGCGGGACGGCCGGATCGGCCAGTTCCCGTTCGGCGCGCCCCGCGCGTGCCCCCGTCACCAGCAGCGAGCCCAGCTGGAGCGGCACCCGGGCCGCGGCCCGCAGCAGCATCACCGGCACCGCCGGCGCCTCCGGCCCGGCCGGGGCCCCGTCGCCGGCCGGGGCGGTGCCGGACAGCAACGCCCGGGCCAGGGCGGACGCGCGAGTCCCGTCCGCGAAGGCGTGCGAAACCTGCAGCACGACAACGGTTGCGGCCGCGGCGCAACGCGGTGCCCCCGTCACGCCGGGCACCAGGTGCAGCCGCCACGGCGAGGCCCGGATGTCGAGCCGGTCGGTGAGCAGCTCACCGAGGGCCTCCTGCACGCCCGGCCAGGACGGATCCGGCAGCCGGTGCACGACGAACCGGTCGGCGCCGACGGGCCCGGTCGCCCAGTACGGATAGTCCAGATCGCCGGGCACCGCCACGGCGTGCAGCCGCAGCTCGACGACGGCCGACGCCCGTCGCCGCAGCTCCGCTACCAGGCGGCCGGGGTCGCCGGCCGGCCCCTCGAAGCAGAACAGCAGGAACTGGTCGCTGCGGACGCGGTCGTCGAGCCAGTCCCGCTGGGCGTCGGAGGGGTGGAGCTGCATGCCGCCAGTGTGGCGGGTGCGGCGTTTGCGTCGCGCGCCGCGGTCCCCACCGGGTCGCCCGGGGCCGGATGGGTAACAATTGCCCTCAACGCCTCTCCTGCCTGAAGGCAGGAGATTCCCAGCTCAGACCGCAACCGCACCACCGACCCGAAGGAGGTGATCCGATTGACCGACGTCGTCGACACCGGTGTGGCCACGCTCCGCCACAGCCGGAACCACTCTGGCAGCGTTCCGGTCCCGGCATGCGATATAGCCGCAGCCCTGGCACCGGAAGATCCGTTCTGCGAGTTCGAGACGCTGCTTGGTTCTCGCGAAACACCTCGAACACGTCATGGTCGTGTACGCGGGCCGCACCATCACCACCTTCCGGCCGGCCCGCCTGCCCCGCTCGATCAACTCCCGTTTCGCCGACCCGATCGCCGCGTCCGCGGCCTGACGAGCCATCGTCGACCTCGCCAGAAACCGCGGCCGGAAATCCTCCACCGCAATCAACTCATGGTTGTCGACTACACGTTTCGCCCACACCCGCGCCTCGTGCCGGTTCCGGCGCGCGGCCTTCGTCACGATCTTCGCCGCGTGTGTGCGGGCGCGCCGGTAGCCCTTCGACGGCGGGTGGCCCTTCCCGCGGCGGCGCGCCGTCTTCCGTTGGGCTTTCGCCGGCTCCGCCGCGCAGCGTTTCCGATGCCCACCGTAGGACAGGTCGAATCTCTCGTCGGTGGTCGTCGCGGTCCGGGCCACACCCCAATCCACACCGATCCCGGAACCGCCCGGGGCTCCCGGTGCCGGTTCCACCTCGCGGGTCACCACGAACGAGGCGTACCAGTGCCCCAACGAATCGCGGGTGATGCGCACACTCGACGGCTCCGACGGCAACTCCCGCGACCACACCACCGGGATGCTGACACCCTTGGCGAGCACCAACCGCCCGTCCCGGATCCGGAAGCCGCGCCGGGTGTACTCGAGCGACGGCGACGTCGTCTTCCGCGACTTGCCTCTGGGGCGGCCACGCCCTTTCACCGTGAAGGATGCCTCCAACGCTTGTGCATAGGTTCGCAGCGTCTGCTGCTGCGCCACCTGGGAACCGTCCCGCAACCACGACGAGCGTTTCCGCGCTTCGGTCAACTGCGTGGCCAGCTTCCCGAACGTCGGCCTGCCACCGGCCTTGTGTTGGTGCACCGCCTCGTTCCACAAGAATCGGCAACGATGCCACTCCTGCATCAGTGCATGTTCGGCGATACTGCCCGGCCGCAACCGGTAGTTGTAGCGCACCACCTCGACCCCCATACCGGGCACGCCAACCGGACCCACCGACAGGTTTCCCCGACACCCTCACACCCCTCGAGAGGAGGACGGCGCCTTCTCTCCCCCGTGCACGAGGGAGTATCCGCGCCGAACACCAGATGACCGACGACACGAACGACCCGTACCTCTGGCTCGAGGACGTCACCGGCGACCAGCAACTCGGGTGGGTGCGCGCGCACAACGACCGCACCGTCGACGAGTACACCCGCACCGAGGCGTTCGAGACGCTGCAGTCCCGGATCCGGGAGGTCCTCGACACCGACGCGCGCATTCCGTACGCGCGGCGTCGCGGCGAGTACCTGTACAACTACTGGCGCGACGCTCGGCACGTGCGCGGTCTGTGGCGGCGCACCACCATGGAGCAGTACCTGCGCGACGCCCCGGACTGGGACGTGCTGGTCGACCTCGATGCGGTCGCCGAGGCGGAGGGCGAGAACTGGGTGTGGTCGGGCGCGCAGGTGCTGCGGCCCGACCAGTCCCGGGCCCTGATCGGCCTGTCGCGCGGCGGCGCCGACGCCACCGTGATCCGCGAGTTCGATGTGGAATCACGGAAGTTCGTCGACGGGCCGGACAGTTTCACGGTGCCGGAGGCGAAGACCGACATCGGCTGGATCGATGCGGACACCGTGTACGTCGGCACCGATTTCGGCGACGGCTCGCTCACGGACTCCGGATATCCGCGCCTGGCCAAGCGCTGGCGCCGCGGTACCCCGCTGTCCGCGGCCGAGACGGTGTACGAGGGCGACAAGTCCGACGTCGCCGTCTCCGCCTGGTACGACCGCACCCCCGGCTTCGAGCGCAGTTTCGTCGAGCGCGCGATCGACTTCTACACGTCGCACCGTTTCGAGTTGCGGCCCGACGGGGAGCTCGTCCGGATCGAGGCCCCCGACGACGCGAAGGTCTCCGTGTACCGCGACCACCTGCTGATCAGGACCCGGTCGCCGTGGCTCGGACATCCGGCGGGCACCCTGCTGGCCGCGAACTACCCCGAGTTCCTGGCCGGGTCGCGCGAGATGACGGTGCTGTTCGCCCCGGACGCGCACACCTCGCTGGAACAGTACGCCTGGACGCGGAACCACCTGCTGGTGGTCGCGCTGCGCGACGTGCAGACCGAGGTGCGGATGCTCACCCCGGGAGCGGACGGGTGGACCGATCGGCCCCTCGAGGACGTGCCGGCCGCGACCTCCACCTCCGTGATCGACGTCGACCCGCTCGAGAGCGACGAATTCTTCCTCAACTCCAGCGGTTTCACCGTGCCCGCGACGCTGCTGTCCGGCACGGTCGGCAGCCCGCTGGAGCCGATCAAGCAGGCCCCGGCGTTCTTCGACGCCGAGAACGTGACCGTCACACAGTATTTCGCCACCTCGGACGACGGAACCCAGGTTCCGTACTTCGTGGTGGGCCGCAACACCTCGTCCCCGGCGCCGACCCTGCTGTACGGCTACGGCGGATTCGAGAACTCGATGGTGCCGGCGTACAGCGGCGGCGTGGGCCTGGCGTGGCTCGAACGCGGGTACACCTACGTGATCGCCAACATCCGCGGCGGCGGAGAGTACGGGCCGCAGTGGCACACCCAGGCGCTGAAGGAGAACCGGCCCCGGGTGTTCGAGGACTTCGCCGCGGTGGCGCGGGATCTGGTCGCGCGCGGCATCACCACCGCCGACCGGCTCGGCATCCAGGGTGGCAGCAACGGCGGTCTGCTCATGGGCGTGATGCTCACCCGCTACCCCGAACTGTTCGGGACGATCGTGTGCCAGGTGCCGCTGCTGGACATGAAGCGGTATCACCTGCTGCTCGCCGGGGCGTCGTGGATGGCCGAGTACGGCGACCCCGACGACCCCGACGAATGGGCCTTCCTGCGCGAGTACTCGCCGTACCAGAACACCGACCCGGACGCGGCGTACCCGCCGATCCTGATCACCACCTCGACCCGGGACGACCGGGTGCATCCCGGTCACGCCCGGAAGATGGTGGCCCGGCTCGAGGAACAGGGGCACGAGGTCTGGTACTACGAGAACATCGAGGGCGGGCACGGCGGTGCCGCGGACAACGCCCAGGCCGCGTTCAAGGCGGCACTGACGTTCACGTTCCTCGAGCGCATGCTGTCCCGGTAGGAGGCCGCGCTCACCGGTCCTTCAACCAGGCGGAGATGCGGTCGACGGTGTCCGCGTTGTCGCGGATCCACCCGTTGTGCCCCAGCGGCCGGGACTGGTGCCACGTCGTCACGTCCGCGGCGGGCATCTTCTCGAGCAGGTGCCGGGCGGCGGGGACGGGCGTCATGTCGTCGCCCTCGACGGTGACGGACAGGACCGGCAGGCTCAGCTCGGCCAGCCGCTGCTCGTAGTCGACGTCGGCGCCGCGGGGCTCGAAACGTCCGCTGCGGGCCAGGCGCGCCCAGTCCGAGATGAGCAGCCGGGACTGGCGGCCGAAACCGGCGACGTCGAGCCGATCGCCGGGCCAGAACCCGGCCACGCTCGCGGTGATCGACATCGCCGCGGACCCGAGGAGCAGACCCGGCCCGCGGATGCCCGCGTGGTGACGGTAGTAGGGGGTGCCCGCGGCGACGAGGATCAGCCCGCCGAGGCGTCCGGGATTGCGGGAGGCATAGAGCACCCCGAGCTGACCGCCCATCGAATGCCCCAGGAGGTACGGGGTGGAGTCGAGGAACCGTTCGTGCACCACCTCGAACATCGCCGGCAGGTCGACGGCCACCAGTTCCTGGTAGCCGTAGTCGCTGTCGGGTCCGGGACGGGGGCGGCTGTCGCCCTGCCCGGGCAGCTCGCAGAGCGCGGCGTCGAACCCGTGCCCGGTGAGCGCCTCGGCGACGGGCTCGTAGTAGCCCGCCGGGATGCCGAGGCCGGGCAGGATCACCACCACGGGCCGTGGCGCGTCGATGCGGGCCGGGTGTTCCGGACCGGGAAACAGGCGGACCGGCGTCGTCGTGCCGCCCGGCAGCTGGATCGGTACGGTCTCCACCGGCTCAGCCTAGGCGGTTCCGGTGTCCGGGTCAGCCGGTTCGGCGACCGGCGCGACGCCGAGCCCCGCGGCGTCGAGGGCGGACTCCGTGAGGCTGCGGCCGAGCGCGATCATCTCGGCCGCACGGTGGAAGTCGAGGCTGCGTCCCGACTTGCGAGGGACGCGGATGAGCACGTCCGGCGGGTACCCGGCGAGCTGATACCGGGCGAGGGCCGACTGCATCAGGTCGAGCGAACGGTTCATCACCTCGAAGCGGCTGAGCTTCGGGACCGGTACCGGATCGTCGACGACCTCGGTCTCCTCGGGCGCCACGTCCTCCACGGCATCGCTGCGTGCCACCTGCCCGCTGCCGAAGCGACCGACCACCGAGCGGACGACGTCGCGCTCGAGCAGTTGCGCGGCGCTGCGGCGGAAGCGGCCGATCCACTCGTCGACCGGTCGCGGCTCTGCACTCGCGTGGGCCGGGGCGCCGCCCTCGACGTCGCGCTCCTCCGCCCCGAGGCTGACACCGATGGTGACGTCGGCACCGGCGGCGAGGATCGGGGCGAGTGGCAGCGGATCGAGGATTCCGCCGTCCGCGAGCACCCGCCCGTTGAGCACGTACGGGGTGATCACGCCGGGGATCGCGATGGAGGCGCGGATCGCCACGTCGACGGGGCCGCGCTGGAACCACACGGACCGGCCGGCGGCCAGGTCCGTCGCGACCGCCGTATACGGGATCCGCAGCCCCTCGATGGGGGTGTCGCCGAGGATCTCGCGCACCTTGTCGAGGATCTTCTCGGCGTGGATGGCGCCCGGCGCGGACAGTGACACGTCGAGCAGGCGCAGCACGTCGAGCTGGGTCAACGACGTCGCCCAGCGGGTGTAGTCGTCGAGCTTGCCCGCCGCGTACAGCCCGCCGACGAGCGCGCCCATGGACGAGCCCGCCACCCCGGTGATGTCGAAGCCGCGTTCCTCGAGCACCTCGATCACGCCGATGTGGGCGTAGCCGCGGGCACCCCCGCTGCCCAGGGCGAGCGCCACACGCGTCGGTCCGGCCATGCACAGATCCTACGGAGCACACGGCGCGCGAACCCCGAGACGAAAGATCAGGGTAGGGATCGGGGCGTCACCCGATGTGGAGCCGGCCCGCCGGTCGGCACGCTGAAAGGCATGACATCCACCACGAGCAGTTCCCACTCCGTTCCCGAAAGATCCCGCCGTGGAAGGGGTTTGCTGCGCACCTCCGTCACCGCGGCCGTGTGCGCGGCGGCCGCGTCGGTGTTGCTGGGCGCCGGGACCGCGGTGTTGCTGGGCGCCGGGACCGCGGCGGCGGCCCAGCCGGCTCCGAACGTGGTCGGAATGAGCGAACACAGCGCCCGGGCCGCGCTCGAGGCGCAGGGCGTGCCGTACGGCGTGGTCAACCGCGCCGGCACGGCATCCGGCGACTGCCACGTCACCGAACAGCGCGACAGGGGCTACCGCACCGAGATCGACATGCGGTACAACCACGACAAGGACGAGTTCGAGCGCGTCGAGACGCAGGTCTGGCGGGGCGTGGGCCTGGCGGTGGTCTGCATCTGACGAGTTCTCGCGCCGCGCCGACGATCCGGCGCCTCGAGGCGGGCCGGGATTCCGGCCCGCCTCGTCGGCTTGTCGGTTCACCCTCCCGGCCGGTGGGGGCTAGTCTCCTGGCATGGTCCGTCTGCTCGCGTCCGCGGTCGTCGCACTGCTCGCCAACGCTCTGGCGCTGCTCGTCGGTGCCTGGGTCCTGCCCGGCATGACGCTCGACGGCGTCGCCTTCGTCATCGCCGTCGTCCTGTTCACCGTGGCCGCGATGCTCGTCGACCCCCTGCTGCGTCAGCTGGCGGTGACCAAGACCCCTGCGCTCCTGGGCAGCAGCGCGCTCATCTCGACGCTGGTGGCGCTGATCGTCACCTCGCTCGTCAGCGACGGCCTGCAGATCCGGGGCGCGGCGACCTGGATCCTCGCGACGGTGATCGTATGGGCCGTCGCGCTGATCGCCCGGATGCTGCTGCCCCTGGTGATCTTCAAGAAGACGCTCGCCAAGCGCCGCTGAGGACGAACCCCGAGACGAAAGATCAGGGTAGGAATCGGGGCGTCACCCGATGTGGCCGGCAGGCCCGCGGCGGCACGCTTGTCGCATGACATTCGAGAACAGCACCCCCGGTCCCCGTCCCTTCGCCCGTTCCCGCTCGCAGCGCATGCTCGGTGGCGTGTGCGGCGGTCTCGCCGAATACTTCGGCATCGACGTCAACCTCGTCCGCGCCGGTGTGGTGGTCGCCGCGTTCGTCACCGGAGGCGGTGCGGCGCTGGTCTACCTGGCGCTGTGGATGCTGCTGCCCGAGTGAGAGGGACGAGCTCACCGCTCTCCCCCGCGGCGTGCGCCCGCGCCGCCGGCCGGAACGGGCGCACGCCGCGCGCAACGACGGTCAGCCGTCCCGGCCGAGCCGGTCGGCGTTCGCGAGGATCACGGCACGCAGTGCCCGCTCGGGTTCGTTGAGGACCGAACGCCGCGACAGCAGCACGAACTCGACCTCCCCCGCGTCGGGCAGTCGTCCCGCGCGCACGGGAACGAGCCCCGCCGGCGGCAGCCGGGCAGCGTGGAGCACGACGCCGAGCCCGGCGAGGACGGCTGCGCGCAGGCCGTTGAGGCTGTCGGTGGTGCAGGTGATGCGCGCCCCGAGTCCGGCGCGCCGGAGCGTGTCGAGGGCGATCTCGCGGGTCAACGCCGGCGGCGGATACGTCACCAGCGGGATCGGCCCGTCGGGCTCGACCACGAAGTCCGGTGCGGCGTGGAACACCAGCCGGTCCCGGAAGATCAGCTCCCCGTGTCGTTCCCCCGGCCGGCGCTTGCCGAAGACCAGGTCGAGGTCCCCGTCGTCGAGGCGCCGATGCAGGTCCTCGCTCAGCGCGACGGTGAGCTCGAAATCCACCCGGGGATGACTGCGCCGGAACTCCGCGAGGATGGCGGGCAGTTCGTGCAGCACCAGGTCCTCCGAGGCCCCGAAGCGCAGCCGCCCGCTGATCGGCGACTCCGAGAAGTACCGCCGGGCCGCGTCGTGCCGATCGAGGATGTCCCGGGCGAAGCCCAGCATGGCTGCGCCGTCGGCGGTGAGATCGACCGCGTGCGTGTCCCGCAGGAACAGCCGGCGGCCGGCGGCCTGCTCGAGCTTGCCGACGTGCTGACTGACCGTGGACTGGCGCAGGCCGAGCCGTCGCGCGGCGAGCGTGAAGCTGCGGGCGCGTTCCACGGCCAGGAAGCTGCGCAGGTGAACGGGATCGAACACCACGGTATTCAATCACGATTCGTGATGACAGTAATCGCGGTGATCGGTTTCCTGGATGGGCGTGCGGTGACCTAGCGTCGACTCATGTTCTCCAGGATCCCCGTGCTCGGACGCCTCGACCCCTTCCTCGTCGGCATCCTCGCCACCGTCGCGATCGCGGCGCTGCTGCCGGCCGAGGGCACGGCCCTGACCGCCGTCACGTGGGCCTCGAAGATCGCCATCGGCCTGCTGTTCTTCCTCTACGGAGCTCGCCTGTCCACGCACGAGGCCCTCGAAGGCCTCAAGCACTGGCGCCTGCACCTGACGATCCTCGCCACCACGTTCGCGGTGTTCCCGCTGCTCGGTCTGGCGACGAAGGTCCTCGTGCCGGCGGTCCTGACCGAGCCGTTGTATCTCGGCGTCCTCTACCTGTGCCTGCTGCCCTCGACGGTGCAGTCGTCGATCGCGCTGGTCTCGGTGGCCCGGGGCAACATCCCGGGGGCGGTCGTCTCCGCCAGCGCGTCGAGCCTGCTCGGCATCTTCGTCACGCCGCTGCTCGTCGCGCTGACGATGACTACGCAGGGCGTGACGTTCAGCGCCTCTGCGGTGCTCGACATCGTGCTCATGCTGCTGGTTCCGTTCCTCGCGGGCCAGCTCGTGCGCCGCTGGATCGGCGGGTGGGTCAAGGCCCACGGCAGGCCGCTGAAGATCGTCGACCGCGGTTCGATCCTGCTCGTCGTGTACGTCGCGTTCAGCCGCGGCATGAACGAGGGCATCTGGTCGAGCCTGTCGCCCGCGCGGCTGCTCGCCCTCGTGGGCGTGTGCCTCGTGCTGCTCGCGCTGGTCCTGGCGATCACGTGGTTCGGCGCACCGCGCCTGGGCTTCTCCTACGAGGACCGCGCGACGATCCTGTTCTGCGGCTCGACGAAGTCGCTCGCCACGGGCCTGCCGATGGCGACGGTGCTGTTCCCGGGCCAGCCGATCGGGCTGATCGTCCTGCCGCTCATGTTGTTCCACCAGATCCAGCTGCTGGTGTGTGCCGCGATCGCGGCGCGGCTGGCGAAGCGTGCGGTCGCCGCGGCCGTGGCGGTGTGAACCGGCCGGACACCTCACGACCGCAGCCACAGCGGCAGGAGATCCTGCGGCTGCGGCTGCGATTCGACTGCGGTCTCGGGCCCGGGACTAGTCCGTGCTGCCGGAGCCGAGGTCGGCGATCAGTTCGAGGATGGGCGTGATGAGGTCGAGCAGGCTGCCGATCATGATCTTCTCCGTCCAGGTGGTGGGTGGCTGCTAGTCGTCGCCGGCGCTCAGCGAGTCCAGAACCTCCAGCAGATCGAAATTCTCGAGTACCCAGCCGATGATGTCCGCGAGAGACCCCATGGCGACTCCTCCTTGATTTCGCCGGTGTCACGGATGCGCGGCCTGGAACTGCGACCGCGACGCCATTGTTACAACCTGTCACGAGTCGAGAACGCAGAAATCGGAAAAATCACCCCTCGATGGGAACGGGCCGGTCACACCGGAAACCCCGGACGGCACTCGGCCGCAGCGACGACGTGTGCCGCTGCGGCCGAGTGCTGTGGATCGAGGCAGCTCGAGAAGGGAAACCCTCCGACTCCCTCTCGGGCCGACGATCAGCTCACGGCCTGCTGGGTGGTCTCACCGGCCTCCGCGCTGCCCGTGCCGAGGATGTCGGCGAAGTCACCGAAGGTCTCCAGCAGGAGGTTGAGAATGTCCTGAACGGATCCGAGCATTGTCCGACTCCTTTGTCTCGTGTTTCTCGACCGGCCGGAATTTCCGGCCCGCCGCTTCTGCACGCGAACGGATCGTTCCCGATCACAATTCCGAGTGTGGCACGGGCCCCGCGAATTGTGCGCTGCGAGCCGGCGAATTCAGGGCGTGAGACAATTCACACCCCGGAAATGCGGCCTTGTTTTCGATGCATTTCCGCGGCATTTATGCAGGTGCAGAGCGGAAAATTCCGGAACGCAAAGATTTCCGCATTGTGAGTGCGGAAAAACGGAATGTTTAACGAAAAGAATTGCGTCCCCGGCCGCCCGGGAAGCGCCGCGCGGCCGCCCCGAACTGCACTTCAGCACTCGGCGCGGCGGAACATTTCCCCGATTTCCCGGCGGCGGCAGGCATTCCTGCACCCGTCGGAACTTCGCGCACGCCGGGGCCTGCGCTCCCCGCCGCTCGGCCCGGGCCGAGCCCTCGACGCCACGAGGCCCGGCCCCACCGAAGTGGAACCGGGCCTCGAAGACGGTCGGGCGTGGATCAGAAGTCCATGCCACCCATGCCGCCGGTCGGGTCGCCGGCGGGAGCGGCGGCCTTCTCCGGCTTGTCGGCGACGACAGCCTCGGTGGTCAGGAACAGGGCCGCGATGGACGCCGCGTTCTGCAGCGCCGAGCGGGTGACCTTGACCGGGTCGTTGATGCCGGCAGCCAGCAGGTCCTCGTACTCGCCGGTGGCGGCGTTGAGGCCGTGGCCGGCGGGCAGGTTGCGGACCTTCTCGGCGACGACGCCAGGCTCGAGGCCGGCGTTGAAGGCGATCTGCTTCAGCGGGGCCTCGAGGGCAACCTTGACGATGTTGGCACCGGTGGCCTCGTCACCCTCGAGCTTCAGGTCGTCCAGAACCGGCGCGGCCTGCAGCAGCGCGACGCCACCACCGGCGACGATGCCCTCCTCGACCGCAGCCTTGGCGTTGCGGACGGCATCCTCGATGCGGTGCTTGCGCTCCTTGAGCTCGACCTCGGTGGCGGCACCGGCCTTGATGACCGCAACGCCGCCGGCCAGCTTGGCCAGACGCTCCTGCAGCTTCTCGCGGTCATAGTCCGAGTCCGACGCCTCGATCTCGGCGCGGATCTGGTTCACGCGACCGGCGATGGCGTCGGCGTCGCCGGCACCGTCGACGATGGTGGTCTCGTCCTTGGTGACGACGACCTTGCGCGCGCGGCCGAGCAGCTCGAGACCGGCGGTCTCGAGGGAGAGACCGACCTCTTCGCTGATGACCTCGCCACCGGTGAGGATGGCGATGTCGGCGAGCTGGGCCTTGCGGCGGTCACCGAAGCCGGGGGCCTTGATGGCGACCGACTTGAAGGTGCCACGGATCTTGTTGACGACCAGGGTGGACAGAGCCTCACCCTCGACGTCCTCGGCGATGATCGCCAGCGGCTTGCCGGACTGGATGACCTTCTCCAGCAGCGGCAGCAGGTCCTTGACGGTCGAGATCTTGCCCGACACGAGCAGGATGTAGGCGTCCTCGAGCACGGCCTCCTGACGCTCGGCGTCGGTGGCGAAGTACAGCGAGATGTAGCCCTTGTCGAAGCGCATGCCCTCGGTCAGCTCGAGCTGCAGGCCGAAGGTGTTGGACTCCTCGACGGTGATGACGCCTTCCTTGCCCACCTTGTCGATGGCCTCGGCGATCAGCTCACCGATCGCGGGGTCGCCCGCGGAGATGCCGGCGGTGGCGCCGATCTGCTCCTTGGTCTCGACCTCCTTGGCGGTGTCGAGCAGCTTGGCAGTGACGGCCTCGACGGCCTTCTCGATGCCGCGCTTGAGGCCGAGGGGGTTCGCACCGGCGGCGACGTTGCGCAGACCCTCGCGCACCAGCGCCTGGGCGAGCACGGTGGCGGTGGTGGTGCCGTCACCCGCGACGTCGTCCGTCTTCTTGGCAACTTCCTTGACCAGCTCGGCGCCGATCTTCTCGTACGGGTCCTCGAGCTCGATCTCCTTGGCGATGGACACACCATCGTTGGTGATCGTGGGGGCGCCCCACTTCTTCTCGAGCACGACGTTGCGACCCTTGGGCCCCAACGTCACCTTGACAGCGTCGGCGAGGCTGTTCAGGCCCCGCTCGAGGCCGCGACGGGCCTCTTCGTCGAACGCGATGATCTTGGCCATTGCGAAGTGATCCTCCGGATATGGGGGTGACACGCAGGGCGACCGCTCGTCGGGTCGCCCCATGTACGCCTTCGGCCGGAAGCAGTGCCCGCGACGGACGACCAGGGGTGTCGATATTCCCGGCCTCACCGTCCCGACCTGGCACTCACGTGTTGCGAGTGCCAAGAGCATTCTTAGCACTCGAGGGTGGCGAGTGCAAGGTCTGGAGCACCCGCCACCCCCGTCGCGCAAGACCGCTGCGGTGTGTTCTCAGCGACGCGTGGAACCGACGCCGACGGCGCACCACTGACCGGTGGCCGTGTTGACGGCGAACGACTGCGGGCCGACGCAGGTCACCCCGGTCGGATCGGCCGTCGCCCCCGACCCCCAGCCCGCGACCGACACCGTCGTCACCGGGCCCTGCGCCGAGGAATGGCTCAGTCCGCCGCCGAGGGCGTACGCGTAGGAGCGGCCACCGTTCTGGGCGCCGCTCAGGGCGGTCCCGAACCCCGTCGCGTGGGCCTCGGCCGCGCCGGCCGTCTGCGCCGCCGACACCGCGGTGCCGCTCTCGGAGGCGAAGGAGTGGGCCGTGCCGCCCTCGGCGGCCGTCGCGCCGCAGCTGGCGGCGTCGGAGACCAGGATCTCGTTGGCCGACGGCGGCGACACGCACGTCACCGGCGCCGCCGTCGCAGTACCCACGCCGAGCAGGGCGGCCGACGCGACGCCGAGAGCGGCGACGACACCGGCCCGGAGGAGGCGGCGGGGGACTACGACGGCACGGATGGATCGGATGGACAACAAGGTCTCCTCTGCGCTGGGCCGGGACTCGCTGGGCTCGGATGCCCGGACGGGGGCGACTCCCCCGGCGGCGAGGGTACCGGTCACACCCGCCCGGGGCGAGACGGCGTCACAGCGTGTCGAGGAGCTCCGGCAGGGCGGCGACCGAATCGATCACCCGATCGGGACGCTCGACCGCGAGGTCGAGCACCGACTGCCGAAACTTGCCGGTGCGCACCAGGATTCCCGTCATGCCGAGGCGCTGGCCGGGGATGACCTCCGCGTGGAGATCGTCGCCCACCACGGCCATCCGGTCCGGTTCGGTGCCCATCAGCTCGGCCGCGGCGAGGAAGCCCCGCATCGACGGCTTGCCGACCGCGACGACGGTCTGCCCGGTGAGTTCCTCGAGACCGGGCAGGTACACGCCGGTGTCGATGCGCAGGCCGTCCGCGGACTGCCACGTGGAGCCGCGGTGCATCGCGACCACCGGCACCCCGTCGAGCATGAGCTCGGCGACGCGGCTGAGGGCGCGGTGGCTGAACTCCGGCCCGGCCCCGCCGAGCACGACCACCTCGGGATCGTCCTCGTCGCGCACGATGCCCTCGAGGTCCGCCTCCACGTCGCCGTGGTTGAGCACCCAGCAGCGCCGGTCCGGGTAGGTCTGGCGCAGGTACTCGGCGGTGAGGGACGCGGCCGTCACGATCTCGGCGGGCTCGACCGGCATGCCCAGCCCGGTGAGGCTCTCGGCGATCTGCGCGCAGGTCCGCGACGTGGTGTTGGTCAGGAAGGCCCGATGCACCCCGCGCTCGCGGAGCCCGGCAAGCACCTCGGCGGCGCCCGGCACGGGTTCCCACGACGTCACGATCACGCCCTCGATATCGAACAACACCCCGTCCACGCCGGCCATGGTGTGAGCCTATCGGGTCGCCGCACCCCCACCACGCACGGACCGAATGTCACACCACGTCGATTCGATCGACGCGATGTGACATTCGGCCGGAAGGGGTGAGCGGTTACAGCGTGCGCGCGAGGCGATCGGCGAGCAGACGGGCGAACGCCGCCGGGTCCTCGAGTTCGCCGCCCTCGGCGAGCAGCGCGGTGCCGTACAGCAACTCGGCGGTCTCGCCGAGCGTCGGGTCGTCGGCGTGCCGGGCGTGCGCGTCGCGCAGCGCCGTGACCAACGGGTGGTCCGGGTTGAGCTCGAGGATGCGCTTGGTGTGCGGGACGGGCTGGCCCGACGCCCGGTACATCCGTTCGAGGGCGGGCGACATGGCGAACGTGTCGCCGACGAGGCACGCGGGCGACGTGGTCAGCCGCGACGACAGCCGCACCTGCTTCACGTGCTCGTCGAGCGTCTCGCCGAGCCACGACAGCAGGTCGGCGTACTCCTTCTCCCGCTCCTCACGCTCGGCCTCGGCGGCCTTCTTCTCGTCCTCGGTACCGAGATCCACCTCGCCCTTGGCGATCGACTGGAACGGCTTGCCCTCGAACTCGGGCACGGACCCCACCCACATCTCGTCGACCGGGTCGGTGAGCAGCAGCACCTCGAAGCCCTTGGCGCGGAAGGCCTCCATGTGCGGGGAGCTCTCGATCTGCTGCCGGGACTCGCCGGTCATGTAGAAGATCTCGTCCTGGCCTTCCTTCATCCGCGAGACGTACTCGGCGAGCGTCGTCGTCGAGTCCTCGCTGTGCGTGGACTCGAAGGAGGACACGGCGAGCAGGGTGTCGCGGTTGTCGAAATCCGAGAGCAGACCCTCCTTGAGGACCCGGCCGAACTGCGACCAGAAGGTCCGGTACTTCTCCTTCTCGGTGGTCGCCATGTCCTGGATCGTGGACAGCACCTTCTTGGTGAGCCGCCGGCGGATCGCGCGGATCTGCCTGTCCTGCTGCAGGATCTCGCGCGAGACGTTGAGCGACAGGTCCTGGGCGTCGACCACGCCCTTGACGAACCGCAGGTACTCCGGGATCAGCTCCTCGCAGTCGTCCATGATGAACACGCGCTTGACGTAGAGGTGGATCCCGGTCTTGCGCTCGCGCATGAACAGGTCGAACGGCGCCTGCGACGGGATGAACAGCAGCGCCTGGTATTCGAATGTGCCCTCGGCCTTCATCGGGACGACCTCGAGCGGCTCGTCCCACGCGTGGCTGACGTGCTTGTAGAACTCGCTGTACTCCTCCGCGGAGACGTCGTCCTTCGAGCGCGCCCACAGCGCCTTCATCGAGTTCAGGGTCTCCGTCTCGCGGACCACTTCGGCGACGGACCCCTCCCCCTCGGCGGGCTTGGTGCGTTCGACCTGCATCCGGATCGGCCAGGCGATGAAATCCGAGTAGCGCTTGACGATCTCCTTGATCTTCCACTCGGCCGTGTAGTCGAACAGGTGATCCTCGGTGTCCTCCGGCTTGAGGTGCAGCGTCACCGACGTGCCCTGGGGTGCGCCCTCGACCGTCTCGATCGTGTAGGTCGACTCGCCGCTCGACTCCCACCGGGTGCCGTCGTGCTCGCCGGCCTTGCGGGTCAGCAGGGTCACCTTGTCGGCCACCATGAAGGTCGAGTAGAAGCCGACCCCGAACTGGCCGATGAGTTCCTCCGGCGCGGCCGACTCCTGCGCCTCGCGCAGCTTGCGCCGCAGTTCCGCGGTGCCCGACTTCGCGAGGGTGCCGATCAGGTCGACCACCTCGTCCCGGGACATGCCGATGCCGTTGTCGCGGACGGTGAGGGTGCGCTGCTCCTTGTCGACCTCGATCTCGATGTGCAGATCCGACGTGTCGACCTGCAGGTCCTTGTTGCGGAACGCCTCGAGCTTGAGCTTGTCCAGCGCGTCCGACGAGTTGGAGACGAGTTCCCGGAGGAAGGTGTCCTTGTTCGAATACACCGAATGGATCAGCAGATCCAGCAGCTGACGCGTCTCCGCCTGAAACTCGAGCTGTTCGATACCCGTGGTCATGGATGGTTCCCTTCGACAGCAGAACGTTCGACGAAATCGTACGACCGCGCCGCCCCGCTGTTCCAAGGGGCCGCCGGGCGGGCCGCGGCCGGCCGCTCGGTCTCGGATCCGACACATCCGCCCGGACCGGTTGTCGCGGGGCGGTCCGCCGCAGTGTCATGGGATGGAGTCGCGGCGCCGGCGCGCCTCGCCGGTTTCGAGAGGAGGCCCCATGGCCACCGGAACGACCCCCTCCGCCCTCCCGGGCCCGCGGCCCGTGCGCGCCCCGCGCGGTCCCGGGCTGCGGTGCCGGGGCTGGCAACAGGAGGGCGCGCTGCGCCTGCTGATGAACAACCTCGATCCCGACGTCGCCGAACGGCCGGACGACCTGGTGGTCTACGGCGGCACCGGCCGGGCGGCCCGCAACTGGGCCGCATTCGACGCGATCGTGCGGACCCTCGAGACCCTCGGCGGCGACGAGACGCTGCTCGTGCAGTCCGGCAAGCCCGTCGGGGTGCTGCGCACCCACGAGTGGGCACCGCGCGTGCTGCTGGCCAACTCGAATCTGGTCGGCGACTGGGCGAACTGGGAGGAGTTCCGCCGCCTGGAGGCGCTGGGGCTGACGATGTACGGGCAGATGACCGCCGGATCCTGGATCTACATCGGCTCGCAGGGCATCCTGCAGGGCACCTACGAGACGTTCGGGGCCGTCGCCCGCAAGCGGTTCGGCGGCAGCCTCGCCGGCACCGTCACCCTGACCGCGGGCCTGGGCGGCATGGGCGGGGCGCAGCCCCTGGCGATCACAATGAACGAGGGCGTCGCGATCTGCGTCGAGGTCGACGAGGCCCGGGTCGACCGCCGGCTCGCGCAGGGTTTCCTCGACGCCAAGGCCGACAGCGTCGAGGCGGCGCTGGCCTCGGCGCTCGCGGCACGGGATGCGCGCGAGCCCCGCTCGATCGGGGTGGTCGGCAACGCCGCCGACGTCGTGCCGGCGCTGCTCGCGCTGCAGGCCCCCATCGACATCGTCACCGACCAGACCTCCGCCCACGACCCGCTGTCCTACCTGCCGCTCGGGGTGACGGTCGAGGAGTGGCACACCCTCGCGGCGAAGGACCCCGTGTGGTTCACCGAGCAGGCCCGCCGGTCGATGGCCCGGCACGTGAAGGCCATGGTCGGGTTCCTCGATCGCGGCGCCGAGGTGTTCGACTACGGCAACTCCATCCGCGACGAGGCCCGCAAGGGCGGCTTCGACCGGGCGTTCGCGTTCCCCGGCTTCGTACCCGCCTACATCCGTCCGCTGTTCGAGGAGGGCCGCGGGCCGTTCCGCTGGGTCGCGCTGTCGGGAGATCCCGCGGACATCGCGGCCACCGACCGTGCCGTCCTCGAACTGTTCCCCGAGAACGAGCATCTCGCCCGATGGCTCACCCTGGCCGGGCGCGCGGTGCCGTTCCAGGGGCTGCCGGCCCGCATCTGCTGGCTCGGCTACGGCGAACGGGACCGGGCCGGGCTGAGGTTCAACGAGATGGTCGCCGCCGGAGAGGTCGCCGCTCCGATCGCCATCGGCCGCGACCACCTCGACGCCGGGTCGGTGGCCTCGCCGTACCGCGAGACCGAGGCAATGGCCGACGGTTCGGACGCGATCGCCGACTGGCCGCTGCTCAACGCCCTGGTCAACACGGCGTCCGGCGCGTCGTGGGTGTCGATCCACCACGGTGGCGGGGTCGGCATCGGCCGGTCGCTGCACGCCGGGCAGGTGTGCATCGCCGACGGCACCGACCTCGCTGCGCGCAAGCTCGAGCGGGTGCTGACGAACGACCCCGGCACCGGCGTCCTCCGGCACGTCGACGCCGGCTACCCCCGTGCCGCCGAGGTCGCCGCGCGCCGCGGACTGCGCATCCCGATGCGGGAGGGCTGACGCCGTGTCGCCCGGGCGGAACTGGACACTGCTCGACAACATCGGCTGCCTCGTCACGAACGACCCGGAACTCGACCGGGGCCCGCTGGGGGTGCTCGTGGACGCCGCGGTGGTCGTCGGCGAGGGTCTGATCCGGTGGGTGGGGCCGCGCGACCGGGTCCCCGAGGGGGCCGCCGCGGACCGGCACGACCTGCAGGGCCGCGCCGTGCTGCCCGGATTCGTCGACAGTCATACGCATCTCGTGTTCGCCGGGGAGCGCGCCGAGGAATTCGCCGCCCGCATGGCCGGTGCCCCCTACACCGCCGGCGGCATCGCCACGACGATCGCGGCGACCCGCGCGGCGACCGATCGCGCGCTGGGGGCGACGGTGTCGCGGCTCGTCGCCGAGGGGTGGCAGTCCGGGACGACCACGGTCGAGTGCAAGTCCGGGTACGGCCAGTCCGTCGCCGACGAGCTGCGTTGCCTGCGGGTGGCCGAGGTGTTCACGCCGGAGACGACGCTGCTCGCCGCGCACGCCGTGCCGCCGGAGTTCGCCGACCGCCCCGACGACTACGTCCGGCTGGTGTGCGAGGAGATGGTCCCCGTGTGCGCGCCGCACGCGAAGTGGATCGACGTGTTCTGCGAGCGGGGCGCGTTCGACGCCGACCAGTGCCGGGCCGTGCTGCAGGCAGGGATGGCGCACGGCCTCACCCCGCGGGTGCACGGCAATCAGCTCGGTCCCGGGCCGGGCGTGCGGCTGGCGGTGGAGGTCGGTGCGGCATCGGTGGACCACGTCACCTACACGACGGCGGCGGACGTGGCGGCGCTCGCCGGCTCGGGCACGGTGGCGACGCTGCTGCCGGGCGCCGACTTCTGCACGCGCAACCGGTATCCGGACGCGCGGGCACTGCTGGACGCGGATGTCACCGTCGCGCTGGCCACCGACTGCAACCCCGGCACCTCTTACACCACGAGCATGCCGTTCTGCATCGCGCTGGCGGTGCGCGAGATGCACATGAGCCCGGAGGAGGCGGTCCACGCGGCGACCGCCGGGGGCGCCGCGGCGTTGCGCCGGGACGACGTCGGCGTCGTCCGGGAGGGCGCACGGGCAGATCTGATCGCGTTGGACGCGCCGTCGTACCTGCACCTGGCGTACCGGCCGGGAGTGCAGCTGGTCCGGGAGGTCTGGCAGGAAGGACTGCGGATGTGAGGATTCCGGTCGACGTGCCGCCGGCGCCGTGGACAGGCCGCGACGACGGCCCCGGTCCCGAGCACCTGCGCTGGCACGACGTGGTGGCGCCGCTGCCCGCGGACGCCGCGCGGGCGCAGGTCCTGATCGGATTCCGCAGCGACGAGGGCGTGCGCCGCAACCAGGGGCGGCCCGGCGCGGCGGACGGGCCGGTCGCGTTGCGGCGCGCCCTGGCGTCGCTGGCGCTGCCGGCGCCGGCGACGATCCACGACGCGGGCGACATCGCGGTGCGCGGCGGCGCCCTCGAGGACGGGCAGCGCCGCCTCGGCGCGGCGGTCACCGCGCTGCTCGACGCGGGGCATGCGGTGGTGGTGCTCGGCGGCGGGCACGAGGTGGCCTTCGGCAGCTACCTGGGCTGGGCCGGGTCCGCGGCCGCGCGGGCCGGGACCCGCTGGGGCGTGCTGAACCTGGACGCGCACTTCGACCTGCGGGCGGCGCCCGTCGCCACGTCGGGCACCCCGTTCCGGCAGATGGCCGAACGCGAACGCGAACAGGGCAGGTCGCTGCGCTACGCGGTGCTGGGCATCGCGCAGCCGAGCAACACGGCCGCGCTGTTCGCCGCCGCGGACGAGTTCGGGGTGCGGTACCTGCTGGACGACGAGTGCCGCGCGACGAACCTGCCCGTCGTGGAGACGTTCGTCGAGGAGTTCGTCCGCGCGGTGGACGCGGTGCACCTGACGATCGACCTCGATGTGCTGCCCGGCTGGGTGGCGCCCGGGGTGAGCGCCCCGGCGGCCTGCGGGGTCGCGTTCGAGGTGGTGCAGCACGTGTGCGACGTCGTGGCGCGCAGCGGCAGGCTCGCGCTCGTCGACGTCGCCGAGCTGGCGCCGGCCGTCGACGTCGACGGGCGCACGGCCCGGGCGGCGGCCCGGCTGATCCATCGGATCGTCACGGGGCGGCCGGCGGGCGACCACCCCCGGTTCGCGGGCACCGAGCCCGGCGACGGTCCATGATGGAGGTGATGGGGTACCTCGAGATCGGGAGTGCGTCATGGCGATTCGTCGGGTGGTCGTCGTCGGGGCGGGCTTCGTCGGGTTGTCGGCGGCCTGGTTCCTGCAGGAGCGCGGCGTCGAGGTCACGGTGCTCGACCGCACCGGGGTGGCCGCCGATGCGTCGTGGGGCAATGCGGGCTGGCTGGCCCCCGCGCTGACCCTGCCACTGCCGGAGCCGGCGGTGCTGCGGTACGGGATCCGTTCGATGCTCACGCCGTCGTCCCCGGTGTACGTGCCGCCCGCGGTCGACCTGCGGTTGTGGCGGTTCCTGGCGGGATTCGCGCGGCACTGCACCGCCCGCCGGTGGCGCGCGGCGATGGCGGTGTTCGCCGAGGTGAACCGGATGGCGCTGGGCGCCTACGACGATCTGGCCCGCGGCGGTGTCGTCGAACAGACCCGCCCGGCGGATCCGTTCCTGGCAGCGTTCGCGTCCGAGGACGACCGTCGCGTGCTCGTCGAGGAGTTCCGGCAGGTGGTCGCGGCGGGCGGCGAGGTGGATTTCGACCTGCTCGACGGGGACACGATCCGCACCCTGGAGCCGCTGCTCGGCGACGGGGTGCGGGCCGGGATCCGGCTGCGGGGGCAGCGGTTCGTCGACCCGCCGCGGTTCGTCGCCGCGCTGGCGGAGTCGGTGCGCGACCGTGGCGGTGAGATCGTCACCGGGTTCGAGGTGCAGGCGGTCCGGGACGGCCCGCGGGACGTGCGCGTGGTGGGCACCGGCGGCGGGGACCGGGCGGCGGATGCGGTGGTGCTGGCCACCGGGGCCCGGCTGAACGACCTGGCCCGGCCGTTCGGGGTCCGGATGCCGGTGCAGGCCGGTCGCGGCTACAGCTTCAGCGTGCGCCCGGCGCACCTGCCGAAGAACCCGATCTACTTCCCGGCCCAGCGGGTCGCGTGCACGCCGCTGCACGATCGGTTCCGCATCGCCGGGATGATGGAGTTCCGCCGGCCCGACGCCCCGCTCGACCCGCGGCGGATCCAGGCCATCGTCGACGCGGCGCGGCCGCTGCTGACCGGCGTCGACTGGGCCGCCCGGGCGGAGGAGTGGGTGGGCTCGCGTCCCTGCACCCCGGACGGTCTGCCGCTGGTCGGCGGCACCCGCTCCGCGCGCGTGTTCGTCGCCGGCGGTCACGGCATGTGGGGCGTGGCGCTGGGCCCGCTGACCGGCCGCCTGCTGGCCGGCGCGATGACCGGTGCGCGGGCGGCGGTGCCGCGGCAGTTCGACCCGCTCCGCTGACGATCAGTCCAGGGCCCCGATCGCGGATTCCGCCGCGGCGACGAGTTCTCCGCTCGCGGCGAGCCGGGCCGCGGCGTCGATCTCCGGGGCGAGATGCCGGTCCGGGCCGGGCCCGGCCACGTGCCGGCGGAGCGCGGCGACCACCGCGCCGGTGCCGGGGGCCGGGGTGAGCGGGGCGCGCAGGTCCAGTGCGCGTGCCGCGGTGAGTGCCTCGATGGCCAGGACACGGGTCAGCGCGGCGAGGCCGCGGCGCAGCTTGCGGGCGGCGGACCAGCCCATCGAGACGTGGTCCTCCTGCATGGCCGACGACGGGATCGAGTCGACGGCGGCGGGCACGGCGAGGCGCTTGAGGTCGGCGACGAGCGCGGCCTGGGTGTACTGGGCGATCATGTGCCCGCTGTCGACGCCGGGATCGTGGGCGAGGAACGGCGGCAGGCCGTGGCTGCGGGCCACGTCGAGCAGCCGGTCGGTGCGGCGCTCGCTGATGTTCGCGACGTCGGCGACGACGACGGCGAGGAAGTCGAGGACGTACGCCAGCGGGGCGCCGTGGAAGTTGCCGTTCGACTCGATCCGGCCGTCGCGGGTGACGACCGGGTTGTCGATCGCGGCCGCGAGTTCGCGTCCGGCGACCTGCTCGGCGTGGGTCAGGGTGTCGCGCGCGGCGCCCGCGACCTGCGGGGCACACCGCAGCGAGTAGGCATCCTGCACCACCGGGCAGTCCGGGGTCCGGTGGCTGGCCACGACGGCGGAGCCGGCGAGGAGCCGGGTCATGTTGGCGGCGGCCACGGCCTGGCCGGGGTGCGGCCGCAGGGCGTGCAGGTCGGCGGCGAAGACCCGGTCGGTGCCGAGCAGGGCCTCGACGCTCATCGCGGCCGTGACGTCGGCGAGCCGCAGCAGGGCGCGCAGGTCGTGGCAGGCAAGGACCAGCATGCCCAGCATCCCGTCGGTGCCGTTGATGAGGGCGAGCCCTTCCTTCTCGGCGAGCACGACGGGCGCGAGGCCCGCCGCGGCGAGGGCCTGCGCGGCCGGCACGAGCGTGCCGGCGGCGTCGCGGGCCTCGCCCTCGCCGGTGAGGACGAGGGCCACGTGGGCGAGCGGCGCGAGGTCCCCGGAACAGCCGAGGCTGCCGTGCTCGGGCACCACCGGCGTGATTCCCGCGCTCAGCATCGCGGCGTAGGCCGTGGCGGTCCCGGGGCGGACCCCGGTGTGCCCGGTGGCGAAGGTGGACAGGCGCAGCAGCATCATCGCGCGGACCACCTCCCGTTCCACCTCGGGACCGGTCCCGGCGGCGTGAGAGCGGATCACGCTGCGCTGCAGATCGATTCGCGATTCCGGGGGAATGTGGCGGGTGGCGAGCGCCCCGAACCCGGTGGTGATGCCGTACGCGGGCCGGGGGTCGCGGGCGAGCGCGTCGACCACGGCACGGGCCGCGCCGATGAGGGCGAGCGCGTCCGCGGAGAGCCGGACCGGCGCGCCGGACCGCGCCACCCGCAGGACCTCGTCCGTCGAGACGGGACCGACTCCGACGACGACCTCCTCGGCCACGGCCACCTCCCGATCGATACGCGCTATCCGGATTGTGTCCCCGGCACCGGCCGGCGCGCCGCCGAATCGGGGTCGAGAAGGCCGGCTTCGCGCCGGATCGTGGTGACCGCATCGTCGGGACCGGCCACAGCCGTGTCGATCGTCAGGTGGGCACGGTCCCACGCCTCGTAGTGTCGTCCGCGGATCTGCTGCCACGTGGGGAGCGCGAGGCCGGCGATGTCTCCGGCACGCCGCTCGGCGCGTCTGCGATGTTCGGCGGGGTCGGTGCAGACCAGTTCCACTTCGAGCACCCGGGCCCCGGCCCGGTGCGCGGCGGCGCACCAGGCGTCGCGGGTGAGTTTCACGGGGTTGACGCACTCGACGACGGTGGTGAGTCCGAGCGCGAGCTGGTCGCGGGCGAGGGCGTAACCGGCGTCGTATCCGGCGGTCCGCGGCGGCCGGGGCAGTTCACCGGAGTCCACCAGGGCCTGCTCGATCGTGTCGATCCGCAGATAGGCGGCGGCGATCCGGGCCGCCAGGCGACGGGCGACGGTCGTCTTCCCGGTCGCGGGCAGGCCCCCGATCACGATCAGCCAGGGCCGGTTCACGAGGCCGGCCCCAGCGTGTCCGCCACCCGGCCGAACCACTCGAGCACGGCCCGTTCGTAGACGATGCCGAAGTCCAGGGTCGCCGACGAGTACGGGTCCGCGCAGTGCTCGGCGGCGGCGCGCTCGTAGTCGGCGAGCCGGCGTTCGTGGGCGGCGCGGTGGACGGCGAGCATCTCGGCCAGCCTGCCGGGCGGCAGGTGCCTGCCGAACGCGACGGTGAGCAGCAGCGGGTAGCGGATGTTCTCCGGTCCGGGTTCGCGTTCGATCCACTCGGCGAATGCGGCGCGGCCGGAGGCGGTGAGCGCGAAGGGCTTGCGGTCGCGCGGGCCCACCTCGCCCGCCTCGACGAGACCGGCCCGTTCCATGGCGGCGAGTTCGCGATACACCTGACTGGTCGTGATCGACCAGAATTTCCCGATCCGCTCCTGCGCGGTCACCACCAGATCCCACCCGGTCTTCGGACCCTCGTGCAGGAATCCCAGCAGCGACGCCGCGGTGGCGTTGAGCGGACGAGCCGCGGGGGCATCGAGCGGACGGTCGACCATGGCGGACACCTTTCCCGGGGGCTTGACATTCCACTGTGGCATATCCACCATAGTGGTATCGACATTCCACTGTGGAACCTCAGTGGTCTCGACCCTCCGCAGGAGGCAGCGATGGAATACGTCAACGGTGTCCGGATCTCCGACCCCGAACGCGAGCGGCTCGTCGACGAGCTGGGCCGGCATCTCACCGCCGGCCGGCTCACGATCGGCGAGTTCGACCAGCGGGTCGGCGAGGTGTACCGGTCCGTCACCACCGACGAGGCGCACCGGGTACTGAGCGACCTTCCGGCGGCACCCCCGGCC
>NZ_JAALEG010000089.1 GCF_011058165.1 Rhodococcus aetherivorans
GCACGCTACCGAACCAGCGTTGTCGTTGACCGGCCCGAGCGAAACAGCATAGTATTCACCGCGACTCGTTGATCACCGCGCATACCGCGAGCCGATCCGAAGTCCACCACTCCACGGGGCACTATCCGATTGACTGTTCGAAGATCGACGAATTGTGGTCTGAACGCCGACCCGAGGGCTGATTACCGCGGACGTGGGTCGCGGTGTGGTGGGTACGCGGCGGCAGTCGGTGCAGTGCCGCGTCCGTGGTGAGCTGCAGTTCCGGGTTTGTGGCAGATTTTCGTTGCTCGGCCGCTCCGGGTGTGGTGTCATATTCCGACTGATTCGGTCATCTGATGCATGATCCGGGAGGGTGCGTGGCGGTCGATAGCAGCGGTCGGGCGCTGGGGTTGGGTCTGGTCCGGCATCTTCGCCCGGACGAGGCCGTACTCGAGGAGATGCTGACGGGATGGCGCAATCAGCAGTTGGCCCGGAACCTGGCGTTCTCCACCATCGACGCCCGGGAGAAGTTGGTGCGCCGGTTCGTGGTGTCGATCAACGAGTACCCGTGGAACTGGCGGCCGCAGCATGTCGACGAGTTCTTCGGTGACCTGCGAGCGGTCGCCGGGCTGAAGCAGAGTTCGCTGCGCCGGTACCAGGGAGCGCTGCGCGGCTTCCTGGTCTATCTCACCGATCCCGCCTACGGGTGGGAGCGGGTGTGCGAGGAGCTGTTCGGTACGCACCCGGTGCAGGTGGTGCACGACTGGAACAGTGCCGTCCATGTGCAGGAAGCCGAGAGGAGTCCCGGTAAGCGCGCCTTTTCGAAGCGGGAGTTGCAGCAGCTCTTCGATCGCGCCGACGACGAGGTCGGCCGCATCCGTGCCCTGCGCCGGAAGGGGTGGTGGGCGGCCTACCGGGACGCGGTCCTGTTCAAGACGGCCTACGCCTACGGGTTGCGGATCAACGAAGTGCGCCGGTTGGAGACGATCGATTTCGGGAGGAATCCGAAGGCACGACAGTTCGGCGGCTACGGAGTGCTCCGGGTCCGGCACGGCAAGGCGATGCGGGGCTCCCCCCCCGAAACCCGGCAGTGTGCTGACGGTGTTCGACTGGGCCGTGGACGTGCTCGAGGAGTGGGTCGAGGAGATTCGGCCGGCCTTCGACTACGACGGCCTCGTGCTGTTCCCCTCACCTCGGCGCACCGCGTTGTCCCACACCACCATCCAAGAACGATTCCGGCGCTACTGTGATGACCTCGGTTTCGGGTCGGGCCTGGACTTCCACTCCCTGCGCAGGTCCTACGTGACACACCTGATCGAGGACGGGGTCGACCCCCTGTTCGTCCAGCAGCAGGTGCGCCACGAGTACGCGTCGACGACCGCTCTGTACACGTGCGTATCGAGCGACTACCGAACGACGGTGCTCGCCGACGCCCTGGCCTCGATCTTCGACAATGCCGTCGAACCGGACCGTCGGCTCCGGCGGCCGGTGGCCTCCGGGCCGCAGGGAAGGAGAAGACGATGAAGCAGGTGGACTACCGGTGGCACGTCGCCGAGCTCATGGCGCGCCGCGGCATGCACAACACCACCGATCTGGCCCCGCGGCTGCGCGAATACGGCATCGAGCTGTCACCGTCGCAGGTGTATCGCCTGGTGACCCAGACACCGGACCGGGTCTCCCCCCGGGTGCTGGGGGCGTTGTGTGCCATCTTCGCGTGCGAACTCGAAGACCTGCTCACCTTCACCTACGCGGAGCGGACGCCCCGTCGCGCCGCGACCGGGACGTCGGTGATCGATCTGAACACCGTGGGGCGTCCGCGGCGGGCCCGGATCATCCGAGATGACACGGACTGACGCCGGGAGCGGCACACCCGCCGGCGGACGACGGGGTCGGCCGCGCAGCCCCGGCACACACCGCTGCGACCGATGCCGGCAGTCCACCAAGAAGATCGTGGCCCGCTGGCCCGACGGAGCGATCTGCTATCCCTGCTACTCGGCGGCCACCCGCACCCACGGCACCTGTCCCGGATGTTCGGCCCACCGGATGCTGCCCGGACGTGACGCAGCCGGCGCCGCCGTCTGCGTGGACTGCGCGGGCATCGCCCTCGACCTGCACTGCCACCGCTGCGGGCACGAGGAAGAGCGCTACCGCGCCATGCTCTGCGCCCGCTGCGCTCTGCGCGAGGACCTCCTGGCGATGCTGCGTCCCACCGACGCCCAGGACCCCCGCCACGGGCTCGTCGAGGCCCTGAGCTCCGCAGCCCGCCCGCAGAGCGTGCTCACCTGGATGCGGGGTCGGCAGGCAGCGGCGCTTCTTCAGGCGCTCGGGACCGGTGAGGTGGAGCTGAGCCACGACGGTCTCGACCTGCTGCCACCCGGACGGCCCGTCGAACACCTCCGGCGCTGGCGGTGCACCACGGACTCCTGGCCGAACGAGATCCGCACCTTGCCCGATTCGAGCGGTGGCTCGGCACCGCCCTCGGCCGCCGCGACGGGCAACTCGGCCACACACCCCTGACCCACTTCGCCCACTGGCATCATCTGCGCCGGATCCGCCGGCTTCCGAGCCACAACACAGCCGCCGCTGTTCGCTCAGCGAAACAGGAAATCACCGTCGCAGCAGCGTTTCTCGACCACCTCAGCGATCAGGGTGTCGACCTCGAGAGCGTGAGCCAACGACACATCGACGGATGGTTCGCCCCCGGTCCGACCACCCGATACCACGCCCGGACCTTCGTCGTGTGGGCCGTGCGGCACAAGCATCTCCCCCGCACTGTCGAGTTCCCGCACCGCCGGGCCAGAACACAACCGGCGATGGACGACGAGAAGCGCCTCGCGCTGATCCGCCGCTGCCTCGACGACGACCACGTCACCTTGAACACGCGTGTCGCGGCGATTCTCCTGCTCGTCTACGCGCAACCCCTGGTCCGCATCGCCGCCCTGCGGTGCGACGATGTGGTCGTCGACCCCGAAACCGGGGGCACTCTCATCAAGCTGGGCGAACCGCCCACACCTGTGCCCGAGCCCTTCGCGAGCGTGCTCCACCAGCAACGCAACAACAGGCTCAACCTCAACACCGGAACCACCGACAGTCCATGGCTGTTCCCCAGTACCCGAGCCGGTCAGCACATCTGCGCGAACACGATCTTGCACAAGCTCCGAGACCTCGGGATAGACCGGAAGGCGGCACGCGTCGTCGCGCTGCGGCACCTGGTCACCCGAACCCCGCCAGCCGTCGTGGCCACCATGCTCGGATACAGCTACCAAGTGACCGAACGGCACGCCGCTCAGGCAGGCGACAACTACGCCAGATACGCGACGCTGATCAACGAATAACCCCTCCCCCGTTCCGCCTGCAAGCGAAAACCGGACGCAAGAAAACCGGAGGGCACCAGTAGTCTGCATGTTCGCAGCTGGTGCGAACACACCCGGCACGGTCCCCTCTTACCAGTCTGACTTATGCCAGGTCAGCGCGTATCACCACATTGCGAGCTGCTGCCAGCGAACGCCAAGGCAGAGTGTCGACTGCGCATCCCTGGACTTTCGTGTACGAGTGCGGCGGCGGTCACACAAGTAGACGCTGCGCGACTTCCTCCTCACCCACCGGTTGGCAGTGGTTCGTTTGATCGTCATGGGACCCGATCACTACGCGACGCCGCTATCGTCGGCACCTGGCTGAGTGATGCCTGGAAGACTCCACTCGGCGAGTGTCCATTCCGTCATGGGCGCCGTCGGATCATTCATCTGGCGCGGCATTGCCAGGTAGAAGTACGGGTCATCCCCCGGGCGAAGGTGGACCTGAAATCCTTGCCCTTGCCCCGCCTCCAGCGCCTCGATGGCCTCCTCCCCATTCAAAGCAGTGGCTCGCGGATGGAAGACCAGCACGTTGCCGAATACCAGTTCCTTCCTACCAACCATGAACCTGAACTCTTTGGCTGTGAAGGAGACCTGACTACCGCTGGTCAGCAATTCGCGCAGGATTGGAGAGTCGCGTCCGGATAACCTGATGGTTCCGACCCGAGCCTTCGGAGAGGTGACTACGTACCCCTCAATCAGGATTCGCGCTACCCGCAGATCAATTTGTTCCTCAGCCGTCAGTTCCTCCGGAATGGCGAATCTGGTGTGACAGAACTCCTGTACGACCTTGAGATCGTATGCAATTCGAGAGATCACGGCGAGCTCATCGTCGACTTCATTCTGCGTCGCCTTATTGAACGACATCGACATCAGAAAGTTGTCGTCAATGAATACCTTGCACGGACCCTCGCCGTAGCGGACTGCACTGAGAATCTCGACGACTCCAAGCGCGTCGAGGGGGCGTATCCGTCGGAAGTTGTATGAGATGCAGGCATCCCCTGGCACTGATTTGTCGAGCGGGAAGAGCAGCTCGATGGTGAGGTGTTCATAGAATTCGATCTTGAGAGTGAAGCCGACAGTCCCGTGATTCAGATACGCGACTCTGCCTTCGTGTGAAGCGATCACGGTGTCGTCACTACCGAAGAACTTCAACTCAGCGGGGGCACCCAGGTGGGGGTTCTCGTTGAGCGGCTCCAGATGCACCTCGACATTGCGGTGTTCTCCGGCGATCAGTTCCGGACCGACGACACGGAGATTCCGAACAACGTCGTGCGGTAGAATCACTTTCCCTGATGCGCCGAACCTCATCGATCGTTCGAAATCTTGCTGCACCGCGACCTGCTCCGAACTGAATACACCATCGAATGCAACCGTGATCGGACTCTTGATGTGCGCTTGCGGATCCTTCGCCCGCGCACTGATCGTTACCGCATCGCCGTCGCGGGCGATGTCGAAGCCCCAATATAGGTCTGTCGCATCTGCAAGTTTGCCGAGATTGCGTACCCGTTCGGTAAGGGTACGTGCCTTCCCATCCCCGAGAAGTGTTGCTTCCTCAAGTCGGTACAGCTCAACATCGGACCGCATCTGATCGCGCCCGAGGAAGTTGTACACATCAGGAAAGTCGATCAGGAGTTGGTCCAGGTCAACACGGTCAAGGATGGCGATTACGGGGGCCGGCGTGTCCTTATCAAGGTTCTTGATTAGCTTTTCCAGCACGTAAACGCGTTCCGTCGGGGTGAGTTTGGCGGGCACAACTAGGGTCCATTCGAAGGGTGGCGGATCCAGTTTCATCGCACGTTTGAAAGATTCCCGAATCTGTCCCTGGCGTGTATCCCTCAGGCTTCCGGAGAACCCTTCCGGGAAGTACTTCAATTGGTACACCCGCCGCCGAGACCCCTGAGTAACCTCGATGTCGATACCACCGTCGCCACCTCGGCCGTCAGGACACGTGACGTTGCCAATTCCCCGCCATTTGCGTGAGAGAAGTGCATCGACAATCCGCTCGAACGGTTCCCTGCCAATTTTTTCCCAATCGACGCTCACAAATACCCCTTATCTCGTGACCAAACCAAGCACTCCGGAGATACCTCACCGTTCGAAGCCGTCGGACGGTCCAGATCCCTTGCGAGTGGAGTCGTACGCGAACTGATCGCTAGCGCCCATAACCTGGTGGCACTGATTTGAATCAGCGCCACCAGGTTATGGGAAAAGCTCGTCGAACTACTTACCGCGACCGGCACCGTTCTTGGTCCGGTCTACCACGATGTAGCCCTGGCCCGACTTGGGCGTCGGCGGCAGCGGGTTGCCCTTGGTTGTCGTGCGCTCCTGTCCGGTTCGTCCACCCCGGGGACCGACAATTTCAACCTGTCCGGAGGCGGGCGCCTTGGAACCGGGCTTGAGGGGCTTCGAAGCAGCCATGGTGGCTCCTCCATTTCTCGCGCTTCCACGTCTTACGTGCAGACCCAGACCGTGTGGATTACCAGCGCGCCGATTTGAAGAGGGGAAGCAATTCGGCCTAATGTCGGAGATCCCCACAGATCTACCGGCACTGAAACCTCGGAGCGTCCAACGCCTGAGGTTTCAGGCATTTCTGCACCCATGAGCTTAGAGGCAACAGGCGACAGAAACGTGACGACACGCCGTCTCGACACAACATTTTGTGCCGAGACATGCCCGATTACCCAACATGTAGGTTTTTTGAGGTGTCTCTTTCGAGAGCTAGAGCTCGCCCCCCACAAGGTCGAGCTTGAGCAAATGCCTGGAATCGACCCTGGTCGCGTCCGAGCCTGGCGCGAGCTCGACGCTGATATCTTCAAGCGCTTCCTGTTGGAAGCGGCTGTTGAGGACGGCACGTTGCAGGACCTGTTGCCTGCGCAGGGGCGCGCACAGCCCGGAGAAGGCATTGCGCTGTATCCCCTCGAGTTGTCCGCGCTGGTGCACCGCGAGTCGACCGAGTTCTTGTTCGCCGCGGCCGAACGCGAGGCGGTGCTCGACGGCGAAAATCCCCTCATCGACGGCACGCTCGCGTGGAAACCCCACGCACAGCGGTTACTCACTAATCTACAGGGCGCCGACTACACGATCCACGTCGTCGATGTCGAAGCACCACGTCAGGTTGCGGCCGAGCGAATCACAGCCCGCTGGCGCGACGGACTGATCCGAGCGGTGGAGCAACCGGCCGATCCCACCGCCTGCCTGGGTGGCCGGTGGGTGCCCGAGACTGCCGTCGACCACTCTTCACCGAGTTCCGTGCATTCGACCAGGCGCCGTTGCACGGCAAGTCTGTCACCGAGGTCAACGCGCTCGAAGTCAGCAAAGAACACTCTGCGGTCACCGTGTTCGACCTGTATCGGACCCCAGCAGCTGGCCGTGCCGCCATCCACTTCGAACGGCGGGAACGAACAACCGACGGTGAGCTGACCGTCAGCTGGTCCGCCGACTCGACCCACCTGGACAGCTCCTTCTGAGAAGTCGATACTCATCGATCACGGTCCGCATATGGGGCAGAGCCCCAGTTACGGAGAAGGGGTCGCCTCTAGTAGGCATCAGCATCCTGCTAAATGCGAAGAATCGCTTTGAGCACCTGTTCAGGAGTAGAGGTCAGTTCAACGCCCGGTTGATGTCCGCGAAGAGCTGGGTGACCGCCGACTGTTCATCCTGGCTCAGCTCGGTGATGTCGTGCGCCGCGAGCCAGCGGATGAACGCGCGGACCAGCTTGTACTTCGAGAAGCCGGTGATCTCGGCGGTGAATATATCGACGATGCGCCGGCTGGACTGAGCGTTCGCGGTGGCGGTGACGTCCCAACCGAGCTCGTCTTTCGCGACCGTGACGAGCGTGTCGCGCAGCATGTCTTCGATCTCCGGCCCACTGACGGTGTCGGCTGCGTAGTCCTTCGTGCGGAGGATCTGGCGCTTATTGAGCAGGCGGACGAGCTCGTCTTGTTTTGCGGCCTGTTCGCCGGCCTGGTCGGAGTCGAGAAGCGCCGCCACTTTCAAGTTTTGGCTGACCAGCAGGGTCGAGTAATAGACCACCTTGCTTGCGCTAGCGGCAGGCACGAGCGCGACCGTTCTTTTCAGCCCCGCGCCGTTGTTGCTCAGTGCGGCGTTCAGTGCCTCGACGTACATCATGTCGGTGATGCCCTCGCACACCAGGTTGCGCGCCTGCCCGAACAGGCTCTGTGCGAGCTCGTATCCCAGCGCTGCCTGCAGAGGGTACACCGACCTCGGGTCGTCCACGACAAGGCGTGTGTGTACCTTGGTGCCGCTGTCCCGGTCCTTCATTTCGACGATCCGCACAAGGTCGAGCTCGTCGGTGCCCACCATAAATGGTGAGTGCGTGGTGTAGACCACTTGGTTGTCTTCCGCAAGTCGGCTGACGGTCTTGCGGAATTCCTGCTGCTTCAGCGCGTGGAGGCTCAGTCCGGGCTCGTCGAGTAGCAGGATGGCGTCTTTGAGCTCTCCCTGCGCCTGGGCTTTGAACACGACGAAGAACGAGACGAGCCAACGGAAACCTTCGCTCCGCTGGTCGAGCTCGACTTCGACACCGAGGTCATCGACGACGACGACTTTGAGGTACTGCCCATCAGCGACTAGCCGCAGCTGGACCCGCTCGTCGCCCCACACCTCGCGAATCGCGGTGGTGAGCTCGACGCTGGCGGCGTTGAGGCGATACTGCCGGTCGTCAAGCTTCTCCTGGTAAGAACGGACAGCGGTGTGGTACTGCTCGCTGGCGGTGCCGCCGTGCTGGGATGGCTGGGGCTCGCCGCCTGCGAGATCAGAGAGCTCCTTAGCGGTGAACCCCAGCAGTTTCAACAGGCACGAGTTGCCGAAGTCGTACTCTTCGTCGAGGTCACCCGACGCCTCACGTTGCGCGAGGGAAGTGAGGTTGATTCGGGGACGCACGGTGAAGTACGTCGAGTAGTAGACAAATAGAGGGATGCGCTTGAGGAGGACCTCGGCGGCTGCGGTCATGACGGCCGCACGGCCAACCTGCTCTCTAAGGCGTTGGAACCGCGCGACTTCCCTCGGCTTGTCCTCATCCACCAGCGGCAGCGCGGTCTTCAACCAGTCCGTGAGCTGCTGGGCGAAGTTCCCGCGTACCGGCTCTGTCGCAGTTACGCCGGCGATGATCGCGGCAAGGGCCTCAACGACGCTCTTGTCGTCCTGTTTCGCGACGTGAGCGCGGAGACGGGTGAGGTCGTCCTCGACCTCCTCGTAAGTGGCGTACGAGCGGACGCTGCCTAGCTTGTAGCGCAGGCTGTTGTCGAGGTAGCGAAATACCGTTAGTTGCTCGATCTCGGTCAATCCAGGGGCGACCTTGAGAAGCGCATTCTTGTCGGGCTCCTCCAGGACGAAGGTCGCCTCTGCCACCTTGATGTCGCCGAGCTCGCGGTCCCCCCGCTGCACCTCGGTGTACCGCGACCGGGGGTAATCACGTAGGGCGGTGAACCTATCGGTGTCCTCCGGCGCGTTGATCTGCTGGAGCGCCTTCAACAGCGCTGTCTTTCCCGCCTCGTTGACCCCGACGAGCACGGTCTTCGTCGGCTCCATCTCGATCTCGCCGCTATCGTGGACCGACCGATAATTGCGGATGCGCGCCCGACTCAGGTACATGTGTTTCCTCCCCATTGACTATCAACCCGAGGTTAAGCGATGCGACTGACAAGCTGGGACAATGGATGTGGGGACGGTAGAGGTTCCGTCGCCCGATCTTAAGGTGTTGCCGTTCGGCTGCCCGGCTGCGCTACCCAGGGACGACTGGGGCGTTCACGGCTACTGTCCTTGTGGGCTACTCGCCTTGTGAGCTACTCGCGTCAACGGACACCACCGATCGCTGAATGTGAGCGCCAGCGTAGCGGTGCCTCGCTCGGAGAAATTGCACCTCGCTCAAATCTGCCAGCTCGATCTCTCGTTGGCAGCGCCACTTCGATTTCGGGCACCCGTGATTGCGCTGCCCAGCACCGGACGCTACGCAAGTGCGGCGGAAAACAACGATCACAACCCTTCCAGGACGCCCCTCAGCTCGCCGAGCAGGAGGTCGGCGCGGGCTTCGATCTCGTCGAAGACGTCAGCGAGACCGTTCAGGTCGTGCTGAGCGTGGCGACGGGCTGCGATTCCGCGTTCGTAGTAGTTCGGATCGAGATGGATCTCGGTATCGAGCCGGACGTGCGCGTCTTCGCTGACCCCTTGCTTACGTAGCGGCAGTGGGGTGCGGGCACGCACCCGGCCGGACAGATGGTCTCGCACGATCGAGGCGACGGACTGCGCGGTCATCGACTGCGGCATCAGCGGCAGGTGCCCCCAGCGGTCGATCGGGGACAACAGGGGTTGGCGCGCCTGCCGGTCGGTGAGCACGCCCTGAGCGACCTCGACCGGGTCGGTGAGGTGCTGCGCGAGCAGGTCGGTGTTCGGGTACTGATCGAGGAACGCCAGGATCTCCGCCCACCTGTAGTACACCCCCACCGCCGCGCTCTCACCGGCGGCGGACTCCGGGGGCAGACGGAACCGTTTCCCGCCGTCGGTCGTGGTGGCGACGAGGGTGCCGGCGTCGACGTGGAGGTCGCCGCGGCGCAGCCGGGTCAGCTGGGCGAACGACATGCCCGTCGCGGTGAGGGTCAACAGCAACCCGTCGCGGCGGCCGAACAGTCCGCCCGGCCAGCCAATGACTGGCAGCTCGGCAGCTTTGTGCAGCAGGAGCTGGGCGAGTCGGCCGTGCCGGGCGGCGCGGGCGGCGTCGAGGCGGCGGCGGACGGTTTCGCTGCGGCCCGGCGCCGGGTGGCCCTGGTCGGTGTGGGCGGTGTTGATCGCCGACACCCGCCGACGCTGGGTGGCGGGCGCGGCGGGATGCTCCCGCAGGAACAGCGCAAGTGCCTCGGGGGCGGCGGGCAGCGGGTGCTGGTCGGTGGCGGTGCACCAGTCGGCGAACAAGGCCCAGTCGTGCCGATACCGTGCCGGGATCCGCAGGCCCGCTGTTGTTCCCGAAGAATCGTCGAGGCGTTCGGTCGAGCTGCTCATGCCGTTCAGAGACCTAGGTTGGTGACAGCGTTGCCGAGCAGCGGGGCGTGTTCGCGGGCGTAGACCTCGAGCATGGCGGGGGTGGTGTGCCCGGTCTGGCGCATGATCGCGTGCGCGCTCGCGCCGTTGCGGAAGGCCTGGGTGACGAACCCGGCCCGCAGCGAATGCCCACCCAATTGGGCGACGAGGTCGGGGTCGTAGCCCGCCTGTTCGGCGCGGCGGCGGATCGCCTGGTGCACCGCCGCCCCCGACAACGGTGTGGTGGAGAGGTTGCCGTTGCGGCGGATCGCGCGCAGCAACGGCGCTGCGCCCCCGGTGCGGGGGCGGGTGCCGCGGCACACGTGCGCCGCGAACGGCTCCGCGGTGCGCAGCAGCCGGATCACCGCGGGGCGGGCGCCGGCGTCGTGGGCGGCGACCACCTGGGCCCACCGCAGCCACGCGCACGGCGGGCAGCTCGTGTGCGACGCGGTGAACGGCAGGGCCCGGACCGCGCCGCGGCCCTCCTGATCGGTCTTGGACTTGCGTAGGCGGATGTGCAGGCCGTCGAGCCGGTGCAGCGCCACATCCCCGCAGGTGAGGGCGACGAGTTCGCTGCGGCGAAACGCCCCGGCGAACCCGAGCAGCAGGATCGCGGTGTCGCGGCGTTCGACCACTTCGTCGGCCCAGTTCTGGCAGTCGGCGCGGGTCTTGTCGACGATGGCGAGGATGTCGGCGGTGAGCAGCGGGGCCCGCGGGCTGCGGGGCCGGTCCCCGGCGGTGGCGTAGTCCCGGCGGATCCCGGACATCGTCGCTTTGACCAGGTCGTCGCCGGTGGGGCTGGGGTGCCCGGCGGTGCGGTGGTGGTGGGCGATCGCGGCGAGGCGATGCGCGAGGGTGGCCGGGGCGTAGGCCCGCTGTCCCGCCTCGGTGACGGTGTCGGCGCACGCGACCAGGTAGGCGGCGACGGTCACCGGATGCGCCGGCACCGCGACATGGCCCTCATTGGTGCACCAGGTGGTGAAGGCCCGCCACGCCGAGGCGTAGGTGCGGCGGGTGCCGGCGGCGCGGGAGCCGGCCACCGACGCCGCGATCCGCTCGGCGGTGGCCGGCGCGAGATCCGGCGACGCGGGCCCCGCCGGGGTCCCGGGCACCACGAGCTGCCCCTCCCCCGGTGCTTTCGTCTCGTCGTTCACGGTCGGGGACGCTACCGGAGACCCCCGACACCGTCCCTGTCCTCGCTCAATCTATCTGACGCAGAACGCGTTACCTGAGCTGCGATGCGACAACTTGGTTGGACGGCCGCAGGATCGAATCGTCCAAGTTAGTTGTCGCACATCGTCGAATCAGCCCACCGTTTCGGCGGGTCGAGTCCGGGCACCGGGACGATGCCTGATGTACCGCGTGAGCAGCGAATCGAACACGCCGGCTGGGACTGCGCCGTCGGTGACGGACTCGATGAGACCCCCGATCGCATCCTGTTGACCGGGTGACTCCATCGTGAGCACCCGATTCCGCCACGCGGTGTCAGCCAAAGACGTCGTGAGCGCAACGACAATCGGGTATTCGGCTGCCCGGCAGATCGCTGCGGTCAGATACCACCGGTTGGGGTTGGGCTCGAGAACTTCCAACCGAGCGTGGACGGGTCGAAACGGCCACGGCAGCAGGTTGTGCCACTCGTGGACGATGGAGGATGCATCCTCGAACGCGCGGCGAACCGGCTCGCGGCCGAAGCGTGCGATCAGTCGGTGGTGGTGTCGGTGCGCCCGGAGAATGTCGGGAAGGGCGGTGATGTCGATCCGCGGCGATCGATCCGTACAGGTCAGTACGGGCCCGCCGGTCCAGACCCGGTGTCGCTGGCACAGTACCTGCTCGTGAGTGGCCCACACGTGCACCGCTCGGGTGAGGCCGTGCCGACGTGCACAGCACGGGCAGGAGTTCGCCGCGCCGACCGCCGCCGGGCTTCCTCGCAGTGCCGGATAGGTGGTGACGTCGTCGGCCGTGCGAAGTTCGGGGAGGGCGAAGACCAGCGTTCGCTCCGGTAGGCCGGTGAGGTCGTGGACGGCCTGCCGGCCCGCGATGCCGGTGTTCGTGACGTGGTTGCCGAGTTCGTGACCCGGCAGGCCGTTTGCCTCGCCGAGTCGGTGCAGATAGCTCGACAGATGCTCACTGGGGAACGGGGCGACGCGGCGCGGCAGACGGGGCAAGAAGCAGTAGCGGGCCGCCGGGGACATCATGGGTGGATGTCGGTGCGGTGGGAGGTCGCGGTCTCTGCGGCGTGGTCGATGATGGTCTCGTCGAGTGTGCCGCGGGTGATGGCCTCGTCCCCGGAGAGGATCGCGCCGATCGCTGCCACGCGGACCAGGTGCGAGAGGCTGCTGATCGATCCACCGGTGCGTTGGTGCAGGTATTTCGCGTTGCGGGTGAGTGTGCCGGGTGGGTGGGAGTGGAGTCGCAATGCGGATTCGAGGGAGGCGACGAGCGATTTCCATTCGCGGTCGTAAGGAAACGGTCCGGTGCGTACCAGTACCGAGCGGGCGGAGATCTGTTGCCCCCGCACCCCGGTGAACAGGCCGGAGCGTTCGACGTTGATGCCGGCGTAGATGAAGGTCGCGGGCATGTGCTCGGTGAAGTATTTCAGGTGATCGGACATGTCCTCGCCGACGCTGGTGGCCAGGTTCAGGTTGTGGATCTCGTCGACGATGACCAGGTCGGTGCGGGCCTCGGTGAGTACCCGGCAGACCGCGTCGGCGATGTCGGTGGTGTTGTGGCGGGGTTTGTCGGGGATGCCGAGAAAGTGCGCGAACTCGGAGGCGAGTTTGCGTGGGGACCCTTTCGGTGGGGTCGTGATGTACACGACCGGGATGCGGTCCTGGCCCGGGTATTTGCGGCGGACGTTCTGCTCGTGGACCTTGCCGAGCAGTTTGATGCCGGTCGTCTTGCCGCTGGCCCACGGACCGGAGACGATCAGGGCGCGACGGGCGCCGCATTCGCGTTGGTTGAGCAGCGTCAGCAACCGCCCCTGGTGGGTGAGGTGACGGACGGTGGAGGTTTCGATGATCACCAGTTCCGAGTGGTAGGCGATGCGCCGGTCGTCGTATGCCGTCCGCTGCGCGGATGAGAGCGCGTCCCGGACGTGGGCGGCGAGGAGGGTGCAGGTGGCGGGTGCGGCGTCGACGAATTCTCGCCATCCTTCGAGTGTCACCGAGGGGAGCTGACGGGGATCGAGCTGCCCCTCGTCGGCCGATGCTGCTACCACCATGTGCGGGACTGCCTGTCGGCATCGAAGACGGGCAGCGGGACGATGTCGGCGATGTCCTCGTCTTCGGGTGCGAACATCGTCGCCGCCGGCGGCGGGGATCCGGGTATCGGTGGCATCTCGCCGGTGGTGGCTCGAGTGCGAGCCGCCACCCGCTTGTCCCTCGCGGTCGGGGCCCGGCTCCTCGTGGCGGACCGGGCCGGCGGTGCCGGTCCGGCCCGGTCGAGTAGGTCGTCGACGGCGGCTTTGATCGTCTCCTCCGACGGTGTGCTCGCGCCTCGCTCGGCGACGATCCTGCGGGCATGCTCCCACGCGGTGTCACCGAACGGCTGCGGCATGGCGTGCAGTTGCCGCCAGTAGGCAACGATGAACCCGCCGTCGCGGTGGTTGCGCACCCAGACCCGGGTCACGTCGTACGGGTCGTAGTGCACCTCCCACCGCTTGCCCAAGGGTTTCGGGCCCGAATGTTGGCCGCGATAGCCGTTGAGCTCGTCGCTGTCGTAGACCCGGTGGTTGATCTTGATGCCGTAGGAGTTGATCACCCGAGGAGTCGACGGCAGCAGCGCGATGTAGTCGTCCCCGGACAAGGGGGTGGGCACGTAGCCGGCGACGGTGAGCAGGGCCGCGTACTTCTCGTTCGGGGTCAGCACCCGCTGCGGGTTCAGCGGGTCACGCAGTCCGTCGTGTGGGCGGTTCTGCCAGTGGGTGAGGATCCATTCGTCGAGCAGATCCTGTAGCTCGATCAGGGAGAACACAGCCCGCTCGTCGGCGCCGGTGCCGCGGTGTTCGATCGACGCACCCAGATAGCCCGTAACATACTGGGCGAATAGCGTTTTCACCGATCCCAGGGTGCGTTCGATGATCGGCTTGTCGGTGGGAGTGTCCGGGTGGGCGGGCTGCGCATTGATCCCGAATCCGTGACAGGCGCTGCGGAAGGTCGACGACAGGTACACGCTGCCGTGGTCGTAGACGATGGTCTCGGGCATGATCACCGGCCGGGCCGCGGCATTCTCGAGCCGGGCATCGATCGAGCGCATCACCCGGTACGGCAGCGCCGAGTACGCCATCGACACCGCCTGCGGCCAGCCGGGACGCATCGGCTCCGGGGTCATCGCCTTCGCCAGCAGCAGGGACGCGTCCACCGCCTTGGTCGTCGGACGCAGGACCGCAGCGGCGATCGTGCGGGTCGCGACATCCACCAACGCGGTCAGCTCGACCCGCCCGGCCAGATCCTCGTCGAGGCGCACTGCGACATCGAAGGGGGTCGAGTCGATCTGCATCCACTCTCCTGGCCGGGTAGCCACGACCGTCCCGAACGGCGCCTGCGGTTGCCTGTCGAGGGTGCGCCGGGTGCGAGCGGACCCGGTGGCGTGGCGACCTTCCCGCAGACGCCTGAGCAGCCTGTTGAACGTTTGATGTGAAATCAGCGGTACGGCCCCCGCTCCATGCGCTGCCACCACCCTCTTCTCGACTTCACGCCGGAGTCGAGCCGCGGTGCCCGACGAGGAATGGACGTTCTCGGCGAGGACCTCCTCGAGCGCGGCCAGGTAGCGGGGATCGGTGCGGCCGGTAACAGGATCTTCGCGGATCGCCCGGCGGTCGATGAGCCCCGCAATCCCCTCACGCTCATACCGTTGCCGGTATCGCTGAAACACCCTCAGTACCATGTGCTCCCCGTCCGCGGCGAGTTCGGCGATCTTCGTGATCTCCCGTTCCCGCAGCGAGGTGCTCGTGACGTCGTATCCCCGGCGCGGCGACGTTCCGGGCGCCGCGTCGATCGGGACTCCATCGACAACCTCGGTAACGTGTCGCTCGAGCCGACAGGCCCGCTCGCGGACCGTCACCGGCAGGGCCTCGAAGTAGTGCGGTCGGATGCGACGCCGCCCGAATGTGGTGGCGACCGGCTCGAAGGTCGGGTCTGCCAGCAGAGCCGTCAGTTTGATCGCCACCCGCATCGCGCCGGCTCCGTCGCGCACGGTCAGAAAGACGATCTCGCCGTCGAGTCCGGCGATCTCGTACAGACCGTCCCGGAAGCGCACATGGTCACCCAGCTGGAGGGCACCCGGCGGTCTAACGGCCATGACAGAGGTTCTCCGTGACCATCGATTCGGTCGACAGCAGCAGCTCGTCCAACTGCGTCTGCAACGCGTGCGTCCACAGCAGGTGAAACAGGCTCGGCAGGACCGCAACAGGATGGCCGACCCGACTCGCCACCTCCCCTATCGAGACCTGACCCTGTCCGCGCACCAGGGTTACCAGTTCCCGGCCCACGTCCACGTCGAAAACGCGTCGATGGCGATATCCGGCGAGCCAACGCAGGTTCGACAGCCGCACCGGTGGGAGTTCACCGACGCGGCGATAGCTCCAGCCGACCTGTTCGCACACCCGAGCGGTCTCGCCGAACACAACCCGATCCCCGGGCCCGATCAGAGCATCCGGACGCACATCGACCACGTCCCCACGCCCATCGTCATATCGGAGGAAGAAGTCCGGGACGTGAGAGCAGGCTTCGCCGTCGATGACGAAATCCAGCCGAAAGGGCTGGGCTGCCATCCCGACAACCGCACGATCGTGATCGGCGCTGATCACAAAATCCCGCTCCACCCACGACTCGTACTCCACGTGACGATTCGTGGTGGCACACCACCAGAGCCCGGCGTAGTTCTTCTGCCCTTTGTACGAGGCGATCCGCCTGATCGGCGACGCCACTTCCAGCGGCTGCGCATCCCAGTCGAAGCCGAGCCCAGCGGACACCGGCTCGCCCTCCGCCGGCAAGTACGTGATGCGTTCGACGACTCGCACAGGAGCCGCCGCGGCCGCCTGCATGGATTCGACACTAAACGACAGGACGCCCCCGAACCGTGCAACCGACACCGCGTGTCGTGTCAGGTCCCGTCTGGTGTGGCGAGGCTGATTCTCGGTGAACTGCGGCTCGCCATGCGGGGTCTGTGCTGCCATGTGTCGTTGTTTCCCGTCTGAAGTGGCGGATTTCTGGTCGGGGTGGTGGGTTCGTGCGCGTGGCGGTCCGGGGTGTGTCATCGGGCCGGGGTGTGGTGTCGGTAGGTGAATCTGTAGGTGTGTCGGTGCTGGGCTCGGTGTTGGTCGACCCAGCGGCGTAGGGGGTCGTTGTCGGTGTGCAGGCCTGCGGTCCAGCCGAGGAATCCGAGACGGTGGGCGATGTGCAGGTAGAACGGTCGCTGTTCGTGGACCAGCTCCGCGAGCCCGATCCGGCGACGCCAGGTCGGATCGATCAGGATTTCGGCGAGGATCACCGTCTCGGGCAGAACGAGCAATCGGGTCGGCAGCAGCTGTGGGGCGTGGTTGACGGCGTTGACCGCGTCCTCACGCGCGTTCCATCGCCGGGTGAGCCGCCGGTGCAGGAGCGGATCGGGGTTCCGCCGCCAGGCGATCATGATGTCTTGGGCGGTGTTGACATGGCTGGAAATCCAGTCTGGGTCCTCGTCGCTGCGAAACAGCTTGTCGCGCCGATGGATCGCTTTCGCGATCTCGGGTGCGGAGCTGAGGTTCACCGGCGGCTGTGCGGCGCACTCCCCGAGCCAGAGCTGATGCCGGCGGCAGTAGCCCTCGGCCGCCGACGAGTAGACCCTGATCACGGGAGCGCCGGGAATCTGTGCGATGCAGCGAGGGCAGTGCGTGCGCGTATGTGAGCTGACGCCGGCGAAATGCAGGCTGGGTGTGGCGGGGTCGATGGCATCGCGCCGCGGACCGGGCATCGGCAGGCTGCGTGCCAGTTGCTTCAGCGGGATGCCCGCGAATATCGCGAGCCGCTGCCGGGCGGCGAGGTTGAGCTGGACGTCCCAGTTCTTGAGGACCATGAATCGGTCCGGGCTGGTGTTGTCCGGGTGCCCGATCGACCGGAGCAGTGTTGTCGGCCTGACCAGTTCGTTCGCGGCAGCGAGCCGGAACACGAAGGACAGGGTCGTCTCGCCGCGGACCGGGCGAACCCGGAACGGCAGCGGGACGGCGGGCTTGTGCCAGAGCGGAAGAACGGTCATGACAGCGGCTTGCGGCGCGGGTCGTATTGATTGCCCGCAGCGATGTCGAGGATGACCGCTTCGAGGTGGGCTTTGGTGATCTTCTCGGTGCCGTCGCTGATGGCGTCGTTGGCGGCCTCGTAGATCAGCTGATCGAGGCTGCCGATCATGCCGCCGGTGCGGGCGTGCAGGTAGGGTGCCCAGTCGATCAGGGTTCCGGGTGTGTGGCGGTGCAGCCGCAGTGACTGCTCCATCGTGGCGACCAGCTTCTTCCAGTCGTTCTTGGCGGCGATGGTGTGGTAGGAGAACGGCCCGGTGGTGACCGGGATGAACCGGCCGGCGATCTGCCGGCCCCGGACGCCGGAGAACAGGTTGGTTTCTTCCAGGTCCAGACCGGAGTACACGAACGTGGCGGAGATCGAGTCGAAGAAGTATTTCAGCTGGTCGGATGCGTCTTTTCCCTTCTTCGTCGACAGATCCAACCGGTGGATCTCGTCGACCAGGACCAGCCGGGTGCCGGCCCGGCGCATCACCGCGGCGACCGCGTGCGCGAGGGCTTGTGGGGAGTCGTGGCGGCCGACGGGCAGTCCCAGGAACACCGCCATCTCCCCGGCCAGGGCCTTCGGGTCGGCGTCGGGTGGGATCACGATGTAGACCACCGGGATGCGGTCGGGGATCCCGGGGTTGCGGCGTTCGAAGTCGAGCTGGAACCGGCGACCCAAGTGCGTGATCGACGTCGATTTTCCGGTGCCGCTGCCGCCGGAGACCAGCAAGCCCCGCCGGCCGAGCTGCTTGCCGCGGTTGTTGACGATCAGTTTCTGCCCGGTGTGCAGAACCTTGCGGATGTCGGGAGTGGCGACCAGCAGCAACGACGAGTGATAGTCCTGCCGGGCCTCGTCGTAGAGTTCCCGCTCGAGCTCGTCCATCCGCTCACGATCGCTGCCGGAGAGCATCTGCGGTGGTTGAGGATGGGCCGTGCCGACGAACGACGACCAGCCCTCCTTGGTGGCCAGCGGGTGCCGGGCATCGAGATGTATGGAGCTCACCAGCGGCCTTCCTGCTCGTCGAAGGCATCGAGCAGCCCGAACGGCACCACGGTCTCGGCGTCGGCCTCGATCGTCGGATCCGATTCCGCCTGGACCGGCGGTGCGGGCGGCAAGGCCGGGGGCCGGGCCGGTTCGGGCAGGGCGGTGGGCCATCGGCCGACCTCGGTGACCTCCACGGGCAGGTGGTTGGGCATCTCGCGGGTGCACGCGTGGCGAGCCAGCGGACGGCGGGTGTCGGGGCCGGCTTCGGCGCGGCGCAGCAGCGCGGCCAGGATCACCGCGACCGCCATCTCGTTGGCGTCGTCGACGCCGCGCTGCGCTGCCAGTTTCCGTGCTGCGCGCCAGGTGAAATCGGCGAACGGCTGCCGCACGATGTTCCGGTGCGTCCACGGGACGGTGATCCAGCCGCGGCCGCGGTGGTTCCGGACCCAGACCCGCGAGACGTCGTAGGGGTCGTAATGGACCTCCCAGCGGCCGCCCTTGGTGACGATGCCCGAGGATTCCCCGGCGAAACCGCGCAGCTCGCTGCTGTTGTAGGTGCGGTAGTCGATCTGAACACCGGCATCGCCGATGGCGCGCCATTGCGCCGGCAACAACTCGACATAGTCCTCGCCGGTCAAGGTGACCGGGACATACCCGGCCGCGGCGATCAGCGCCGCGTAGACATCGTTCGGTGACGCGTTCTCGGTGGGGCTGAAGGGGTGCCGCAGCCCCTCGTGCGGGCGGGTCTGCCAACCGGCCAGCACCCATTCGTCGAACAACTCCTGCAGATCCGCCAGCGACCAGACGGCGCGCTCGTCGACGTCGGTGCCGCGGCGGGTGACGTCGCGGCCGGTGTAGCCGGAAACATGCTGGCAGAACAGGGTATTGATCGAGGAGAAGGTGCGTTCGACGATGGCCTTGTCGGTCGGGGTCAGCACGTGCGCGGGCTGCACCGAGATGCCCAAGGTGTCCGCGGCGCGGGCGAACACCTCCGACATGAACACCTTGCCGTGGTCGATCACGACGGTGTCCGGGACGATCACCGGTTTGGCGGCCGCCATCGCCATCCGCGCGTCCAGTGTCACCAGCCGCCGATACGGGATCCGCGACGCCGCCAGCGCCAGCGCGTGGTCCCAGCCCGGCCGCATCGGCTCGGGAACGCTCATCCGCGCCAGCATCAGCGCAGCGTCGACGGCTTTCGCGCCGACCGGCCGGAGCACTCCCGCGCCGATGGTGCGGGTGGCGATATCGACGGCCAGCACGAGCTCGGCGCGACCGATCACCCCGTTGTCCATCACCGCCATCACATCGATCGGGGTGGTGTCCAGATGCACCAGCTCCCCCGGCCGCGCGGCGGTGGCCGGGGTGTAGACCTTGTCGGGCCTGTGCGCCGCCGACCGGCGGGTGAGCGCCGAACCGAACGTGTGCCGGCCCTGGGCCAGCACGTCCAGCAGCCGGTAGAACGTCGTCTTCGACGGCATCGGCACCACCCCGGGCCCGTGTTCGTCGTCGAGCATCTGCTTCACCCTCGCGATGACCCGCGATTTCGTGCCCGTCGACGTGCCGGTCTGGGCGTCGATCACCGCCGTCGCCGCGGCAATCACCCGCGGGTCGACCTGCCCGGTCGGCGCGGCCGTCCTGGTGTAGCGGGTGTCGACCAGCCCCCACAACCCCTGCTCGCGGTAGCGCTGCCGCATCCGCTGCACCGTGCGGGCGCTGGTCTGGCGGCCGGCCGCGGTCAGCTCCGCGGCCTTTCGCGTCTCCCTCGACTTCAGCGAGAACACCGTCGGGTCGTACCCCGGCCGCGGCTGCGCATCCTCCGGAGTGTCCGGAAGCAGACCCGTCTCGACCTCGATCACGTGACGTTCCCAGTCCCTGGCCGCCTCCAGCACCTTCTCCGGCAGCGATGCGAGCAAGTTGCTCGGCTCGATCGTCGGTGCCGGAGCCGCACCGACCAGTTCGAAGTCCTCCGCTGCCAGCAGGAACGACAACGCCACCACGCTCGATTCGCCCGCCTCGGACAACAAGCGGATCTTGGTACCCGAGAGCGCGACGACCGCGTGCGCCGTGCCCTCGAACACGACCCGGTCGCCGACCGACACCACTGGACGTGGCGACCTCATCACCACCCCTGCTCGGACACCGACCAGGCACTCGCCAGATCCGCCACGTGCGGCGACACCCGCACCACCGTCCGATGTGACAACACCAGCGACAGATCCGCGAGCAGCCAACGCCGCCACATCAAGTGATAGAGCACCGGCAAGGTGCCCAGCGGATCCCCGGCCGCCTCCGCGCCGTCGAGCAGCGGCTGCGGGCATGCGAACACCCGCAGCAGGTCCCGTGCCGTCGGCTCGTCGAAACAGCGGGGATGCCGGTAGCCGCCCAACCAACGGTGGTTCGCCGCCAGCACCGGGTCCAGCCGGTCCCACACCGCGTACTCCCAGCCGACATCGCCGCAGGCCCGTGCCGTCGCCGCAAACGCTTCCCGATCCCGGTCCTTGATCCGCTCGGACGGCCGTGAATCCAGCACCAGGGTGCGCCCATGGTCGAGCCGGACCAGGAAGTCCGGGGTGTGCCGCCGCCTCCGGCGCGTGCCGGCATCCCACAGCAGTGTGAACGGCTGCGACACCACATCCGACACGGTCGGGTCGAAATCCAACGCCACCAGATGATCCCGCTCCACCCACGACTCGAACCCGACCCGTCGGCCCAGCGTCGCCGACCAGTACCACCCGGGGAAGTTCTTCTGCCCCCGGTACGACGAGAACGACCGCACCGGACCCCCGATCTGCGCAGCGACCTGTGGAAACGACTGCCACGGCAGCCTCCGCCGGTCACCGGAGACCGTCACGAACTCCACCTCGACCCAGCAATCACCCCGGGCACTCGCATCGTCTCGGAGCTCGGAAGCAGTCAACACCGGAACATCTTCGCCACTTCAGGTCGGAACCCGCCACCGATCCGCCACTTCTCCTGGGAATCCGCCACGTCGATCGGGAACCGACATGTCGCACAGCGTGCGACAACTATCTCGGACGACGCCTTCCGGATGCGACACCTATCTCGGACATCGCACCGACAACGTGGACAAGGACAACCGTCCCGGCGCCCGAAAACACGCTCACCACGGGGTTCGCGCAGATTGCTGCGTAAATGGGAATTTACGTTGCCGACACCGCACAAACCGGGAGTGACAAACCCCCAGGTGACCGTTTTGCCGTATTTATCCGGATCTTCTGGTTCTCTGTCCTGTGCCATCAGACCTGAGGCAGTGCCACCGCACCTGAGGCAAAGGCAGGGTTTCTGCCACCAAGTTGAGGCGCTCTACCTGCCACGTTCTCGTCGACAACCCCGCATGCTCGACGTCCCTTTGCCTCAACAATGTGGGCAGAAACGCCGCGGCGCCGCTGTGCCACATTGTTGAGGCACCGCTGGTCAGCGACCCATTCGTACCTCGGATCGAATGGCAAAGGACACTTGTCCTGTGCCATCGGACCTGAGGCTTTGTCCAGCATCCGAGGCAAGTGAGACTCTGCACGAGAATTTCAGTGGTTGCGACCTGGGGATTCGTCAGTGCATGTCAGGGGCTCTCGTCACGAGAATGTCAGTGGCCGCGGAGAGAGTCCCGCCGGGATGTCAGTGCGGTGAGCTGGGGTTTCCATCGGTGGCAGGAGCCAGCACCCTTCGCCCGCTGCGCGGACATCGACGCTGGAGGCCCGGGACGTACGCCGTGATGGATGTGCCGCCGACCCATTGCTCGACATAAATACTATGTGAAGTAGTATTTGGGCCGGACGACAACACCGAAGGTCCACACGTCCCCGGATCGCAGGGTCGATTGCGTTCCGCGACCCTGCGTGTGCAGGGCGATGTGGGCCGTGACAGGAAGACGACGCCGTGATCACGACGCACCTCGAGCCGCCGACACGACAGCGCAGTGCCCCCTCGGGATCGACCGGCGGACGGGACCGTCGGTGAGAACGGGGCAGCACACGGAGTCGGCTGCCGGCCTCGTGTGCGCAGCCACGTCCGCGGACCGGCCAGCCGATGCGTTGCGCGGCGGCCGGGTTCGGGTGAGGCCGCCGGTACAGCGAGCGCCTCGTCGACGATCGTGGCAGGTGCTGGTGCTGGCTCTTGTGGCGGTACTGGGGGTCGGCGCCTGCGGCACCGGCACCGACGCCGTCGCCCAGGGCGGCACCTTCGACTTCGTCGCTCCCGGCGGCCAGACCGACATCTTCTACGATCCGCCGGCCGAGCGCGGACAACTGGGGGCGCTGGCCGGCCCGGATCTGATGACCGACGGGGCCACGGTCGACCTGGCCGACTACGCCGGACAGGTGGTCGTGCTCAACCTGTGGGGTCAGTGGTGCGCCCCGTGCCGCAGCGAGGCCGACGACCTCGAACGCGCCTACGAGGCCACTCGGGCGCTGGGGGTGCAGTTTCTCGGCATCAACGTCCGCGACCCCCAGCGCGACAAGGCCCAAGACTTCGTCATCGACAACAATGTCTCCTACCCGTCGATCTACGACCCCCCGATGCGCACCCTGACCGCCCTCGGTGGCGCCTTTCCCACCAGCGTCATCCCGTCCACACTCGTCCTCGACCGGCGGCACCGCGTCGCGGCGGTGTTTCTGCGGGCTCTGCTGACCGAGGATTTGCAACCGGTCGTCGAACGAGTGGCGGCCGAACAGTGACGGTGACCGTGCTCGCGCAAGGAGTCGGCTCGAGTTTCCAGACGGCAGCCGCGACCGGGCCGCTGCTCTTGGCGGTGGGCGCCTGTTTACTGGCCGGACTGATCTCCTTCGCCTCCCCGTGTGTGGTGCCCTTGGTGCCGGGCTACCTGTCATATCTGGCCGGCGTCTCCGGTGCCGACGCTCCACCGCTCACCGCCGAGGTACGCACCGCCGGGGTACACGCTCCAGGACGGTGGCGGGTCACCGGAGCCGCGGCATTGTTCGTCGCAGGATTCACCGTGGTGTTCGTGCTGGCCACGGTCTCGGTGTTCGGGGTGATCGGGGCGTTGCGGCTCAATCAGGAGCTGCTCCAACGCCTCGGCGGAGTGGTCACCATCGTCATGGCCCTGGCGTTTCTCGGGCTGATCCCGGTCTTGCAGAAGGACACCCGCTTCGCGCCCCGGCGCATCTCCTCCCTCGCCGGCGCCCCGCTGTTGGGCGGGGTGTTCGCGCTGGGATGGACCCCGTGCCTGGGACCGACGCTGGCCGGGGTGCTGTCCGTGGCCGCGGGTACCGAAGGCACCACCGCCGCCCGCGGGGTGGTGCTGATCGTCGCCTATTGCCTCGGGTTGGGCCTGCCGTTCGTGGCCCTGGCCTTCGGATCCACCTCGGCCCTGCGCGGAGTCGGGTGGCTGCGCCGACACTCCCGTCACATCCAGATCGTCGGCGGCGTGCTGCTCCTGGCAGTGGGAACCGCGCTGGTGACCGGAGTCTGGGAGGTCTTCATCGCGTGGATCCGCGACGAGTTCGTCACCGGGACGGTGCTGCCGATATGACCGTCACCGACCGCGCTCCGGCCTCGAAGCCATCACCGCCGCCGGAACCATCACCGCTGCGCCGAGCTGTCGCCACTGCACGCAACCTGTGGCGTCAGCTCACTTCGATGCGCACCGCCCTGGTGCTACTGTTCCTGCTCGCCCTGGCTGCGGTCCCCGGGGCGCTGCTGCCGCAACGCAGCCTCAACGCCGGCAAGGTCGACGAGTACATCGCCGCCCGGCCGATTCTCGGCCCGATCTTCGATCGGCTCGAGTTGTTCGACGTGTTCGCCAGCTTCTGGTTCACCGCCGTCTATGTGCTGTTGATGGTCTCGCTCGTGGGCTGTCTGATTCCCCGGCTGCGTGAGCATCTGCGCGCTGTGCGCAGCGCCCCGGTGCCGGTCCCGCGCAATCTCTCGCGCCTGCCGCACCATCATCAGGGGTTGCTTCCCGAGCCCACCGACCAGGCCCTCGACCGAGTCCTCGACCTGCTGCGAGGCTGGCGTCTGACCACCCGGACCGAGCCCGGCCCGGTACAGGCGGTGTCCGCGGAAAAGGGGTATCTGCGCGAAGCCGGCAACCTGGTCTTCCACTTCTCACTGGTCGGGCTGCTGGTGGCGGTGGCCACCGGTCGGCTGTTCGGCTACGAGGGGTCGGTGATCGTCATCGCCGACGGCGGGCCGGGATTGTGCAACACCTCCCCGGCGGTGTACGACTCGTTCCGCGCCGGAGCCGCCACCGACGGCACCGGACTCGAGCCGTTCTGCCTCAAGGTCGAGGATTTTTCTGCCGACTACCTCGACAACGGGCAAGCCGAAATGTTTACCTCCACGCTGTCCTACCAGACCGGCACGGACATCGGCACCGACCGCTGGCAGCGGTACCAAGTGCGGGTCAACGAGCCGCTGCGTCTGGGCGACGAACGGGTGTATCTCACCGGTCACGGTTACGCCCCCCGGTTCACCGTGACCTTCCCCGACGGGCAACAACGCACCGAGACACTGCAGTTCGCCCCCGAGGATGCCACCACGTTCCTCAGCAGCGGGGCCATGCGGTTCGATCCGCCCGGCGGCACCTATCCGGATCCGGACGAGCGTCGCCGCAACCAGATCGCAATCGAAGGATTGTTCGCTCCCACGGCAGCCTTCAACGGCACCTTGCTCACTTCGGTGTTCCCCGACCTGCGCGATCCGGCGGTGGCCGTCGACATCTACAAAGGCGATACCGGGCTCGACACCGGCATTCCCCAGTCGATCTTTTCGCTCAATGCCGAGATGATCAACCAAGGCCGACTGGTCAAACAGGCCCGGGTCAACCTGCGACCCGGAGAACACACCACCCTCGCCGACGGCACCACCGTCCGGTTCGACGGCGCCGAGGAATTCGCCTATCTGCAGGTCTCCCACGACCCTGCCCAAAACTGGGTGCTGGTGTTCGCGATCACCATGATGGGCGGGTTGGTGGCCTCACTGGTGATCAAACGCCGCCGGATCTGGGTGCGGCTGCGCCCTGCCGGGGGCGGTACCGCCGTCGAACTCGGCGGTCTGGCCCGCACCGACCACGCCGGCTGGGGGCCGGAGTTCACCGACATCTGCCGACGCCTGGACCCCGGGGCATCGCCTGCTGCGAAAGAGGACCGCTAGAGCCATGCCGATCGACGACACCTTCGCTCGCTACTCCGACCTGAGCTTCGAGGCCGCCTTCGCCGTCTACCTGTTGGCCCTGGTGCTGTTCGTCGCCGAATTCGCCGCGGTCCGCACCCGCCGTGCCGACCCCGCCCTCGCCCCCATCGCAGC
>NZ_JAALEG010000008.1 GCF_011058165.1 Rhodococcus aetherivorans
CTCTTTCGTCGAGTCGAGTTGGTAGCTCTCTCGAAGAATCACGCGGTGACCGTCTTTCGTTCGGTTACGACACGCCGGTCATCGGGATCCGATCCGGCTCGTACACCATCCTGATGGACGCAACCCCGGCCGCTCAGAACACGGTCGAGCTTCCACGACAGGTTCGCCGCATCGCGCATGCCGGAGCACATGCCCTGGCCGGCGAACGGAGGCATCTGGTGGGCGGCATCGCCGGCCAGGATCAGTCGGCCCTTGTTCCATGCGTCGGCCCACCGGGCACCGAAGGTGTAGACCGCGTGCCGCTCGAGATCGGTGTTCTCCGGGGTTCGCCCCCAGGCTGCGAGCAACTCCCACGCCTTGGCGGGGTCGTTGAGGGAGTCGCGTGTTTCCCCCGGCAGTCGCATGAACTCCCAGCGTCGCCGTCCCGGTCCGCCGGACACCACGGTGGTGGGTCGCGCCGGATCGCACATCTGCCAGTTCTGCGGCACCGGGTCTACGTCGTCCCAGCCCGGCGGTGCCCAGTCGGCTTCGTCGTGAGGCTTCGTGTCCACGACCAGCCAGTCGAAGAAGAATCCCCGATCGACCATGGAGACACCCATGCGCTGGCGGACGAAGCTGTTCGCCCCGTCGCATCCCACCACGTATCGGGCACGGATCCGGCGTTGCTTGGTCACCGCGCTGGTGTAGGTCACCAGCACGTCGTCGTCGGTTTCGTGGATCTGTACCACCTCGGCGCCGCGCCGCAGCCGCACATTGGGCATGGCGGTCACCGCGTCGGCGAGCACCTGTTCGAGCTCGGGCTGGGAGAAGAAGGACGTACCCCAGCCGCACGGGCGGTCGAGCTCCCACGGGATCTTCACCAGTGTCCGGCCTTGGGCGTTGCGCCACTCGTACGAGTCGTGCACCGGCTCGGAGATGGCCTTGACCTCGTCGCTCAGTCCCATGGACTGGAAGGCGCGTCCGATCTCGTCGTCGAAGACCACGGCCCGGGGCAAACCGTAGGGCTCGGGCCAGCGCTCGAGGATCACCACGTCGTGACCTTGCAGGCCCAGCAGCCGTCCGACGGCCAAGCCCACCGGACCGGCTCCGACCACGACCACATCGTGCAGTTCAGGCTGCATTGCCGAGGTCCTCTCGTTTGGAAGGGGAATGGTGCGGATCACCCTCGCACCAATTGAGCATGTTGAATATGCTTAATACTGTGACGTGATCTGAGTCTCATGTCAAGAGGCCTGAGAGAATCGGGCATGATGAATTGCGATCGAGTACGAAAGAGCAGGTAGAGGGCATGACCACTCCACAGCCGGACCTGCAGGTACGAGGGTCACTGACCCGGCCGGAGCAGGCCGCCCTCGCGATAGGCCGTCTCGCCGAGAGCGCCGAGCCCGGCGCGCGCCTCGGCACCAAGCAGGAACTACAAGAGCGCTGCGGGGTTTCGAAAGGAACCTTCAACGAGGCCCTGCGTTTGCTGCAGGCCCGGGGCCTGATCACCGTCCGATCAGGTCCGGGCGGAGGCCTGTTTGCCGCAGAGCCCACACCTGCCGTACGGATCGGCAACGCCATTCTGGCCCTCGATCGAACGGAAACCTCCGTCGACGACGCGGTACGGATCCGCAGCGCACTGGATCCACTGTTGATCGACGACGCCATCCAGTTCGCCGGCCGCGCCGACATCGCCCGGATGCGTCAAGCACTCGACGAAATGAGCCGATCGGTCGAGACCGAGGACGTGCTGACCTTCCTGCGCGCGAATTGGGATCTGCACGCCGCCATCGCACGCACCAGCCCCAGCCGGGTACTTCGATCGGTCTATCTCAGCCTGCTCGACGTGCTTGCCTCGCATACTGTTTCAGCCGACCCTGTCGACGGTCGGACCCTGGCCGAGGTGCTCGCCGAACGCTTGGTGCTACATTCCGATATCGTCGAAGCTCTTGCAGGCAAAGACCTTTCGCGCGCCCAGGAACTTATCGCTGTCCACAATCAGCGCTGACTCCATCCAGCCCTCCAGAAGGAGCCATTACGTGCAGGCAGCAGTTGTCCATCAGTGGGGCGGTCCCGAGCAACTCGTCCTCGAAACCGTGGCCGATCCCACCCCCAGCCCGGACCATGCCGTCGTCGAGCTCAAAGCCAGTGCCGTCAATTGGCACGACATCCTTGTCCGCCGCTCCGGCCGCGGATTCCCGCTTCCTCGCATCCTCGGCATCGACGGTGCCGGAATCCGGCGCGACACCGGTGAAGAAGTGCTCATCTATCCCGGCTTGAACTGGGGCGACAACCCCGCTGCCCCATCGGCACAGTTCTCGATCCTCGGTGACGACACCGACGGCACCTACGCCGAACTCGTCTGCGTACCTGCCGCCAACCTCTTCCCCAAACCTCGCCACCTCGGCTGGGAGGAAGCCGCGGCGCTGCCGGTCGGTGCGCTGACCGCATATCGCGCGATCGTTACCCGGGCCGGCCTGCGCCCCGGCGACACCGTTCTCGTCCTCGGCGCCGGCAGCGGCGTGTCCACCTTCTCGATCATGATCGCCGCCACCCTCGGCGCCACCGTGCTGGTCACCTCCTCGAGTACGGACAAGATCGAGCGGGTTCGCGAGCTCGGTGCCACCGACGGAGTGCTCTACACCGACCCGAACTGGCCCCGGCAGATCATCGACGCGACAGGTGGCGTCGATGTCGTCGTCGACGGTGTCGGCGCCAACCTCGACCAGTCCCTTTACTGCCTCAAACCCGGCGGCCGTGTCGTCGTCTTCGGGGCCACCGCAGGCACAGTCGGGAACATCGACATCCCTTCCCTCTACTTCGGGCAGCACACCATCCTCGGATCGACTCTCGGCACCCGAGACGAGTTCGGCCGGATGCTCTCGCTGTTCGATGCCCATCGCCTCCGCCCGGTGATCGACTCCGTACGTCCTCTGACCGATGTCCGGGCTGCCCACGAACGCATCGAAAGCCGTGCCCACTTCGGCAAGCTGGTCCTGTCCATCGATTGAGGACGGAGTTCGTCGATCTCGGGCGGGCCATGGAGCGTTTCGTCAGATCAGCGGGGTGACCTGCTCATCGATGTCGAGCAGCGCTCGTCCGTACGCCTCCGCACTGATGGACGGGTTGACCACTGCGTGACGCGAGCCGGTCTCGAGATCGCGCAACTTCAGCTGCAGCGGGCTGCCTTCGGCGAAACTGCCGGCGCCCTGCACACTGAGCAGCAAGTCTATTTCTCCCGAGTCATGGAAAGTGACTCGAGTTATGGGAAGTCCTCGAAAGCGACGACCTCCGAGTGTCGTTACGAGTCGCGCCTGGACTCCCACAGCCCGATCACGTTGCCCTCGGTGTCGGCGAAGTACGCTGCGAATCCCATGTCGCCGACGGGCATTCGCCCCGTCACCGTCTTCCCGCCGAGGGATTCGATCCTCTGCAGCGCGGCGTCGATGTCCTCGACGTCGACGGTCACGACGGGACTCTTCAACTCGTCGCGTCGGAACATGCCCCCGTTGATGTACCCGGGTTCGGTGGAGGTGCCGGTCTCGTCGACGGGACCGGTGGTGACGAGGGTGTAGTCCATGCCGGGGACGTCCGCGAGCGACCATCCGAATGCGTCGCGATAGAAGGACCGGGCGCGGTCACCGTCGTCGTAGGGGAGCTCGAAGTGCACGATGCGTCCTGCCATGACGTTCGCCTCCTGTGCGACCGGAACGACCGGGTTTCAGCGTAGCCTCCGCGAACTGGTGGACCCGCCCGATCGAGGTCGATCGGCGCTAAGCCATCGCTAAGAGCGTGTCTTGTATGGGTCGGATCCTGTGTACGGCATGATGCATGGCGTGGTCGATGCGTTGTCTACTCGGTTGGTGCCGGATGCGTTGTGGGAGATCGTCGAACCGCTGCTGCCTCGGTTCTCGCCGAGGCCGCAGGGCGGCGGCCGGGCGGCGCTCGATGATCGGGCGGTGTTCACCGCCGTCGTCTACGTGCTCACCAGTGGCTGCGCCTGGCGGCACCTGCCACCGTCGTTCGGGGTCAGCGTCCCGACCGCGCACCGCCGCTTCGCGGCCTGGGCAAAGGCCGGGGTGTTCGACGAGCTGCACCGCCAAATCCTCGACCGACTCGGCGCCGGCGGGGACCTGGACTGGTCCGCGGCGATCCTGGACGCCGCGCACGTCCGGGCGAAAAGGGGGGCTCTCTGACCGGTCCCAGCCCGGTCGACCGGGGCAAGAACGGCTCGAAGATCCACATCCTCACCGACGCCGACGGGATCCCACTCGTCACCGCGGTGACCTCGGCGAACACCCACGACAGTGTCATGCTGCAGCCCATGGTGGCCGCGATCCCGGCGGTCCGGTCGCGTCGTGGTCCGCGGCGCCGGCGACCCGGCCGGTTGCGGGCGGACAAGGGCTACGACTACCCCGTGCACCGTCGGTGGCTGCGTCAGCGGGGCATCGTCCCGCGGATCGCTCGCCGTGGCGTCGACAGCAGCGAGCGTCTCGGGCGGTACCGGTGGAAGATCGAACGCACCCTGGCGTGGCTGAGCGGCTACCGCCGGCTGACGATGCGCTACGAACGTCACGGTGAGCACTTCGCTGCCTTTCTCCAACTCGCTGCTGCGCTGACCTGCTTCAAGAAACTGGCCAAATGAGACATACTCTAAGAGGATGCGGGTGTACTCGACCGTGACAGCCCGGTCGAGCGAGGAAGAACCATGCACGAGAGCACGTTGACCGTCCACCTCCGGGCGGTGCTGCAGTTGACGCAGACGCAGATCCAGATCTTGGCGGCGCGCCGGGAGCGCACGGCCGACCCGGTGCGCCTGCGGGAGATCGCGGACGATCTGGAGCACGCGCTCGGCTACCGGGACGCTCTGGAGCAGGCCCTCCAGGATGGCGGCGCGCCGGCCGAGCGCCCGTCGGCGCGGGCCGCGCGCCTGAGTCGCTGCGTGGAGCAGATTGCGACGTCCGGCGACGGGCGCCGGGTGGCGGTGCTGGAACGGGTCCTGCACGAGCAGCTGGTGGACCGCACCCGGGCGCTGGCTCGACTCACCGCGGCCGGCGACCATCGGCCGGTGCACTACTGGGCACGGCGCTACCTGGCGCACTGCCGGAGCCTGGGCGAACCGCAACCGGCCGGGGGCGACGAGCAGTGGTCCGTCAGGTCACGGTGACGGTCATGCTCCGCTCGTCCGCCGACATGTGCTCGGCCCGCTGCAACTGGAGCGACACCGGCCAGGTGCCGGGCCGCTTGGCGCGCAGGTAGAGGATGCGTTCGCTGCCGGCGCCGGGGAGCGGATTCCGGGACGGTACGAATCGCACGTCGCTGAGCAGGAGACCCTTGCCGATGTGGGTCGGGCACCAGGTGTAGTCGCGGGAGGTGTTCTCCGGCAGGTGCAGTTCGATGGTGTCGCCCACGGCGACCTGCAGGTCCCGGGGTCCGGTCGTCACGTGCCTCATTGGACCAGAGTACGGCGGCTTTGTGATCTATGTCACTATCGGGAGCGATCCGGGGGCCTCGTTCGTCGGAACACGTGTCGGGGGTCCGCGAGGCGGGTACCCGGACCACCGAGATGGGAATCGACCAGGGAGTGGGAACACATATGGCCGCATCGGTGTCAGACGAGTTCGAGATCGAGGCGACGCCCGAGCAGGTGATGCGCGCGTTGACCGACATCGAGCGCATCCCGGAGTGGTCGTCCTCCCACAAGGACGTGCAGGTCGAATCGCGGCACGACGACGGCCGGCCCCGCGTCGTGCGCATGACGCTCGCACTGTTCGGCATCTCGGACACGCAGGTGATCGAGCACGAGTGGACCGAGGAGTCCACCTCGTGGACGCTGATCGAGAGCGAGATGCAGCACTCCCAGGACGGCGAGTACCGCCTGACCCGCACCGAGCGCGGGACGCGCGTGCGGGTGACGATGTCCACCGACCCGAAGATCCCGGTGCCGGGCTTCATGCTCAAGCAGGGCCAGAAGCACGCGGTGAAGACGATCCGCAAGGGTCTGACCGAGTTCGTCCTGCGGCACTACGCCTGACCCGGCAGCCTGACCCGGCACCAGGTCCGGCACGCCACCCGCCCACAGTCTCGGCACGCCGAGCCGCCGGCGCGTCGTGCGCGCCGGCGGCTCGTCGCTTTCCCGGATCAGCTCAGGTGGTGGACCTCCTGAAGCCCGTACACCGGCGTCGGGATCCCCTCGTGCCGGGCCTTGAGCTGCAACGCCAGGTACAGCGAGTAGTGCCGCGACTGGTGCAGGTTGCCGCCGTGGAACCACAGGCCCTCCTGCCGGGTGGGCTTCCACATGTTGCGCTGCTCGCCCTCCCACGGGCCGGGGTCCTTGGTGGTGTCCGACCCCAGGCCCCAGCACTTGCCGACCTTGTCGGCGACGTCCTGGCCGATCAGGTCCGCCGCCCACCCGTTCATCGAGCCGTAGCCGGTCGCGTAGACCACCAGGTCGGCCTCGAGCTCGGTGCCGTCCTCGAGGATCACGCTGTTCTCGGTGAGTTCGCGGACGCCGCCGTGGGCCAGCTTGATCTCGCCGTCGGCGACGAGTTCGGCGGCACCGACGTCGATGTAGTAGCCGGACCCGCGGCGCAGGTACTTCATGAACAACCCGGAGCCGTCGTCCCCGAAGTCGAGCATGAACCCGGCCTTCTCGAGCCGGGCGTAGAAGTCGGCGTCGCGCTCCCGGATCGCGTTGTAGACGGGAATCTGGAACTCGTGCATGATCCGGTACGGCAGCGACGCGAACGTCAGGTCGGCCTTGGCCGTCGTCATCCCCGCGGCCAGGGCCCGCTCGGAGTACAGGTCGCCGAGGCCGAGGTCCATCAATGAGTCGGATTTGACGATGTGCGTGGACGAGCGCTGCACCATCGTCACGTCGGCGCCGACCTCCCACAGCGCGGCGCAGATGTCGTGCGCCGAGTTGTTCGCGCCGATCACCACGGCCTTCTTGCCCGCATACGCGTCCGGCCCGGGATGCTGGCTGGAGTGGTGCTGGTCCCCGCGGAACCGGTCCATGCCGGGGAAGGTCGGGATGTTGGGCTTGCCGGACATGCCGGTGGCGAGCACCAGCTGCTTCGGCCTCAGCACGACGGGTTCGCCGTCGCGGACCACGTTCACGGTCCACTCGCCGGTCGCCTCGTCGTAGGACGCCGAGGTGCACGTGGTCTTGGACCAGTAGGGCACCTCCATGACCTTGGTGTACATCTCGAGCCAGTCACCGATCTTGTCCTTGGGCGCGAACACCGGCCAGTTCTCGGGGAACGGCATGTACGGCAGGTGGTCGTACCAGACGGGATCGTGCAGGCACAGCGACTTGTAGCGGCCGCGCCACTGGTCGCCGGGCCGGTCGTGCTTGTCGAGCACGAGCGCGGGCACGCCGAGCTGGCGCAGGCGGGCGCCCAGGGCGATGCCGCCCTGGCCGCCGCCGACGATCACGACGTACGGCTGGGTGGTGTAGCCGAGTTCGCGCTCCTCGGCCTCGCGCTTCTCGGACCAGGTGACGCGGTTGCGGTCGGCGCCGTGCTGCACGCCCTTGGGCCGGCGGACACCCTTGCTCTCCTCGTGCCCCTTCAGCTCCTGCATCGTGGTGAGCAGGGTCCAGGCACCCTCGTCCTTCAGCCGCAGGTGCCCGACGCCGCGGCCCACAGCGGTCTCGAACGCGATCCAGGCGCTGACGACGCCGCCGTCCTCGGTGGGGGGCTCGGTGGTGCGGAACCCGCTGGGGTCGGCGTCGTGCAGCCGCGCACGGAGCATGTCGCCGACACCTTCCCGGCCCTCGACGGTCTTGAGGTTCCAGGTGAAGGCGACCAGGTCGCGCCAGAAGCTGTCGGTGGCGAACATGCCCGCGGCGGCCTCGACGTCGCGCGCGGCGAGGGCGGCCTCGAAGTCGGCCAGCCACGCGTCGACCCTCTGCTGCGGTCCGGTGATCGCGGCGTCGGGTGGGGTCAGTGTGTCGGTCATTGCGTGCTCCTCGTCCTGAACTGTTGTGATACAGAGCACACCGCACGGCAGGTGGGTGCGGCCAGCGTTGCATCGTGTTGCACCCTGCGGCACACCGCTGCACGGACCCGGACGTCCGGCATAGACCCGCTCGCATCCCGGACGAACCGTCACAAACCCGGCGACGGTTCGTCCGGGATGCGAGGGTGGAGCGGTGAGAAACGGACATCCTCGCCCGGCGGCGGTCGCGGCGGGCCTCGCCGTCGCGGTGTCGACCGCCGTGGGATGCGCGCCGGCGATCGACTGCGGCGCCGCGATCACGCCGCTGCACGAGCCGGTCGGCGCGTGCCTGCGATTCGGCGTGAGCACGCCCGGCGGCCCGACCGCCGTCGACGAGTTCGAACGGGTCGCCGAGATCGCGGGCACTCCCCCGACCGTGGTGCTGTCGTTCTCCGACTTCGCCTCGCCGCCGCCCGTCGCGGGGCTCGCCGCCGTGCGGCGGCTGGGCGCCGACCCGATCGTCACGTGGGAGCCGTGGCGCTGGCTCGGCGACGGGCGGTACGAGCGCGGCGAGTTCACGATGGCGTCGATCGCCGCGGGCGTGCACGACGACTACCTCTACCGCTGGGCCGACGAGCTCGCCGCGTGGGGTTCGACCGTCTACCTGCGTTTCGCGCACGAGCCGAACGGGACCTGGTACCCCTGGAGTCCGGCCGGGGGGACACCGCCGCACGTCTACGTCGCCGCGTGGCGTCACGTGCACGAGTTGTTCGCGTCGAAAGGGGTGGCCAACGTGAAATGGGTGTGGGCTCCGAACGTCTCGTTCGAGGGCAGCAGCATGATCGCGGACCTGTACCCGGGGGCGGAGTATGTCGACGTGGTTGGGGCCGACGGATACAACTGGGGCGCCACGCAGCCGTGGAGCCGCTGGACGTCGCCGCGGGAGCTGTTCGAGGAGACCCTCGACGAGCTCGGCCGGATCGCGCCGGGCAAGCCGATCGTGGTCACCGAGGTGGGCAGCACCGACGTCGGCGGGTCGAAGCCGGACTGGGTCGGCGACCTGATCTCCTTCCTCGACGACCGGACGGATGTGGCGGCGTTCGTCTGGTTCGATCACGACAAGGAAACCGACTGGCGGCTGGCGAGCACCCCGGAAGCGGCTGCCGCGCTGGCGGAAGCCCTGCAGAGGGGGCAGCGCTGACATGACGACCGACGCCTCGCACCTCCCCGACGACCTCGAGGACCAGCGGGTCCGCGACCTCGAACGGCTGGAGATCCTCGACACGCCCCGAGAAGACCGGTTCGAGCAGATCACCCGCATGGCCCGACACGTGTTCGGGGTGCCCATGGCGAGTGTGGCACTGCTCGACCGGGACCGGCTCTGGTTCAAGTCCCTCCAGGGGCTCGACCTCGTACAGGTGCCGCGCGAGGAGAGCATGTGCAAGACCACGATTGCGCGCACCTACCACCATCCCGGCGATCCGACGCTGATCGTGGAGGACGCCTCCGCCGACCCCCGGTTCGCCGGCATTCCCGGTGTCGGCGGCGCCGACGGCGTCCGCTTCTACGCGGGCTACCCGTTGTACGGTCCCGCGGGTCATCCCGTCGGCACGTTCTGCATCTACGACACCGAGCCGCGGACACTCGACCCCGACCAGCTCGACGCGTTCGCCGAACTCGCCGAATGGGCGCAGCGGGAACTGCAGCGCGCCGACGAACTCGATCGCGCCGCCGCGATGCAGGCCCAGCTGCTGCCGCGCCCGTTGACCGGGCTGCCCGGATTCGAGGTGCAGGCCGTGTGCATTCCGGCGTTCGTGGTCGGCGGCGACTTCTACGACCACTACCGGTTGCGCGGCGGGCTGGTCGTCACCGTCGCCGACGTGATGGGCAAGGGCCTCGGCGCGGCGATCCTGTCCTCGGCGGTGCGCTCCACGTTCCGCGGCGCGTCCCGGGTGATGGAGCGGTTCAGCCACGCCGAGGCGTGCAGCGTCCTGGACACGGGCGCCGCGCTCGGCGCCGCCGCCGAGAACCTCACGGACGACTGCGAACACACCGGCACCTTCGTCACCGTGTTCCATGCCGCCGTCGAGTTCGCCACCGGGTCGGTGGACTACGTCGACGCCGGGCACGGCCTGGCCGCGATCCGCCGTCGCGACGGCTCCGTGGTGCCGCTGGCCGGCACCGGGCTACCCGTCGGCGTGCTCCGCGACACGTCGTGGCAGGCGCAGTGCACGCGCCTCGAACCCGGTGACACGCTGGTGATCTGCTCCGACGGGCTGCTCGACCTGCTCGACGAGCACAGCGACCGGGAGGCCCTGTACCGGTTCGTGGCCGACCATGCGACGCCGCACGACCTGACCGAGGCGGCGCGGGCGCTGGCCGAAGGCAACCCACCGATGGACGACGTCACCGTCGTCGCCGTCCGTCGCTGCGAGGACGCATGAGTGCGGCCGGCGCGGACCGCTACCCGTCGCCGGGCCTGCGGATCCTGATCACCGCGACGGTGCTGCTCGGCGTGAACTACGTGGTGTGGCGCTGGCTGTTCTCCGTCAACTGGTCCGCGTGGTGGATCGCGGTGCCACTCGTCGTCGCCGAGACGTACAGCCTGATCGACTCGATGCTGTTCGGGCTCACGATGTGGCGGTGGCGCCGGCGGGCCGCGCCGCCGGTCCCGCCGGACGGGCTGACCGTCGACGTCTTCATCACCACCTACAACGAGCCGGTCGACCTGGTGATCGGGACCGCCGAGGCGGCGGCACGCATCCGGTATCCGCACGAGACATGGATCCTCGACGACGGGGAGCGGCCCGAATTGGAGCGCGCCGCAGCCGAACTCGGGGTCCGGTACATGACGCGGGCGGCCAGCTGGACGAACAAGCCCCGGCACGCCAAGGCGGGCAACCTCAACAACGCCCTGCTGCACACGCACGGCGAGTTCATCCTCGTCCTCGATGCCGACCAGGTGCCCGACCCGGAGATCCTGCACCGCACCCTCGGCTACTTCGAGGATGAGCGGACGGCCCTGGTGCAGACACCGCAGTACTTCGTCAACGTGCCGGACTCCGATCCGCTGGGCAGCCAGGCCCCGCTGTTCTACGGCCCGATCCAGCAGGGCAAGGACGGCTGGAACGCCGCCTTCTTCTGCGGCTCGAACGCGATCCTGCGCCGCGAGGCGCTGATGCAGCTGGGCATCACCGGCTACGTCCGTGCCGTCGAGGAGGGCGTGGTGCGGGCGCTGCGCACGGCCGGCAAGGTGCTCGACCGGGCGCGATCCGAGGTCGGTGCGAACCAGCCGGAGGTTCTCGCCGCCCTCGATTCGGTGCGGGTGGCCGTGCGCACGGCCCGCGCGGCCGTCCGGCAGGGACAGCCGCTCGCCGAGGTGACCTACCGGTTCCAGCAGAGCGTGGACGAGGCCGCGCGGGCCGTGGTCGACGCGGACGCCGGATCGATCCGCGCAGACCTGGAGGCGATCGCCGCCCTGACCGCCACCCCCGGGTCCGACGCCGACGGAGTTCTGCTCGACGAGACGACACTGTCGCGCCTCGCAGACCGCGAGTGGTCGCCGCTCGGGGCACTCGAGTCGATCCGCACGATGATCCGCGCCGTCGACGTCAGCCGCGACGACGAGGCCGAACCGACGCTGGCGCTGGCAACGATCTCGGTGACCGAGGACATGGCCACGTCGATGCGCCTGCACGGGGTGGGCTGGAAGTCGGTCTACCACCACGAGGTGCTCGCGCACGGTCTCGCGCCGGAGGACGTGGGCACGATGCTCACCCAGCGGCTGCGCTGGGCGCAGGGCACGATCCAGGTGATGCTGCGGGAGAATCCGCTCGTGCAGCGAGGATTGACGATCCCGCAGCGGCTGATGTACTGGGCGACGATGTGGAGCTACCTCGCGGGTTTCGCGGCCGTCGCCTACATCGCCGCGCCGGTGATCTACCTGATCTTCGGAGTGCTGCCCGTGCAGGCCTACAGCTGGGACTTCTTCGGCCGGCTCATCCCGTTCCTGCTGTTGAACCAGCTGCTGTTCTTCGTGGTCGGTCGGGGCACCCCGACCTGGCGGGGGCAGCAGTACAGCCTGGCGCTGTTCCCGGTGTGGATCAAGGCGTGCTGGACGGCGTTTCGCAACGTGTACCTGCACAAGCCCCTCGACTTCGCGGTGACCCCGAAGACGCGGCAGGGCCGCGCCACACTCCCGTGGGGCAAGGTGCGGTACCAGATCGCGGCCATGGCGCTGCTGGTGATCGCGTCGGTGGTGGGCGTGGTGCGCTTGTATCTGGGCGCGAGCTCGGTGCTGGGCGTCGGCGTCAACCTGTTCTGGGTGCTGTTCGACCTGGCGATCCTGAGTGTGGTGATACCGGCGGTCCGCTACCGCGGGCCCGACATGGAAGGAAGACGATGACGCACTTCGCAACCCGCACCACCGGCTCGGACGTGGTGGTGGTCCGGCCCGAGGGCCGGCTGAACATGGTCGCCGCACCGCGGCTGCGGGAACAGCTGCGCGGCCTCGTCGAGGGCGGGTCCGCCCGCGTCGTCGTCGACCTCGGCGCCACCGAGTTCATCGACTCGTCGGGGCTCGGGGCGCTGGTGTCGGGGCTCAAGGCCGCCCGGCAGGCCGGCGGGGACCTGCGGCTGGCGGCGCCCACGGCGCAGGTGCGCAGCGTGCTGTCGCTGACGAGCCTCGACCGCGTGCTGCGCACGTACGACTCCGCGGACGCCGCGTTCGATGGCGACTGACCCCGGCGCGGGATCTTGGGCCCTGACGACCGTCACGGGCGCCGACACGCTCACCGACGTGCACGCGCTGATCGAGAAGATGATGTGCGCGGGGCAGGTGGAGGACGAGGATCGCTTCCCGTTCGAGATCGCGGTGGCCGAGATCGCCGCCAACATCGTCGAGCACGCAGGCGACGGCGCTCCGGTCACGATGCGGCTGGAGCTGCGCCTGTCCCCGGACCGGATCGAGGCCTGCTTCCACGACGACGGCCGGCCCGCGCGCGTCGACCTCGAGACGGTCCGGATGCCCGGGGACATGGCCGAGCGGGGCCGGGGCCTGGCGATCGCCCTGGCGGCGCTGGACGAGTTGTCCTACCGCAGGCGGGGCGGCAGCAACCGGTGGATCCTCGTGCGGGAACGGACCGACCCGGCATAACCGCGCACCGGTCCGCCCGGGGCCGGCCACGCGACCGGCCCGGCGTCCGCCCTCGCCGCGGCGACCGAGATGCCGACTTTGTCCGGACCACCCCCGTTAACTTCCCGTTAAGTCGACTCCCACGCGACCGCTCGGACCGCCGGAAAAGCCCAGGCCGGCGCCGCGCATCTGCCGTTTCGTCGAACGTCGGGATCGACGGCTCGCCGATGTGTCTATTACAGCGGCGGAGCGGGAACCTCAGACTCAGGCGGTCGAGAGGTACATCACACTCGATACCAAACCTGGTTGTGAAGGGGTTCCCATGTCGAACAGCGATCAGCCCGAGCTGAGGCACACGCTCGAGAAGCGGCACCTGTCGATGATCGCGATCGCGGGTGTCATCGGCGCAGGCTTGTTCGTCGGCTCGGGCGCTGCGATCCGGGAGACCGGTCCCGGGGTGCTGGTCGCCTACGCACTCGCCGGGGTGGTCGTCGTGCTCGTCATGCGCATGCTCGGCGAGATGGCGGCGGCGAATCCGCAGACGGGGTCGTTCTCGGCGTACGCCGACCGGGCCATCGGCCGATGGGCCGGGTTCTCCATCGGATGGCTCTACGCCTGGTTCTGGATCATCGTCCTGGGCATCGAAGCGACGGCCGGTGCGGTGATCATGAACCGCTGGATTCCCGGCGTGCCCCAGTGGACGTGGGCGCTGGTCCTCATGGTCGTGCTGACGCTGACCAACATCGCGTCGGTGAAGTCGTTCGGCGAGTTCGAGTTCTGGTTCGCCGCCATCAAGGTCACGGCGATCGTGGCGTTCCTCGTGCTCGGCGTCCTCGCGATCTGCGGCTTTCTGCCCGGCGTCGAGGCGCCGGGACTGAGCAACCTCACCGGTCACGGCGGCTTCTTCCCCAACGGGACAGGTGCCGTACTCGCCGGGGTCCTCGTCGTGGTGTTCTCCTTCTTCGGAGCCGAGATCGCGACCATCGCCGCCGGCGAGTCCGCCAACCCGGCCGAGGCGGTGCGCAAGGCGGTGCGGTCGGTCGTGTGGCGGATCCTGATCTTCTACATCGGCTCGATCGCCGTCGTCGTCACCCTGCTGCCGTGGGACGACGCCTCGGTGGCGTTGAGCCCGTACGTGGCGGTCATCGACTCCTTCGGCATCCCGGCGGCCGCCACCATCATGGACGTCATCGTGCTGACGTCGGTGCTCTCGTGCCTGAACTCGGGCCTGTACACCGCCAGCCGCATGATCTTCTCCCTGTCGCGCCGCGGTGACGCCCCGCCGTCGCTGGCCACCATCGGGCGGTCCGGTGTGCCCCGCAACGCGGTTCTCGTCTCCACCGTGGTCGGCTTCCTCACCGTGGGCCTGAACTACCTCTACCCCGAGACGGTGTTCCTGTTCCTGGTCAATTCCTCCGGAGCGATCGCCCTGTTCGTGTGGCTCGTCATTGCCGCGTCCCAGCTGCGCATGCGCCGCTCGCTCGAGGCCCAGGGCCGGGAGCTGTCGCCGAGGATGTGGCTCTTCCCGTACCTCACCTGGTTCACCATCGCGGCGATCGTCGCGCTGTGCGCCGGCATGATCGCCCTGGAGAGCACGCGCAGCCAGATGCTGACGTCCTCGGCCCTCGCCGCCGTCGTCGTCGGAGTCGGCGTGTACCGGCAGCGCCGCAGTGCCGCTCCGGCTGCGCCGGTGGACGCGAACGCCGGCGTCGCCGACGTGGTCCCGGAAACCACCTGACCGACCGGCCGGTGTCGCCCTCGCGGGTACCTGCCTCACCCCGGGGGGGCGACGTCGTGTCCCGAGTTCCGCAGCGCCGCTCAGAACAGGGTGGGGTCCGCCGACTCGGCTGCCGGCCGCGGCGGCGCTGCGACCGGGCGCCGGTGCTCGGCCACGCGCGCGCCGAGCCCGTAGCGGGACACCAGCGGATCGACGCGGTCCTTCAACCACGTCTTGTACTCCGGTGAGACGTACGCGCCGCGGCCGTAGATCTGCCGGTACCGCCGGATCAGGGCGGGGTGCTCCTGACCCAGCCACGACAGGAACCAGCCGCGGGTGGCGCCGCGCAGATGCATCGGCAGCACCGTCACGCCGGTCGCCCCCGCCGCCGAGATCGCACCGAGCAGATCGTCGAGGTGCCGGGTGGAGTCGGTGAGTCACGGGATGACCGGGGCGACCATGACGTGGCAGGGCAGCCCGGCGTCGCTGACGGCCCGGATCAGGTCCAGACGTGCCTTGGGCGACGGGGTGCCGGGTTCGATCTGCTTCTGCAGGTCGGGCTCGCCGATCGCGAGGGAGACGGCGACGCCGACGTCGACCTGCCCGGCGGCGAGGGTGAGCAACGGCAGGTCGCGGCGCAGCAGCGTGCCCTTGGTCAGGATCGAGAACGGGGTGCCGGATTCGGCGAGGGCCCGGATGACGCCGGGCATCAGCCGGTAGCGGCCCTCGGCCCGCTGGTACGGGTCGGTATTGGTGCCCAGGGCGACGTGCTCGCGCTTCCACGACCGTCGCGCGAGTTCGCGGCGCAGCACGGCCGCGACGTTGGTCTTGACCACGATCCGGCTGTCGAAGTCGCGGCCCGCGTCGAGGTCGAGATACTCGTGGGTCGGTCGGGCGAAGCAGTATCGGCACGCGTGCGAGCAGCCGCGAAAAGTGTTGACGGTGAAGCGGAACGGCAGGTTCGGCGCCTCGGGGGTCTTGTTGAGCGCGCTCTTGCACAGCACCTCGTGGAAGGTGATGCCCTCGAACTCGGGGGTCTGGACGCTGCGGACGAGCCCGGCCCGTTCGAGGCCGGGGAGCGCGCCGTCGTCGACGTCGAGAGTCTGTGCCGCCCACCGCATGCAGCCAGTCGAACATACGTGCTAAAGACAGTCAAGCGCGGGGCGGCGGGGGCGGCCTGACAGAATTCCGGGCCATGACCCGTGTGAACATCTCGTCCGGCTCCGAATGGGAACCCAGGATCGGCTACTCCCGCGCCGTGCGCATCGGCAACCAGATCGCCGTGTCCGGCACCACCGGCGCCGGCGACACGCTCGCCGACCAGACGCGCGCCGCACTGAAGACCATCGAGGCCGCGCTCGGCGAGGCCGGCGCCTCGCTGACGGACGTGATCCGCACGCGCATGTACCTCACCGACATGTCGACATGGGAGGAGGCCGCGCTCGTGCACGGCGAGGTGTTCGGCGAGATCCGCCCGGCCTCCACCATCCTCGAGGTCTCGAGCCTCATCGACAAGGGCCTGTTCATCGAGATCGAGGCCGACGCCGTCGTGTAGGCGGCTGCGCCGCCGGTGCGTCCTTCGGGCGGCAGGAACAGCCCGAAGGACACACCGGTGCTACGCGCCCGCGGCCTCCCAGCGGGCGCGCTCGGCGGCGAACGCCACCGACTGCACCTGTTGGAAGGCGTCGATCGACGCGGCGTTGCCGGCCAGGAACCGCTGGTGCTCGGCCAGGGAGAACGTGCCGTCGGTGATGTCCACTCCCCCGCCGCGGCCCGCCGCGAGGTCGGCGCGCAGGTCCATCAGCTCCTCCGGTTCGACGGGATACCAGGAGATCCGGTCGAAGAAGCGCAGCAGCCACGGTGTGCCGGCCTCGAACGGGCCCGCGGCCTGCGGGTGGCGGTGGTTCCACACCTGGGTCGTGCGGCCGACGAACTGGTAGCCACCCGGGCCCTCCATGCCGTAGATGCACAGGTACGCCCCGCCGATGCCGACGGCGTTCTCCGGCGTCCACGTGCGGGCCGGGTTGTACTTGGTCGTCACGAGCCGGTGCCGCGGGTCGAGCGGGGTCGCGACCGGCGCCCCGAGGTACACGTCGCCGAGACCGAGCACCATGTAGTCGGCGGCGAAGACGGTGTCGAACACGTCGTTCACCGAATCGAGGCCGTTCATCCGGCGGATGAACTCGATGTTCCACGGGCACCACGGCGCATCCGCCCGCACCCCGTGCATGTACCGCTGGATCGCCTCGCGGGTGGCCGGGTCGTCCCACGACAGGGGCAGGCGCACCCGCCGGCTCGGCACCACGAGCTCGTCGCTCGCCGGGAGCTGCTCCTCGGCCTCGGCGAGCAGATCGAGCAGCGTCGGCACCGGCAGCACGTCGGGGTCGACCTTGACCTGGAGCGACCGGATGCCGGGGGTGAGTTCGAGCAGGCCCGCGGGGCGTTCGGTGTCGAGCCGCCGGTGCAGCGCGTGCACGCGGGCCCGCAGCGCGAGATCGAGCGTCATGTCACCGTATTCGACCAGGACGTTGTCGTCGCCGCTGCGCCGGTAGGTGACGGCGGTGTCGCCGTCGCGGCGGGCGAGGACGCCGTCGTCGCCGTCGCCGCCGGGCGAGACCACCAGCGACAGCCCGGCGCGACGGGCGACGCCGAGTGCGCGGCGCGACGCGGCGTGCTCGGCGCGGACGGGCACGAACCGCACCGTGTGCCCGGGCGCGAGCTGGCCGAGCTTCCACCGGTCCGCGGCGACGACGGTGACGGGACAGACGAATCCGCCCAGGCTCGGGCCGTCCGGCCCGAGGAGGATGGGGGTGTCACCGGTGAAGTCGAGCGCACCGACGGAGTACGCGTTGTCGTGGATGTTGGACGGGTGCAGGCCGGCCTCCCCGCCGTCGGTGCGTGCCCACTGCGGCTTCGGCCCGGTCAGGCGCACGCCGGTGCGGTCGGAGTTGAAGTGCACCTCGTAGTCGGTGGCGTAGAGCGTGTCGATGTCGCTGCGGGTGAAGAACTCCGGAGCGCCGTGCGGGCCCTCGGTGACGGCGATCTCCCAGCGGGCGGTCATGGCCGGCACGTGTTCGGCCGGCACCGGGACGGCCGCGCCGGTCGCGACCTCCCCGACGACGAGCACGTCGCCCTCGGTGAGGGTGCGGCCCTCGTGGCCGCCGAACCTTCCGAGGGTGAAGGTGGCTGCGCTGCCGAGGAATTCGGGGATGTCGAGTCCGCCGCCGACGAGTACGTACACGCGCAGGCCGGGGCCGGCGACGGCGCCGACGTCGAGCACGCCGCCGGCGGGGACGGTGACGGGACGCCACTGCGGGACCACCGTGCCGTTCACCGTCACGGTCGCCGGGGCGCCGGTGACGCACACCTCGGTGGCGTCGGTGAAGCGCAGGGCCGGCCCGGCCATGGTGGATTCGAGGCCGGCCGCGCCCTCGGGGTTGCCGAGTGCGGCGTTGCCGAGTCGGAACGACAGGTCGTCCATCGGGCCGGAGGGCGGGACCCCGATCTGCCAGTACCCGGTGCGGCCCGGATAGTCCTGCACCATGGTGAGCATGCCGGGACGGTCGACGGTGATCTTGGTGGTCATGACGGTCGGGCCTCCGGTCGGGTGACGATCATCCGCACCGTGGTGGGGTCGAAACCGTTGCACGGATTGTTGATCTGCGGGCAGTTGGAGACGAGGACGAGCACGTCTCGGTCGGCGCGCAGTGCGAGGCGCTTGCCGGGCGCGGAGAGTCCGTCGACGATGCCGAGGGTGCCGTCGGGGTCGACGGGCACGTTCATGAAGAAGTTGATGTTGGACACCAGGTCGCGTTTGCCCAGGCCCCACAGGGCACCCTCGACGAGGAAGTTCTCGACGCAGGCGTGCTGGTGCTTGGTGTGGTGGCCGTAGCGCAAGGTGTTCGACTCCTGCGAGCAGGCGCCGCCGACGGTGTCGTGGTTGCCGACCTCGTCGGCGACGAGGGTCATCAGTTCCTCGCCGTCGGCGGCGCGCAGCACCGAGCCGGCGGTGAGGAACAGGTTGCCCTGCGCGGCGACGGTGGCGGCGGCGCTGTAGCGGACGGTGGTGTCGTGGGCGTCGTAGATCAGGGTGTCGACGGCCTGGTTGCCGTGCAGATCGACGATGGTGAGCACGTCGCCGGCGGCGACGACGGCCGACCACGGTCCGCGGGCGCCGGCGATCTCGTCGCGGATCACGGTCCCGGGGACGAGCGCCGGCAGGTCGAGGGTCGAGGTCATGATCAGTGCTCCGTTCCGGTGGCGGCAGTCCAGGCGTCCTCGGTGTTGAGGACGGCGCGCCGGTATTCGGGGTCCGTGTTCGGCAGGGTGTCGAGGTCACGCGGGGCGTGCCAGGCGAGCACCTCGAGGGTGGTGGTGGGGAACCCGGGTGCCGGGTCGAGGGGGTGGGCGGTGTTGGCGATGAGTGCGATCACCGGCAGGTGGATCAGCAGCTCGACGCAGGCTCCGGCGCCGGCGGTGCCGGTGCTGGTCAGGGCCCCGTCGGCCGCGACGCGCACGCCGTGGAAGAACGACAGGGACGGCGGCAGGTCGCGCGGGGCGAGGCCGTGCTTCGCGGCGGCGACGGTGAACAGCTCCCGCCCGGCGGGGGCGTGCGAATGCAGGCTGCCCGCCCCGTATTTCGCCGTGTTCCCGGCGAGGTTCGTGGTGCAGCACAGGGCGTCGTGGCGGCCGGAGGTGTCGGCGACGACGGTGGCGAGCACCCGGCCCTGGTCCGACAGCAGCGGGTGCCCGACGCCGAGGTAGGCCTGCCACGGCACCTTGACGGTGTCGGCGACGTTGAGCCGCTCGTGCGGGGCGTCGGCACGGAAGAGCAGCAGGTGGGCGCAGGCGGCGCCGTCGATGTCACGCAGCCGCAGCCGGGTGCCGCGGGCGAGGACCTTGGCGGTGTAACGGCCGCCGGGCACGGTCTCCGCCCAGGTCATGGCGGCGGTGCGGCCGCCGGGCGGGGTGGGGTACGCGGTGGCGGGCACGGTGGGCATGCCGTCGGTGACGGTGCCGGCCTGCGCGCGGGCGTGCGCCTTGGCGGCGTGGGTGGTGGCGGTGTCGAGGACGCCGGTCATCTCAGGCTCCGATCGTGACGGGGTTCGGGTGCGCGGCGCGGCGCGGGAAGCACAGGGCGCCCAGAGCGACGACGGCGGCGACGGTGAGCGGTGCGGCCCACTGCAGCAGCGGCATGGTGCCGTCCGGGTTGAAGATCTCGGCGCGCGGCCAGGACAGGTTGATCACCATCAGCAGGCCGTACGCGACGGCGAGGGCGTTGACGGGCAGGCCCCATCGGCCGAGGGAGAACAGCGGGTCGCCGTCGGCGTCGGTCGCCGTGCCGTCGTGCGGCCAACCGCGCAGCCGGCGCAGCAGCAGAGGCACGGTGACCATCAGGTACGCGAGGTAGATGAGCACGATGCACACGCTCGACAGGGTCGCGAAGATCGCGCTGTTGCCCATGTTGACCGCGAGGATGCCGATGCACACCACGCCGATCAGCACGGCCGGCGCGATGGGAGTGCCGGTGCGGGCGTTGACGTGCGAGAGGATCTTCGATGCGGGCAGTCGCTCGTCGCGGGCCATCGAGAAGATCAGGCGCGACGCGGCGGTCTGGATGGCGAGGGTGCAGATGAACACGGCGATGGCGACGTCGACGAGGAGCAGCGTGCCCCACGGTGAGGACAGGATGGCGCCGAGCACGTAGGGCAGGCCCTCGGCGGCGAGGCGGCCGTCGGTGAGGCTGGGGGCGGCCATGAGGGCGCCGAGGATCATCAGGCCGCCGCCGAGGGCGGAGACCGACAGGGCGAGGCGGATGGTGCGGGGTGCGACGCGCCGCGGGTTGCGGGTCTCCTCGGCGAGTTCGCCGGCCGAGCCGAAGCCGACCATGACGTACGCGGCCATGAGGCCCGAGACGATCCACGCCCAGCCGTAGCCGGGGGCCTCCCCGGTGACGCCGGTGTCGAGGACGACCTGCGGGCCGCGGACGGCGTGGGCGAAGAACATGCCGATCACGGCGACGACACCGACGATCTCGCAGGTGACGCCGATGCTGTTGATCCGCGACATCCAGTTCACGCCGATGCTGTTGATGATCGTGGTGAGCACGAGCAGCACCGAGCCGAGCAGGACGGCATTGGCGGCGCCGGAGGAGGAGGTCAGCGACGGGTCGTCGCCGATGATCTGGAATCCGCTCCAGATGTTCGGCAGGACCACCTGCAGGGCGATCGCGGCGGCCGAGGCGGTGACCATCTGGGCGAGGATCATGAACCAGCCGGCGAACCAGCCGACCACCTCGCCGCCCATCCGGCGGGCCCATTGATAGATCGCCCCGGAGATCGGATAGCGCGCCGCGAGTTCGGCGAAGTTCAGGGCGACCATGAACTGACCGGCGAAGACCACCACCCACGTCCAGAAGAAGGCGGGGCCGCCGAAGCCGAAGCCGAGGCCGAACAGCTGGAAGATGGTCGTCAGGATGGAGACGAACGAGAAGCCGGCGGCGAAGGAGGCGAACTTGCCGAGGTTGCGGTGCAGCTGCTGCTGGTAGCCGAATTCGCCCAGGTCGCCCGCGTCCTGGTGCGAGGCGGTCGGTGCAGCGGCAGCCGGCCGGGTGAGCGTCAGGCTCATGGCGGTGTCCGTTTCTGTGCGCGGTGGCGGCGGCCGGGTGACCGTCGAAAAACTGTCGAGTGACAGTTTTCGCGAGGTCACGTCTTGTCCGAATGACCGCGGCGTAACGAGTTCGTGACCGACGTTTCCTCCGTGTGACGGTCTGCTCACCGCCCGCCCGGGGCGCTGTCACCGTCCGATCTGTGCCATCGTCGAGGACGTGACCCACGCCCGTCCCGGACGCCCCCGACTGCACCGGCCACGCCGGCCCGGTTCCACCGCGCGCGCCGAAATTCTCGACGCCGCAGCAGAACTGTTCACCACCCGTGGATTCGCGTCGACCTCGACGCGGCTCGTGGCCGAGGCGGTCGGCGTCCGGCAGGCCTCCCTGTACAACCACTTCGCCACCAAGGACGACATCCTCGCGGCGCTGCTCGAGCAGACCGTCGCCCCCACCCTGTCGTTCTGCGAGCGCCTCGGCGACGACGCGCCCGCCGAGGCGCGGCTGTACGCCCTGGCGCTGTTCGACACCGCGCAGCTCGTCGCGGGACGCTGGAATCTCGGTGCGCTGTACCTGCTTCCGGAGGTGCGCACCGAGCGCTTCGCACAGTTCCACACCGCCCGGACCGGTCTGCGCGAGTGCTACCGGCGGCTCACGGTCGCCGTCCTCGACCGCCTCGGCGCCGGCGCGGACGCCGACGACCCGCGCGCCGATCTGCCGTTCCGGCTGGTCGAATCCGCCATCAACATCCGCGCGGACCGGGGCACGGACGCCGTCGCCGACCTGCCCGACGTGCTGGCGGAGGCGGCGCTGCGCGTGCTCGGATTCACCGCGCCCGCAGAGCCCGTGCGCGACGTCGCCCGCACGCTCGTCGCCCGTGTCGCCGACTCGAGTTAGAGTGCTGCCCACGCGAATCTGATTGGGGGGTCATCATGAGCGGTTTACTCGACGCTGTCGGCTCGTTCTCGACGGGAGGCGGCGTCCGTGTCGTACCCGACGGGGTCCGGGCCTTCGGCAGCACATCCCTGCGCGCCGCGGAGGAGGTCGCCCGCGCGGGCGCGATGGATCTGCAGGCCAACGTCTCGTCGCTGAGCCCCGCCATGGGCCTGATCGGCGCGGACTTCGTCGCGGCGTTCGCCGTCACACAGGGTGCGCACACCCGCACCGTCGCGCAGCTGGCATACGTCTACGCGTCCGGCGGTGTCGCCGCGCACGACGCCGCCGCCCGGTACGAGGCGCTCGACGCCGCGGTCGCCGCGGGACTCGGGGGCGCGCGATGATCGCACAGGAGACGCCGGTCGCCTCGCCCACCGTTCTCGACGCGCTGCGCGCGTCCCCCGCCGGCCCGGCCCTCGACCTGCCGCTGCCCGCGCCGCCGGCCCCGCCGACGTGGTCGCCCGAACCCGAGCTCGACGCGATAACTGAAGTGCTGCAGTCTCTTCCGGTTCCGGCAGTGCCGGGAATCGACGAAATGCTGCGTCCACTGCGCGACCTCGGCGACCTGTTCGGTACCGGCATCGTCGACGCGCTCGACCCGTCGGCGGTCCTGCAGCAGTCGTCGCGGATGCTCGACGGCGCGGCGTCGCTGGCCCGCACGGCACTGCACGCGCTGCCGGACTCGTGGGAGGGCGCACCCGCCGAGGCGGCGCTCGACAAGGGTCGCCAGGCCCAGGTCACCGCGGTCGAGCTGAGCGAACGGGGCGACGAGATCGGGGCCGTCACGCGCGCCGCCACCGCGAGTGTCGAGCGGGGCAACGTCGAACTCGGCGGGATCGCCCAGTCCTTCCTGGCCTTCGCCACCGCGACCGCGCCCGTCGCGTTGACGCCGCCGGGTCAGATCGCGCTGCTCACTTCCGCCGCCGAGCATGTATCCGCGGCACTGGCGGTGGTCGCGCGCACCCGCGGTGAGCTTCTCGGCTACACCACGGCGATGAACGCCCTCGCCGCACCCATCGCCGTGCCCGCCCCCGTCGCCGCGCCCGGCCTGCCGGCTGCGGACGACGTCGCAGCGGCGGCCACGGGAGCCGTGGACACCGTCGCCGGCGCGGTCGGTGTGTCCGACGACCTTCCCGCGCAGACGCACGCCGCGGCGTTCGGGGGTGGCACCGTCACCGCCGGCCCCACGATGACCGCCGCGACCGCACCGGTGAGCACCGGCGCCGTGGCACCGGGCGCCGGAGGCGCCGTTGCACCGGGCGCCGGAAGCGCCGTGGCGCTGGGCGCGGGAGGCGCCGTGGCGCTGGGGACCGCGGGCGGGGGTCTCACCGGCACGCCGTCGGGCCCGCGACCGCCCACGTCCGCTCCGGTGACGGCCGCAGCTGCGGCCGCACGTCATCCCCTCCCCGCCGCCGTCCCGGGCACCGGACGCGCCGACGAGGACGCTCCGCGACGGGCGCGTCCGACGATCCTGGTGACCGCGGCGAACACCACCGCCGTGATCGGCGAGGTGCCGCCGGCGACCGCCCCGGTGATCGGGGCCGGCGACGACTGGTGATTCCGAGTCCCCCGCCCCGGCGCGCGGGGCGGGGACACGGTCGACGGCCACGCTGGTGTCCGTGACCCGCGGTTTCCTTCTGCGAGGACGATCCGGGCCGCGTAGCGTGTAAACGCATGTTCGGTGGCGGTGCCCGCAAGCTTGGTGTCGAGGAGGAATTCCACCTCATCGACGCGAAGACCCGCCGTCTCACGCCGCGCGCCCCGGAACTGCTCGCGCGCCTGCCCGGCGACGTCTACGTCGAGGAACTGCAGCGCTGCGTCGTCGAGGTCAACAGCGGCGTGTTTCCGGATCTCGCGGGTCTCCGCGCAGATCTGGTGCACCGCCGGTCCGTTCTCGTCGACACCGCCGCCGAGCTCGGCCTCGGCATCGCCGCCGCGGGCGCGGTCCCACTGGCCGTGCCCGCGGAGATGCAGGTCACCGAGACGCCGCGGTATCGCCGCATGCTGGCCGACTACCAGCTCCTGGCCCGCGAGCAGCTGATCTGCGGCACCCAGGTGCACGTGGACATTCCCGACCGGGACGAGGCGGTGCAGGTCGCCAATCGGGTCGCCCCGTTCCTGCCGATCTTCCTCGCCCTGAGCGCGAGCTCGCCGTTCTGGGCCGACGGCACGGACACCGGATATGCCAGCGTCCGCAACCTGGTGTGGATCCGGTGGCCGAGTACCGGGCCGGCCGCGCCGGTGTCGTCGGCCGCCGAGTACGACAAGCTCATCGCGGACCTGGTCTCGACCGGCGTGATCACCGACCCGGGCATGGTGTACTTCGATCTCCGCCCGTCGGACCGGTATCTGACCCTCGAGCTGCGCGTGTGCGACAGCTGCCCGTCGGTGGACACGATCACGCTGATAGCCGGGCTGTTCCGCGCCCTGGTCGATCGGGAGGTGACCGACCTTCGGGCCGGTGTCCCGGGGCTCGACGTCTCGCCGACCCTGGTGCGCGCCGCCATGTGGCGCGCCTCGCGCTCCGGCCTCGAGGGTCCTCTGGTCGACGTGCAGTCGGCCACCCCGCGGCCGGCACGGGAGATCGTCGACGGACTGATCCGGTCGCTCCGGCCCCAGCTCGAGGGGAACGACGACTGGGCCCTGGTGTCGGAGCTCGCGGAGACCGCCCTGCAGGTCGGCAGTTCGGCCGCCCGCCAGCGGCGGGTGCTGCGCCGACGGGGCCGCCTGACCGACGTGGTGGATCTGCTTCTCGACGAAACCGCGGGGCGCGTGCGCGCGGTGCCGGAGATCGCCGATCCCGGTGCAACCCTGCTCCACGGCTACGTTCCGCTGCGAGCGGGCGACGTGGACGACCGGTACGACGAGGCCGTCGAGGTCGGCGGGCGTCCACGTCGCGAGTACGAGGCGGTCCTGGCCGCGGTGGCGCGGGTCGGTGCGGCCGAACTGCGCCGCATCCAGGAGTCCATCGACCGGGAACAGAGCGTCGACGGCGTGACGTTCCGGGTGAGCGGCGAGGATCGTGCCCAGGTCTTTCCCATGGACATCGTCCCGCGCATCGTCCCGCACACCGAATGGTCGCACCTGGTCCCGGGTTTGCAGCAACGCGCCCTGGCCCTCAACGCCTTCCTCGGCGACATCTACGGCGAGCAGGCCGCGGTGCGGGACGGGGTGATTCCCTCCGAGTTGCTCGACCGTGCCCCGGGCTATCGGGCCACCGGGGCCGCCGCAGCAAATCCCCCGGTGCGCGCCCACATCTGCGGGATCGACCTCGTCAGCACGGGCCCGGGCGACTTCGTGGTGCTCGAGGACAACCTGCGGGTGCCGTCGGGCGTGGGGTATGCGATGGCGCATCGCGCGATGACGACCCGGTTCCTCGGGGCCCTCGGCATGCCGGCCGACGTGATGTCCGTGGACTCGATGCCGGAGATGACGCGGCAGACGCTGCAGGCGGCGGCGCCCGCCGCGGCCGCGGGACCGGACGTCTCCGTGGCGCTGCTCAGCGCCGGGTGGAAGGACTCGGCATGGTTCGAGCACCGGTTGCTCGCCGAGAAGTCCGGACTGCCCCTCGTGCTGACCGGGGAACTGTCGGTACGCGACGACGTCGTGTACCGACACCGGGGCCGCGAGGCCACGCGAGTGGACGTGCTGTACGTCCGCCTCGACGAGGACATGCTGCTGTCCTCGATCGGGCACGACGGGCACCCGCTGCGCAGGGGGCTTCGGGCCGCGCTGCAGGCCGGCAACGTGACGATCGCCAATGCCCTGGGGAACGGGGTCGGGGACGACAAGGCCGTCTATTCGTATGTGCCGGCAATGATCGAGTACTACCTCGGCGAGAAGCCGATCCTCGAGCAGGTACCCACGTGGGTGTGCGCCGAGCGTGAGCAACGCGACTACGTCCTCGACCGGTTGGCGGAGCTGGTGGTCAAGCCGATCGACGGGTTCGGCGGCGCCGGAATCACCATCGGCCCGGAAGCGTCGCGACACGAACTGCTGGAGCGGCGTCGGGACCTGCTCACCCACCCGGAGCGATACGTCGCGCAGGAGGTCGTGCCGTTGTCGACGCATCCGACGTTCGACGGGAGCGGCCTGTTTCCGCACCATATCGACCTGCGCGCATTCGTTCATCTTCGGGCCGAGGGGCCGTCGGTGCGTGCCCACGTCGCTCCGGCGGCGCTGACCCGGGTGGCCCCCATCGGGAGCATGGTCGTCAATTCGTCCCGGGGCGGCGGGGGGAAGGACACCTGGGTGCTCGGTCCCCCACGCGGCGCGGGCAGCGACGAATAACCGGAGGGCGTGAGCCGGAAGGAGAGCACGATGTGCGGTGTGTGTGGGGAGATGCGCTTCGACGGGGCTCCCCCGGACGTGGCCGCGGTCGGGCGGATGACCGACGCCATGAGCGCCCGGGGCCCCGATGCGGCCGGCCTCCACGCGCGCGGATCGGTGGCGTTCGGGCATCGGCGGCTGACGATCATCGACCTGTCGGCGCGCGGCAGCCAGCCGATGATCGACAGTGAGCTCGGGTTGGCACTGGTCTTCAACGGGTGCATCTACAACTACCGGGAGCTGCGCTCGGAACTGGAGGGGGCCGGCTACCGGTTCTTCTCGACGGCGGACAGCGAGGTGGTGCTCAAGAGCTTCCACCGTTGGGGCGCGGAATGCGTGCAGCACTTCAAGGGCATGTTCGCATTCGCCGTGCACGACACCGACACCGGCGCGGTGACCCTGGCCCGCGACCGGCTCGGCATCAAGCCGCTCTATCTGGCGGAGGGCCCGGGACGGTTGCGCTTCGCCTCCACCGTGCCGGCGTTGCTCCGCGCCGGCGAGGTCGACACCACCGTCGATCGCGTCGCGCTGCACCACTACCTGAGCTTCCACTCGGTGGTGCCCGCACCGCACACGATGCTGCGGGGGATCCGGAAGCTGCCGCCGGCGACCGTGCGGGTGATCGAGCCCGACGGTGGCAGCACCGAGCACCGCTATTGGGAGCCCGCATTCACGCGGGACCCCGCGCGGACGACGTGGACGGCCGTGGATTGGCAGGAAGCACTGCTGGATTCGCTGCGGACCGCGGTGAGCCGGCGAATGGTCGCCGACGTGCCGGTGGGGGTGCTGCTCTCGGGAGGCATCGACTCGAGCCTGGTCGTGGCGTTGCTCGCGGAGCAGGGCCAGCGAGACCTGGCCACGTTCAGCATCGGATTCGATCCGGCCGGTGGCGAATCCGGGGACGAGTATGTCTACTCCGATCTCGTGGCGCGGAGGTTCGGCACCGTCCATCACAAGATCCACATCGACTCGTCCCGGCTGTTGCCGGCGGTGCCGAAGACCGTGGCGGCGATGAGCGAGCCGATGGTCAGCCACGACTGCGTGGCGTTCTACCTGCTGTCGGAGGAGGTGAGCAAGTCGGTGAAGGTGGTGCAGTCCGGGCAGGGCGCCGACGAGATCCTCGCCGGCTACGACTGGTATCCGCCGCTGACGGAGGTGGCCCGGGAACGGTCCGCCGAGGCGTACGCGAAGGTGTTCGCCGACCGTACCCACGCCGACATCGTCGCGCTGCTCGACCCTCGGTACTCCCTCGATCACGACGCGAGTGGCGAGTTCCTGGCCGAGCAGCACGCCGCGGCGGGGGCGGCGACGGCGGTCGATGCGGCGCTGCGTCTCGACACGACGGTCATGCTGATCGAAGACCCGGTCAAGCGGGTCGACACGATGACGATGGCGTGGGGCCTCGAGGGGCGGGTGCCGTTCCTCGACCACGACTTCGTCGAACTGGCCGCGACCTGCCCGCCCGAACTGAAGCTGGCCTCCGGCGGCAAGGGCGTCCTCAAGGAGGCGAGCCGCAAGCACCTGCCGGCGGAGATCATCGACCGGACCAAGGGCTACTTCCCGGTGCCGGGCATCCGGCACCTCGACGGGGACGTACTGACCCTGGTGCGCGATGCGTTGCACAGCCGGAGCGCCCGCGACCGCGGGCTGTACCGGCCCGAAGCACTCGACGCGCTGCTCGCCGACCCGAACCGGCATCGCACCACCCTCGGGGCGAACGCCCTGTGGCAGGTGGCCCTGCTGGAAATGTGGCTCCAGGAAATGGAACAGCTGTGAGCGGCGAGACGGAGACGACCCCGGTGGCGCGAACACCGGATGCCGCGACGACCGCCGCGGCGGCACAGCCGCGCCACATCCGCTTCACGTCGGGTGCGTCGGTCGCGCCGGACGGCACGGCGATCGCTCATCTCGTCGACGACGGCGGCTATCCCCGTGCGGTGCAGCGGTTCCTGTCCGGCCGCGCCACGAGCGCGGCGCGGTGGGTCGAGTTGCCGGTGGACGGGCCGGTCACCCGGATCATGCACTCGGCGGACGGCCGTTGGCTGGCGTGCGAGGTGGCGCCCGACGCCGGTACGCGCACCCAGGTATGGGTGGTGAGCACCGACCCCGACGACCGCGGCGCCCGCCGCCTCGGGTCGGCCGGGGACTCCTCGACGGAACTCGTCGGGTGGGACGGGAACCGGGTGGCGACGGTCGCCACCGACGAGGAGGGGGTGGCGGAATCCCGGCTGGTGGACCCGCACACCCAGGACACCGTGGTGCTCGATCGCCGCGTCGGCGGTCACCTCGTCGACGCGTGGGCGGGGTCGGCGCTGCTGCGGGTCGGTCCGCGCGGCCACCGGGAGTTGCTGCTGCTGCACGAGGACGGCACGCGGATTGCGCTGCTGCCCAACGACGTCGGTTCCACCACGGACGCCGGGGTCATTCTCGACGACCATCGGCTGCTCGGCGTGGTGGACCAGCTTCGTTCGCCGTGGGCGTCCAGCGACGGCGAACCGGAGAGATATCTGCGGTCGCTGGTGCGCAGCGACAACGGCGCGGAGTTCGCGCGGCTGCTGGGCGTGGCGGTGTCGTCGGAGGGCGTGTCGTACCGGGTGCTGGCCGAGCGGGAGGACGGCGATCTCGACGAGTTCGCCGTGAGCGACGACCACAGCACGGTAGCCCTGCTGTGGAACCACAAGGGTCTGAGCCAGTTGCAGATCCTGCACCTGGCGGACGGCTCGCTCGACGATCCCCTCGGGTTGCCCGGACTGGTGGCATCCGAACTGAGCATCAGCGCGGACGGCTCGCTGCTGGCGGTGACCGTGCAGGGTCCCGGAATGCCGCCTTCGGTGGAGATCGTCGATCCGCGGACCGGGGAGTGGGGCCCCGCGGAGGCCGCGCGGACCCGGATGGACGACGACGATCTGCCGACGTTGCTCGAGTTCCCGGCACGGGACGGGACGCCGCTCTCGGGTTGGCTGTATCGGGCGCAGGGCAGCGGCCCGGGCCCGGTGCTGCTGTACTTCCACGGCGGACCGGAAGCCCAGGAACGGCCCGGATACAGCGACTACTACCCGGCGATCGTGGCGGCGGGATTCACGGTCTTCGGGACGAACGTGCGCGGGTCCGGCGGTTTCGGGCGGACGTTCATGCACGCCGACGACCGCTACGGGCGGTTCGCCGGGATCGACGACGTGGCCGACTGCGTGCAGTACCTCGTCGACCACGGCATCGCCGATCCCGCCCGGGTGGCGTGCGCGGGCAGATCGTACGGCGGCTACCTGACGCTGGCATCGCTGACCTTCCACGCCGAGTTGTTCGCCGCCGGGATAGCGATCTGCGGGATGAGCGACCTCGAGAGTTTCTACGCCAACACCGAGCCGTGGATCGCGGCGGCGGCCTACCCCAAGTACGGGCATCCGGTGCACGACCGGGAACTGCTGCGCGAGCTCTCCCCCATCCATCGGATCGCGGAACTGCGGGCACCCCTGCTCGTGGTGCACGGGGCGCACGACACCAACGTGCCGGTCAGCGAGTCGGAGCAGATCGTCGCCGCGGTACGCGACCGGGGTGGGATCGCCGAGTTCCTCCTGTTCGACGACGAGGGCCACGACATCGTCAAACGCGAGAACAGGGACGTGCTCGCCGAGGCCATGGTGAACTGGCTGACGAGCCGGCTCGGTACGGCCGGCCCGTAGATGTCACCGAACCGACGGAGTTCTCGACGGATGAGGATCGACCACGACCGCCTCGTCGCCTGGCGACGGGACCTGCATGCCCACCCGGAGCTGTCGTTCGCGGAGTTCCGGACCACCGCGCTGGTGCGCGATCAGCTCGTCTCGCTCGGGCTGGACCCGGTGACGCTGCCCGGCGGCACCGGCCTGTGGTGCGACGTCGGCCCGGACACCACCGGATGCATCGGGTTGCGGGCCGACCTCGACGCGTTGCCGCTGACCGAGACCACCGGGTTGCCGTACGCGTCGACCGTGGAGGGCGTGTGCCACGCGTGCGGGCACGACGCCCACACCGCGATGCTGCTGGAGGCGGCCACCGTGCTCGCGGCGGATCCGCCCCCGCAGCGGGTGCGGTTGATCTTCCAGCCCGGCGAGGAGACCACCCCCGGTGGTGCGCTCGAGGTCGTCGCCGCGGGTGGCCTCGCCGGGGTGTCCCGGATCTTCGCCCTGCACTGCGCCCCCCAGCTCGAGGCGGGCAAGCTCGCCACCCGCGCCGGGCCGATCACCTCGTCCGGGGCCGTTCTCACGGTGCGGTTGTCCTCGCCCGGCGGCCACTCGGCCCGCCCGCACCTGACCGGCGACCTGATCCACGCGGCGGGCGTGCTGGTGACCGGGCTGGCGTCGGTGCTCGATCGGCGCCTCGACGCCCGCACCGCCACCGTGCTGACATGGGGCCGGATCCACGCCGGCCACGTCGGCAACGCCATCCCCGAGTCCGGTGAACTGGTGGGCACGCTGCGCAGCGCGTCGCATCGGACGTGGGCGACGGTCGAGCCGCTGGTGCGGCGCAGCGTCGCGGAACTGCTCGCACCCTACGCGGTGGACCACGAACTGGACTACGTGCAGGGCGTGCCGCCGGTGGTCAACGACGCCGAGGCAACCGCCGAGATGCTCGCCGCGATCGAATCCGTGGTGGGCCTGGAGAATCTGGCCGAGGCGGGACAGTCCAGCGGCGGCGAGGACTTCGCGTGGTACCTCGAGCACGTCCCGGGGGCCATGGCGCGATTGGGAGTCTGGGACGGGACGAGCCCGCGACACGATCTCCACAAGCCCGACTTCGAACTGGACGAACGAGCCCTGGTGTACGGGGCGCGCACCCTGCTGGCCCTCGCCTACGGAGGCAAGTACGAACCTCGTACGCCTGACCCGAGCGAATGAACCATGCTGTCGGACTGATCGAGTGAGCGATACATTCGCTCGGGGAAGCGCCCGCGCGGCGCCGTCACCGGTGGCGACGGACGGGTCCGGCCCGGATGGGCGGATCCGCCGCGGGGGGCGGGTCCGAGCGACGCACGGTCACCCGGACGGTCCGCGCGGAGGGCCGGGTGACCGTGTCGGCACGGCGGCGGTCGTACTCCGCGCGGCGGTGCGGATCGCGCAGGACGGCGTAGGCCGCGACGATCCTGCGCAGCTGCTCGTCCGGATCCGGGCCGAAAGGGACATCCGGGCTGCGGAGGTCGGGGTGGTGCTCGCGGAGCTTGCGGCGGAAGGCCGCGGTGATCTCCGCCTGCCCGGCAGACCCGGGCACGCCCAGCACGGCGTAGAGATCGGGTTCCCTGCCGGACACGGCCCCGCCCTTCCCTTCCGTTGTCGACGCCGAACGGCGTGACGGCGCGTGACAGGAGCGAACGCCCGGCCACCCGCCTCGTGGATGGGTACGAACGGCGGGTGGCCGGGCGTCGGCGATGATCGGGTGCGGCCCGCACTGTGTGTGCCGAATACCGGCGGTGCGCTGCCCGGTCACCGGCTCCGGGCCGGTGCCCCGCCCAGCGCCTCGTGGCTGCCGTCCGGGCGGGCGGCACGCACGTCAACGCCTGGCGACTCTGCTGCGATGTCGTATCACCGTCCTTTCGCTACTACGTGGCTTCGGCGGGCCGATCCGGTACGGACCGGAGGAGAGCGCTGCGTGGCAACCACTTCCCCCGGAGCCCGCGTCCCGGCTCGACCCGGCGGTCCCGCGGTGCGCGCCGCGCCCCGCGGACGACGGACCGCGGCGGTCCGGCACCTCGGGTCCGCCACCGGTCGTCGCGGCCGGGGCCACTCGAGCATCTCCAGCTCGAGATCGAGCAGGAGCAGCTCGAGGTCCACGCCGTCGACGGTGGGCGGCTGCCCGACGGGCGGTTCGGCAATCAGGTCGAGTTCGTCCATGGTCGTCTCCCGGGGACACGCCTCGGACGGATCAGCCGTCGATCGCCTTCTTGTCGCCTACCGCGATCTCGATCTTGCGCGGCTTGGCCTTCTCCGCCACCGGGATCGTCAGCCTCAGCACGCCGGCGTCGTACGTCGCCTCGATGTTGTCGGTGTCGAGGTTCTCGCCGAGGAACAGCTGCCGGCTGAACACTCCGCGCGGGCGCTCGGCAGCCACCATCTCCTGACTCTGGTCGCGTGCCGGCCGCTCTGCGTGCACCGTCAGCACGTTCCGTTCGACGTCGAGGTCGAGCGAATCCTCGGCGACGCCGGGCAGATCGAACTCGACGACGAACTTGTCGCCCTCACGCCAGGCGTCCATGGGCATCACCGCGGGACGGGCCGCCGTGCCGAGAACCTGCTGCGCGAAGCGGTCGAGCTCGCGGAACGGATCGGTGCGCATCAACATCGTTTCCACCTCCACAGACTCTCTTCGTGCCGGTTGAGGAGAGCGGTCGATCTATGCTGGCCGCTACACCTTTCTTGTACCACTCACAACACAGCGGGGCAAGGAATTGTTCCCGGAAACCCCTCGAATTCCGCGCGGACGGACGACAATCCGCCTCGCAAAACCTCCCGCGCGCGGCCGGTGCCGGTTACGCTCGACCTACCGCATGATGCCGCGGTCGTTCCGGGGTGCCGTCTCAGGCCGAGCGGAGCACCCGGCGCCGCAGCGACATCGCCGCCCCCGGGAGGCGCAAGGAGGCACCATGGTTGTCACCGAGACGAAGGCCGTTCGCCCGTATCCGCCGCGGTATGCGCCCAAGGGCTCGACGTTCTACAAGCTGGTCACGACGACCGACCCGAAGATGCTCGGGCTGATGTACATCGTGACCTCGTTCGCCTTCTTCCTGATCGGCGGGCTGATGGCCCTGCTGATCCGCAGCGAACTCGCCGTCCCGGGCATGCAGTTCCTGTCCAACGAGCAGTACAACCAGCTGTTCACCATGCACGGCGGCATCATGCTGCTGATGTACGCGACCCCGATCGTGTTCGGGTTCGCGAACTACATCCTGCCGCTGCAGATCGGCGCGCCCGACGTCGCGTTCCCCCGGCTGAACGCGTTCAGTTACTGGCTGTACCTGTTCGGCGCCTCCGTCGTGGCCTTCTCCCTCGTCACCCCGGGCGGCGCCCCGGACTTCGGGTGGACCTCCTACGTTCCGCTCGCGGACGACCTGCACAGCCCCGGTGTCGGCGGAAACCTGTGGTTCGCCGGTCTGGCCGTCGCCGGTCTCGGCACCATCCTCGGCGGGGTCAACATGATCACCACGGTCGTGTGCCTGCGTGCCCCCGGTATGACGATGTTCCGGATGCCGATCTTCACCTGGAACATCTTCATCACGATGATTCTGATCCTGCTGATCTTCCCGCTGCTGACCGCCGCGTTCATGGGAGTGCTGGTCGATCGCGTGCTCGGCGGCAACATCTACGACCCGGCCAACGGCGGGGTGATGCTCTACCAGCACCTGTTCTGGTTCTTCGGCCACCCCGAGGTGTATGTCATCGCGCTGCCGTTCTTCGGCATCATCTCCGAGGTCATTCCGGTGTTCTCGCGTAAGCCGATCTTCGGCTACACCGGCCTGGTCTACGCGACCCTGGCGATCGGCGCCCTGTCGATGGCCGTGTGGGCGCATCACATGTACGCCACCGGCGCCGTGCTGCTGCCGTACTTCTCGTTCATGACGTTCCTGATCGCGGTGCCCACCGGCGTGAAGTTCTTCAACTGGATCGGCACCATGTGGCGGGGGCAGGTGACGTTCGAGACCCCGATGCTGTTCGCGGTCGGCTTCATCATCACCTTCCTCTTCGGCGGCCTGACCGGCGTGGTCCTCGCCAGCCCGCCGCTGGACTTCCACGTCCACGACTCCTACTTCGTCGTCGCGCACTTCCACTACGTGCTCTTCGGCACCATCGTGTTCGCCACCTACTCGGGCATCTACTTCTGGTTCCCGAAGATGACCGGGCGGCTGATGGACGAGCGCCTCGGCAAGTGGCACTTCTGGCTGACCTTCCTCGGCTTCCACACCACGTTCCTGGTGCAGCACTGGCTGGGCAACGAGGGCATGCCGCGCCGCTACGCCGACTACCTGCCGTCGGACGGGTTCACCACCCTCAACACCATCTCGACGATCGGTGCCTTCACCCTCGGCGTGTCGACCCTGCCGTTCCTGTGGAACGTGTTCAAGAGCTACCGGTACGGGCAGGTCGTGATCGTCGACGACCCGTGGGGTTACGGCAACTCCCTCGAGTGGGCCACCACCTGCCCGCCGCCGCGGCACAACTTCTACGAGCTGCCGCGCATCCGCTCCGAGCGCCCGGCGTTCGAGCTGCACTACCCGCACATGGTGGAGACCATGCGGGCGGAGGCGCACGTCGGCGTCGGCCGGCGCCACGCCGCCGAGGTGGCCGAGGAGCCCCACGTCCGGGACACCGCCGAGCGGACACCGCCGAGCACCTGATTCGGACGGATCGGTGTAATCGGGCTCCTGCCGGGGTATCTGGAGCGCACGCCCCTCACGGCGGCGGGCATTCGAGAACCACTTCGGCGGGAGGCCTGGTGTCCACTGACGCGATCGTGTTGTTGAAGGAAGACCACAAGGAGATCCGGAAGCTGTTCCGCGAGTTCCGCGGAGCGGACGACGGCGACGAGAAGGGCCGGATCGTCGGCCGGATCATCGAACTGCTGACGGTGCACACCTACATCGAGAACGAGGGCATGTACCCCGAGGTGCGCGCGCTGCTGCCCGACCTCGAATCGGACATCCTCGAATCGTTCGAGGAGCACCACGTCGCGGACGTCCTCGTGACGGAACTGGCCGGGATGAAACCCGACGCCGAGCGGTTCGACGCGAAGACGACCGTCCTCATCGAGAACGTCGAGCACCACATCGAGGAGGAGGAAGAGGAGTGGTTCCCGAGGGTGCGGGAGGCACTCGGCCGTAAGCAGCTACAGGAGATCGGGGCGCGGATGCTCGAGCTGAAGGAGAAGGCCCCGCACTCCCCCGCGCAGCCCTCGGCCCTGAAGAAGACGATCGACGCCGTCGTGAGCTGACGCGTCGCCGGACCGGTTCCGGTCCGGCCCACGAAGGCCGGGGGTGCAGAGTTGCTCTGCACCCCCGGCTACTACGTTCCGGCGGTGTCGAGGAAACCGCTCCGCGCGGACGCGTCGGATGCCCCGCGTCCCGAGCGGCTGCCGCGGTATGCGTCGCGGCGGAACGGCACGAGCCAGCGCGGCCACAGCTCGACGGCCGCCGGGTGGTTGAGCACCGGATCGAACGACGGCTGGGCCTCGTCGGAGGCGGGCACCGCGGACTCGAGCGTGACGCGGCCGGCCGGCACGAGCGGCCCACGGGCCGAGGCCACGTGCAACGAGAACAGCAACGGGACGCCGTGCCGGGCCAGTTCCAGGACGGACGTCGAGGACGGCTGGTCGCCCTCCGGGAACGCGAAGATCCACCGCGGCGCGAGGTCGACATTCGTGCGATAGGCCATCAGGGAGCCGTACCGCGCGGTCGACCAGCCCCGGGCCGGCAGCAGGACCGCCCTGGTGGGCACGTGCAGGGTGGCGAGCAGGATGTCCCACGGGCCGTCCTCGAGGGAGAACCGCAACGCCAGACCCAGGATGTCGGGCACGCCGTCGGGCGTGCCCACGGCGCCGGACAGCCGCGCGGTGACCGGCACCCGCGCCGGTGCCGGAACCGGCCACCACCGCGAATCCAGTTCCGCGACGCCCCGGAAGAGCACCCCACGTGGATGGAACACCCGCGCCCCGCGCAGCGCGGAGGCGGCTCGGAACGGCCCGGAGAACACCGAGTGCAGCGAGATCATGCGCCCCGCATACCCGGGGTACCCACAGCCCAATCGGTCCGCGCTCACTCGACGAGCGAGGCCACCTCGTGGTCGGTGAGCGTGGTCTGCGGCACGCGCCCGGCGTCACGGGCCAGCAGCACCGCCCGGTACAGCGGCCGCTGCTCGAGCCCGGCGTCGCGGGCCTCCGCCCGCAGCTGCTCCACCAGCACCGACGACATCGCGGCGGCCGAGGCCAGCTCGCTCGCCGCCAGCGCGTCGGCGAGTCGGCGCAACGCCAGTACGTCGAGCTCCCGGCAGCCGCCGTTCGCGTACAACGCCAGCGGAACCGACACGAGCCGATCCCCGTCGTTGAGCCGCAACACCACCTGACTCACCCGCAGCGCCGACACCACCAGCTCGACCCCGGCGAGGTTGCGCAGCTCCACCCGCCGGGTGCGCAGCGCCCCCTTCGCGGTGACCGTGGTGCCGTCGATCCAGCGGTGCCGGCGCAGCACCGCCAGGGCGCCCACCGCGGGCGGCACCCCGACGAGCACACCGAACACGACCGCAACCAGCGGGCTGGACACCAGGTACACCAGCAGACCGGCCACCACGCCGATCAGGAGGGAGAACACCGCGACTCTCCCGGCGCGGGGCGCGAGCACCCGCGTGGGGATCAGGTCCAGACGGGTCGGCGCGGGACGGGCCGACGGGTCAGGTGCGGGCAACGACGTCCCCGACCCGGGCGACCACGTCGTCGAGCGGCACGGTGTGCTGTTCGCCGGTGCGCAGGTCCTTGACGACGATCTCGCCGGCCTCGAGTTCGCGCTCCCCCAGCACGAGCGCGACCACGGCACCGGAACGGTCGGCGGCCTTCATCGCGCCCTTGACGCCGCGACCGCCGTACGCCAGGTCCACGCGGATGCCGGCGGCGCGCAGCCGGTGGGCGATCGGCACCAGCGTCGACTTGGCGGCCTCGCCCATCGGCACGCAGAACACCTCGCAGCGGGCGGGGCTGCCCGCGGTCCTGCCCTCGGCGGCGAGCGCGAGGACCGTGCGGTCGACGCCGAGCCCGAAGCCGATACCGGAGAGCGGCTGGCCGCCGAGCTGCGCCATCAGGCCGTCGTAGCGGCCGCCGCCACCGATCCCGGACTGGGCGCCGAGCCCGTCGTGGACGAATTCGAACGTCGTCTTCGTGTAATAGTCGAGGCCGCGCACCATGCGCGGGTTGATCGTGTACGGCACGCCGAGCGCGTCGAGATGCGAGCGCACCTCGTCGAAGTGCGCCTTGGCCGTGTCGGAAAGGTGGTCGAGCATGAGCGGCGCGTCGGCCGTCATCTCCCGCACGTGGGGGCGTTTGTCGTCGAGCACCCGCAACGGGTTGATCTCGGCGCGGCGGCGGGTCTCCTCGTCCAGGTCCAGCTTGAACAGGAACTGCTGCAACAACTCCCGGTACTGCGGGCGGCACGTCTCGTCGCCGAGGGACGTGATCTCGAGGCGGAACCCCTCGAGGCCCAGGCTGCGGAATCCGGCGTCGGCGACGGCGATGACCTCGGCGTCGAGGGCCGGATCGTCGACGCCGATCGCCTCGACGCCCACCTGCTGCAGCTGGCGGTACCGGCCGGCCTGGGGGCGCTCGTACCGGAAGAACGGGCCCGAGTAGCTCAGCTTGACGGGCAGCTGGCCACGGTCGAGGCCGTGCTCGATCACCGCCCGCATCACACCCGCGGTGCCCTCCGGGCGCAGCGTGACGGACCGGTCGCCGCGATCGGCGAACGTGTACATCTCTTTGCTGACGACGTCGGTGGACTCGCCGACGCCGCGCGCGAACAGTCCGGTGTCCTCGAAGATCGGCAGCTCGATGTGCCCGTAGCCGGCCAGCCGCGCCGCGCGGGTCAGCCCGTCGCGCACGGCGACGAACTCCGCGGACTGCGGGGGGACGTAATCGGGTACACCCTTGGGCGCCGAGAACGTGGAGGGCTTGCTCAACTGTCGCTGCTTTCTCTCGTCGGTGGATCGGAGGCCGGGCCGGCCCGGGCCGGGTCAGCGGGAGCCGGCCAGCCCCACCAGGAACGGGTTCGACACCCGCTCCTGGCCGATGGTGCTGGACGGGCCGTGGCCGGGCAGGATCGCGGTGGCGTCGTCGCGCACGAGCAGTTTCGCCGCGATCGACGCGAGCAGCTGTTCGTGGTTGCCACCCGGCAGGTCGGTGCGGCCGATCGACCCCTGGAACAGGGTGTCGCCGGTGAGGGCGATCTCGACGTCGTCGCCGTCGGGGGTCGTCGCGTGGGTGCGCAGCACCACCGAGCCCTGGGTGTGCCCCGGGGTGTGATCGACGGCGAACCGGATGCCGGCGTGCTCGATCTCGTCCCCGTCGGCCAGTTCGATCACGGTCCGCGGCTCGGCGAATTCGGCGCCCTCGAGGAACGGCTTCAACGTCGGGCCGATGCCGCGCCCGGGATCGGTCAGCATGTAGCGGTCGTCCGGATGGATATAGGCCGGGATGTCGTAGCGGTCGGCGACGGCCTGCGCCGACCAGATGTGGTCGAGGTGCCCGTGGGTGAGCAGCACCGCGCGCGGCGTCAATCCGGACCGGGTGAGAAAGTCGGCGAGGGGCTCGGCGGCATCCTGCCCGGGGTCGACGACGACGCATTCCTTCGCGTCGTCCTGCGCGAGGATGTAGCAGTTGGTCTGGAACATCCCGGCGGGGAATCCGGTGACGAGCACGGGCATCGCTCCTACGGTGTGGGCCTTCGCGTGGCCCCTACAGCCTAGGCCGGGCTCCCCGTCGCCCGGTTCTCAGGTTGGGGTGGCAGACTCGATCCGGCTCGAGCCGGGTTCCAGCGGCGACGCTGGGACCGGCAACGACGATCGGTTACGGGAGGACTACTGCAGTGCCGAGCAACGCACAGCGGCGCCAGGCCGCCAAACGCAAACTCGAGCGGCAACTCGAACGGCGGGCACAGCGGGCGCGCAAGCGCCGCCAGCTGACCATCGGTCTGTCGGCGCTCGGTGTGGCCGCGGTCGTCGCGGCGGGCGTCGGCATCTGGGTGCTCGGCCGCGGCGGCGACGACGCCGCCTCCACCGCGGCGTCGGAGACGACCGACCCGGCGCAGACCGAGTTCGCGGCGCTGCCCGCGGGCCGGTCGGAACCGCTGCCCGAATCGGTGAACTGTGCGTACCCGCCCGGCGGCGAACCGGCCAGGCCGGTGCAGCCGCCGCGCACCGACGGCATCCTCACCACCGGCGAGGGCAATACCGACATCAGTGTCAGTGTGGAGACCACCCAGGGCAACATCGGCCTGGTCCTGCACAACGACACCTCCCCGTGCACGGTCAACAACTTCCTGTCCCTGGCGTCGCAGGGGTACTTCGACGACACCGCCTGCCACCGCCTGACCACGTCCGACTCGCTCGCCGTGCTGCAGTGCGGCGACCCGACCGGCACCGGCGCCGGCGGCCCCGGCTACCAGTTCGCCAACGAGTTCCCCACCGACCAGTACGCGCCCGAGGATCCGGCGGCCACGCAGCCGCTGACGTACCCGCGCGGCACCGTCGCGATGGCCAACGCCGGCGCCGGCACCAACGGCAGCCAGTTCTTCCTCGTGTACGGCGACTCGATCCTGCCGCCGCAGTACACCGTGTTCGGCACCATCGACGAGACCGGCCTGGCGACCCTCGACACGGTCGCCGCCGCCGGGGTCGAGGGCGGCGGCCAGGACGGCGCGCCGGCCCAGCCGATCTCCCTGACCAGTGTGAGGATGGACTGATGACCCGTACCCGATCCGGCGCTGCCCGGGCCGCCGTGGCCGGGGTCGGTGTGGCGCTGCTGCTCACCGCCTGCTCCGGCGACCCGGACGACGGGTCCGCGACGTCCACGTCGAGCACCGCGGCCTCGGCACCGACGTCCGCACCGTCGCTGTCCGACTTCCCGGCCCTGCCCGCCCAGCGGGCCGAGCCGCTGCCCGATACGGTGAGCTGCGCGTACCCGTCCGACGGGCGACCGGCCGCGAAGCCGGTGCAGCCGCCGCGCGCCGAGGCCGTCCCCACCACCGACACCGACGTCACCGTGGCGACCACCCAGGGCGACATCGGGCTGGCCCTGCGGGGCGAGCTGTCCCCGTGCACCGTCGGCAGCTTCCTGTCGCTGGCCTCCCAGGGGTATTTCGACGACACCGACTGCCACCGGTTGACGACCGACCCGACGCTGTCGGTGCTGCAGTGCGGCGACCCCACCGCCACGGGTACCGGCGGACCGGGCTACGAGTTCGCCAACGAGTTCCCCACCGACCAGTACGCGGCCGGAGATCCGCAGGCGCAGAATCCGATGATCTACCCACGGGGCACGCTCGCGATGGCCAATGCCGGCCCCGGCACGAACGGCAGCCAGTTCTTCCTGGTCTACGGCGATTCGATCCTGCCGCCGCAGTACACCGTGTTCGGCACCATCGACGAGACCGGCCTGGCGACCCTCGACGAGATCGCCGCGGCCGGGGTGGACGGCGGCGGACCCGACGGACCACCGGCGGCGCCGACGACGCTGACCGCCGTCCGCACGGACTGATTCTGCGCGTCTCCCAACGCCCCGCCCACCCGCCGGTGGGCGGGGCGTTCGCGTCCCCGCCGCCGGCAGGGGTCTGTCGGATTGTGACGGGATCGTCTACTGTGCCGTGTCTGTGACCTCAGGTACCTCCATTGCTGCGCGCCTGGCCGCGACGCTCGGCGCAGCACTCGCGGCTGCGGCGTGTGCCGCTTCCGACACCGGGCCCGCCCCTGCCGCGCTGCGGGCGACGACCACCGCGGCCGCCACTTCCCCCGGGTTCGACCCGTCCGCCTATGTTGCGATGCCGCCGCGGCCGGAACCGGCGGCCGCCACCGTCGCCTGCGCGTTCCGTGCCGCCGGGCCGGCCGCGAGGACGGCGACCGTGCCCGCGTCGACGTCCGTGCCCGCGACCGGGACGGTGGAGCTGACGCTGACGACCTCCGCGGGTCCGGTCCCGCTGGTCCTCGAGCGCGCCGCAGCGCCGTGTGCGGTGCAGAGTTTCGTCGGCCTCGCCCGGCAGGGCTTCTTCGACGGGACCGAGTGCCATCACGTGACCGACGAACCGGGGATGCAGATGTTCCGGTGCGGCGACCCCACCGGATCCGGGACGGGAGGGCCCGGCTACACGTTCGCCGACGAGTACCCCGTCACGGTCGTCCGCGGGGAGAACGGCTACCTGCCGTCCCCCGTCGTGTATCCGCGCGGCACCGTCGCGATGGCCAACGCCGGGCACCGGGACAGCAACGGCAGTCAGTTCCTGCTCGTGTTCGGCGATTCCCTGCTGCAGCCGCAGTATTCGGTGTTCGGCACCGTCGGAGAACCCGGCCTGCGGGCGCTCGAGGAGGTCGCCGCGGCGGGCGACGACGGATCGAGTCCCCTGGGCGGTGGGCGCCCCCTGATCCCGATGCGGATCGTCGCGGTCGGGTGAGTGCGGCCGGGTGAGTGCGGCCGGCCACCTACCGCGTCTGCAGGGCGACGAGTTCCGCGTACCGCCCGTCCCGGCTCAGCAGTTCGTGATGGCCGCCCCTTTCGACGATCCTGCCGTCGTCGAGCACGAGAATCACATCTGCGGTGCGGACGGTGCTGAGCCGGTGCGCGATGACGATCCGGGTCTGGCGCAGCCCTCCCAGCGACGCCACGACCGACGCTTCGGTCGCGGCGTCGAGGGCGCTGGTCGCCTCGTCGAGCAACAGCACCCGGGGCGCGCCGAGCACCGCCCGCGCAAGCGCGATCCGTTGGCACTGCCCACCGGACAGGCCCGACCCGTCCCGCAGCATCGTCTCGTACCCCATCGGCATGGCGACGATCGCGTCGTGGATGTGCGCCAGTTTCGCGGCCTCGACGATGCGGGGGAGGGAGGCCTCCGCCCGTCCCGCGGCGATGTTCTGCGCGACGGTCCCGGTGAACAGGGCGCTGTTCTGCGTCACCACCCCGAACTGGGCGCGCAGCGAACGGGATTCCAGGTCCGCGGCGTCGTGTCCGTCGAACAGCACCCGTCCCTCCGTCGGCTCGTAGAGTCCGAGCAGCAGGCGGGCGAGGGTGCTCTTGCCGGAGCCGGACGGTCCCACCAGCGCCACCGTCGACCCGGCGGGGATGTCGCAGTCGATGTCGCGCACCACCCACGGCGAGCGCGGGTCGTACCGGAATCCGACACCGCGCAGCGAGATCGCGCCGCTGAGTGCCGGGGCGGGCCGCACGCTCCGGCCGTGCTGTTCGACGTCGCTGTCGACGATGTCCCGCAGCCGGGCCAGGTGGGCCGCCGCGAACTGCAGCCGCTGCAGCACCGACACCACCGAGCCGAGCGGGGCGAGCGCGGCGAGCGCGATCCCGTTCGCGGCGATCATGGCACCGAGCGTCTGCCGTCCGTCCAGCACGCCGACGACGCCGACGATCATCAGGACCGCGGGCGCCGCGACCCTGAGACCGGCCACCAGCGATTCGACCACACCCTCGAGGCGGCCGCTGCGCGACGCCGCGTCCAGGGCGGTGGTGAACAGAGCGTGCCACTGCGCGGCCGCAGCCGCCTCGGAACCGGAGGCCTTCACCGTCTCGATGCCGTTCACGGTCTCGAGCAGGCGTCCCTCGGCGAGGGCGTGCGCGCGCAACTCCTCCTGACCGAGCTGACCGACCCGGCGGCCGGTGCCCACGATCAGGACGATCTGCACCGTCGCGAGCACCATCAGCGTGACGCCGAGCATCGGCGCCCACCACAGCAGCAGAGCGAGGTACGTCAGCGCCAACGGCCCGTCGAGCACCGCCGCCACGACGGGTCCGGTGAGCAGCTCCCGAATGGCCCCGACGCTCGAGACCCGCTGCACCACGTCACTGGTTCCCCGGCGAGCGAAGTATGCATACGGCAATGCCAGCAGGTGCGCGACGGCGGCGCCGGTGAGCTCACCGTCGGCGCGCCGGCGCAGCGCCTCCAGCATCCGGCTGCGCACCACCCCGACCGCACCGTGCGCAAGGCACGCGACGACCGTCGCACCGACCACGGCGTACAGCAGCGGGCGGTCGGCGCTCGGCAGGACCCGGTCCACCAGAATCGCCGAGACCACCGGAAGCGTCATCCCGATCGCCTGCAACGCGATCGAGGCCACCACGACCGACGCGAGCAGTGCGCGGTGGCCGTGCAGGAACCGGGCCGGCATCGTTCGTCGCCGGGAGGCGGGCAGGGCCGGCGGCGGATAGACCGACGGGTCGCCGGGGCCGAACTCGATGCTCACGCCCGAGTACCCGTCGCGGAACTGTGCCCGGGTCAGGCGCCGGCGCCCCCGCGCCGGATCGACGATGTGCACGTGCCGCTCCGTGCACCGTTCGACCACCACGAAATGGTTGCCGTCCCAGTGCACGACGGCGGGCAGCTGTGCACCGCCCCCGGCGACGGCGTCGGCGGAGCGGCCGAAGGCGCGGACGTCGAGCCCGTGGCCGCGGGCACATCGCACGAGCGCCAGGGCGGTGAGTCCGTCGCGGGAAACCCCCAGCTCGTCGACGAGGTCCGCGACGCCGCGTGGGACGCCGAAGTAGGCGAAGATCATCGCCAGGCACGCCGCGCCGCAATCGGACATCCCGGTCTGAGCGAGCGGCCGGATGCGGCGCGTCACCGCGGCGTCTTCTCCGCCTCGCCCCAGAACCATTCGATCCGGGCGGTGCGGCGCCGGTCGGCGAGCCACTCGTCGAACAACCGCCTCGAGGCCTGCTCCAGCAGGTCCGAATCGGACGCGGCGGCGCGCGAGAGCACCTGTACCACTTCCCATTCCGTTCCGACCGCCCGCGGCGGCAGCAGCGTACCGGGCGCGACCGCATCGGCCAGGCCGGAGCCGAGGCCGAGGTCGAGGTCGGCCACGGTCCGCTCCATCAGCTCGGCCCCCAGCGGACGGGACGGGGCGACAGCCGTCAGCGCCGCGCCGAACGCGTCGGCCGTTGTGTCGCAGGTGCGTCGCCGCTCGGCGAACGCGGCGACGAACCGCTCGGCGGCGGCGCGGTCGGCGAAGCGCACGCGGGCGATCCGGAGCCGGTCGTACGTCGATCGGTGCGCCGCGCACCACGAGTCGACGCGGTCGACCGTCACCCGCGTGCGCAGCGCGGCAACGGCGGCCTCGCGTGCCACCATCTCCTCGAGCGCCGCGTGGTCGAGGTGCCGCCGTGCCATCCATGCAGCGGTCGCCGCCGGGGTCAGCAGGCCGCGCGCGCGACGGAAGGCGTCCATGGCGTCCTGCAGCTCACCGTCGGTCAGCGTCACCGGGCTCTCGGCGAGTTCCTGCTGGACGAGACACACGTCGACGAGTCGGTCGAGCAGGGCCGTCTGCTCCCACATCACGTCCAGATACGCCATCGCGTGCTGGATGTCGAGCGCCTCGCCGTTGACGCGTAGCAGCATCGATTCGGCGCTGCGTTGCGCGCCGCGCAACATCCACGGCACCTCCGACGGCGGCGCCCAGGACAGCGTGACGGTGCCACCGCGGGGCCCGGAGACGAGCAGGCCGAACTGCACGGTGTCCCCGTAGGCTTCCCGGTGCCGGAGCAGGCGAAGGCGCAGTCCGGGGTGCTCCGCCCGCAGGGCCGCCAGCAGTTCCTCCGCGGACCCGGCCGCTACCGGGTCGGTGTTGAGGCGCGCGAGCAGAGTCAGCGCCTGCCCGAGAGCAGCGTCGTCGAGCGCCGCGCCGGCCGGGGCGATCATGCGGGCACCTCCTGGACGGCGGGGCGCCGGGAGCGGTGGGCACCGTCGAGCAGCAGCTCGCACAGTGCGTCGGAGATGGGCAGACCCGTCGCGTCCTCGATCCACAACCACTGTCCCGACGGGTTGATCTCGAGGAACACGTAGCGGCCGTCCGGAGTGAGTATGAGATCGATTGTCCCGTACTGCAATTCGAGCTCAGCCACCAGACTGCGGCACAACGCGGCGAGCGCGGCCGGCAACTCGTGCCGGCTGTAGCGGGTCGTGGAAGGGTCGTAGCTGCGCCAGTCGAGCCGCGTGTGGTTGCTGTCCTGGCTGTGGATGGCGGCGCCGAGGACCCGCTGCCCGACCACCGTCACCCGCACCTCGATCTGTTTGGGCACATAGCCCTGCACGATCATCGGGCACAGGCGCATCGCCTCCGCGTACCCCAGGTCCGTCGTCGTGACAGGCTCGCACATGCGGAAGTAGCCGTCGTCACCGTCGATCAGGAACGGCCGGTCGAGCGGTTTGCTGATCACCTGCCCCTCGTGCCGGTCCCAGAAATCGAGGAACTCGTCCGGGGAGGTGGTCACGATCGTGGGCGGAAGCTCGAACCCGAGACGGCCGGCCAGGGTGAGCTGGGCGGTCTTGCGGGCCGCCTGCCGGATCGCGGCCCGCGTTCCCGGCACCGCGAGACAGTCCAGATCGTCCCAGAGCGCGGAGGTCATTGCCTCGCATTCCCTTTCGACGTACTCGCGGACCGCCGGGGCGGTGACCTCCGGGTGCGCCCGCGGGTTGCGTGGGCGGCGGAACCAGACCGTGTCGACGGCGGACAGGTCGATCCGCCCACCGCGGTGGTCGAGGGTGCGGCGGACCGCACCGCCGGCGGTGTAGCCGACGGAGATCGACGCGTGGACAGGAAAATCGGCGGGGTCGAACACGACGACCCGGGCGTCGCGCCGGCGCAACAGGTCGACGACGTGGTCTGCGTGCGGGTCACCCGGCTGGGTGAGCACCAGGATGCGGGCGGGATGCGCGCTCATGAGCTGTTCCTCGGGGCGGATCGGATCGGATCGGTCGACGGACGAGCGCCGGGTGGGCGAGGCGAGCCGCCTCCCCACCCGGCGTCCTCGGTCCGTCAGAAGTCCTGATCGGTACCGACCGCGCCGGTCGACATGTCGATCGTCTTGCTCGACCGATCCTCGCACGCGCGACCGCCGGACACGGTCGCGAGGCGCGCCTCGTCGAGTTCCGCACCCTCGGCGGAAATGGCGGTGATGACGGTGTTACGCAATGCGTTCTCCTCTGTCAGGATGTGCCGGACCGTCCGGCGAGGAGAACGATCGCGCAGCGCGCTTAGCATGCGCTTAGCGTCGGCTGACGGACCGCGACGTGCGGATGGGCGAGGTGGGGTCGCCGATCCTGCTACGCCGCGGACCTTCTATGCCGCGGAGGTCACCCGGTACACGTCGTAGACGCCCTCGACGTTGCGGACGACGTTGAGCACGTGCCCGAGGTGCTTGGGATCGCCCATCTCGAACGTGAAGCGGCTCACCGCGACCCGGTCGCCGGTCGTGGTCACCGACGCCGAGAGGATGTTCACCTTCTCGTCGGCGAGTGCCTTGGTGACGTCCGAGAGCAGCCGGTGCCGGTCGAGCGCCTCGATCTGGATGGCCACGAGGAACACCGACGACGGGGACGGCGCCCACTTGACCTCGATGATCCGCTCGGACTGCTGCTGCAGGGATCCGGCGTTGGTGCAGTCGGTGCGGTGCACGCTCACCGAGCCGGTGCGGGTCACGAAGCCCATGATCTCGTCGCCGGGCACCGGCGTACAGCACTTGGCCAGCTTCGACACCGTGCCCGGCGCGCCGGGCACGAGGATGCCGGAGTCACCGCTCTGCCGGGACCGGGTCGGAATGGACGACGGGGTGGACCGCTCCGCGAGCTCCTCCTCGACGCCACCGACCCCGCCGAGCAGCGCGACGAGGCGCTGCACGACGTGGTGCGCCGAGACATGGTGCTCACCGACCGCGGTGTAGAGCGCCGACACGTCGGCGTACCGCAGTTCCTTGGCCACGGCCTGCATCAGGTCCGCGTTCATCAGGCGCTGCAGCGGCAGCCCGACCCGCTTGACCTCCTTGCCGATGGCGTCCTTGCCGGCCTCGAGCGCCTCCTCGCGGCGTTCCTTCGCGAACCACTGCCGGATCTTGGCCTTCGCGCGCGGCGAGACCACGAACGACTGCCAGTCGCGGCTCGGCCCGGCATTGGGGTCCTTGGACGTGAAGACCTCGACGACCTCGCCGTTCTCGAGCTTGCGTTCGAGCGCGACGAGCCGGCCGTTGACCCGCGCGCCGATGCAGCGGTGCCCCACCTCGGTGTGCACGGCGTACGCGAAGTCCACCGGCGTCGACCCGGACGGCAGCGTGATCACGTCGCCCTTGGGGGTGAAGACGAAGATCTCCTTCACGGCGAGGTCGTAACGCAGCGACTCGAGGAACTCGCCGGGGTCGGCGGCCTCGCGTTGCCAGTCGAGCAACTGCCGCATCCACGCCATGTCGTCGAGCTCGGCGACGTCGCCCGAGTGTTTGCCCTTGGTCTCCTTGTACCGCCAGTGCGCGGCGATGCCGAACTCGGCGGTGCGGTGCATCTCGCGGGTGCGGATCTGCACCTCGAGCGGCTTGCCCTCGGGGCCGATCACGGTGGTGTGCAGCGACTGGTACACGCCGAACCGCGGCTGGGCGATGTAGTCCTTGAACCGGCCCGCCATCGGCTGCCACAGCGAGTGCACGACGCCCACGGCGGCGTAGCAGTCGCGGATCTCGTTGCACAGGATCCGCACGCCGACCAGGTCGTGGATGTCGTCGAAGTCGCGGCCCTTGACGATCATCTTCTGGTAGATCGACCAGTAGTGCTTCGGCCGGCCCTCGACGGTGGCATCGATCCGCGACGCTGCGAGCGTCGCGTTGATCTCGGCGCGGACCTTGGCCAGGTAGGTGTCGCGCGACGGCGCCCGGGTGGCGACGAGCCGCACGATCTCCTCGTACTTCTTCGGGTGCAGGATCGCGAAGGACAGGTCCTCGAGCTCCCACTTGACCGTCGCCATGCCGAGACGGTGCGCGAGCGGCGCGATCACCTCGAGGGTCTCGCGCGCCTTGCGGGCCTGCTTCTCCGGCGGCAGGAAGCGCATGGTGCGCATGTTGTGCAGCCGATCGGCGACCTTGATCACCAGGACCCGGGGGTCGCGCGCCATCGCGATGATCATCTTGCGGATGGTCTCGCCCTCGGCGGCGGTGCCGAGCACCACCTTGTCCAGCTTGGTGACGCCGTCGACGAGGTGGGCGACCTCCTCGCCGAACTCGGCGGTGAGCTGCTCGAGACTGTAACCGGTGTCCTCGACGGTGTCGTGCAGCAGCGCCGCGATCAGCGTCGTGGTGTCCATGCCGAGCTCGGCGAGGATCGTCGCGACCGCGAGGGGATGGGTGATGTACGGGTCGCCGGACTTGCGCTTCTGCGACGCGTGCCGCTCCTCCGCCACGTCGTAGGCGCGCTGCAGCTCCGACAGGTCGGCCTTCGGGTACAGCTCGCGGTGGATCGTGACCAGCGGCTCGAGCACCGGCTTGAGAGTGGTGCCGCGCTGCCCGGTGATGCGGCGCGCCAGCCGCGCCCGCACCCGGCGGGAGGCCGACGTGGACGCCGAGGTCGGGGTCGGACCGGAATTCTGGGACCGATCAAGATTCTGGGTCATGCCCACACCTCCCGTCGCCGATGCACACCGGACGCACCGCCGCACATTCCTCGTCGTCCGGAACCACCGGCACCTGCGCCAACTCTAGCTCTCAGAGCCGAACCAATGACGTCACCGGGTACTTTTCCAGCCGCGCCCGCCCACCGAGGGCCTCGATCTCGGTCACCACCGCCACCGCGACGACCAGGGCACCGGCCGCGTCGAGAAGCTCCGCCGTCGCCGAGAGGGTGCCGCCGGTGGCGAGCACGTCGTCGACGACGAGTACCCGCCGCCCGCGCAACCGAACCGAATCCTGCGGGATCTCGATCGCCGCGGTGCCGTACTCGAGGGAGTACTCGCGGGTGTCCACCGGCGGAGGCAGCTTGCCGGCCTTGCGCACCGCGAGGACGCCGACACCCAGAGCGTGGGCGATGCCGCCGCCGAGCAGGAAGCCGCGGGCGTCGACGCCGGCCACCAGTTCCGCGTCCGGCGCGGTGGCGGCCAGCGCGGCGATGACCGCCCCGAAGGCCTCGCCGTCGGCGAAGACCGGGGTCAGGTCGGCGAAGCGGACGCCGGGCGCCGGGAAGTCGTCGACCCAGCGGGTACGGGCGGTGACCGCCGTGGCGGCACGTTCGATCAGAGCGTGCGCTCCGGCGGGATTGCTGTTCATCTGTTGAGGATCCACCTGTCCATGTTCCAGCCCGCACCGGCAGCGCTGGGGTTGGCGACGGCGGCACGCAGGCCGCCGGCGAAGGTCGTCTCCCGGGGCTGCGCGTACAGCGGCAGGGTCGGCATCGCGGTCCACAGGATCGTCTCGGCCTCACCCACCAGACCGGAGATGGTGGCGTCGTCGGTGGTGACGGCGAGGGCGTCGAGGATCTGGTCGACGCGGGCGTCGGCGAAGCGCCCGACGTTGCTGCCGGCCGCGGAGTTGAGGGCGCCGCGCGCGTCCTGCATGTCGGCCGTGCCTCCCGCCCCTGCCGCGACGGCGGTCCCGGCGAGGACGGCATCGACCTGTCCCGCCGTGAGCTGCGACGGCGTGAACGTGTCCGAGGCGGCGTCGACCACCTCTATGCCCGCCTCGCGACAGGACTGGGCGATCAGCTCGACGGTACGGGCGCGGCGCGGGTCCGGGCCGAGGTACCCGATCCGCACGGTGATGCGGTCCGTCCCCGCAGCGGCGAGCTCGGCCTGCGCCGCGGTCGTGTCCGCCCGGTCGTAGCGGGCTGCGGGCCCGGACACGCCCGGGTACAGCGGCGAGTCGGCGGGCAGCAGCCGCGACGACGTCGTCCCGGAACCGAGTCCGGTGGCGGGCACGTCCCCGACCCGGCCGAACTCGTCGAACAACTGCGAGCGGGGCACGCACAGCGCGAACGCCCGGCGCGCGGCGGCGGCGCCGAGGCTGCCCCCGCCGGTGCCCAGCACGAGCTGCTCGACGTTGCGCGACGCCGCGGCCGTCGTCTCCACGTCGTCCCCGAGGGACAGGTCGAGTGCCCCGGTGCCGGTGTCGGCGACGTGGACGCGGCCGTCGGCGGCCGCCGCGGAGGCGTCGGTGCCGCGCGGCCACACCACGATCCGGTCGGTGCCGGGCTTGTTGCCCCACCAGCGTTCGTTCGCGACGAGGACGAGCCCGTCCTCGGCGGTGAACGACTCGATCCGGTAGGGGCCGGAGGCCGGCAGCAGCGACAGGTCCAGCCGGCCGGGGGTCAGGTTCCACCCGGTGTTCCAGAAGTCGGCGAGCCGGCGCAGCGCCTCGACGTCGCCACCGCCGATGGCGGCGACCACGTCGGGCACCCCCGAGACCCGGGCAGCGACGTGCGCGGGCATCAGCTCGGTGGCGCCGAACAGGGCTCGCCAGTCGGCGTAGGCTCGGCCGGCGCGGAAGACGACGGTGGCGTCCTTGGACCCGGTCTGACAGTCGATCCGTTCGATGTCGACGTAGCCGGAGCGCCGGGCGGCGGAGAACAGGTTCGCCGGAGCACCCGAGGCGTCGGGCGCGGTGAATCGGCCGCTGGCGGCGGCCCAGGCGAGCACCAGGTCGTCGCACGACATCGGCACCCCGTCCGAGTACACGGAGTCCGGGGACAGCCGGTACTGGACGGTCAGCGGGTCCTGCGAGACGACGGTGGCCGCCCCGATGTCGGTGTCGGAGATCACCTGACCGGCCGGATCGACGTAGCCGAAGCCGGGCAGCACGCGGGCCAGGGCCTGCCGGGCTCCCGAGGCGGCGCCGTCCACGGTGTTGGCGTTGTAGGTGGTCACCGTGTTGTCGACGGCATACCCGATGGAGGGCAGGGACTCCTCCGTCGTGCCACAGGCGACGGTGGTCGCGGCGAGCGCCGCCGCGGCGGCCGCGCCCGCGATCGCCGCGCGGACGGACCGGCGGCGCCGGGCTCGACGTGTGTGCTCGGGTGCCGACATGTCAGTGCCTTCTCTTGGCGCGCTTTCCGGTGGGCCGGACGCCCGGTCTGGGGGTGCGCTCGGCCACCGGCGCGGCGCCGGCGCCCGCCGTCGTGGTCGCTCCGATGCGTTTGGTCACGGACACGGGTGTCGCGCCGGCGTGCGCGCCGACGGCCTCCCCGGCGGGGGGCACGGTCCGCGATTCGGCGGCGCCGCGCTTGGCGAGCACCTTGCGGGTGTGTGCGGCCACCGGCCCGCGCCATTCCTTGAGGGTCACCAGCAGCGGAGTCGCGAAGAAGATCGACGAATAGGCGCCGACCACGATGCCGACGAGCTGGACGAGGGCGAGGTCCTTGAGGGTGCCGACGCCGAGCAGCCACACCGCGATGACCATCAGCGCGAGCACCGGCAGCACCGAGATGACCGTGGTGTTGATCGACCGCATGAGGGTCTGGTTGACGGCGAGGTTGGCCTGCTCGGCGTAGGTCCGACGATGCAGGTGCAGGATGCCGCGCGTGTTCTCCTCGACCTTGTCGAACACCACCACGGAGTCGTACAGCGAGAAGCCGAGGATGGTGAGCAGGCCGATGACGGTGGCCGGGGTGACCTCGAATCCGACGAGCGAATACACCCCCGCGGTGACGATCATGTCGAAGAACAGGGCGGCCAGCGCCGCGAGCGCCATGTCCCGCTCGTAGCGCACCGCGATGTAGATGCTGACGAGCACCAGGAACACCGCGAGCGCGATGAGGGCCTTCTGGGTGATCTGTCCGCCCCACGTCTCGCTGACGTCGGCGACGCTGATCGCGTCGCGCGACGGCACGCCGTCGGGCCCGGTCGGCTGGAACTCGTCGTACAGCGCGTTCTGCAGGGTCCGGACCTGCTCGAGGTCGAGGGCCTCCGAACGGATCTGAATGGAGGCGCCCGCGCCGGACCCGACGGTCTGCACCGATACGGGCTCGGTGCCGAGGGTGTCGGAGTACACCGTCTCCACCTGCTCGGTGGTGACGCCCTCGGCGGCCGGGAGCTGGATGCGGGTGCCGCCCTCGAAGTCGATGCCCCACGTGAAGCCGCGGATCAGCATGCTCAGCAGCGCCACCAGCACGATGCCGCCGGTGAGCAGGTAGTAGAACTTGCGGCGGCCGACGATCTCGAACGCGCCGGTGCCGGTGTAGAGGCGGGAGAGGACGCTGTGCCGGGGTGCGGTCGTGGTGGTGTCGGTCATCGTCACGCCTCCTTCGCCGAGGCAGCCGCGAGCTGGCGTTCACGGGCGACCTGCTGAATGGCGCCGAGACCGTTCACGCTCGGCTTGGACCAGAACTTCGACGTCGACGCCAGGTGCACCAGCGGCCACGTCACCAGGAACACCACCACGACGTCGAGGATGGTGGTCAGGCCGAGGGTGAAGGCGAAGCCGCGGACCTGACCGACCGCGAGGACGTAGAGCACCGCGGCGGCGATGAAGCTCACGGCGTTGCCGGACAGGATGGTCCGGCGGGCCCGGGCCCAGCCGCGGGGCACGGCGGAGCGGAAGCTCCGACCCTCACGGATCTCGTCCTTGATGCGTTCGAAGAACACCACGAACGAGTCGGCGGTCATGCCGATGCCGATGATCAGGCCGGCGATGCCGGCGAGGTCGAGGGTGAAGTTGATGTACCGGCCGAGCAGCACCATCACCGCGTACACGGCGAGCCCGGACATCACCAGCGACAGCGCGACGAGCACGCCGAGCATGCGGTAGTAGACGAGACTGTAGAGCAGCACGAGGACCAGGCCGACGACGCCGGCGATCAGCCCGGCCTCGAGCGATGCCAGGCCGAGGGTCGCGGACACCGTCTCGGCCTCCGACGCGGCGAACGACAGGGGCAGCGAGCCGTACTTGAGGGTGTTGGCGAGCTCGGTGGCCTGGGTGTTGGTGAAGTTGCCGGTGATCGAGGTCGCGCTGCCGGCGGGGGTGGCGCCCTGGATCACGGGCGCGCTGACCACCTTGGAGTCGAGGACGAACGCGGCCTGCTGGCCGATGCTGGCGGCGGTGAACTGCGCCCAGGTGCTGCTGCCCTCGGAGTCGAACGTGAGGCTGACCTCGTAGCGGGACTGCTGGGTGTTGTAGCCGGAGGAGGCGTCGGTGATCTGCTGGCCGTCGATGATGCTCGGGCCGAGCAGATAGACGGCGGTGCCGTCGGTGGAGCACGCGACGAGCGGCTTTGCCGGATCGTCGTTGCCGGCGAGCGGGTCGGCGGCCGAGCAGTCCAGGGTGGCCATGGCCTGCTGCAGGACGGCCGGGTCCTCGCTCTGCCGGGTCTCCTTGGCGGCGGCGATGTCCGCGGCGGCCCGGGCCTGCGGGTCGAGGTCCTCCGTGGGAGCGGGAGCGGGCGCCGGGGCGTCGGTGGCGGGCGCCGGGGCGTCGGTGGCGGGCGCCGGGGTGTCGGTGGGATCCTGCGCCGGGAAGGGCCGGCCCTGCGGTTCGGGAGCGGGCGTGGCGGCGTCGGGCGCCGGCGTCGCGGGGGCGGGAGCCTGCGGGTCCGTGGGCGCGGGCGCCGGCTGCGCGGCGTTAGCGCTGGCGATGGGCTGACCGATCACGGGCCGGATGTACAGCCGTGCGGTCTGGCCGAGAGTGCGGGCCTGCGAGCTGTCGTCGCCGGGAACCGTGATCACCAGGTTGTCACCGTCGATCACCACCTCGGAGCCGGACACGCCGAGGCCGTTCACGCGGGTCTCGATGATCTGCTGGGCCTGCCGGAGACTGTCCTGGCTGGGCGCGCTGCCGTCCGGGGTGCGGGCGGTGAGGGTCACCCGGGTGCCGCCCTGCAGGTCGATGCCGAGTTTCGGCGTCGCCGACTTGTCCCCGGTGAAGAAGATCAGGGCATACAGCGCCACCAGGATCGCCCCGAACAGGGCGAGGGAGCGAACTGGATGCACCGATCCGTTGGAAGGTGCCACGGTCTGTCAGTCTCCTCGATGCGAGTGAGTGATGCGCTGGTCACGGGGCCACCGCACCCGTCGGGCGCGGCCCCCGGCGCGGCCCGCACATCGGCCGGGGTGTCGACCGGTCGGTGTCCGACCGTTCAGTGCTCGGCCGGCCGGCCGGCGGGCGGCTCGGTGTCGTCGCCCTTGTCCAGCGAGAGGCCACCGGTCTCGTCCGTCGCCGAGCCGAGCTCGGTGACCCGCTCGCGGACCACGACCCGGGCCCAGGTGGTCACCACGCCGGGAGCGATCTCGAGATCGACGGTGGTGTCGGTGAGCGCGACGATGGTGGCGTGCAGCCCCGCCGTGGTCATCACCCGGTCACCGACCCGCAGCGCGTCCTGCAGTTCCGCGGTCTTCTGCATCTCCTTCTTCTGGCGCCGGATGCCGAGGAACGTCGGCACCAGCAGGGCAAGGATCAGCAGCGGGAAGAGCAGTTCCATCGTTGAAGTCAGTCCTCGAGGTCGTCCGGTATCGGGCGCCGGCGGTCGTGGACCGGCGCAGTAGACCAGTGTGCCATTACCGGCGCGGCTCCTGTACCGGCGCCGGTGGCCGACCGGTCATTCGTCGTCGAACAGGCCGGGTTGCGGTTCGCGGGCCCGCACCTCGATGCCGCCGGTAGCAGCCTCCGGCGGCGGTGTCAGCCCGAGCTGCAGCCACGCGGCCTGGGTCGCGACCCGCCCGCGCGGAGTTCGCGCGATCATCCCCGCCCGTACCAGGAACGGTTCGCAGACCTCCTCGACGGTGCCGGGTTCCTCACCGACGGCCACCGCGAGCGTGGACACGCCCACCGGCCCGCCCCCGAAGCTGCGGACCAGCGCGCCGAGCACGGCACGGTCGAGCCGGTCCAGGCCGAGCGCGTCGACGTCGTAGACCGCCAGGGCGGCCTGCGCGATCTCGCGGGTGATGATGCCGTCGGCGCGGACCTCGGCGTAGTCGCGGACCCGGCGCAGCAGCCGGTTGGCGATGCGCGGGGTGCCGCGGGAACGGCCGGCGATCTCGGTGCTCGCCTCCTCGCCCAGGTCGATGCCGAGGATCCGGGCCGAGCGCAGCAGGATCTGCTGCAGTTCCGCCGGGTCGTAGAAGTCCATGTGCGCGGTGAAACCGAACCGGTCGCGCAAGGGTCCGGTCAGCGCGCCGGAACGGGTGGTGGCGCCGACGAGGGTGAACGGGGCGACCTCGAGCGGAATCGACGTCGCGCCCGGGCCCTTGCCGACGACGACGTCGACCCGGAAGTCCTCCATCGCCAGGTACAGCATCTCCTCGGCGGGACGCGCGATGCGGTGGATCTCGTCGATGAACAGCACGTCGCCTTCGACGAGGTTGGACAGCATCGCGGCCAGGTCGCCGGCCCGCTCGAGCGCGGGGCCCGACGTCAGCCGCAGCGACGACCCGAGTTCGGCGGCGATGATCATGGCCATCGACGTCTTGCCCAGGCCCGGCGGGCCCGACAGCAGGATGTGATCCGGGGTGCCGCCGCGCAGCTTCGCCCCGCGCAGCACCAGCTGCAGCTGTTCCCGCACCCGAGGCTGGCCGATGAAGTCGTCGAGGTTCTTCGGCCGCAGGCTCGCCTCGACGTCGCCGTCGGCGGGCGTGTACTCGGCGGTCATCGGCGCCTCGTCGGGGGCACCCGCAGGGGGGAAGTCCTCGATCATCGGCTCTTGCCCAGCAAGGCCAGCGCCGAACGCAGCGCGGTGGAGGTGTCGGAGTGCGGGTCACCCGCGAGGACCGTGTCGGTGGACTGCTCCGCCTGTTTGACGGGGAAGCCGAGTCCGACGAGAGCCTCGACCACCTGGTCGCGCATGGGCGAGCCGACCACCGCGGCCGGGGCGGAGGTTCCGGCGAACGCGGCGACCTTGTCCCGCAGTTCGACGACCATGCGTTCGGCGCCACGCTTGCCGATGCCCGGGACCCGGGTCAGGGCGGCGGTGTTGCCGTCGGCGAGGGCCGCACGCAACGAATCCGGATCCAGCACGGCCAGGGTGGCCATGGCGAGGCGGGGTCCGACACCGGAAACCGTCTGCAGCAACCCGAACAGATCCCGGGCGTCGGGGTCGGGGAACCCGTACAGCGTCATCGAATCCTCGCGCACGATCATCGCCGTCACCAGGCGGGTGTCCTCGCCACGGCGGAGCGTGGCCAGGGTGGCGGGCGTGGCGTGGATCCGGTAACCGACCCCCGCGGATTCGATGACGACGTGGTCGAGTGCGATCTCGAGCACTTCCCCGCGCACCGAGGCGATCACCGTGCACCTGCCTTCCGCGCGGCGGCCTGTTCCCGCAGCCGCGCTTCGTATCGTCGTTTCTGTTCGGCCGCGGCGGCCTCGGCGGCGGCCATGCGTGCGAGCATGGGCGCACGCCAGCAGTGGCAGATCGCGAGGGCGAGGGCGTCCGCGGCGTCCGCGGGCTTCGGCGCGGTGGCGAGGCCCAGGATCTTGGTGACCATGGCCGTGACCTGCTTCTTGTCGGCCGAGCCGTTCCCGGTCACGGCGGACTTCACCTGGCTGGGGGTGTGGAACGCCACCGGGATGCCGCGTCGGGCAGCGGAGAGCGCCACCACTCCCCCGGCCTGGGCGGTGCCCATCGCGGTGCGGACGTTGTGCTGGGAGAACACCCGCTCGACGGCGACGACATCGGGCCGGAATCGGTCGAGCCAGTCCTCGGCGGCCGCGGAGATGCGCAGCAGCCGCGACGGCAGTTCCAGGTCGGGGGGTGTGCGGATCACGTCCACCGCCACGGCGGCGACCTCGCGTCCGCGGCCGGTGTCCACGATGCCGAAGCCGCATCGCGTCAGTCCCGGGTCCACACCCATCACGCGCACCCGTTCACCTCTCGACCGCTACGAACAACTGTTCGAGAGCATAGCGGCCGGGGCGGCGCGTCGCGGTATCGACACGCAGCCCCGGCCGGGAGCCGTCCGTCTCAGGCGTCGAGTTCGGCGAGGACCTCGTCGGAGACGTCGACGTTGGTGTAGACGTTCTGCACGTCATCGGAATCCTCGAGGGCGTCGACGAGCTTGAACACCTTGCGGGCGCTGTCCGCGTCGACGGGGACCTCGACCGAGGCCCGGAAGTCCGGGTCGGCCGATTCGTAGTCGATGCCGGCCTCGACGAGCGCGGTGCGCACAGCGATGAGATCGCCGGCCTCGGAAACGATCTCGAAGCTGTCACCGAGGTCGTTGATCTCCTCGGCGCCGGCCTCGAGCACGACCTCGAGGATCTCGTCCTCGGTGCGGCCGTTCTTCTCGAGCACGACGACGCCCTTGCGGGTGAACAGGTAGGACACCGAGCCGGGGTCGGCCATGTTGCCGCCGTTGCGGGTCATCGCGGTGCGGACCTCGCCCGCCGCGCGGTTGCGATTGTCGGTGAGGCACTCGATGAGGATGGCGACACCGCTGGGGCCGTAGCCCTCGTAGGTGATGGTCTGCCAGTCCGCGCCGCCGGCTTCCTCGCCGCCGCCGCGCTTGCGGGCCCGCTCGATGTTGTCGTTGGGGACCGAGTTCTTCTTCGCCTTCTGGATGGCGTCGTACAGCGTCGGGTTGCCCGCCGGGTCACCACCGCCTGTCCGGGCCGCCACCTCGATGTTCTTGATCAGCTTCGCGAACATCTTGCCGCGCTTGGCGTCGATGGCCGCCTTCTTGTGCTTGGTGGTGGCCCATTTGGAGTGGCCGCTCATTCGATTGGAGCCCCTTCCGGCGAGGTGAGGTCGGACCGGGTCCGACTGGTTCGGAGGGTCGATTCTACTCCGCGCCGACCTGCCCCGAACGGACGGTGTCGACGAACAGCCGATGCACCCGCAGGTCACCGGTGACCTCGGGGTGGAACGACGTCGCCAGCACCGCTCCCTGCCGCACCGCGACCACCCGTCCGGCGGCCGGTCCCTCGGGGACGGTGGCCAGGACCTGCACGCCGGGACCGACCTCCTCCACCCAGGGCGCTCGGATGAACACCGCGCGCACCGGATCCCCCTCGATGCCCGCGACGTCGAGGTCGGCCTCGAACGAGTCGACCTGCCGGCCGAACGCGTTGCGCCGGACGGTGATGTCGAGGGCGTCGAGGTGCTCGGCGTCGGGGCGGGTGTCGAGCACCTGCGAGGCGAGCAGGATCATGCCCGCGCAGGACCCGTAGGCGGGCAGGCCGGCCTTCAACCGGGCGCGCAGCGGCTCGAGCAGGTCGAACACCTGCAGCAGCCGGCTCATCGTGGTGGACTCCCCGCCGGGAATCACCAGGCCGTCGACGGCGTCGAGTTCGGCGGTCCGGCGCACCCCGATCGCGCGGGCGCCGGCCGCCTCGAGTGCGGTCAGGTGCTCGCGTACATCGCCCTGGAGCGCGAGCACGCCGATGGTCGGAGAACTTCCCACTGTCGCCTGTTCTGTCGGGGACGGGACGACACCCGTCCGAAGCCTGGATATCAACGCTAGCAGCCGCGGCGGGGTGTCCCGGCTCACGGACCGCGAGCCGGATGCCGGCGCATCAGCGCAGGTAGCGGGCCAGTCCCTCCTGCACCACCGCGGCGACCATCCGCCCGTTCCGGTCGAAGATGCGGCCCTGCGTCAGGGCCCGCCCGAAACCTGCCGACGGGGACGTCTGGTCGTACAGCAGCCAATCGTCGGCGCGGAACGAGCGCAGGAACCACATGGCGTGGTCGAGGGAGGCGCCCTGCGTCTGCTCGTCGGGATGGGCGACGCTCGCGGAGCCGAGCAGCGTCATGTCGCTCATGTACGCCAGGGTGCACACGTGCAGCACGTTGTCGTCCGGGAGCGGGTCACGGACCCGGAACCACACCTGCTGCTGTGACACGATGCCGGCGCGCCGGAAGAGGCGATCCTCCGGCACCCGTCGCAGGTCCCATTCCGGCCACTCGCGCCTGGCCCACAGGTTTCCGGGGTCGTCCGAGTCCGCGAGGTCGGCGAGGTCGTCGGGATCCGGCACCTGGGGCATCTCGTCCTGGTGCTCGATGCCGTCGTCCTGGACGTGGAACGACGCGGACATGGTGAAGATCGCCTGCCCGTCCTGTACGGCGGTCACCCGCCGGGTGCCGAACGACCGGCCGTCGCGGATCGGGTCGACGAGATACACGATCGGCTTCTCGGGGTTGCCGGGGCGGACGAAGTACCCGTGCAGCGAATGCACCGAGTACGCGGGATCGACGGTGCGCACCGCGGATACCAGCGCCTGTCCGGCGACCTGCCCCCCGAAGGTGCGCTGCAGCGACGTCTCCGTCGCCACGCCCCGGAAGATGTTCTTCTCGAGGTGTTCGAGCGCCAGGATCTCCTCGATCTTCGCCATGCGGGCTCCTTCCCGGTCCTGCGACAGGCTATCCGCAGGGCCCGGCGAGAAGCGACGGGAGCCTCCGACACGGTCGGAGGCTCCCGTCGCACGCGGGGATGCCGGCGGCGGTGGGGTCACCAGCCCCGCTCGGCGAGGCGGTGCGGAACCGGGATGTCGTCGACGTTGATGCCGACCATGGCCTCGCCCAGTCCACGCGAGACCTTTGCGAGCACGTCCGGGTCGTCGTAGAAGGTGGTGGCCTTGACGATCGCGGCGGCACGCTCGGCGGGGTTGCCGGACTTGAAGATGCCCGAGCCGACGAACACACCCTCGGCGCCGAGCTGCATCATCATCGCCGCATCGGCCGGGGTGGCGATGCCGCCGGCCGTGAACAGCGTCACCGGCAGCTTGCCGGCCTTCGCGACCTCGACCACCAGGTCGTACGGCGCCTGCAGTTCCTTGGCCGCGACGTAGAGCTCGTCCTCGGGCAGGGAGGTCAGCCGCCGGATCTCCTGGCGGATCTTCCGCATGTGGGTGGTGGCGTTGGAGACGTCGCCGGTGCCGGCCTCGCCCTTGGAGCGGATCATCGCCGCGCCCTCGTTGATGCGGCGCAGCGCCTCACCGAGGTTGGTGGCGCCGCACACGAACGGCACGGTGAAGGCGAACTTGTCGATGTGGTTCTCGTAGTCGGCGGGGGTGAGCACCTCCGACTCGTCGACGTAGTCCACGCCGAGGGCCTGCAGGATCTGTGCCTCGACGAAGTGACCGATGCGGGCCTTGGCCATCACGGGGATGGACACGGCCTCGATGATGCCTTCGATCATGTCCGGGTCGGACATGCGGGACACGCCACCCTGGGCGCGGATGTCGGCGGGGACGCGCTCGAGCGCCATGACGGCGACGGCACCCGCGTCCTCGGCGATCTTCGCCTGCTCGGGGGTGACCACGTCCATGATCACGCCGCCCTTGAGCATCTCGGCCATACCGCGCTTGACGCGGGCGGTGCCGGTGGTGGGAACGGACTCGGGGCTGCTCACAGCAAGAACTCCTGGGGTATGGCCTGCAGAAACTGACGCGGCGGACGGAATCGGGCACGTCGCGGCGCCGCTCCCGATTCTAGGGGCACCGCGGGGACCGTCCCATAGCCAGTCGCGAGGCCCTGGCCTGCCTCGCAGGCAATCGGACTCCGCCTGCCTCGCCGGCAATCGACTCCGCCTGCCTCGCCGGCAATCGACTCCGCCCGCCTCGCCGGCAATCGACTCCGCCTGCCTCGAGTGCCGGCGCTCACCGGATGGCGCGGACCTCCGGCTCCACACGACGCACGGCGACGTCGCGCGCCTCCCCCAGCAGGTCTGCGAGATCCTGCGGATACACGGCCTCGCCGTGGCGCTGCAGGTCCCGGATCTCGCCCTCGGCGAACCAGCGGTGCTCGAGGCTCATGCGGCGCTCGAGGTCGGTGAATCCGCCGTCGCCCGGCTCGAAGGCGGGCGTCTGCAGCGCGAAGAACAGTTCCTCCGAGCGGATGAGCTCGCCGTTGAAGGGGAACACCGCCACCCGCCGCCACATGGGCCCGCACAGCTGCTCGGGCGCGACCGGCAACCCGGTCTCCTCCCCCACCTCGCGGACGGCGGCCGCGCGCAGCGTCTCCCCCACCTCGACCGCACCGCCGACGGTGAACCAGAAGTGCACGTCCGGCGTGGTCGGGTCGTGGCCCCGCAGTAGCAGCACCCGTCCCTCGTGGTCGAACAGCACCACCCGCGCCGAGGTGCGCGTCTCGTCGAGCGACAGGCCCGTCGCCGCGGCCGGGTTCGTGCGCTCGGCGATCTCGAAGTAGTTCGGCAACGGCGCCGTGCCGCCGAGATGCAGCCAGCGCACCGGCCGGCGGCTGCGCAGCGTCAGCGTGTCGCGGACGGCGTCGTTGTGGAACCGCCGTGCGATCAGCACCCGCGCCTCGGCATCGGCGAGTTCGGCCACCAACTGCGGGCGCAGCCGCTCGGTGTCCACCGCGGCCAACGCGGCCGACAGCGCGTTCTCCGCCGATTCCCGTTCGGCACGGTCCGCCCGTTCGGCGCGGTCGGCCAGCGCGGCCAGCCGACGGCCCTCGGCGACCGGGGTGGAGGCCGCGATGCCGCGCGCCACCACGGCGCGACGGGCCAGGGCGGCGTCGAGCGCCTGCCAGGAGAGGTCCGAACGCACGTGGAGCCGGTCCAGCCGGTTGGCCGTGCCGTAGGCCCACAACCCGAGCGCGACGATGATCGCGGAGATCAGCGCCAGGACGAGAACGGTGACCGCGGACAGCGTCACGTCCCACTCCCCTCACGCGGTGCCGTCGCCGGCTCGCACCTCACGACCGGACCTCCCGAACCGGCCCGGCTCCGACGGTGACGGTTTCGTACACGCGCAGGATCTGCTCGGCCACCACCGGCCAGTCGTAGGAGCCGACGATCTCGTTCGCCGCCGCCACCAGGGCGCGACGGCGGGCACCGTCGTCGAGCAGGCCGCGGATCGCGGCGGCGAGAGCCTCCGAGTCGCCCAGCGGGACGAGCACGCCGGCGCGCCCGTCGCGCAGTACCCGGCGGAACGCGTCGAGTTCGCCGGCCACCACAGGGGTACCGGCGGCCATCGCCTCCACCAGCACGATCCCGAAACTCTCCCCACCGAGGTTGGGGGCGCAGTACACGTCGGCGCTGCGCATCGCCGAGGCCTTCTCCGCGTCGGACACCTGGCCGAGCAGCCGCAGGTGCCGGGCGTACCGGCTGGCCTCCTTGCGCAACCGGTCCTCGTCCCCGCGGCCGACCACGAGGATCTCGAGGTCCGGGTAGTGCTCGACGAGCAGCGGCAACGCGCCGAGCAGCACCGCCATGCCCTTGCGCGGCTCGTCGTACCGGCCGAGGAACAGCACGGTGCGGCCGGCGCGGGGATAGCCGGGCAGCGTCGGGGCGTGAGCGAACGAGGACACGTCGACACCGTTCGGGATCTCCACGGCGTCCGAGCCGAGCGACGTCACCTGCCAGCGCCGGGCGAGTTCGGACACGGCGATGCGGCCGCTGATCTTCTCGAGATACGGCTGCAGCACACCCTGGAAGGTGCTCAGCACCAGCGATTTGGTCGTCGACGTGTGGAACGTCGCGACGATGGGGCCCTCGGCGATCTTCAGCGCGAGCATCGACAGGCTCGGCGCGTTCGGCTCGTGGATGTGCAGGACGTCGAAGTCGTTGTCGTTGATCCACCGTCGGACCCGCGCATAGGAGACGGGGCCGAAGCTCAGGCGCGCCACGGACCCGTTGTAGGGGATGGCGACGGCGCGCCCGGCGGAGACGACGAAGTCCGGCAGCTCCGTGCTGTCGGACGCCGGGGCGAGGACGCTGACCTTGTGGCCGCGTTCGATGAGCACGTGGGCCAGGTCCACGACGTGCGCCTGCACCCCGCCCGGTACGTCGAACGAGTACGGGCACACCATCCCGATCTTCACCGCGCCTCCATCCGGGCCAGGCGGGCCTCGGAGAGGTCGTCGAACCAGAGCGGTTGCAGCATGTGCCAGTCCGCGGGGTGTTCGGCGATGTCGGCGGCGAAGCAGTCGGCGAGAGCCTGTGTCGCCGGCCCGATCCCGCCGGTGACGTCGAGTTCGGGGTGGACCCGGAAACCCCAGCCGCCGTCGGTGAACCAGCAGTGCACCGGCAGCAGCGGCGCGCCGGTCTCGGCGGCTAGCTTCGCCGGGCCGGCGGGCATGCGGGTGGGCTCCCCGAAGAACGTCACCGGCACGCCCTTGCGGGCCAGGTCGCGCTCGCCGAGCAGGCAGACGATCCGGTTCTCGCGCAGCCGCGTCGCGAGCCGGTCGAACGGCGGCGACTCACCCCCGCTGAGCGGGAAGATCTCGAAGCCGAGGCTCTCGCGGTACGCGACGAACCGCTGGTAGAGCGATTCGGGGCGCAGGCGTTCGGCCACCGTCGACAGGCCACCGTAGGTCTGCGTGCACCACACGCCGGCCATGTCCCAGTTCCCGCTGTGCGGCAGCGCGAGGATCACACCGCGCCCGGCCGCCAGTGCTTGCTCGATGTGCTCGCGGCCCTCGACGGCGTGATCGAGGGCGGCGGCCGTCACGGTCAGGTCCATCGAGGGCAGCCGGAACGCTTCCCGCCAGTAGCGGGCGTAGGACCGCACGGACTGCCGGATCAGCTCGTCCGGGACCTGCGCGGCGGGCACGCCCAGGACCCGGGCGAGGTTGCGGCGCAACTGCTGCGGGCCACCGTGGCGCCGGGCGGCGACGTCGGCGCCGAGGTCGAACAGGCGGCAGGCGGTGGACTCGGGCAGCGCCCGCACGAGCCGCCACCCGGCGGCGTAGCCGAGGTCGGAGGCACGTTCGGTCGCGCTCATCGGGCTTCTCCGTCGGCCGGGGTCGACGACGGCAGGGGCAGCAGCTCGCGGGCATCCGGGGAGCGGCGCACGGCGAGCACCCGCTGGAACACGGTGATCACCGAGCCGGCGGCGAGCAGCCACATGGCGGCGTGGATCGCCCACCACACGCCGAGTCCGGTGACGCCGGCGCCGACCAGCACGATGACGAGCCGGTCGGGCCGCTCGATCAGGCCGCCGTCGGCGGACAGGCCACTCGCTTCGGCGCGGGCCTTGGCGTACGAGATGACCTGGGAGGTGACCAGGCAGATCAGAGTTGCGATCAGCAACGGTCGGCTCTGTTCCCCGTAGACGGCCCACCAGGCCAGCCCGGCGAAGATCGCGCCGTCGGCGAGGCGGTCACAGGTGGCGTCGAGGACGGCGCCGAAGCGGGTGCCGCCGCCGCGGGCGCGGGCCATCGCCCCGTCGAGCATGTCGAACATCACGAACAGCCAGATCACGATCGCGCCCCAGAACAGCTGCCCCATCGGGAACAGCGTCACGGCGGCGGCGATCGTGGCAACGGTGCCGATGAGTGTCACCGCGTCCGGCGTGAGGCCGGTGCGGATCAAGGCCCTGCCGAGCGGGGCGGTGACCTTCGACACCGACGCACGCCCGAAAAAGCTCAGCATCCACCGACCCCCGTCTTCCGTTCACACCGTTGCGTCCGGGACACGATCCTGCCACGCCCGCGAACGGCGACAAACATACAGGCGGGGGCGGCGACGGACACCGGGGCCGGGGCCCGGTGCGGCGTCACTCGTTCCAGGCCGCCGCGAGCAACGCGCGGGTGTCCCGCAGCAGCTGCGGCATGACCTTGGCGCCGCCGAGGACGGTGATGAAGTTGGCGTCGCCGCCCCACCGCGGCACCACGTGCAGGTGCAGGTGTTCGGCGAGCGAGCCGCCGGCGGCGGCCCCGAGGTTGAGGCCCACGTTGAAGCCGTGCGGCCGCGAGACGCTCTTGATGACCCGGATCGCCCGCTGCGCGAATGCCATCAACTCGGTGCTCTCCTCGGGGGTCAGGTCCTCGAGGTTGGCGACCCGGCGGTACGGCACGACCATCAGATGACCGGGGTTGTACGGGTACAGGTTGAGCACCGCGTACACGTGCTCGCCGCGCGCGACGACGAGACCCTCCTCGTCCCGCATCTTCGGGATGTCCGTGAAGGGCTCGTACGGCGCCTCCTTGGATCGCGGTGCCTCCGCGATGTACGACATCCGGTGCGGGGACCACAGCCGCTGCAGGTGGTCGGGTTCTCCGGCACCGCGATCGACGAGGGCGTCGTCGGAGCAGTCGCCGCTCACGCGGCGCCGCCCCGGTCGACGGGAGCGACGAGCTCCGCGGTGGGCGAGGCGTTCTCCCGCCGTCCGATCCACTCGGTGACCAGACGGATCGCGTCGGCCACGGGCACACCGTTGACCTGGGTGCCGTCCCGGAACCGGAAGCTGACCGCCCCGGCCTCGACGTCACGCTCGCCCGCGAGCAGCATGAACGGCACCTTCTGCGTGGTGTGGTTGCGGATCTTCTTCTGCATCCGGTCGTCGCTGGTGTCGACCTCCGCACGCACCCCGGCCGCCTTCAGCTGCCGGGTGACGTCGAACAGGTGATCCTCGAAGGCCTCCGCGACGGGGATCCCGACGACCTGCACGGGGGCGAGCCACGCCGGGAAGGCGCCGGCGTAGTGCTCGGTGAGCACGCCGAAGAAGCGCTCGATCGAGCCGAACAGGGCCCGGTGGATCATCACCGGCCGATGCTTGCTGCCGTCGGGACCGGTGTATTCGAGCTCGAACCGCTCGGGCAGGTTGAAGTCGAGCTGGATCGTCGACATCTGCCAGCTGCGCCCGAGCGCGTCCTGAACCTGGACGGAGATCTTCGGCCCGTAGAAGGCGGCGCCACCCGGGTCCGGCACGAGATCGAGCCCGGAGCCCTCGGCCACCTCGCGCAGCGTGTCGGTGGCCTCCTCCCACAGGACGTCGTCGCCGACGAACTTCTTGGGGTTCTTCGTCGACAGCTCGAGGTGGTAGTCCTCGAGGCCGTAGTCCCTCAGCAGGTCGAGGACGAAGTTCAGCGTCGTGGTCAGCTCGTCGCGCATCTGCTCGCGGGTGCAGTAGATGTGCGCGTCGTCCTGCGTCATGCCGCGCACCCGGGTCAGGCCGTGGACGACGCCGGACTTCTCGTACCGGTAGACCGAGCCGAACTCGAAGAGCCGCAGCGGCAGCTCCCGGTAGGAGCGGCCGCGGGAACGGAAGACGAGGTTGTGCATCGGGCAGTTCATCGGCTTGAGGTAGTAGTCCTGGCCCGGCTTGCGCACGGTGCCGTCCTCGTTGAGTTCCTCGTCGATGTGCATCGCCGGGAACATGCCGTCGCGGTACCAGTCGAGGTGACCGGACACCTCGTAGAGGTGCCCCTTGGTGATGTGCGGGGAATACACGAACTCGTAGCCGGCCTCGACGTGCCGCCGACGCGAGTAGTTCTCCATCTCCTGGCGGATGATGCCGCCCTTGGGGTGGAACACCGGCAGACCGGAACCGAGCTCGTCGGGGAAGCTGAACAGGTCGAGCTCGTTGCCGAGCTTGCGGTGGTCGCGGCGCTCGGCCTCGGCGAGCAGCTCGAGGTAGCGCTCCTGTGCCTCCGGGGATTCCCACGCGGTGCCGTAGATGCGCTGCAGGCCGGCGTTGTCCTGGTCACCGCGCCAGTAGGCGGCGGAGCTGCGGGTGAGCTTGAACGCCGGGATGTACTTGGTGGTGGGGATGTGCGGGCCGCGGCACAGATCGCCCCAGATCTTCTCGCCCGTCCGAGGGTTGAGGTTGTCGTAGATCGTCAGTTCCGCGCCGCCGACCTCCATGATCTCGGGGTCCTCGTCGAGGGAACTGTTGCCGGCCGACTTCTCACTGATCAGTTCGAGCTTGAACGGCTCGTTCTTCAGTTCCTCGCGTGCGTCGTCCAGGTTCTCGACGACGCGGCGGGAGAACCGCTGCGCGCCCTTGACGATCTGCTTCATGCGCTTCTCGAGCTTCGCGAGGTCCTCCGGGGTGAAGGGCCGGTCGACCTGGAAGTCGTAGTAGAAGCCGTCCTTGATCGGGGGCCCGATGCCCAGTTTGGCCTCCGGGAACTCCTGCTGCACGGCCTGGGCGAGGACGTGTGCCGCGGAGTGCCGGATGACGGAGCGGCCGTCCTCGGTACCGGCGGCGACCGGCTCGATCTCGGTGTCCTGTTCCGGCGTCCACGACAGGTCGCGCAGCCGGCCCTCGCCGTCGCGGACCACGACGATCGCGTCGGGTCCGCTGTTGGGTAGGCCGGCCTCCCGGAGGGCGGCACCGGCAGTGGTCCCCGCGGGCACCCGGACGAGCACGGCTGGGTCTACGGATGCGGGCGTCGTCACTGTGGTGGGCTCCTCGGGCTCGTGCCGGTGATGGGTGCACCGACGCCGCGGGGCATGCCACGCGTCGGCAACCAGACCATGCTATCGACACCACCCCGGTCGCCCGTTCACCCGGGCACCGCCGGGGCGGTGCGGGCCGGAGCGGTGCAGGCTGGAGCGGTGCAGGCTGGAGCGGTGCAGGCTGGAGCGGTGCAGGCTGGAGCGGTGCAGGCTGGAGCGGTGCAGGCTGGAGCGGTGCAGGCTACAGACGGCGCAGTCCGCCGAGAACCCGCGACAGGAGCTGGGCGTCGGGGCCGACCCCGTCGACGGTCCGGTGGACGGTGAGTTCCCCGGTGGCGGCGAGGTCGCCCACCAGGACCCGCGCGACCCCCAGGGGCAGCTTGGCCAGAGCCGCGATCTCCATGATGGAGCGGGGTTCGGCGCACAGCGCCAGAATGGTGCGGTGTTCTTCGAGGCCCGTGGCTCCCACGGCGTCGGGCACGGCCGAGACGAGGACCTCGAGCGGGAGATCCACCTCGGCGCGGGTCCGTCCCTGGCTGCGCACGAAGGGCCGCACGAACGACGGCTGCGCCCCGCTCGGCTCCTCTTCCCTCGGGACCGCGGTCACGACGGCGGGCATCGGGGTCGACGCCGGGGCGGCGACGGTCGCGAAGGCACCCGTCGCCGGCGGGTCCACCGCGGGCGCGGCCTCGTGCCGCTCGGTCGCGCCGGGGGCCGGGGCCGGGCGGTCCTTCCGCCGTCGGCCGGCAGATCCGAATCGTGCTCCTGTGGCCCCGACCAGGGGCCAGTTGTTGTCGGCGACACTCATCAGCCGCATCCTCCTCACACCGACCGCAATCCTGCCATCTGCGCAGTGCGGTCCGATGAACGCGCAGGTCACGACCGCTCCGCCGACGGCTGTTCCGTCCGGGCGCGCATCGAGCCGCGCCCGAAACGACGAAGGGCACCCCCGTGGGGGTGCCCTTCGTCGGTGCTGTGGTCCCGGCTGGGATCGAACCAGCGACCTCCCCGGTGTGAACGGGACGCTCTTCCACTGAGCCACGGGACCGGGCCGCTTCGCAGCGGCTCGAACGAGAAGGAACATTAACACGCCCACCGGGTGAACACGAATCGCCTGGTCGACCCCCGTTTTCGGTGGCGACGGAGGCCGGGCGCACCGCCATCGGCCCCGGCGCGGGAGCCGGTGCCGCGCACGCCGGATCCGCCGGAGCCCGCACGCCGGCGCCGGTGAGGGCCCTCACGACCCACGAGGACGCCTCGTCCGCGCCCTCACCTGCAGATTTGTGTGTTCTGACGATGGTCGGCTAATGTTCTCAACCGCACCACGGAGAGCACGACGCCGGACGGTGCGATGCGGATGTAGCGCAGCTGGTAGCGCATCACCTTGCCAAGGTGAGGGTCGCGGGTTCGAATCCCGTCATCCGCTCGAGAGGTTGGACTCGACCTTTTACGGTGGAGTGGCCGAGTGGTGAGGCAACGGCCTGCAAAGCCGTGCACACGGGTTCGATTCCCGTCTCCACCTCGCGCGATTAGCTCAGCGGGAGAGCGCTTCCCTGACACGGAAGAGGTCACTGGTTCAATCCCAGTATCGCGCACCACGATCGACCAGGTTTCACCCCGCACTTCTCGACCCGGGCCACCGGGAAGAGAGGTGCACATGCGGATGTAGCGCAGCTGGTAGCGCATCACCTTGCCAAGGTGAGGGTCGCGGGTTCGAATCCCGTCATCCGCTCCACCACCCGCGCGATTAGCTCAGCGGGAGAGCGCTTCCCTGACACGGAAGAGGTCACTGGTTCAATCCCAGTATCGCGCACCATCCACACGGCGAAGGCCCTCCCGACCGGGAGGGCCTTCGCCGTATCGCCACCCCGTCAGCGGGAGGCGTGCAGCCGGTTGGCGCCGGCGGTCATCGCGCGCAGTGCCGATTCGGTCCCGGTCGCCGCGATTCCCATGCTCCAGAGCCGGCGGCCGTCCGCCTCGCACAGCAGGAACGTCGCGTGGGTGTCACCGAGGTCGAACTGGTGGAAGGAGAGGATCTCGAGCGGCATCCCGAGGGTGTGCATCATGGCGGTCATCGCAGACACCGGGCCGGTGGCGGTCGCCGCGGCGGTGTGGATGGTCTCCCCCACGCCGAAGGTGGCCTCGTAGTTGCAGCGGCCGGCGCGCGCAGCCTCGGCGTACCAGCCACCGAGCCGCACGGGCCCGTGCTGCGGCGCATAGGTGGCGGTGAACTCGGCCCAGCTCATGCCGGCGGACTCGGCGCGCAGCTCGCGCGGCAGGAACCGACCGTAGCGTGCGGCGAAGGGATCGATCGGCGCCGAGCGGGGAGTGTTCGTGCAGCCGGCGGCAGGAATCAGAGCGGTGGAGGTGAAGGCGTTCATCGAAGGAGGTCTTCCGCGCGAAGGAAGGACCGACAGGTAGCTCAACGACCCGCAGCGAGGGGTCGGTCCGAATCAGACCCCGCTACGGCGGTGAACTACGAGTACGCGCTTCATGAGAGCCCACAGTAGAGCGTCGGCTCGCAGAAGGCAACCACCCCGGTAACCGGCGCGTGACCGAACCGTGACCCACCCGGCTGGAACCTGAGGAATCCCTCATGTATCGTCGGAGGTGCCATCCCCCCGATGGTAATGAACCCCAGCCATGACCCCCCATCCAAGGCTGGGGTTCAGCCATTTCCGGACCTCGGGCCGCTCCGTCCCCCGAGCGTCGCCGCGGCGGAGCGCCGAGTGATCTACTGGTTGCTATGCCAACGCCGTCACTCGAGGAATCCACCGCGAACGTCTCCGTCGAGCAGGCCGGGATCTGGGATGCCGAGACCATCGCCGACGTCGCGGCCACCACATTCCCCCTGGCCTGCCCGTCCGATGCCTCCCAGGAGGACATCGCCGCCTTCATCGACGAGACCCTGTCCGCGGAACGGTTCAGCGAGTACCTCACCGACCCGACCCGCATCGTCCTCAAGGCGACGGTCGGTGGCGAGATCGTGGGCTACCTCATGGCAATCGATGCCGAACCGGCCGACCCGGCGGTCCGCGAAGCCGTGACGGCGCTGCCGACCACCGAGATCAGCAAGCTCTACGTGCTCCCGGGCAAGCACGGCACCGGTGTTGCGGCGGCACTGATGGCTGCCATCGTCGACCACGCCCGGGCGACCGGCTGCCGGGGGCTGTGGCTGGGGGTCAACCAACAGAACTCACGCGCCCGGCGGTTCTACGCCAAGAACGAGTTCGAGGTCGTGGGGACGCGGACGTTCCAGGTCGGCTCGCGGACCCACCACGACTACGTCATGCAACGCACCCTCTGACGCGAGGTCCTGCGCTCCCGGCGGCGTCCGCCGGGAGCGTGACTCAGCTGGCCGCGGTCTCGAACCGCGACAGTGCCAGCAGGCGCGAGGTCGCGCGCAGGTACTTCTTGCGGTAGCCGCCGGCAAGCATCTCGGCGGTGAAGATCTCGTCCAGCTTCGCGCCGGCGACGGTCACCGGGATGCTCGCATCGTAGAGCCGGTCGGCGAGAACCACCAGGCGCAGCGCCACCGACTGGTCGTGGGCGGGATGGACCCCGTTGAGGAAGACCGCCGGGACGCCCTCGACGAGCTTGCCGTACCGCGACGGGTGCAGCGTGCTCAGGTGCGCGCACAATTCGTCGAAGTCGTCGAGGGTGGCGCCGGCCACCGCATCGGCTCGATCGAGCAGGTCCTCGGAGCTGATCGGGTCCGGTGCCGGGGGCAGGTCGCGGTGCCGGTAGTCGGGGCCGTCCACACGGATGGTCTCGAAGATGGCGGCGAGCTTCTTGATCTCGCGCAGGAAGTCCTGCGCCGCGAACCGGCCCTCCCCCAGCTGCCCGGGCAGGGTGTTGGACGTCGCGACGATGGACACGCCTCGCGCGGACAGCTCGGTCAGCAGCCGGGACACCAGCATCGTGTCGCCCGGATCGTCGAGCTCGAACTCGTCGATGCACAGCACGCTGTGGTTCGACAGCTCCTCGACGGCCTTGTTGAAGCCGAGAGCGCCGACCACGTGGGTCAGCTCCACGAACGTGCCGAACGCCTTCGGCGACGGCGCCGCGTGGAAGATCGAGGCCAGCAGGTGGGTCTTGCCGACGCCGAAGCCGCCGTCGAGGTAGAGCCCGGCGCCGGTGGACGGCGCCTTGCGGCCGAACAGGCCGCGCCGGCCACCGCCCCGGATCTTGGCGATCTTGTGGGCGAACTCCTCCGCCGTCCGGACGGCGGTCGCCTGGCTCGGCTCGTTCGGATCGGGAATGTAGGACGCGAAGCTCACGTCGTCGAACATCGCGGGCGGAACCATCTGGGCCACCAGTTGGTCGGACGGCACCACGGGATTGCGATCGACGAGACGTTCGTGCATTTCTCCAGGGTAGGGCCGGAGCTCGAGGCGACCGGTACACCGAGGGCAGATTGCGACCTACTTCACATCACGTACACCTGATCGTCACGTCCGGCGGATCGGACGATCCGGTCACGTGCGCGGCCCGCCGCACCGACCTGGCAGGCTGTGCCCATGCGCAGAACCGGTGTGCTCACGATGGGCATCGTCGTGCTCGGAGCGATGACCGCCGCGTGCGGGGCGGGCCCCTCGGTGCGTCCCGACGTCGCCGTGGTGCAGGAGGCGGACGGCCGGGCCACCCCCACCGGCGAGGACCCGGCCGCCGCGCCCGAGTTGCCGGTGCCCGCCCGGGACCTGGACTGGCGCGACTGCACCGCCGACACCCTCGCCGCACAGGCCCTGCCGCCGGGCCCGACGGGTCTCGTCCTCGAGTGCGCCCAGATTCCGGCCGCGATCGACGCCGCGGGCACCGTGCCGGGCTCGTTCCCCCTCGACGTGCTGCGTGCCCGGCTGGCGCAGACCCCTACCGATGCGGCCCCGCTCGTCATGACGACGGGGGCGGACCTGCCCTCCACCCGGGCGCTGGCCGCGCTGTCGACCGGCTCGCTCGCCGAGCTCGTGGCCTCCCGGCCGGTCGTCGCGGTGGATCGGCGCGGCCTCGGTGCGTCCCAGCCGATCGAGTGCATCTTCGGAGCGGACCGACGCGCCCTGGCCGACCACGGACAGTTCGGTCGTACCGGCGACGGACCCGACCGGGTCGCCGAGCTCGGCCGGCAGGCCACCATCGCATGCACCGACTACCTGCAGCCGCAGGAACTGCTGTTCGGGGCCGCCCACGCCGCCGACGATCTCGAGCAGCTACGCACCACGTGGGGGGTCGAGCGGATCGGTGTGCTCGGCATCGGCAACGGCGCCACGGTCGCCCTGGCCTACGCGTCGAAGTACCCGACGACCCTCGGCCGTCTCGTCCTCGACTCCCCCGCCGCGGCCACCGCCGACGCCGAGATGCTCGCCGAGAGCCGGGTGCGCGGCGCAGAGTCGGCGGTCGACGCGTTCGCCCGCCAGTGCGTTGCGCTGGCGTGCTCGCTGGGCCCGGATCCGCGGGCCGCGCTCGAGGATCTGCACGCCCGGGCCGCGGCCGGCACGCTCGCCCCGCTGTCGTCGAACTCCTTGCTCACCGCGGTGACGTGGTTCCTGGGGACTCCCCGCAGCGACGCGCCGACCCGGGTCCGCGAGCTGTCCGACGCGCTGTCCGCGGCCGGCGCGGGCGACGTGACGCCGATGCTCGAGCTCGTCGGCGCCGCCGAGGCCGTGCTGTTGTCCGACGGGCAGTTCGTCTCCCGCTGCAGCGACGGGCAGCGGTGGCCCACGACGGCACGGGCCGCCGAACTGCAGCGGACGTGGTCGGCGAACTACCCACTGTTCGGTGGCGACGCGGCGATCGGTCTCACCGCGTGCAGCGCCTGGCCGAGCATGCCGACCCCGCCGCTGCCGGCGGAAGTCCGCGTGCCCGTGCTGGTGACGACGGGCGCCGCCGACCCGCTCGTCGGCAGCGCGGGGCTCGACTCGGTCACCGGAGCCCTCACCGCCGTCTCGGCGCGGTGGGCGGCGCTGTCGTGGCAGGGCGCCGGATACTCCGCGGCCCTGCACTCCGGCTGCATCCAGACACGGGTGGCGGAGTATCTCGACACCGGTGCGCTACCGCCGAACGGCAGCCTGTGCCCGGCGTGACCCCGCGTCCGACGTGGCCCGGGCCCGGCGCCGCGAGGAGGGGACGGTGGGTGGCCACCACCGGCTCCCGGTGTACCGTGCCGTAGTGTTCCTCAGCCGCCTCGAGCCCCGCACCGCCCGCACCACCGCGGAGGTGGTCAAGTGCGTTGTGTGGCCGTTGGCCGTGCTCACGGTGCTGCACCGTGTGGCGGTCAAGGCCGTCAACGGATTCCGCACCGACGATTTCACCCCCGTCTACAACGCGGCCCTGGCGTTTCTCAACCGCCGGCCCGTGTACACCGCGAACTTCGAGTGGGTGGACCCGCACTACCTGTACCCGCCGTCCGGGACCCTGCTGATCTCCCCGATCGCGGTGATCGACCCGGAGCGATCGCGGTGGCTGTTCATCATCGCCAACGCGATCGCGATCATCGTGGCGCTGTACCTGCTGCTGCGGATGTTCGGCTACGGCCTCGACTCGGTGCTCGCGCCGATCCTGCTGCTCGCGGCGTTCAGCTCCGAGACGGTGACGAACACCCTGGTGTTCACCAACATCAACGGCCTCGTCCTGCTCGGCGAGGTCACCTTCCTGGCGCTGCTGCTCCGGCGGCGCGACCTGTGGGCGGGCGTCGCGATCGGGCTGACGTTCGCGGTCAAACCGATCCTCGCGCCGCTGCTGCTGATTCCGTTCGTGCGGCGGCAGTGGAAGGTGTTCGCCACCGCCGCGGCGGTCCCCCTCGGACTGACGCTCGTCGCGTGGCCGCTCTCGGTGGATGCGTGGGCGTTCGTCGAGCGCACCACGCCGTACCTGTTCGAGGCGCGCGACTACTTCAACAGCGCGATCGTCGGCAACGGCATGTACTACGGCCTGCCGGCGTGGTTGATCCTCGCGCTGCGCGTCGTGCTGGGTGTCATGGTCGTCGTCTCGCTGTGGCTGCTGTACCGGTACTGCCGCCACGACGAGCTGTTCTTCGTCGGCACGAGCACCGGGGTGCTGCTCACCGCGTCGTTCCTGCTCGGTTCGCTCGGCCAGATGTACTACTCGATGATGTTGTTCCCGCTGCTGATGACGGTGGTGCTGCCCAACTCGGTGATGCGGAACTGGCCGGCGTGGCTCGCGGTCTACGGCTTCATGAGCTACGACAGCTGGCTGTCGGGGCGGTGGCCGGAGGCCGGCCGCGCCGCCGAGTACATGAAGACGACGTTCGGCTGGTCGCTGCTGCTCATCGTGATCTTCGCGGTGCTGCTCGACCGGTACCTGGCCGCCCGGCGGGAGGGCCGGCTGGCGGACGGCATCGAGCCGTCGTTCCTGTTGCCGGAACGCAAGACCGCGCCGCAGGCCGAGCTCGTGGCGACGAACCGTGGTGAGGGCTAGCGTGGAGCGCATGGCTGACCCTGTCCCGACCGAACCCGCGCCGAAGGTGTCCCTGAGCGACGACGAATGGCGCGCGCGCCTCACCCCCGAGGAGTACGCGGTGCTGCGGCAGGCCGGCACCGAGCGGCCCTTCGTCGGCGAGTACACCGACACGGAGACCGAGGGCGTGTACGAGTGCCGCGCCTGCGGGACCGAACTGTTCCGCAGCACCGAGAAGTTCCATTCGCACTGCGGGTGGCCCTCCTTCTTCGATCCGGCGACGAGCGACGCGGTGATCCTGCGGTCCGACGACTCCCTCGGCATGCGCCGGGTGGAGGTACTGTGCGCGTCCTGCCACAGCCACCTCGGGCACGTGTTCGAGGGCGAGGGGTACCCGACCCCGACCGATCAGCGGTACTGCATCAACTCGATCTCCCTGCGCCTGGTTCCGAAGGACTGAGGCCGGCCGCGAACAGGGCCCGCCACAACCCCCGGCGACGCTCGGCGGTGGGCAGCGGCTCCACGAGGGCGAACGAGCAGCCGATGCGTCGGGCCGCGCCGTCGGCCTCCTCGCTGTCGCCCACCATCAGCGTGCGCTCCGGGGACACACCGAGCGCATCGACGGCGTGGCGGAAGATCTCCGGCTCCGGCTTGACCGCGCCGACCTCGAAGGACAACACGAACTCCGACACCAGGTCGTCGATGCCGAGCGCCGCGAACGCCGGCCGGATGTCGAAGGCGATGTTGCTCAGCACCGCCACGGCGAGGCCCTCGCCGGCGAGGGCCTCGATCACCGGGACCGTGTCCGGGTACACCGTCCAGCACCGCGGATCGGTCAGCTTCGCGTACAGGCCGAGGGCCTGCTCCTCGTCGGCGACCCCGGAGCGGCGCAGCACCGTGAGGTAGGCGTCGCGGTGCCAGCGGGGATCGCGGTCGCGGTTGATCCAGGCGTGATGCTCGGCGGCATCCATCTCGACGGGCTGGCCGGTCGGGGCGGTCATCCGGCGCATCAGCTCGGCCTGCCGGTGCACGTCGAACGGTCGGCCCCGGTCGTCGGTGACGTCGGCCAGCCAGGATTCGTCCTCCTCGAGCCGGAACAACGTGCCGGAGAAGTCGAACAGCACGGCGTCGAACGGTGGAACGCTCATGGTTCGAAGGCTAGCGGCCGCGGGGTCGGGCTGCGGATCGAGCGCGGAGCGACGACGATCGAGTCCATGTCGACGACCCGTGCGTCCCGCAAGTCCAAGGTTTCGATCGTCGGTGCCGGCAGCGTCGGCACCGCCGTCGCCTACGCGTGCCTGATCCGTGGCTCCGCGGATTCGCTGGCCCTGTTCGATCCGAACACCGACAAGGTGCGGGCCGAGGTGCTCGACCTGAACCACGGCACCCAGTTCGCCCCGGCGTGCCGCATCGACGGCGCCGACGACCTCGCCGTCACCGCCGGCTCCGACCTGATCGTCGTGACGGCGGGCGCCAAGCAGAAGCCGGGCCAGTCACGGCTCGAGCTGGCGGCGGCGAACGTGCGCATCGTGCAGGAGCTCACGCCCGCCCTCCTCGCGCTCTCCCCCGACGCCGTGGTGCTGTTCGTCAGCAACCCGGTCGACGTGGTGACGTATGCGGCGATCCGCGCGACCGACGCCCCCGCCGGACAGATCCTCGGGTCCGGCACGGTTCTCGACTCCGGGCGGTTGCGCTTCCTCGTCGCGCAGCACGTCGGCATCGCGGTGGAGAACGTGCACGCCCTCATCGTCGGCGAGCACGGCGACTCCGAGATCACGCTGTGGTCGAGCGCGACGGTGGGCGGGGTGCCGGCCACGGAGTACCGGGACGAGAACGGTGCGGCGGCGTTCGACGCCGCGATCCGGGAGCAGATCTCCACGCGGGTGGTCCGCAGCGCCTACGAGATCATCCTGGGCAAGGGGGCCACCAACCTGGCCATCGGCCTGTCCACCGCCCGGATCGTGGAGGCGGTGCTGAGGGACCAGCACCGGGTGCTGCCGGTCTCGACGCTGCAGCGCGGCGTGCACGGGATCGACGGGGTGTGCCTGTCGCTGCCGACGATCGTCGACGGCCGCGGGGCCGGCCGGGTGCTCGAGATCCCGCTGTCGCCCGACGAGGCCGCCGGGCTGCGGGCGTCGGCGCAGACGCTGCGGGAGGTGCAGCGCTCGCTGGGGCTGTGACCGCCGGGCCCGGCTCCGAGCGAATGTATCGTCGATCTCCGTAGCGGTAGCGAGCGATACATTCGCTCGGCGCACGGGAAGCCGGGAGGGTCAGCGCGTGCGGATCACCGGCGGGTCGAAGGCCCGGACCGGCGGCAGTTCCCCGTCGAAGCGCTCGATCTGCACGAGCACGTGCTGGCCCGTGCAACCGCGTGCGAGACGCGACGTGCCGATGTCGGCGGTGAGCACGTTGGGGTTGCCGTGCACGCACATCGAGCCGGGGTCGGCCGGGTCGAGGGGGTCGTACCAGGCGCCGGTGCCCAGCTGCACCACGCCGGGCAGCAGGCCGTCGTCGAGGACGGCGCCGGCCAGGCAGGCGCCCCGATCGTTGAAGACCCGCACAACGTCGTCGGCCGCCACGCCGCGTGCCGCCGCGTCGTCCGGGTGCATCCGGATCGGCTCACGCCCGCGGATCTTCGAGGCCTGGCTGGTGGCGCCGTGGTCGAGCTGGCTGTGCAGGCGGGTCTTCGGCTGGTTCGCGATCAGGTGCAGCGGGTAATGCTGCGCCCGCGGGCCCCCGAGCCACTCCTCCGGCTCGAACCAGGCGGGATGCCCGGCGCAGTCGTCGTATCCGAAGCCGTCGATATCGGCGGAGAAGATCTCGATGCGCCCGCTGGGGGTGCCCAGCGGATTGCGCTGCGGGTCGGCACGGAACTCCTCGAACAGGGTGAGCCCGTCCTCGCTGCGCATCCGCACGTGGCCGCGCCGCCAGAACTCGTCGAACTCGGGCGGTGTCTCGACGCGGTTCTCGTCGGCGAGAACGAAGCCACGCCACTGCCCGTACAGGTGCTCGAGCCACTCGCGGGCGCTGCGACCCTCCGTGAACCGCTCACCGAAGCCGAGCCGGTGCGCCAGGGCGGCGAACGTGTCGTAGTCGTCGCGGGCGTCGGCGAATCGGGGGGCGGCGGCGTGCATCGCGACGAGCAGCGGGTCGTTGCGGGTGCAGCTGAGATCCTCGCGTTCGAGAGACGTGGTGGACGGCACCACGATGTCGGCGTGCTTGGCCGTCGCGGTCCAGTAGGGGTCGTGCACGACGATCGTGTCCGGCCGGGTCAGAGCGCGGCGCAGCCGGCCCAGGTCCTGGTGGTGGTGGAACGGGTTGCCGCCGGCCCAGTACACGAGCCGGATGTCGGGGTACGTCAGGCGCCGGCCGTCGAAGTCGTACTCCTGCCCCGGCCGCAGCAGCAGGTCGGAGATCGCGGCCACCGGGATCAGGTCGTCGACCGGGTTGTCGCCCTGGAACAGGGTCGGCAGCGGATACGGGACGGGCGCGATGCCGGGTTCGTTCATCGAGCCGTAGCCGTGCCCGAAGCCGCCGCCGGGCAGACCGATCTGGCCGAGCATCGCGGCGAGGGTCACCCCCGCCCACGGCGCCTGCTCGCCGTGCCGGACCCGCTGCAGCGACCAGGTGACCGTGATCAGGGTGCGGCCCGCGGCCATGCGCCGGGCCAGCGCGGCGATGGCCTCTGCGGGCAGGCCGGACAGGCCGGCTGCCCACCGCGGGGTCTTGGCGACGCCGTCGGTGCGGCCGAGGAGATAGTCCTCGAACCGGTCGTAGCCGACGCAGTAGCGGTCGAGGAAGTCGCGGTCGGCGAGGTCCTCGGTGGCGAGCACGTAGGCGAGGGCGAGCATGACCGCGACGTCCGTGCCGGGCCGGGGCGCGAGCCGCTCGGCGGCGCCGTGCAGGTCGTCGTGCAGGGGGCTGATCGACACCACGGTCCCGCCGCGGGCGCGCAGGGCGTCGAGCGCGCCGCGGGTGGGGTGGTGGCTGGTGCCGCCGTCGTTGACCGCCGTGTTCTTCAGCGGCACCCCACCGAAGCACACCATCAGGTCGGTCTCGCGGGCGATGACGTCCCAGTTCGTGGCGCGGGCGAACAGCTTCCAGTGCGTGCCGACCACGCGCGGCATGATCACGCCGGTCGCGCCGAGCGAATAGCTGTGCACCGATCGGGTGTAACCGCCGAGCATCTTCAGGAACCGGTGGACCTGGCTCTGCGCGTGGTGGAACCGGCCCGGCGACGACCAGCCGTACGAGCCGCCGAAGATCGCCCGGTTGCCGTGCGTGTCGACCACGCGCCGCAGCTCACCGGCGAGCAGCTCGGTCAGCTCGTCCCAGGACACCGCGACGAACTCGTCGACCCCACGTCGGTCGCTGGGGCCCGGTCCTGCTTCGAGCCAGCCCCGGCGCACCGCAGGTCCGGCCACGCGCGACCGGTGCCGCACCGAGCCGACGGCGTTGGCGAGAATCGGCGACGGATCGGTGTCGCCTTCGAAGGGGTGCACGGCGGTGACGTCGCCCTCGTCCGTCTCGACCTCGAACATCCCCCAGTGCGCCATGTGCTGGTGTCGCACGGCTCGAGAACTCATGGGGCACAGTCTGCCAGTGGGCGCGCAGCGTCCGATCGGCGAGCCGAGCGGCGCCCGGGGACCTAGCGTGGGCATCGACGGACGGCGACAGCCGTACCCGACGAGAGGGAGGCGTTGATGGCGGAAGGTGTCGAATCCGGCGGGGCCCCGGCCCGCGCGGTGGTGGTCGGAGCCGGGCACGTCGGCATGATCTCGGCGATGCGCCTGGCCGACGCGGACGTGTTCGACGAGGTCGTGCTCGTCGACGTCGAACCCGGCCTGGCGGCGGGGATCGCTCTGGACCTGACCCACACCGGCGCGCTGACGGGCTCCGGGACGCGGGTACGGGGGGCGGTGTCGCTGGAGGAGGCCGGTCCCGCGGACTACGTGATCATCACCGCCGGCAAGGCCCGCCGGCCGGGGATGAGTCGCAGCGACCTCACCGCGACGAACGCCCGGATCGTCGGCGACGTGGCCGGGCGCGCGGCGGCGGTCTCCCCCGACGTGGTGCTCGTCGTGGTGACGAACCCGTTGGACGAGATGACGTACCAGGCGTGGCGCAGCTCGGGGTTGCCGGCGGAGCAGGTGCTGGGCATGGCCGGGCTGCTCGACGCGGGGCGGTTCCGGGCGCTGGCCGCCGCGGACGGGGCCGGGGCGGCGCGGGAGCTCGGCGCCGTGGCGCTCGGGAGCCACGGCGAGGAGATGGTGATCCCGCTGTCGCAGGCACCGGAGATCGCCGCGCGTCTCGACGCCGCGCGCCTCGACGAGCTGGTCGACCGCACCCGCACCTCGGGCGCGGAGGTTCTGGGGCTGCTGAAGTCCGGCAGCGCGTTCTTCGGTCCCGGCACCGCCGCCGCGCACATGGTGCTGGCGATGGTCGCCGACTCGGGAACGGTCGTGTCGGCGACGGTGCGCCCGAACGGCGAGTACGGCATCGGCGACGTGTTCGTCGGTCTCCCGGTGGTCCTGGGGCGCCGCGGCGTGCGGCGCATCGTCGAGCTGGACCTGACACCGGAGGAACTGGAACTGCTGCGCGAGGCGGCGAAACGGATCGGTGAGCGGATCGCGGGGCTGCCCGCCTGAGCACGCCCGGGCTGCGGCGCCGTCCCCGGTGGCGGCGCCGCGGCGCGGGTCAGGGCAGCGCGGTGATCAGCTTCTCGACGTCGACGCGAGGACCGGTGAAGAACGGGGTCTCCTCCCGGACGTGCATGCGGGCCTCGGTGGCGCGCAGGTCACGCATGAGATCGACGATGCGGTCCAGTTCGGGCGCCTCGAACGCCAGGATCCACTCGTAGTCGCCGAGCGCGAACGCGGGGACGGTATTGGCGCGCACGTCCGGGTAGCCACGGCCGGCCTTGCCGTGGTCGGCGAGCATCTTGCGGCGCTCGGCGTCGGGCAGCAGGTACCACTCGTACGACCGCACGAAGGGGTAGACGCAAATGTAGTTGCCGGGGTCCTCGCCGGCGATGAAGGCCGGGACGTGGCTCTTGTTGAACTCCGCCGGCCGGTGCAGCGCGACGTTCGACCAGACCGGAGCGCTGGCGCGGCCGAGGACGGTGGTGCGCCGGAAATCGGAGTAGAGCTTCTGCAGATCCTCGAGCCGCTCGGCGTGGGTCCAGATCATGAAGTCGGCGTCGGCGCGGACGCCGGCGACGTCGTAGATGCCGCGGACGATCACATCGGTGTTCTCGAAGGACGCGAAGAACTTCTGCGCGTCCTCGATCGCCGCGGTGCGGTCCTCGCCGAGGACACCGGGCCGGACCTGGAACACCGAGAACATCGCGTAGCGGAGGGTGGAGTTGAGCTTGTCGAAGTCGAGACGTGCCATGCCGCTCATCCTGCCACTCGCGTAGCGAGCCGCGTCGCGGCCGTCGTGCCTGATGCGACACAGGCGGGGACTCCGACGCCGTGAAGCATCGCGCCGGCGACCTCGAGGCCGTCGACGGTAGCGATCGCGTCCTCGAGGACGGCGACCACGTCGAGGTGCCCGGCCCGGTACTGGGGCAGGCCGCCGTGCCAGCGCTGGACGAACGTGGCCACGGGCTCGTCGGTGACCCCGGTGACGGTGGCGAGGTCGGCGCGAGCGCGGGCGATCAGCTCGTCGTCGGGGGCGTCGACGATCGCGGCTTCGCCGTAACGGCCGAACGACGCGCGGGCCAGCGCGACGTCGCGCCCGGCCAGGTGGGGCCACTTGCGGCTCGACAGGGTGAACGCCTTGGCGGACAGGTCCTCACCGGTGGCGACGAGGATCCCGGAGTTCTGCGGCAACGCGGCACCGCTCGGCAGTGCCAGCGCCACCACCGCGGACGAGGCGAGCGGGATCCGGGACGCCTGCGCGGCCGCCGCCGGGACGGCGTCGGCGAGCAGCTCGGCGGCACGGTCGGCCGGCACCGCGAGTACGACACCGTCGACGGGTCCGATCGGGTCGAGGTTCCAGCGGCCGCCGGCGCGGCGCAGACCGCTCGCGGCGGCGTGCCGGATCTCGGCGTCGGCGGCCTTCTCCAGCGCGTCGAGCAGCGTGCCGTAGCCGTCGCGCAGGGTGCCGAACACCGGCGCGTCCGAGGGCTCCGGCAGCGCACGGGTGACCGCCTCGCTCAGGCTCGGGGCACCCGCGTCGAGGGCTGTGGCCAGGGTCGGCAGGGTGGCCCGCACGCCCGCGGTGTCGGAGAGCCCGGAGTAGACGCCGCCGAGGAGGGGGTCGACGGAGCGGCGCACCACCTGCTCGCCGAACCGGTCGGCGACCAGGTCGGCCACCGAGACGTCGCCGGCGCGGTCCCAGTACAGCGGGACGGTGGGCTCGGCCGCTATCCGCGCAAGGGTGTCGGCGTCGACGAGACCGGTCAGCGACCCGGCGTCGGCGGGGATCCCCATCAGGGTGCCGCTGGGCAGCGGATGCAGCGCGGCACCGGCGTAGATCAGCGGCCGGGCCCCGGACGGGTGCACGAGCTGGTCGCTCAGGCCCAGCTCCTCGAGCAGCGCGGGGACCTCGGGGCGGCGGCCGATGAACGCCTCCGCCCCCACATCGACCGGATCCCCGGCGAGCGGCACGGTGCGCAGCTTCCCGCCGAGCCGCTCGGAGCCCTCGAGGAGGATGATCCGGGCGTGCGCGCCGAGCAGGCGACGCAACCGGTACGCCGCGACGAGCCCGGTGATGCCGCCGCCGACGACGGCGACGCTCGGTGCTCCTGCACCGCTCACAGCGAGTGCACCAGTTCGACGACGGCGGTGAGGACGTCCGGATCGGTGTCGGGCAGGACGCCGTGCCCGAGGTTGAAGATGTGCCCGGTCGCCCCCGCGGCGCGGGCGCGGTCACCCTCGGCGACGATGCGGCGCACCTCGGCCTGGACCACCTCGGGTCCGGCGAACAGGATCGCGGGATCGAGATTGCCTTGCAACGCTTTTCCGGCCCCCACCCGGGTGACGGCGACGTCCAGCGGCACCCGCCAGTCCACGCCGACCACATCGGCGCCGGCCTCGCCCATGGCGCCGAGCAGTTCGCCGGTGCCGACACCGAAGTGGATGCGCGGCACGCCGGCGGACTCGACCTCGGCGAACACGCGTTCCGAATGGGGCAGCACGAATTCGCGGTAGTCGGCCAGCGACAGCGCGCCGGCCCACGAGTCGAACAGCTGGATCGCGTCGACGCCGGAGTGCAGCTGAGCCTGCAGGAACGCGATCGTGATGTCGGCGAGCCGCCCCAGCAGGGCGTGCCAGGTGCGCGGATCGGCGTGCATGAGGGCCTTGGTGCGCTCGTGGTTCCGGCTGGGTCCGCCCTCGACGAGGTAGGAGGCGAGGGTGAACGGCGCCCCGGCGAAGCCGATGAGCGGGACGTCGCCGAGTTCGCGAGTGAGCAGCCCCACCGCCCGTGCGACGGCACCGACCTCGTCGTGTTCGAGGGTGGGCAGCTTCGCGACGTCCGCCGCGGTGCGCACGGGGTTCGCGATCACCGGTCCGGTCCCGGCCACGATGTCGAGGTCGATCCCGGCGGCCTTGAGCGGAACGACGATGTCCGAGAACAGGATCGCGGCGTCCACCCGGTGCCGGCGCACCGGCTGCAGGGTGATCTCGCAGACCAGTTCGGGATCGAAGCAGGACTCGAGCATGCCGATGTTCGCCCGGATCTCGCGGTACTCCGGCAGCGACCGGCCGGCCTGCCGCATGAACCACACGGGCCGGTGCGCCGGCTCGAGTCCCCGCGCGGCGGCGAGCAGGGGCGCCTGCGGGAGCTGGCGCCGCGTCGGGTAATCCACACGCGGGGTGGAGCCGACGTTCGTGTTCTCCAGGCCGGTCATTGATCCTCGTTCGTCCAAGGGCACGGGTCGCTGCCCATGCTGCCACGCCCGGCCACCCCTCCGGAATCGGCGCGCCTCCCGCGTGGTCCCGGTCACCCGGTCTAACGTCCGCTGTCGTGACCACCTCGCCCGCCGAGCCGGCCCAGTTCCGCGCTGCCATCGACTCGATGAACGCGGCCACCGTGCGGCCGGAGATCGAGGTGGGTCCGATCCGGCCGCCGCAGCGGCTGGCTCCGTACAGCTATGCGCTGGGCGCGGAGGTGCTCCATCCGGACACCGACCTGGTGCCCGAGCAATCGGAGGGCGACGCGTTCGGCAGGCTGATCCTGCTGTACGACCCGGAGGGCGACGAGGCCTGGAACGGCACCATGCGGCTCGTCGCCTACATCCAGGCCGACGTGGACGCCACCCTGGCTGCCGATCCGCTGCTGCCGGAGGTGGCCTGGAGCTGGCTGGTCGATGCGCTCGACGCGCACGGCGAGCCGCTGACGGCGCTCGGCGGCACCGTGACGTCGACGAGTTCGGTGCGCTTCGGCGACATCGCCGGCCCGGCGCGGGCGCATCAGCTGGAGCTACGGGCGTCGTGGACCGCACAGTCCGGCGAGCTCGGACCGCACGTGGAGGCGTTCTGCGAGGTGCTCGCGTATGCGGCGGGCCTGCCCCCGGCGGGCGTGACGCGCCTGCAGCACTGAGCCGTCGCCGAGTCCCGAGTCGCCGACGGCACGGAGAGCGGTGCACCGGCGCACCCCGCGGTCCTATGATCGAGGCATGCGTCGGCTCAGCGGGCTCGACGCCGCGCTCCTCTACACCGACTCGCCGGGGCTGCCCGTGCAGATCGGCGGCTTGGCCCTGCTCGACGTCTCGACCGTGCCGGGCGGCTACTCCTTCGAACGGCTCGGCTCCGACCTGGAGGCGCGCGTTGCGGCGGTGCCGCTGCTGCGCCGGCGAGTGGTCGACTCCCGGCTCAATCCCGGCCATCCCGTGTGGGTGGACGACCCCGATTTCGACGTCGGCCGGCACGTGCGCCGGTTCACCGTGCCGCCCCCGGGCACCGCGGCCGAACTGGCCGTGCTCTGTGGGCAGCGTTTCGCCCAGCGGTTCGACCGGTCCGGGCCGCTGTGGGAGACCGCGGTGTTCGAGGGACTGGCCGACGGCTCGGTCGCGGTGCTGACGCGCATCCACCACGCCGTCGTGGACGGCCTCGCCGGGGCGACCCTGCTGGCGCAGCTGTGCGACCGCGAACCCGGCGCCCCGCCACCGCGGCCCGAGTCGCCCGGCGTCGGTGGGGCGAACCGCCTGACCGTCGCCGCGGGCGGCGTTGCCGATCTCGCCACCCGGCCGCTGGACCTCGCCCGCGCGGTGCGGTCCAGCGCGGCCATGGTGCCCCGGTGGGTGGGCCGGGCGCGGCGAGGGGAGGCGATGGCGGTGCCGCTCACGGCGCCGCGGACGTCGTTCAACCGCCGCGTCACCGGCCGTCGCAACGTCGCGTTCGTGACGCTGGATTTCGCGGCCGTGAAGGCGGTCAAGCGCGCGTTCGGCGTCACGGTCAACGATGTCGTGCTGGCCCTGTGCGCCTCGGTTCTGCGCCGATATCTCGCCGCCCGCGGCGAACTGCCGGCCTCTCCCCTGGTGGCCGCCGTCCCGGTCTCGGTGCACGGACGCGCCCGGGGGGACGCCGGCAACCAGATTTCGGTGCTGATGGGGCGGCTGCACACCGAGATCGCCGATCCCGTCGTGCGGCTGCACGCCGTCGCGGCGGACGAGACTGCGGCCAAGGCCCACCACGCCACCTTCGACCCCGACCTGCTCGGCAGCTGGGGCCAGGTGGCTCCGGGCGCGGCGTTCGGGGCGGCCCTGCGGTTGTATTCGGCGCTGCGGCTGCCCAACGTGCTCCCGGTGCTGAACAATCTCGTGGTCTCCGACATCCCCGGGCCGACGGACACGCTGTACTACCTCGGCGCGCGGATCACCGCGCTGTACCCGTTCGGGCCGATCTACCACGGCGCGGGCCTGAACATCACCGTCCTGTCGCTCGACGGCGGCCTGCACTTCGGTCTGCAGTCGTGCCCCGACCTGCTGCCGGACCTGTGGCGGCTGGCCGACGGCTTCCCGGCTGCTCTCGCGGAGCTGGCCGACCGGGTGCCGGGCGCTCCGCCGGCCCCGCTCGCCGCGCCGAGCTGACCGGCGCCCGTCGCGGCGCCCGGGGAACGGGTTCCGGACCGCCGGGGCGACGAAGACCCGCTCGGGCAGGTGGACCAGGCTTCCCCCGCCGATACTAGAACCTGTTCTAGAATGTGGCCATGCATCGACTCAGCGGCCTCGACGCCGGATTCCTGTACCTCGAGACGCCGACGCAGCTGCTGCACGTGTGCGGACTGATCGTCCTCGACACGACGACCGTTCCGGACGGGTACCGCTACGAGGCACTGCGCGCGGAACTCGCGGCCCGCCTCACGGCCGTACCGTTGTTCCGCCAGAAGATCGCCGACAGCCCGTTCAACCTCGACCATCCGGTATGGGTGGACGATCCGGACTTCGACCTCGACCGCCACCTGCACCGGGTCGCGGTCCCGGCGCCCGGGCGCCGGGAGGAGCTCGCGGACCTGTGCGGGCACATCGCCGCACAGCCGCTCGACCGCTCCCGGCCGCTGTGGGAGATGGTGGTGATCGAGGGCCTCGAGGACGGATCGGTCGCGGTGATGACGAAGATCCACCACGCCGGCGCCGACGGCGTCACCGGCGCGGACCTCGTGGCGCAGCTGTGCAGCCTCGAACCGGACGCGCCACGGCCCGAGCCCGTCACCGACGGGGCCGGCGGCCGCTCGGCGCTCGGGATCGCCCTCGGCGGCCTGTTCAACGTCGCCACCCGCCCGCTGGGGCTGGTGCGGGCGCTGCCCAAGACCGTGGAGCTGGTGCCCCGGTGGATCACCCGGGCCCGTCGCGGCGAGGCCATGCCGGCACCGTTCACCGCTCCGCGCACCTCCTTCAACGGCACGATCACCGGCCACCGCAGCGTCGGATTCGCGCAGTTCGACCTGGGCCGGGTCAAGTCCGTGAAGGACGAGCACGGGGTGAAGGTCAACGACGTGGTCATGGCCGTGTGCGCCGGTGCGCTGCGCCGTTACCTCGCCGACCGCGACGAGCTCCCCGACTCCCCGCTGATCGGCATGGTCCCGGTGTCGGTGCGCGGCAGGTCGGACCGGCCCGGACGCAACCAGGTCTCGCCGATGTTCGCGAGCCTGCACACCCACATCGCCGATCCGATCGAGCGACTGCACGCGATCGCGGATGCGAATGCCTGTGCCAAAGAACATAATTCGGCCCTGGGCGCAAGCCTGCTGCAGGACTGGACGCAGTTCATGGCGCCCGCGGTGTTCGGCGCGGCGATGCGCACGTACGCGTCGCTGCGGCTCGCGGAACGCCACCCCGTGGTCCACAACCTGGTGGTCTCGAACGTGCCCGGCCCTGCGATGCCCCTGTACTTCCTCGGGGCCCGGATCCGGGCCATGTACCCGCTGGGACCGATCTTCCACGGGGTCGGACTCAACATCACCGTGATGTCGTTGGACGGCGCGCTCGATGTCGGCGTGCTCACGTGCCCCGAACTTGTTCCCGACGTCTGGGCGCTCGTCGACGCCTTCCCTTCGGCGCTCGACGAACTCGACACCGCACCGTAGAATCCGCGCAGCAGCCCGCGCGGTCGTGTGCCACTCGTCACACCGGGAATCGGCACGTCGACCGCGCGGTTGACCGGGTCGACGCCCAGACCACCGCCACCCGGATAGAGTCACGAACCATGTCGGTAGCCAACGAACACGAGCCCGCAGGGGCGACGGTCCCGCTGCTGACCCCGCGTGACGGCGTCCCCGAGGTCGTCACCACGGCAGCCGGGGTGGCCGCGGCGGCGGAAGCGCTCGCCGCGGGCAGCGGGCCGCTCGCCGTCGACGCCGAGCGGGCTTCGGGCTTCCGGTACTCCGCGCGCGCCTATCTGGTGCAGCTGCGTCGCGCCGGCGCCGGCACGGTGCTGCTCGACCCGATCCCGACGGCCGACGCGCTCGCGCCGCTCGCGGCGGCGATCAACGATCTCGAGTGGGTGCTGCACTCCGCCGACCAGGACCTGCCCGGCCTCGACGAGCTGGGCCTGCGGCCCGCGGTGCTCTACGACACCGAACTGGCCGGGCGTCTCGCCGGCTTCGATCGGGTGGGGCTGGCCGCCATCGTCGAACGCACCCTCGGTTTCGAGCTGCGCAAGGGCCACGGGGCGGCCGACTGGTCCACCCGGCCGCTCCCCGACGCCTGGCTGAACTATGCGGCTCTCGACGTCGAGATCCTCGTCGAGCTGCGGGACGCGATGGCGGCCGAGCTCGAGCAGCAGGGTAAGTCGGAGTGGGCCGCGCAGGAGTTCGAGCACATCCGTCGCGCCGGGCCTCCGGCCCCCAAGCCCGACCGCTGGCGCCGCACCTCCCGCATCCACACCCTCAAGGATCCGCGGCGGCTCGCGATCGTGCGCGAGCTGTGGACGGCGCGAGACGAACTCGCGGCACGCCGGGACATCGCCCCGGGCCGGGTGCTGCCGGACTCCGCGATCGTCGCCGCAGCCGAGGCCGCCCCCCGTACCGTCGACGAGCTGCGCGCCCTGCCGGTCTTCGGGGGGCCGCGGCAGCGCCGGTCGTCGCGGGTGTGGCTGGGAGCGATCGAGCAGGCCCGGGCGCTGCCGAAATCGGAGCTGCCACCCGTTACACAGCCGTTCACCGGCCCGCCGCCGGCCAACCGCTGGGCCCGGCACGATCCCGACGCCGCCGCGCGGCTCACCGCGGCCCGTGCCGCGCTCGCCGAGCTCAGCGAGCAGGTCCAGGTGCCGGTGGAGAATCTCGTCGGCCCCGAACTGGTGCGCCGGTTGTGCTGGGAGTGGCGGGTGTCGGCGGAGACCGACGTCGTCGCGTACATCGAGGAACGGTTCGCCACCGACGGGGCACGGCCCTGGCAGCGGGAGCTGACGGCGCCGCGCCTGGCGAAGGCGCTGACCGCGGACTGACCCGTTCCCACCGTCCCGGCCCGCGGACCCACGGTCGCGTCACGCCCGATCCCTGCATTCGCCACCGCCTCGGTGTCGAGCGCTTCCGCATACCCGCTGTTCAGAGCAACGTACTCGGGACCAGCGCGGCGAGTTCCCCTGATGGTCACGAGCGCGCCCCGCAACCCCGGCGACCACCGGCCTCGCCGCAGGACGCCCAGACCGCCGGCGAGACCGGTGGCTGCCCGGCGCGCGCACCCCTCCGGTGACGCCCGGCGCGGATGGTAAGTTACTGGTCGGTAACACGCTGGCGTCCGGGCTGCCCGGCGCCGGGATGTTCCCGGAACCCTGGCCTCGCCGGCGTCGGCGAGCATCGCTCCATCGGGAGGAATACGCGTGGCGTCAACCACCACAACTCAACGCAATGTCGTCTTCGTCGACGGCGTACGCACCCCGTTCGGGAAAGCGGGCCCGAAGGGCATCTACGCGGAGACCCGCGCCGACGACCTCGTCGTCAAGACCATCCGGGAGCTGCTGCGCCGCAACCCGCAGCTCGACCCCGCGCGCATCGACGAGGTCGCCGTCGCCGCGACCACCCAGACCGGCGACCAGGGCCTGACCATCGGCCGCACTGCCGCGATCCTCGCCGGCCTACCGGAGACCGTGCCGGGCTTCGCGATCGACCGCATGTGCGCCGGCGCGATGACCGCAGTCACCACCACCGCCTCCGGAATCGGCTTCGGTCAGTACGACGTGGTGATCGCCGGCGGCGTCGAGCACATGGGCCGCCACCCGATGGGTCAGGGCGCCGATCCGAACCCCCGGTTCCTCGCCGACAAACTCGTCGACCCCAGCGCCCTGGTGATGGGCAACACCGCCGAGAACCTGCACGACCGGTTCCCCGGTATCACCAAGGCCCGCACCGACGCCTACGCCGTCGCCAGCCAGAACAAGTTCGACGCCGCGAAGAAGGCCGGCTACATCGCCGAGACCCTCGTGCCCGTCGCCACCCGGTCGGCGACCGGCTGGGGCCTGGCCACCGAGGACGAGCCGCCGCGCCCGGGCACCACGCTCGAGGATCTCGCGAAGCTCAAGACGCCGTTCCGCCCCGCCGGCCGCATCACCGCCGGCAACGCCGCCGGCCTCAACGACGGCGCGACGGCCTGCCTCCTCGCCGGCGAGGACACCGCCCGCGAACTCGGTCTGCAGATCGGCATGCGCATGGTCGGCTTCGCCTTCCAGGGCGTCGACCCGGCCGTGATGGGCATCGGCCCGGTGCCGGCGACCGAGAAGGTTCTCGCCCGCACCGGCCTGACCATCGACGACATCGGTCTGTTCGAGATCAACGAGGCCTTCGCCGTGCAGGTGCTCGCGTTCCTCGAACACTTCGGCATCGACGACGACGACCCGCGGGTCAACCAGTGGGGCGGCGCCATCGCCTGCGGCCACCCGCTCGCGTCGTCCGGCGTGCGCCTGATGACCCAGCTCTCCCGGCAGTTCGCCCGGCACCCCGAGGTGCGCTACGGCCTGACCACGATGTGCATCGGCCTCGGCATGGGCGGCACCGTGATCTGGGAGAACCCCAACTTCGAGGGAGACAAGTAGTCATGAGCGAGCTTTCGTCCCTGTTCGCCGACGAGGTCGTCACGAACGCCTACACCAAGCTCGTCGAGGTGCCCGGCATCGACGGCCCCGTCGCGCTGATCACCCTCGACAACGGGTTCGACCACACCAAGCCGAACTCGTTCGGCCCCGCCGGCCTCGAGGCCTTCGACAAGGCCCTCGACGAGGCCTTCGCCGCGAACCCCGCTGCTGTCGCGGTCACCGGCAAGCCGTTCATCTTCGCCGCCGGCGCCGACCTGAAGGGCGTTCCCTCGATCACCAGCCGCGAGCAGGGGCTCGAGCTGGGCCGCCTCGGCCACCGCGTGTTCCGCCGCCTGCGCGACTCGCAGGTGCCGACGTTCGCCTTCGTGGGCGGCCTCGCCCTCGGCGGCGGCCTCGAGGTCGGGCTGCACTGCCACTACCGGACCTACGCCGACAACGTGCCGGCGCTCGGCCTGCCCGAGACGATGCTGGGTCTGGTCCCCGGCTGGGGTGGCACCCAGCTGCTGCCGAACCTGATCGGGCCCGACCACGCGGTGACGCTGATCCTCGAGAACCCGCTCAACAACGGCAAGGTCATCCGCGCGAAGCAGGCCGCCGAACTCGGCCTGGCCGACGCGGTGTTCGGCTCGGCCGACTTCCTCGAGCAGTCCCTCGCCTGGGCAGCGAAGGTCCTCGCCGGGGACATCACCCCGGCCCGCCCCGAGATCGACCGCGGCGCCGGCTGGGACGCGGCGCTCGGCCGCGCGAAGGCGCTCGTCGCGGCCAAGACCCGCGGCTTCGCGCCCGGAGCGGCCCGGGCGGTCGAGCTGCTCGAGCTGGCCCGTAACACCGACATCGCCGATCCCGAGTCGCTGTCGAAGGGCTTCGCCGCCGAGGACGAGGCGCTGGCCGACCTGCTGATGTCCGACGAGCTGCGGGCCGGGCTCTACGCCTTCGACCTGGTCAACAAGCGTGCCAAGCGTCCCGCCGGTGCGCCGGACAAGTCCCTGGCCCGCAAGGTCACCGGCGTCGGCATCGTCGGGGCGGGCCTGATGGCCAGCCAGCTCGCGCTGCTGTTCGTGCGCCAGCTGCAGGTGCCGGTGATCCTCACCGACGTCGACTCCGAGCGCATCGAGAAGGGTGTGGGCTACGTGCACACCGAGATCGACAAGCTGCAGGGCAAGGGCCGGCTCTCGCCCGACGCCGCGAACCGCCTCAAGGCGCTCGTGTCGGGCTCCCTCGACAAGGCCGCGTTCGCGAACACCGACTTCGTCATCGAGGCCGTGTTCGAGAACATGGACGTCAAGAAGCAGGTGTTCGCCGAGATCGAGCAGTACGTCTCGCCGGAAACCGTCCTGGCGACCAACACGTCGTCGCTGTCGATCACCAAGATGGCCGCGGACCTGAAGCACCCCGAGCGCGTCGTCGGCTTCCACTTCTTCAACCCCGTCGCCGTGCTCCCGTTGCTCGAGATCATCAGGGGCGCGCAGACGGACGACGCGACCCTCGCGACGGCCTTCGCCACCGCCAAGGCGCTGAAGAAGTCGGCCGTGCTGTGCGGGGACCTGCCGGGCTTCGTGTTCAACCGGCTCGTCACCCGCACCCTCGGCGAGGTGATGACCGCCGTGGACGAGGGCACCCCGTTCGAGGTCGCGGACAACGCCGTCGGCGAGCTGGGCATGCCGATGAGCCCCTTCACGCTGCTCGCACTCGTCGGCCCGGCCGTCGCGCTGCACACCGGCGAGACCCTGCAGGCCGCCTACCCCGACCGCTTCGTGTCCTCCCCCGGACTCGAGGCGCTCGTCGAGGCCCGCAAGCCGGGCGTGTGGACGTACGCGGACGGCAAGCAGGTCGTCGACCCGGAGGTCGCGGCGCTGTGGCCGCAGGGCGACAAGCCCTCCACCGCCGAGGAGGTGCTCGAGCGGACCCGTCGCGCCTTCGCCGAGGAGATCCGGATCATGCTCGACGAGGGCGTGGTCGCCGCCCCCGAGGACATCGACCTGTGCCTGATCCTCGGCGGCGGCTTCGGATTCTGGAACGGCGGCATCACGCCGTACCTGGATCGCACCGGCACCTCGGAGGCCGTCAACGGCACACGCTTCCTCGCCCCCGGCGTGGCCGGCGTCTGACGAATCGGTAGCTCCGCACGGCGCCCCGGGACCCGCGCAACCGTCGTGGGCCCCGGGGCGCGTCCGTGCGTATCACCCCGGCCACGGTGCCCACCGAAGCGGCCCCCCCGACGCGGTGTCAGGCGTACCGTCCAGCCTGTGACCGACAGTTCCCACCTCCCCCATTCGAGGATCGAGCAGCAGCACACGGTGGCCCGCGCGGTGCTGTTCGCCGCCGTGGCCGCGCTCGGCGGATTCCTGTTCGGATACGACACCGCCGTCATCAACGGCGCCGTCGGCGCCATCCGCGAGCGCTACGAGGTCGGCGCCGGGGCCATCGGCCTGTCCGTGTCGCTGACGCTGGTCGGCGCGGCGCTCGGTGCGTGGATCGCCGGCAGCATCGCCGATCGGCTGGGCCGGATCCGGGTCATGCAGATCGCCGCGGTCCTGTTCCTTGTCGGCGCACTCGGGTCGGCGTTCCCCTTCAGCATCTACGACCTGACGTTCTGGCGCTCCATAGGTGGCGTGGGCGTCGGCTTCGCCTCGGTCATCGCCCCGGCCTACATCGCCGAGATCTCGCCCGCCGCCATACGTGGCCGGCTCGGCTCGATGTACCAGCTCGCGATCGTCCTCGGCATCGCCGTCTCCCAGCTCGTCAACTACGCCCTCGCCGCGGCCGCCGGCGGGGCCAGCGAAGAGCTGCTCGGCATCGAGGCCTGGCAGTGGATGCTCGCACTCGGCGCGGTCCCCGCGACCCTGTACCTGATCATGACCTTCCCGATCCCCGAATCGCCGCGGTACCTGGTGCGGATCGGCCGGGAGGACGCCGCGCGCCGCATCATCGCCACGGTCGAGGGCGGCGACGAGGTCGCCGTCGCCGAGCGGATCGCCACGATCCGCGAGACCCTGCACCTCGAGTCCGCCCGGCCGGGTGTGCGGGACGTGTTCTCCCGGCGGCTGGGCGTGGCTGCGCTGATCTACGTGGGCATCGCCCTGGCCGCGCTGCAGCAGTTCGTGGGCATCAACGTGATCTTCTACTACTCGTCGACGCTGTGGCAGGCGGTCGGATTCGGCGAGGACCGGTCCCTGCTCATCAGCGTCGTCAGCGCACTGGTCAACATCGTCGGTACCTTCGTGGCCATCGCGGTGATCGACAAGATCGGCCGCAAGCCGCTCCTGCTCGTCGGATCCGTCGGGATGGCGGCGTCGCTGGGCACCGCCGCCGTGTGCTTCCACTCGGCGACCTTCGTCGTCAACGAGGACGGGGAGAAGGTCGCGACGCTGTCCGACACCTACGGCATGATCGCCCTGCTCGCGGCCAACGCCTTCGTGTTCTTCTTCGCCCTGTCGTGGGGTCCGGTGGTGTGGGTCCTCATCAGCGAGATGTTCCCGAACCGGGTGCGTGCCGTCGCCGTCGGCATCGCGACCGCCTCCAACTGGATCGCGAACTTCCTCGTGTCCGCGACGTTCCCGGCGCTGGCGGACTGGAACCTGTCGTTCACCTATGCCGGCTACGCGGTGATGGCCGCGCTGTCTCTGCTGGTGGTGATCAAGTTCGTGCCCGAGACACGCGGACGGACCCTCGAGGAAGCCGGCTGAGCGACCGACGGGCCGGCCGCACGTGCGGCCGGCCCGTCGTCGCAGCGTCAGAGGCCGGGGTCCCCCCGGACGACGACGTCGCCCGCGGACTCCTCCCCGGCGGTCCCGTCCACGGCCTGCTCCGCCTTCTGCGCGGCACCGAGCCCGACGACCCAGCCGGTCACCTGACGCGCGACGTCCTGCGCGGTCAGCCCCAGCTCACGATGGATCTGTTCCCGTGAGGCATGATCCAGGAACCGTTGCGGCACACCGAGTTCACGGGTGGGAACGTCGACCCCGGCCGCCCGCAGGGCCGACGAGACCGCCGAACCCACACCGCCGTGCATGCCGCCGTCCTCCACGGTGACGACGAGCCGGAAGTCCCGCGCCAGCCGGGCGAGGGCCGCCGGGACGGGCAGCACCCAGCGCGGGTCGACGACGGCGGCGGTGAGGCCGTGCTGCTCGAGCCGCTCCGCTGCGTCGAGCGCCAGGCCCGCAAACGCGCCGACCGCGACGATCAGCACGTCACCGCGACGCTCGGACGGCATCCGCAGCACGTCGACGGTGCCGTCGATGCGCTCCACCGCAGGGATGTCGGGGCCGACCGCGCCCTTCGGGAACCGCAGTACGGTCGGGCCGTCGGCGATGGCGAGCGCCTCGCCGAACTCCTCGCGCAGGGTCGCGCCGTCGCGCGGCGACGCCACCCGGATCCCCGGGATCACGCCGAGCAGGGAGAAGTCCCACATACCGTTGTGGCTGGCGCCGTCGGCGCCGGTGATGCCGGCCCGGTCGAGCACCACGGTCACGGGCAGCCTCAGCAGCGCCACGTCCATCAGCAACTGGTCGAAGGCGCGGTTGAGGAACGTCGAGTACACCGCGACCACCGGGTGCATTCCGCCGAGCGCGAGGCCGGCGGCGGAGGTGACGGCGTGCTGCTCGGCGATGCCGACGTCGAACATCCGGTCGGGGTAGCGTTCGCCGAAGGCCGACAGCCCGGTCGGTCCCGGCATCGCCGCGGTGATCGCCACGACGTCCTTGCGGCGGCCGCCCTGCACGAGCAGTTCGTCGGAGAACACCGACGTCCAGTCCGGAGCCGACGCCGCCGCGGTGGCGCGGCCGGTGACCGGGTCGATGACACCGGTGGCATGCATCTGATCGGCGACATGGTTCTCGGCCGGGGCGTACCCGGCGCCCTTGCGGGTGACGGCGTGCACGATCACCGGTCCGCCGAACGACTTGGCGCGGCGGAGGGCGGCCTCGAGAGCGGCCTCGTCGTGGCCGTCGACCGGTCCGAGGTACTTCAGGCCGAGGTCGGTGAACAACACCTGCGGGCTGACCGCGTCCTTGATGCCGACCTTCATCCCGTGCAGCACGGAGTACGCGGCCGCACCGATCCACGGCAGCCGCTTCACGAAGCGGCGGCCGTTGTCGAGGACACGCTCGTAGCCGGGCTGCAGCCGCAGCGCCGCGAGGTGCTCGGCCAGTCCGCCGATGGTGGGGGCATAGGAGCGGCCGTTGTCGTTGACGACGATCACGAGCCGCCGGTCCTTGCCGGCCGCGATGTTGTTCAGCGCCTCCCAGCACATCCCACCGGTGAGCGCGCCGTCGCCGACCACGGCGACCACGGTCCGGTCCTGCTGGTCCGACAGCTCGTAGGCCTTGGCGAGGCCGTCGGCGTAGGACAGGGCGGCCGAGGCGTGCGAGGACTCGACCCAGTCGTGCTCGCTCTCGGCGCGGCAGGGGTAGCCCGACAGGCCGCCCTGCTTGCGCAGCGTGTCGAAGCCGTCCTTACGACCGGTCAGGATCTTGTGGACGTACGCCTGATGCCCGGTGTCGAAGATGATCGGGTCGTGGGGGGAGTCGAAGACCCGGTGCATGGCGATGGTCAGTTCGACGACGCCGAGGTTGGGGCCGAGGTGTCCCCCGGTCGCCGCCACCTTCTCGACCAGGAACTGCCGGATCTCCCCGGCGAGTTCCCTGATCTCCGGCTGGCTGAGCCGACGCAGGTCCTCGGGCGACTCGATGCGGGACAGGACACCCAACTGGAATTGCTCCCTCCGGCTCGGACCCGCGCGTCTCCGCGCGAGCGGTTCTACCCAGTCTACGGAGCGTCGGAGGTGGTCGACTCGCTTCGTCGTGCCGCCGCCCCGTCTCACACCGTGTCCCTCACCTCATTATGCCGATGATGTGACGTCGCCCACGGTGGCGCCGGTGTGGCACGCCAGGCCCCGCCGAGCGGGGGTGGGCACTGCGCGGGGCGACCCCAGGCCGGTCGAATCCGACAAAACCGATTGCCGGGCCCGGCACCGTGGGCGAGGCTGGACCCATGCCCCCTGCACTGGCCATCGAGACCTCGGGCTTGATCAAGCGATTCGGCGCGGAGACCGCCGTGGCCGGAATCGACCTCGCCGTCCCCGCCGGCGGCGTCTACGGCGTCCTCGGCCCGAACGGCGCCGGGAAGACGACCACGATCCGGATGCTGGCCACCCTGCTCGCACCGGACGGCGGGACCGCGACCGTACTCGGGCACGACGTGCGTCTTCAGCCCGAGCTCGTGCGGCGCCGGGTCTCGCTCACCGGCCAGTTCGCGTCGCTCGACGAGGATCTGACCGGCGCGGAAAACCTGGTACTGCTCGCCCGGCTGCTGGGCTTCTCCAGGGCGGGTGCCCGGTCCCGGGCCGGACAGCTGCTGGCGGCGTTCGATCTGGAGCCGGCCGCGGGCCGTCAGGTGAAGCTGTACTCGGGGGGCATGCGGCGGCGCCTCGACATCGCCGCGAGCATCATCGTCGCCCCCGAACTGATCTTCCTGGACGAGCCGACGACGGGGCTCGACCCGCGCAGCCGCAACCAGGTGTGGGAGATCGTGCGGGCGCTCGTGGCCGCGGGGACGACGGTGCTGCTGACGACGCAGTACCTCGACGAGGCGGACCAGCTCGCCGACCGGGTCGCGGTCATCGACCGTGGCCGGGTGATCGCCGAGGGCACCCCGGGCGAGCTCAAGGCGTCCGTCGGGTCGGGTTCGCTGCACGTGCGGGTGGTCGATCCCGCGCGCCGGGACGAGGCGGCGGCGGTGCTGGGCGCCGCGCTGGGGGTGGCGGTGACGGCCGCGTCCGATCCGGCCGCGCTGACCGCACGGGTGGACGATCCGCGGGCCGCGGCGGGGGCGCTGACGGCCCTCGCCGCGGCGGACATTCCGGTCACGACGTTCGCCCTCGGGCAGCCGAGCCTGGACGAGGTCTTTCTCGCGCTCACCGGCCATCCCACGGAAATTCCCGACGAAGACGAGGAGATCGCGTCGTGACCTCGACCGCCGACCGACGGGCGGGCACCCCCGCCGCCGTCGTGGACGTCCTCCATGTCCCCGGGCCGCGTCCGACGCCGGCGTCCGCGTTCGCCGCGTCGCTGTCGTTCGGGTGGCGGGCACTGCTGCGGATCAAGCACGTTCCCGAGCAGTTGTTCGACGTGACCGTCTTCCCGCTGATGTTCACGCTGCTGTTCACGTACCTGTTCGGCGGGGCGCTGGCCGGTTCGACCACCGCGTACGTGCAGTTCCTGATCCCCGGCATCCTGGTGCAGACGGTGTGCACCATCACGATGTACACGGGCATGACGCTCAACCGCGACATCGAGAAGGGCGTGTTCGACCGGTTCCGCTCGATGCCGGTGTGGCGGCCCGCTCCCCTCGTCGGCGCGTTGTTCGGTGATCTCGCCCGCTACACGCTGGCGTCGGTGATCGTGCTGGCCCTCGGGATGATGCTCGGGTTCCGGCCCACGGGCGGCCCGATCGGCACGATCGGGTCGGTGGCGCTCGTGCTGCTGTTCGCGTTCAGTCTCTCGTGGGTCTGGACGATGCTGGCGATGCTGCTGCGCACCGAGCAGGCGGTGATGGGTGTGTCCATGACCATCCTGTTCCCGCTCACCTTCGCGTCGAACGTGTTCGTCGACCCCGCGACGATGCCGAGCTGGCTGCAGGGCTTCGTGACGGTCAATCCCATCAGCCGGCTCGTCACCGCCATCCGGGATCTGACGGCGGGCACGCCGGACGCCGCGCACCTCGCGATCGTGTTCGCGTGGTGCGCGGCGCTGATCGTGCTGTTCGGGCCGGCGACGATGTGGTTGTACAACCGCCGGTCCTGATCAGTGCTCCGCCGGCGCGGGCACCTTCTCCTCGGTGACGATGTCGATGGTCTTGCGCAGCGGGCGGTTCGGGATGAACGCGACCGCCGCGACGGTGACCAGCGCGATGATCGCGGCGACGAGGAACAGCAGGCCGGTGGCGTCGCCGTAGGCGTGGCGGATGATCTCCGCGACCGGTTCGGGCAGGGCCGCGAGGTCGAGGTTGCCTCCGCCGCCGGCCGAGCCGGTGTCGATGCCGAGGGCGGCGAAGCCGTCCGCGGACAGCGTCGTCACGCGTGTGGCGAGGATCGATCCGAGCACGGACACTCCGATCGCGCCGCCGAAGGTACGGAAGAACGCGACCGAGCTGCTCGCGGCTCCGATGTTGCGGACGCTGACGGTGTTCTGCACGGCGAGCACCAGGTTCTGCATGAGCATGCCGGTGCCGAGGCCGACGATCGCGATGTAGACCCCGATCAGCCACATCGGGGTGGCGTGGTCGAGGAACCCGAGCAGCCCGAAACCGATCACCTGCAGTACGGCGCCGAGCACCAGGAACGGCTTCCACCGGCCGAAGCGGGTGATCAGCTGGCCGGAGACCACCGAGGCCACGAGCGAGCCGAGCACCATCGGGATGGTGAGCAGGCCGGCGGCCGTCGGGCTGTAGCCGCGGGCCGTCTGGAAGTACTGGCCGAGGAACGCGGTGGCACCGAACATTCCGACGCCGACGGCGACGGACGCGATGATCGCGAGCGCAGTGGTGCGTTCGGTGACGATCTTCAGCGGGATGATCGGGTCGGCGACCTTGGACTCGACCACGACGGTGGCGGCGAGCAGTCCGACGCCGGCGCCGACGTACGCGAGGGTCTCCCACGACAGCCACTCGTAGTAGCCGGCCTTGCCGGCGAACGACACCCAGATCAGCAGGACGCTGACACCGGCGGTCAGCAGGGTGGCGCCCAGCCAGTCGATGCTCACGTTCTGCTTGCGTTCGGTCACGAGGTGCAGGGTGCGCTGCAGCAACAGCATGGCCGCGACGGCGATCGGGATCGAGATGAAGAAGCACCAGCGCCAGCCGAGCGGGCTGTCGACGATGATGCCGCCGAGGATCGGTCCGCCCGACATCGACACGGCCATCACCGCGCCCATGTAGCCGGAGTACCGGCCGCGTTCGCGGGGCGGGATGATGCTGCCGATGACCGCGACGACGAGCGCGGTGAGACCGCCCATGCCGATGCCCTGGATCACGCGGGCGGCGAGCAGGACGGGCACGTTGGTGGCGAAGCCGGCGAGGATCGAGCCGGCCACGAAGACGACGATCGCCGTCTGCACCAGCAGCTTCTTGTTGAACAGGTCGGCGAGCTTGCCCCAGATCGGCGTCGAGGCGGCGTTGGCGAGCAGCGCGGTGGTGATGATCCACGCGAACTGGGTCTGGGTGCCGTTCAGGTCCGCGATGATCGTGGGGAGCGCAACCGCCACGATGGTGCTGCTGAGCAGCGCCGTGAAGAGGGCGGCGAGCAGGCCGGCGAGAGCCTCGAGGATCTCGCGGTGCGTCATGGTGGTCTCGGCGGCGCCGGGTCCGCTCGCCGAGGAGGGGGGACTGACAGCTGCGGCACTCACAGGCAGTTCCTTCCGGGGGGTTCGTGTACGGAAAGGGTGTGGTTCAGGTGCGCGAGCGCGTCGAGGGCGGATTCGGCTTGCGCCTGGTCCCAGCCGCCGAGCAGCTCGTGCAATCGGGAGGCGCGCCGGTCGCGGATCTCGCGCAGGGCTTTCTGCCCGGTCTCGGACACGCTGACGCGGTGGGCACGCCTGTCGTCCGGGTCACGGTGGCGGTCCACCATCCCCCGTTCGACGAGCTCCCCCAGCTGCCGGCTCAACGCGGACTGACTCATGCACAGCTCCGCGGCGAGTTCGGTGGGGCGGCACTCCCCCATTCGCCACAGGACGAACAGGACGCCGGTCAGCGCGTTGGGCAACGGGTCACCCGTCGAGTTGGCCAGGGTCGTGCGCAGCGTGCGACCGAACAGGAAGATCGCGTCGACGAGCGCGTGCGCGGTGTCGGGCTGGACAGCCACGGAACACCTCCGAATCGAAATTATTTGCTTGCGACACGCAACTATACATTTAGTTGCATGCCGCAAGCAACCGCGGAGGACGCGCGAGACGCCCTGAATCCGTGATCGGCCTGCTCAGCGGGTGAACAACGCCAGGCACTCCACGTGATGCGTCGACGGGAACGCCGCGTAGACGCGCAGCTCGGCCAGCTCGAACCCGTGCTCCCGGTACAGGCCGACATCCCGGCCGAACGACGCCGGATCGCATCCGACGTGCACGACGCGCTCCGGCCCGGCCGCCGCGACGGCCGCCACCACCTCGCGCCCGGCGCCGGCCCGAGGCGGATCGAGCACCACGACCTGCGGGGCGGGGAGATCCGGCAGCAGCCGTTCCACCCGGCCCGCATGGAACCGCACCTGCCCGAGATCCGAGAGCGCTTCCGCGCCGTCCTGCACCGCCCGGCGCGACAGTTCCACCGACTCGACCCGGCCACCGTGGCCGACCTGATCGGCCAGGACGGCCGCGAACACCCCGACACCGCCGTAGAGGTCCCACGCCGTCGCCCCCGGCGACGCCGCGGCCCACTCCCCCACGGTGTCCGAATAGGTCTGCGCCGCGCCGCGGTGTGCCTGCCAGAAGCCGGTCGCGGCCAGGTGCCAGTCCCGGCCGCCGACCCGCTCCACCGCCCGCCCCGAGCCCTCGATCACCTTCTCGGCGCGGGGCGCACCGGCCGCCGCGCGGCGGGCGGACGCTCCCCGCCGGCCCGGACTGCGACGTCCCGTGCGGGAGACCGGCGGCGGTGCGATCTCGACCACGTGCCGCGTCCCGTCCGCATCGAGGACCACCTGGACCTCGGAACCGGGCTGCCACACCCGCTCGGCCAGCCCCTCGTAGGCGCGCGCCTCGATCTGCGGACACGCCAGTTCGGTCTCCAGTTCGTGGCTCCGGTAGCGCCGATACCCCGCTCGCCCGGCGGCGTCGACGGCCAGCCGCACCCGGGTGCGCCAGCGGGTGCCGTTCGCCGCCCCGCCCGGCACCTCCTCGACGACCACCTCGCGGTCGATGCCGCCGAGACGGCGCAACTGCTCCGCGACCACCGCAGCCCCGAATGCCCGCTGGGCCGGCACCGTCGCGTGGGACAGGTCGCAGCACCCCGATCCGCCGGGACCGGCGATGGGACACACCCGCTCCACCCGGTCCGGCGACGCTTCGAGGATGTGGACGGCGTCGGCGCGGCAGAACGAGCCGCCACGGTCCTCCGTGACCAGCGCGACGACGCGCTCCCCGGGCAGACCGTGCCGGACGAACACGACCCGCCCCTCGTGCCGGGCGACGCAGAAGCCCCCGTGCGCCGGGTTGCCCAGCGTCACCTCGAGCCGACGGCCGGACCAGTCGATGCTCACCGCTCCTCCTCCTCGAATCCCCGCCGCACCGATCCCGGCGCGGAGTCCAATCGTTCGCCGCGGGCATGGGCCGACGAGCTCAGCTGCCACGGGACGCTGGTGACCATGACACCGGGCTGGAACAGCAGCCGGCTCTTCAGCCGCAGCGCGCTCTGGTTGTGCAGGATCTGCTCCCACCAGTGACCCACCACGTACTCCGGGATGAACACGGTCACCACGTCGCGCGGCGAGTCCCGTCGCACCCGCCGGACGTATTCGAGGACGGGGCGGGTGATCTCCCGGTACGGCGACTCGACGACCTTGAGAGGGACGGTGATGTCGCTGCGTTCCCATTCGCGCACCAGCATCCGCGTGTCGGCCTCGTCGACGTTGACGGTGACCGCCTCGAGCGTGTCCGGCCGGGTGGCCCGCGCGTACGCCAGCGCCCGCAGGGTCGGCATGTGCAGCTTGGACACCAGCACGATCGAATGGGTGCGGCTGGGCAGCACACCGTCCCATTCGGTGTTCTCCAGTTCCTCGGCCACGCTGTCGTAGTGACGGTGGATGGCCTTCATCACACCGAAGATCGCGACCATCGCCACGATCGCGATCCACGCGCCCGCCGCGAACTTCGTCACCAGCACGATCACCAGGACGGATGCGGTCATGATCAGGCCGATCGTGTTGACGATCCGCGACCGTCGCATGCGGGCCCGCTGTTCGGGGTCGGTCTCGGACGCCAGATGCCGCGTCCAGTGCCGGATCATGCCGGTCTGACTGAGGGTGAACGAGACGAACACCCCGACGATGTAGAGCTGGATCAGCTTGGTGACCTCGGCATCGAAGGCCCACACGAAGACGATCGCCACGCCCGACAGGAACAGGATGCCGTTGCTGAACGCCAGCCGGTCGCCCCGGGTGTGCAGCTGCCGGGGCAGGTAGCGGTCCTGCGCCAGCACCGAGGCCAGCACCGGGAAGCCGTTGAACGCCGTGTTGGCGGCCAGCACCAGGATCAACGCGGTCACGATGGTGATCAGCAGGAACCCGAGCGGGAAGTCGTCGAAGACCGCGTGCGCGAGTTGCGCCACGAGCGTCTTCTGCTGGTAGCCCTCCGGGGCACCGCGCAACTGGGTCTCGGGATGTTCGGCGATGACCACCCCCAGCTTGTTCGCGAGCAGAATCATGCCGAGGAGCAGGACGATCGCGATCCCGCCGAGCATGAGCAGGGTCGTGGCGGCGTTGCGGGACTTCGGCTTGCGGAACGCGGGCACCCCGTTGCTGATCGCCTCGACGCCGGTCAGCGCGGCACACCCGGACGAGAACGCACGGGCCAGCAGGAACACGAACGCGATCCCGGCCAGATCCGACTGCTCGGCGACCAACTCGAACCCGGCCGACTCGGCCTTGACGTCGTCCCCGAACACGAAGACGCGCACCAGACCCCACCCGAGCATGACGATCATGCCGATCATGAAGGCGTAGGTCGGGACGGCGAACGCGGTGCCGGCTTCCCGCAGGCCACGCAGGTTGACCGCGGTCAGCACGACGATCGCGGAGATCGCGAACAGCACCTTGTGCTGCGCCACGAACGGCACCGCCGATCCGATGTTCGCCGCGGCCGAGGAGATCGACACCGCGACGGTGAGCACGTAGTCGACCATCAGGGCGCTGCCGACGGTCAATCCCGCGGTCGGACCGAGGTTCACGGTGGCAACCTCGTAGTCGCCGCCGCCGGAGGGGTACGCGTGCACGTTCTGCCGGTAGCTGGCGACGACGACGGCGAGGACGAGCGCCACCGCGACGCCGATCCACGGCGTGAACACGTACGCCGACAGACCCGCGACGGACAGGACGAGGAAGATCTCCTCCGGGGCGTACGCCACCGACGACAACGCGTCGGATGCGAACACCGGCAGGGCGATTCGCTTGGGTAGCAACGTGTGACCGAGCGTGTCGCTGCGGAACGGCCTACCCAACAACAACCGCTTCGTGGCGGTCGAGAGCTTGGACACTCGCAAAGCCTAAGCCGTCCCACCGGCCACCCGCCGGGCACCCGTGGCCGTGTCCGAAATGCACCTCTGCGGGGAGCCCGTTCGGCCGGCACCGCACGCCGGTCCTGCGCGGGCGGTACGGTTCGGTTCTGCGCGTCGCGATCGGGACGCACGGCGACACGGAAAGAAGCGGAACGGAGCGAACGGTGTACGTGGTGGTCATGGGCTGTGGCCGGGTGGGTTCCTCCCTGGCCGCGGCGCTCGTCCGGCTGGGCAACGAGGTGGCCGTCATCGACCGCGACCCGAGCGCGTTCCTGCGGCTGGGTCCGGACTTTCCCGGGCACACGATCGTGGGTATGGGCTTCGACCGGGACGTGCTGGTGCGGTCCGGCATCGAGCGGGCCGACGCGTTCGCCGCCGTCTCCTCCGGGGACAACTCGAACATCATCTCCGCCCGTGTGGCCCGGGAGACCTTCGGCGTCGAGCGCGTCGTCGCCCGCATCTACGATGCCAAGCGCGCCGCGGTGTACGAGCGACTCGGGATCCCGACCGTCGCGACGGTGCCGTGGACGACCGACAGGTTCCTGCACAACCTCACCCATGAGAGCCAGACCGCCAAGTGGCGGGATCCGACCGGCACCGTCGCCGTCGCGGAGGTGTCGGTGCACGAGGACTGGATCGGCCGCAACGTCACCGAGTTCGAGGCCGCGACCCACTCGAGGGTCGCGTTCATCATCCGATTCGGCACCGGGGTCCTACCCGACCGCAAGACCGTGCTGCAGGCGGACGACCAGGTCTACATCGCGGCTGTCTCGGGCACCGTCGCCGAGGCGATCGCCCTCGCCGAACAGCCCCCCGCGGCCGACGACTGACCGTGCCGCGCCCGCGGGCGCAGCCGCAACACACGACCCGGAATCACCGAGAGGAACGCCGATGAAGGTGGCCATCGCGGGAGCGGGAGCCGTCGGGCGCTCCATCGCGCGCGAACTGATCCGCAACAACCACGAAGTGATGCTGCTCGAACGCAAGCTCGAGCACGTCGAGCCCGAATCCGTGCCCGACGCCAAGTGGGTGCACGCCGACGCGTGCGAGCTGAGCCTGCTTGAGGCCGCACAGCTCGAGCAGTACGACGTGGTGATCGCCGCCACCGGCGACGACAAGGCCAACCTGGTGCTGAGCCTGCTCGCCACCACCGAGTTCGGCGTCGCCCGCGTCGTCGCCCGCGTCAACGATCCGCGCAACGAGTGGCTGTTCGACGAGTCCTGGGGCGTCGACGTCGCCGTGTCCACGCCGCGCATGCTGGCGTCGCTGGTCGAGGAGGCCGTCTCGGTCGGCGACCTGGTGCGGCTGATGACACTGCGCAAGGGCGCGAACCTGGTCGAGATCACGCTGCCGGACACCACCGTGCTGGCCGGCAAGCCGGTGCGCAAGCTGCAACTGCCCCGGGACGCGGCCCTGGTGACGATCCTGCGCGGCGGCCGGGTCATCGTCCCGCAGCCCGACGATCCGCTCGAAGGCGGCGACGAGCTGCTGTTCGTCGCCGCGGCCGAGGTGGAGCAGGAACTGCGGGCGGCCATCGGCCTCTAGCAGGTCAGCGCGCGTCCTGGTCGGGGCCGGCTTCGGCGGCCCGGCCCGGGCCGGTCTCGACGGGCTCGTCGACAGCCTCGGGCGCCGGCTCGACCAGCCGATCGGCGCGGCGGACCGCCCACAAGGTCACGAGCAACGCCACCGCGGTCAGCGGCCATCCCATACCGATCCGGGCCACGGCGAGCCAGCCGGTCCGGTCGGCGTCGTACAGCTCGTGTTGCACGAAGTAGCGGGCCGCGAACACCAGCGCCCACGCCGCGGTCGCGATGTCGTAGGCGCGCACGGCGACGCGATGCCGCCGCCAGGACGATCCCTGCCCGTTGAGCATGCCCCAGATGACGCCGACCAGGGGCCGCCGCACCAGAATGGACAGGACGAAACCGGCGGCATAGAGCAGGCTGGTGTAGATGCCGAAGAGGAAGTAGCCCTTGGCGTCGCCGGTGCGGTAGGCGATGAACGCACACACGCCCACGCCGAGGAGCCCCGAGACCGCGGGCTGGACGGGGGTGCGCTGGACGAGCCGCCACACGAGGATGACGGTGGCCACGGCGAGGGCCGCCCAGATCGCGGCGGTCAGGCCCCAGATGCTGTTGATCGGAACGAACACCAGCACGGGCACGGTCGAGTAGACCAACCCGCTGAGTCCACCGAGTTGTTCCAGGACCGTCTGCTGCTTGTCGCTCACTCCTACGAGGGTGCCACAGCCCCACGCGGGCGCGGGGCGGCGCCGGGCGCTGGGGCACCGGCGCTCGGGTCAGGCCCGCTCGCGCAGTTCGTAATACGGGTTGTAGATGACCTTCGAGCCGTCACGCTCGCCGACGCGCCCGCGCACCAGCAGGGTCTTGCCCGGCTCGATGCCCGGAATGCGGCGACGTCCGATCCATACGAGCTTGACGGCCTCGGTGCCGTCGAACAGTTCCGCCTCGACGGCGGCGCTGGCGGCCTTCGGGCACGCCTCGACACTGCGGAGACGACCGAACATGGTCACCTCTTCGCCGCGCGCACAGTCGCAGGCGCGGCGGGCACCCGTCGCCTGGGCGGTTTCGGCGATCTCCTCGGCGTCGAGTTGCTCGAGATCTTCCGTGAGCCGACGGGTGAGTCGGCGGAAGTAACCGGCTGCGGCGGGTGCCATAGCGTGCTCCTGAGAAGGGCGCGGCACGGATCGCGGGCCGCGCATGGGGCTTTCCTGAGGGCCACTGTAGACCTATCCGCACAGGGCAACCACTCGGGTTCCCACCTGCTCGGACGGGTCCGGCAGGATCGGACCATGCGCTCCGCGAACACGTCCCCCGAACACGCCGGGGCCAGCACTTTCGTCGCCGTCGTCCTGCCCGGGACGGGCTCCGACGCCCGCTTCGTGGAGCGGGCGTTCGGCGGTCCGCTCGCCGCTGCCGGAATACGCGCCGTCGCGGTCGACCCGGACCCGGCCCGCGTGGTCGGCAGCTACGTCGATGCACTCGAGCGCGCCGCCGCCGACGGTCCCGTGCTGGTGGGCGGGGTGTCGCTCGGGGCGGCCGTCGCGCTGCGGTGGGCGGCCGAGCACCCGGGGCGCACCGTCGGCGTGCTCGCAGCCCTGCCGGCGTGGACGGGCTCGCCGGAGGCCGCGCCGGCGGCGGCGAGCGCCCGTTGGACGGCCGGCGAGCTGCGCGCCCACGGACTTGCTGCGGTCACCGCGGCGATGGTGGCGTCCAGCCCCGCCTGGCTCGGGGTCGAACTGGCCCGCTCCTGGCGGTCGCAGTGGCCGGGCCTGCCGGCGGCGCTCGACGAGGCGTCCCGCTACCGGGCGCCGGACCGGGACGAGCTGCGGACCGTCGAGGTGCCGGTCGGCATCGCCGCCGCCGTGGACGATCCGGTCCATCCCCTCGCGGTCGCGCAGGAATGGTGTGCGCACCTGAGGCGGGCCGCGCTGGGCACCGTCACCCTCGCCGGGATCGGCGGCGATCCCGCCGTGCTCGGAGCCACCTGTCTGGAGGCACTGGCCTCCGTATCGGGGGGCCGGGATCGTCCGGCTCGCGCCGCCGGCACTATAAAGTCTTCGTAATGCACGCCAAAGTCCGCGCGATGTACGACCGGATCTGCGCGATGGACGAAGCCCGATTGACCGTCCTGGACGCCGCCTATCATCTGGAGTCCAGCCGAGGTCCCCACCTCGACTGGACGACGTGCTGGGTCTTCGACTCGGGCGACCGCGCGGTGCCGAGCCCCGAGGAGGTCACCACCCACCTCCTCGGTCGAGCCCCGCTCGTGTCCGTGTTGCGCCGGCGACTGCGCGAGGTACCGGGTGGTCTGGACTACCCCGACTGGGTCGTCGACGACACGCCGTTCCAGCGACACATCGAACATCACACAGACGACGGGGCGCACGGCATGTCGTGGGCGCAGTTCCTCGAGGGATGGGCGGCGGTGACTGCGACCCCGCTCGCGCCGGGGCATGCCTGGCGCCTGCACGTGTTCCACGACGTCCGGGATGCGCCGACGGCGGCAGGCGCGGCCACCGTCGTGGTGTTCGACGCGGCCCATTCGCTGATCGCCGGGCCATCCATCGCCTCCCTGTCGGCCGCGCTGTTCGGAGTGCCGGGCACACCCGCGACGGTGCCCGGCCTCGGTGCGGCGGCAGAGAGCTGGGACCCGCGCGTCCGGGCGGCGACGGCGATCGCGCGAGGGCCGTTTCGGATGGCCCGCTGGGCCGTCGGGTTGTTGTCGGCCGACCGGCCGACGCCGACGGCGATCACCGACCGTCCGCTCACCCGGTTCAATCGCGGGAGGGGTGCGCGTCGCACGATCCGGACTATGTCAGTGGATCCCGCCGTGCTGCGGCGTGGGGGCCTCACCGTCACCGAGACCGCGCTGACCGCCATCGCCGAGGCGATGCAGCGCTATCTGCACGAGTGCGACGGCATGTCTCCAGACGCACTTGCCGCGGCCGTCACCGTCGCCTTGACCACCGCCCCCGAGGAACTCGGCGTCAACCGGCTGGGCGCGGTGACAGTGGATCTGCGGCCCGATCTGACCGACCCGGTCGACCGGTCGCGCGCGATCCGACATTCGCTGACCGAGGGGCGCCGCGCGTGCGAATCTCCCGCCACGTCCACCGCGCTCCGGATCGACAACCTACTGCCGCGGCCGCTGTACCCCGTCGTCGCCGCGCAGCGGCGGCGGGGTCTCGACGCCCTGAGGGCCGCGGGCCGGACCACCGAACACGCGGTGCTGACCAGCGTCAACTGCGGGAACGCGCAGTGGTCGCTGTGCGGGCGCGACCTGGTGCAGTGCGCAATGACCGTTCCCCTCCCCTCGCATACCCACCTCACGCACGGCCTGGTGGGGACGTCGGCGGGGCTGACGCTGAGCGTCCACGGCACGCCGGAGTCGCTGCCCGACCCGGACCGCTATCTCGCTCTGCTAACCGACGCGTTTTCCCGGGTCGGCACCGCTCTGACCGCTCAGCTCGCACACCGCAACGAGTTCCATGGCGGCGCGGCATTTCCGTAGCGCTGCCGAGGCCACTCGTGCCGTTCTAGACTCGATCATGTTGCCGACACAGCTGAAGCCTCTCGATGCAGCCTACTATTTCGAATCGGAGCTGCACCCTCATCTGGACCGGGTCGGCTGTTGGGTGTTCGAATCTGAGCCCGGGCGCGCACCGTCTCCGGCGGAGGTCACGGCGCATCTCCGGCAGCGGGCGCCGTTCCTGACCGCCCTCGACCGGCGTATCGTCCGGGTACCGGCCTACCTTGACTACCCTTTCTGGGTGGCCGACCACGCGCCGATCGAGCAGCGGCTGGTGCACCGGGACCACGGTCTCGACTGGTCCGAATTCCTAGCCGCCATTGGCGAGCTCGCCGCGACCGCCATGGATGCGCGCAGCCGGGCGTGGCGCATCCACGTCTTCTACGGCGTGCGCCGCGTGCCCGGGGTCGAGGGCGCCGCCACGATCGTAGTGTTGCAGGGAAGTCACGCCCTACTGGCCGGACCCTCGATTGCAGCCGTGGCCTCCGTCCTGTTCGGTGATCCGCACGAGCCGGTCACCGTACCCGGGCTCGGTCCGGTCGCGGAACGGGTGAATCGGTTCGCCGCGGCCGCCCGCGGCCTGGCCCGCACGCCGGCCGGGCTCGTCCGGTATGCCGTAGCGCTGCAGGCCGCCGTACGCGCCGTGAAGCAGCGGCAAGCCGAGGGCAGCGCCGAGCCTGCGCCTTCCGTCGAGCGTGCGCTCACCCCCCTCAATGGCGGCTGCGGCGACCGACGCACAGCACGCGTCGTCCGGTTGGACGTCGACACCCTCAAACGGAAGAACCTCACGCTGACCGGCGTGCTACTGACGGGGATCTCCCACGCGCTGCAGCGCTATCTCGACGAAGAAGCCGGGGGATGCCCGCCGGACCTCGCGGCGCTGGTGACGATCGCGATGACCGCGGCTCCCACCGACCTGGGAGTCAACCGGCTGGCCGGGGCGGTCGTCGACCTGCACCCCGAGATCGAATCCCTCCCGGTGCGCGCCGCGACGGTGCAGGCGTCATTGGAACGCGAACGACGCATCAACTCGAACGAAGTCGCCGTCGAGAGAATCCGACTGGTCAACCAGCTTCCGAGCGTGCTGTATCCGTGGCTGTCCCGGCAGGGGCGGCGCCGCGGCCGGGCGGCAAAGGCACGCGGGATCGCCCGGCTGCACACCGTAGTGTCGAGCATCAACTTCGGGGGCGCGGCACCATGGAGCCTGGGGGGAGCGCCACTGGCGTTCGCGGCCGCCTTTCCACCTCTCACCTTCGAGGCGGGGCTTACCCACTGCTTCATCGGCGCCGGACACCAGTCCAGCCTGTCGATCCTCACCTCCCCTGACGTGATGCCGAGGGCGGATAGGTACGTTGCACTGCTCGAAAACGCCTTTGCGGAGATCACCGGCAGTCTGGTGCCGCGCTGACCCGCCGGCCGAGTGGCAGGGCCCTCTCATGGGAACGCCGATCAGAATCCGAGCTGCTGCATCGCCGAACCCGACTCGCCGTGCCGCGGCCGGGGCGGCGCGGGCTGCTGGGGCGGCGCGGGCTGCTGCTGTTGCGCGGACTGCTGCGGCGGCAGGGGCTGCTGGGCCGCCGCCTGCTGGGCCGCCTGCTGGGCTGCCGCCTGCTGTTGCGCGGCGGCCAATTGCTCCGCGAGGGCCTTCGGGAGCACCACCGGCAGCGGCGTCCGCACCGGATGCGGATCCTGGCCGCGCCGCACGACGGTCTCGGCGACGATGGCACGGGCCGTCTCCACCAGCGGCGAGTCGGCCGTCACCGAACCTGCCGGTCCGGCGACGACGCAGCGGATCATCCACCGGTAGCCGTCGACACCGAGGAAGCGCAGGTCCGCGTTCGTGGTGCTGCCCTGCAGCTCCCGGCCCCACGGTCCGCTTTCGATGCTCACCGTCGCGTTGTCGCGGCGCAGCGACTCGGCCAGCTCGGCGGCCACCTCCCGCCACTGCCCCGGGGACTTCGGTGCCGCGTACGCGGAGACCGTGATCCGGCCGTGCTGGGTCACCAGATGCACGGCCTGCGGTTGGCCGTTCGGTGCCATCTCCACCTGGATCTGCCCGCCCGGTGGCAGCGGGACGAGCACCGACCCGAGGTCGAGCCGGCTACCGACCGCGTCCTCGCCGATGTCGTCGATGTCGTAGGGACCGCCCTCGGGCGCCTGCACCTCGTCGTCCACGGGCGCGGAGTCGAAGTCGCCCTCGTCCGCGAGGCCCGGAGCCTCGGCGTCCCGGTTCTTCCGGCGTCGTCCGAACATGTCAGGAACCTTCCTTCACCAGACCGGCGTGCCCACCGCTCGACCCGTATCCTCCGGCGCCGCGGCTGGTGTCGTCGAGGGAACCGACCTCGACGAAGTCGACGAGCTCGACCCTCTGCACGAGCAGTTGCGCGATGCGGTCACCACGACGCAGTTCGACCGCGCGGTCGGGGTCGTGGTTGATCAGGCACACCTTGATCTCCCCGCGGTAGCCCGCATCCACCGTCCCGGGAGTGTTGACCACGGAGAGCCCGTACTTCGCGGCCAGACCGGAGCGCGGATGGATCAGACCCACCGTGCCGACGGGCAGGGCCACCGCGATGCCGGTCCCCACCAGCGCTCGCCGCCCGGGCTCGATGGTCACGTCCACCGTGGTGCACAGGTCCACACCGGCGTCGCCGGCGTGTGCCCGCGCGGGCAAGGGAATCCCCGGGTCCAGGCGGAGCAGGGGGACGGCTGGAAGATCGGTCACGTGCACCGAGACTACTCTGATGGACGTGTCTCGAACCTCTCGACCCGATGCGGATGCGCAGCAGACGACCGGCGCACCGGTCTATTCCGAACGGATGTGGGTGCCGCTGTGGTGGTGGCCCCTAGGCCTGGGCGTCGCGGCGCTGCTGGCCGCGGAACTGCACATGGGGGCGCCCGGCCTGTACGCCTGGCTGCCGTACGTGCTGCTGTTGCCGTTCCCTGTCTGGGCGCTCGTGTGGCTGTCCCGGCTGCGGCTGGAGGTGACGGGCGGGGAGTTGATCGTCGGCCGGGCGCACCTGCCGCTCGAGGTGATCTCCCGCGGTGTCGTGGTGCCGGCGTCGGCGAAGAGCGCCGCCCTGGGGCGCCAGCTCGACCCGGCGGCGTACGTCCAGCACCGCCCGTGGATCGGGACGATGGTGCTCGTCGTGCTGGACGACCCGGACGACCCCACCCCCTACTGGCTGATCAGCACAAGGCGGCCGGCAGAGCTGCTGGCCGCCTTGGGGTGTGCCGACAAGACCGAACGCTGAACCGGGGGCGGCCGGTCAGCGCCGTCCCTCCGGGACTCAGGCCGCGCAGTCCCGGCAGATCATCACTCCGTTCTCGTCGCTCGCGAGCCGGCTGCGGTGGTGCACCAGGAAGCAGCTCGAGCAGGTGAACTCGTCGGCCTGCTTCGGCACCACCCGCACCGACAGCTCCTCGCCGGACAGATCCGCCCCGGGCAGCTCGAAGGACTCCGCGGTGTCCGACTCGTCGACGTCCACGACGGCGGACTGCGCCTCGTTGCGTCGCGCCTTCAGTTCTTCGAGTGAATCCTCCGACACATCATCGGTTTCGGTTCGCCTCGGTGCGTCGTAGTCAGTCGCCATTTCCTCTACCTCTAGTCCTCGTGCAGGTGCCCTGCCGAAGGACACTGTTCATGTCCTTCGGCCCGGGCAACGCCCGACCGTCTCCGGAAGTTCCCACCGGCCGTATCCGGGTCCCGGACACGACCCGGGCCTTCCGCTGTCGAAAGCCTCGCCGTCGCCTCTTTCGACGACCTGGGCCGCCGAACAATAGCGGAAGTACCCACGGAAGCCGTAACCGATACACCCGGTCCGGGGAATTGTCGGTCAATTGTCACCAACACCACAGCAACTCGAGACATTCCACCGGTCGCCCACCTTCGCGGACCCCACCGGGAGGCCCTCTACAGTGGTCGCACACAACCCTTGGAGATGCGAGAGGCAGGGCGCCGTGGTTTCCCTGATCACCGAAGGCCGCGCGCGGGACGAACGCGGCCGGCCGTTCCCACGGCGCCGCGTCGTACCCGCCGCGGCCCTGTTCGCGGTCCTGGCGACGATCGGGATCGTGGTGTGGACATCGGTGTTCGCCGGCTCGGACCCGGTGTCCAGGACCGTGGCGTGCAACGCCCCGCCGACCGTCCCGTCGGAGCCCGGCGGACCCCAGCCGGCCCCCCTCGGCGAGGTGGTCGACCGTTCCGTCCTGCTTGACGTGGAGCCCGCTCCCCTGGCGGCGACGCGGGTGCGGGTGTTCAACGCCAACGGCGAGCGTGGCCAGGCCACCCACGTGGCAACCCAGCTGGCCGAATACGGATTCGCGAGCGCACCGGATGTGCAGGCCGGCAACGACCCGGTCTACATCGACCAGAACATGCAGTGTCACGGCCAGATCAGGTTCGGGGCGGCCGGGACCGCGGCGGCGAGCACGGTGTGGCTGGTCGCGCCGTGCGCCGAACTCGTCCGCGACGACCGCGCCGACGACACCGTCGACCTGGCCCTGGGCACCTACTCCAAGGAGATCGCGCCCAACGCCGACGCCGAGGAGGTGCTGCAGTCGCTGCGGGAGGCGCCGGTGGGCGCGGCCGCTGCGCCGCTCGACATCGACCTGCTGGCCGCGGCCCGCGACGCCCGCTGCTGAGCGCGCCGCGGACCGTCAGGCCGGGATCGGCGCGTCGGCGCCGAGCGCGGCGAACAGGTCCGCGAGCTGTGTCGCGATGCCGGGCGCGGCGGCGATGGTGATCTCGCCGGCGTCGCCGGCTCCGGCCGGGAGTTGCACCCACGCGCCCGCCTCCGCGGCGATCAGCGCACCGGCCGCCCAGTCCCACGGTTGCAGGCCGTGTTCGTAATGGGCGTCGACGCGCCCCGACGCCACCATGCACAGATCCAGGGCGGCCGCACCGATGCGGCGGATGTCCCGCACCCTCGGCAGCAGCCCGGCCACCAGCGCGCCCTGCCGTTCGCGACGGTGCGGCGCGTAGGAGAAGCCCGTCGCGACGAGGGCGCGGGCGACGTCGTCGACCGGGTTGCAGCGCAGGCGCGTCACCGCTCCGCCGACGTCGGTGCGGGTGGCTCCGCGCCCGCGCGCGGCCGAGTACACGTCCCCGGCGGAGACGTCGACCACCGCTCCCGCCACGGACCGCCCCCCGACCTGGGCCGCCACCGACACCGCGTAGGCCGGGATGCCGTAGACGAAGTTCACCGTGCCGTCGATGGGGTCGACGACCCAGCGGACGCCGCTCGATCCGGTGTGGGCGCCGCCCTCCTCCCCGAGGATCGCGTCGCCCGGCCGCAACCGGGTCAGCAGCCGCCGGATCAGGTCCTCGGTCTCGGTGTCCGCCACCGTCACGGGGTCGGTGTCGGTGCTCTTCGTCCGCACCGCGCCGACGCGGTCGGTACCCGTGTCGGCGGGTGGGAACAGGTCGGGCCGCCGGGCGCGCACGTGACCGGCGGCCTCGGCCGCGACGGACACGGCGATCTCGCGCAGCAGGGCCGGGTCCGTGGTGACGTCGGGGGACAGCGTAGAGGGGCGGGAGTCCGGGGTGTCGGGCACCCGAGTATCCGAACACACTGTGCGGCACGGCACCACCCGCGCGGCGGCCACGTTCGGATTAGGGTGACGTCACGACAGCGGTCGCCCGCGGTGACTGTTCCGGTGACGAGAGGGAGCGCGAGATGACGCAGACGATGCACCCGGCCACGCCGGACCCGGACCTTCTCGGATTCGGCGTCGACGTCGGCGGCAGCGGCATCAAGGGCGGCGTCGTCGATCTGTCCACAGGCCGGTTGGTGGGCGAGCGCATCAAGATCCTGACCCCGCAGCCGTCCACCCCGCAGGCCGTCGCCGACACGGTCGCCCGGATCGTGGACGAGGCGCAGTGGACGGGACCGGTGGGGGTCACCCTGCCGAGCGTGGTGACGGGCGGCGTGGCGCGCACGGCCGCGAACATCGATCCGGCGTGGATCGGCACCGACGCCCGGACGTTGTTCTCGTCGGTTCTGGGCGACCGCCCGGTGAGTGTCCTGAACGACGCGGACGCCGCCGGCCTCGCCGAGGACCGCTTCGGTGCGGCCAAGGACGCGTCCGGGGTGGTCATCCTGCTCACGTTCGGGACCGGGATCGGCTCGGCGGTATTGCACAACGGCGATCTGCTGCCGAACACCGAGTTCGGGCACATGGAGATCGACGGGATGGAGGCCGAGCACCGCGCGGCGTCATCGGTCAAGGAGAACAACGAGTGGACGTACAAGCGGTGGGCGAAGGAGGTCTCGCTGGTGCTGTCGCGGTTCGAGGCCCTGTTGTGGCCCGACCTGTTCATCGCCGGTGGCGGGATCAGCCGCAAGCACGAGAAGTGGATCCCGTTGCTGACCAACCGCACACCCGTCGTTCCGGCCGCATTGCGCAACGCGGCCGGCATCATCGGGGCCGCCTATGCTGCGAAAACAGGTGTACTCCCCTGAGTCCTGCACATCGCGCGCGGCGGCGATCGTTACAATGGTGCACAGCCGGCTGCGAACCGGCCTGATCCCGACAGACCTCTCCGCCGGAACCACTCTGGCGCGACGCCGCACTACCTCGTCACGAAAGGGCGTACGTGGCAGCCACCGAAATCCACACGGCTGATTCCCCGAACGAATCGGCAGCCTCCGCGGACGCCGCGGATACCACGACCGGTACCGCACCCGCCACGAAGCGGCCGGCGAAGAAGGCCGCGGCCAAGAAGGCCCCGGCGAAGAAGGCGGCCGCCAAGAAGGCCCCGGCCAAGAAGGCCGCCGCCAAGAAGACCACGGCGAAGAAGGCCGCCGCCAAGAAGGCGGGCAAGCCTGCCGGCGACGAGTTCGAGGGCGAGGAAGCCGAGCTCGAGGATCTCGACGTCGCCGAGGCCGACCTCGAAGGTGCCGAGGACGTGGTCGTGGAGGTGACGGAAGCCGACGACGAGCCCAGCGACAAGGACAAGGCGTCGGGCGACTTCGTCTGGGACGAGGAGGAGTCGGAGGCGCTGCGGCAGGCCCGCAAGGACGCCGAGCTGACCGCCTCCGCCGACTCGGTGCGCGCCTACCTCAAGCAGATCGGCAAGGTCGCGCTGCTCAACGCCGAGGAGGAGGTCGAGCTCGCCAAGCGCATCGAAGCCGGCCTGTACGCCACCTACCGGCTGCAGGAGTACGCCGACAAGGGCGAGAAGCTGCCGGTCGCGCAGCGCCGCGACCTGAACTGGATCTGCCGCGACGGCAACCGCGCCAAGAACCACCTGCTCGAGGCCAACCTGCGTCTCGTCGTCTCGCTCGCCAAGCGCTACACCGGCCGTGGCATGGCATTCCTGGATCTGATCCAGGAGGGCAACCTCGGTCTGATCCGTGCGGTGGAGAAGTTCGACTACACGAAGGGTTACAAGTTCTCCACGTATGCCACGTGGTGGATCCGCCAGGCGATCACCCGCGCGATGGCCGATCAGGCCCGCACCATCCGCATCCCGGTGCACATGGTCGAGGTGATCAACAAGCTCGGCCGCATCCAGCGCGAGCTGCTCCAGGACCTCGGGCGCGAGCCCACCCCGGAGGAACTGGCCAAGGAGATGGACATCACGCCGGAGAAGGTGCTGGAGATCCAGCAGTACGCGCGTGAGCCGATCTCCCTCGACCAGACCATCGGCGACGAGGGCGACAGCCAGCTCGGCGACTTCATCGAGGACAGCGAGGCCGTGGTCGCCGTCGACGCGGTGTCGTTCACGCTGCTGCAGGACCAGCTGCAGTCGGTGCTCGAGACCCTGTCCGAGCGCGAGGCCGGCGTCGTCCGGCTGCGGTTCGGCCTGACCGACGGTCAGCCCCGGACCCTCGACGAGATCGGGCAGGTCTACGGGGTCACCCGCGAACGGATCCGGCAGATCGAGTCGAAGACCATGTCGAAGCTGCGGCACCCGTCGCGGTCGCAGGTGCTGCGCGACTACCTCGACTGAGGATCGACGTCTAGAACTCTTCCGCTTCACGGCGATCGGCCGTCGGCTCCGCAGCCGACGGCCGTTCGCGTAGCCGGGGCACCACGGTGCGGGTGACGGGCTCGACGATCCGTGCCGCGACGGGTCCGAGCACCGCCGTGATCAGCACGTACGCCGAGGCGAGGGCGGCGAGCTCGGCGTCCACCTGGCCGGAGGTGACGGCCAGTCCGGCGATGACGATGGAGAACTCGCCGCGGGCGATGAGTGCGGCGCCCGCGCGGGCCCGGCCCATGGTGCCGATGCCGTGCCGGCGGGCCGCCCACCAGCCGGTGGCGATCTTCGTCAGCGCCGTGACGACGGCGAGCAGCACCGCCCACCCCAGCACCGGGGGGATCGCGGTCGGATCGGTGTTGAGGCCGAAGAACACGAAGAAGATCGCCGCGAACAGATCCCGCAGGGGCTCGAGGACGCGAGCCGCATTGTGGGCGGTCGACCCCGAGATCGCGATGCCGAGCAGGAACGCACCGACCGCCGCCGACACCTGCATCGCCGAGCTGACGCCCGCGACGAGGAGCGCGGCCCCGAGCAGCTTGAGCAGCAGCGTCTCGCTGTCCGGGCTGTCGAGCACCGCGGAGACGTAACGCCCGTACCGCAGCACCAGCACGAGCACGATCGTGACCAGGCCCAGGGCGATCGCGACGGCCTCGAGTCCACCGATCAGGCTGACCCCGGCGAGCACCGCGGTCAGGATCGGCAGGTACACCGCCATCGCGAGGTCCTCGAAGACGAGGATCGACAGCACCACGGGAGTCTCCCGGTTACCCAGACGGCCGAGGTCGGTCAGCGTCTTGGCGATGATGCCCGAGGACGAGATGTAGGTGATGCCCCCGAGGACGAACGCCCCCGTCGCACCCCAACCGAGCAGCAGCGCGATCGCCGCCCCCGGCGCGGCGTTGAGCACGAGATCGAGCAGACCCGCCGCGCGGGAACGTTTGAGCCCGGTCATGAGCTCGGAGGCCGTGTACTCCAGCCCGAGAAGCAGCAGGAGCAGGACCACGCCGATCTCACTGGCGACGTGACTGAATTCGCTGATGTCGCCGAGCTGGACGAAGCCGCCGGTGCCGAACGCCAGACCGCCGAGGAGGTAGAACGGGATCGGCGACATGGCGAATCGCGCGGCGACCCGTCCGAGCACCCCCAGGGCGAAGAACACCGCCCCCAGTTCGATCAGGGCGAGCGTGGTCGAGTTCATCCGTCAGCCGTTGCGCAGGATCCTGGCCGCGGCGTCCAGCCCGTCGGCGGTGCCGACGGCGACGAGGATGTCTCCCCCGGTGAGCACGAAGTCCGGTCCCGGTGACGGCGTCACCTGCCCCGCGCGCATCACCGCGACGACGGACACGCCCGTGCGGGTCCGCATCGCCGTGTCCCCGAGCACCGCCCCGTCGAAGCGGGAGCCGTCGTGGATGTGCAGCTGCCGGGTGATGATCCCGGGCAGCTCCCGGTGGTCCTCCTGGAGCTGGGCGACGAGCTGGGGCGCGCCGAGCAGGTTGCTCAGTGTGGCCGCCTCCTCGACGGTCAGCGGTAGCGAGGCGGCGCAGGCGTCGGGATCGTCCGCCTTCGAGATGATCAGGTCCGAATGGCCGTCCCGATGCGTGATGACCCCGATCCGACGACCCGACGCCAGCTCGAAGTCCTTGCGCACACCGATCCCGGGAAGCGGCGTCACTTCGACGTTCATGCCGCCAGAGTAGGGCTCACGGCAGACACGGGTGACGGCGCACCGTCAGAGATGTCCGAACCGTCCGTTTTCGTCGGGGAGGTAGTCGACGACTGCGGTGACCGCGGCGACGGGGAGGGGGCCGTAGAGGTGCGGGAACGCCATCCCCGCCGGATCGCCCGGCACGCCCGGCTCGAACCGCACCTCGTCCGCGAGCCGGGCCGGGTCGATGTGCAACAGCACCAGGTCCGTGCGGCCGGCGAACAACCGGTTCGCCGGCAGGTGCACCTGTTCCGGGGCCGACAGGTGCACGAACCCCTGCGCGGCGAGCGACTCGGGGGTCAACGCCCCGCTGCGCTGCGCCCGCTCCCAGTCGGCCCGCGCGCAGATGTGTACCAGCCGATCCGTCACCGCGACCCCTCTCGACGACCGTTCCGGGCCCGCGACGGCGCCGAGGGCTCTGCGCTGTGAGCGAACACCCGCAGCCGCGAAACCGCACGTCGTCGGCATTCGGCCGGTTCCGGGGTGAAACGCGACACGATTTCCGGAGGATTGGAACAACGCATGAACGGGAATCGTCTGACACAGTAGATCCACCGCGCCGGCCCGGTGCGGCGGACCAGACCCCAGGCAACCGACGACAGTGGTGGCCAGTTTGGAGGAGTCATGCCCGGAACGTTGACCAGCCCGAAGTTGACCGCCGCAGACCGCTGCGATCGGTGCAGTGCAGCCGCTCGCGTCCGTGCCGTCCTTGCCACCGGTGGCGAGCTGCTCTTCTGCGGCCACCACGCCAAGGAGCACACCGACCGGCTGCGTGAACTCGGCGCCACGATCGTGACCGAGTCCGACGCCGAAGCCGCCGTCTGATCCACCGTTCCGGAGCCGACCGACTCCGAGACCCGACCCGAAACGGGCGACCACCGCGAGTGGTCGCCCGTTTCGCCGTTCCGGGAGTGTGCCGTCGGCCGGTTCACCGTCGGCCGGCTCACCACTGACGCAGCAGGGCGATGCGGTCGCCCAGCTGCTCGGCCGTGGCGATCGCGGTCGGCGGGCCGCCGCACTGCCGCCGCAGCTCCCCGTGGATGACCCCGTGCGGCTTGCCGGTGCGGTGGTGGTGCATGGCGACGAGCGAGTTCAGTTCCTTGCGCAGCCGGGCCAGCGAGTCGGCGGTCGCCACCCGCTCGGCCACCTGCGGCGGCGGGACGGGGGTGGGCG
>NZ_JAALEG010000090.1 GCF_011058165.1 Rhodococcus aetherivorans
CCCCCGCCTCCCCCGTCGCCGCGGTCCCGCAGGTCGGTCACCGTCAGCCGCAGCCCGGCACAACGCAGCAGGACGCGGGCGAACGCACGCTGGGCGGCGAGGCGCCCCGGGCGGGGCAGGAGCCGGCCGGCGGTCAGCAACGGGGCGGTTGCCAGGACCGCCACCACGAGCACCCAGCGCGCCGCCGCCGTGACGAAACTCACTCGCCCCGGATCGGCCGGAAGGCAGCCGGTGCCGCAGGGACTGGCCGGCATCCAGGCGTGGGCGCGGGTGTTCACGCCCGCGCTCCTGCGGCCGCCTCGGCGCTCTCGGCGGCGGTCCGCAGCCGCTCGAGGTAGCGCGCGTTGGCTCCGGCGAGGCTCTGCAGCGCGACGAAGTCGGCCACCCCGAAGTCGGGGTCGTGGGCGGGCTCGCCGCAGATGCGAGCACCGAGCCGCAGATACCCGCGCAGCAGCGGCGGCAGCACCGGCCGCCCGGGTGACGGGATGTCGTCGAGGGGGCGGCCGTCGACGACGACCGGGGTCCGGGGAAGCACCCGCCGGGCCGGCTCGACGGAGTGCCGGGCCAGCAGCACGTCGCGCACTCCCCGGACGTTGGCGCCGGGCACGTCGGACGGGTGGGTGCGCATCGGCACCGACACGCACCCCATGACCCAGTTGTGCCCGGTGAGTTGCAGGTAGTGCAGGATCCCGGCCCACATCAGCGACAGGACCGAGCCGGAGCGGTGGGCGGGGTCGACGCAGGCGCGGCCCATCTCCACCGCCCGCAGACCGTCGGGATCGAGGGCGGTGAGATCGAATTCGGTGGCGGTGTAGTAGCCCCCGGCGGCGCGTGCGGCCTCCGGCGGCAGCATCCGGTAGCAGCCCACCACCGCGCCGGTGTGGTTCTCGCGCACCAACAGGTGGTCGCAGTACTCGTCGAAGCGGTCGGCGTCGAGGCCCGCGGGCATGCCTGCCGGGAGGTGGAATCCGGGTTCGGCGGCGAAGACGCGGTAACGCAGCCGCTGTGCGGCCTCGCGATGTTCGCGGTCGGCGGACACGAGCAGGGAGTACCGCGGCCCCGACAGCACCGCCTCCGACAGCCCCGGGTTCCGGGCCGGCACCAGCAAAGTGGTCATGGCGCAATGTGTATCGAGCCGGTACGTCGCGGCAGGGGCGGCACGGTGTCGCCTCCGTGCACGTCCGGTGAACATGCCCGGGTACGCGTGCGGCCCCGCACCCTGGACGGGTGCGGGGCCGCGGCGGGACCTCGGGATCAGCCCTTGTGCTTCTTGATCTCCTCGGTCAGCTGCGGAGCGACGTTGAACAGGTCACCCACGACGCCGTAGTCCGCGATCTCGAAGATCGGGGCCTCTTCGTCCTTGTTGACCGCGACGATCGTCTTGGACGTCTGCATGCCGGCCCGGTGCTGGATGGCGCCGGAGATGCCCAGCGCCACATACAGCTGCGGCGAGACGGTCTTGCCGGTCTGACCGACCTGGAACTGACCCGGGTAGTAGCCGGAGTCGACGGCGGCGCGGGAGGCACCGACGGCGGCACCGAGCGAGTCGGCGAGGTCCTCGACGACGCTGAACTTGTCGGCGCTGCCGACGCCGCGGCCGCCGGAGACGACGATCGACGCCTCGGTCAGCTCGGGACGGTCGCCGCCCACGATCGGGTTGCGCGCGGTGATCTTGACCGCGTTCTCCTCCTGCGCCGGCACCTCGACGTCCACGCGCTCGGCGGCGCCGGCCTGCGGCTGCGCCTCGACGGCACCCGGACGCACGGAGACGACCGGCACCTCGCCGTTGGCCTTGGCGTCGACGGTGTACGCGCCACCGAAGATCGAGTGCACGGCCGAACCGTCGGACTTGACGTCGATGACGTCGCAGAGCAGACCGGAGCCGATGCGCGCGGCGAGGCGGCCCGACACCTCCTTGCCCTCGACGCTGGCGGCGGTGATCACCGCGGCGGGGCTGGCGGACTCCACGAGCGAGGCCAGCACGTCGACCTTCGGGGTCACCAGGTAGCCCTCGATGTCGTCGGACTCGGCGGCGTAGACCTTGGCGGCGCCGGCGGCGGCGAGCGCGTCCTGCAGCTTGTCGGCGGTGCCGGCCGGACCGGTCACGACCGCGGCGGGCTCACCCAGCGCACGGGCGGCGGTGATCAGCTCGGTGCTGACCTTCTTCAGCGCGCCCTCGGCGTGCTCGACGAGCACGAGTACTTCTGCCATTGCTCTTTCTCTCCCTTGGGTATGTCTGCTGTGTCGCGTGGGCGCGATCAGATGATCTTCTGGCCGACGAGGTACGCGGCGATCTTGCTGCCGCCGTCACCCTCGTCCGCGACGCGCTCACCAGCGGTACGCGGGGGCTTCGGGCTGACACCGGTGACGGTGCTGCCGGCGTTGGCCACGCCGAAGATCTCGGGGTCGAGCCCGATGTCGGCGAGAGTGAGGGCCTGAACTTCCTTCTTCTTGGCGGCCATGATGCCCTTGAAGGACGGGAAGCGGGGCTCGTTGATCTTCTCGGTGACCGAGACGATGGCCGGCAGCGTGGCCTCGAGGGTGAAGACACCCTCGTCGGTCTCGCGCTCGCCGCTGACCTTGCCGTCGGCGACGGTGAGCTTGCGCATGTGGGTCAGCTGCGGCAGGCCGAGGTACTCGGCGATGATCGCCGGCACGGCGCCCATCCGGCCGTCGGTGGCCTCGTTGCCGGCGATGACCAGGTCGACGCCCTCGATCTGGCCGAGAGCCGCCGCGAGCGCGTACGCGGTCTGGATCGCGTCGGAGCCGTGGATGGCCGGGTCGTTGAGGTGGATGGCCTTGTCGGCACCCATGGACAGCGCCTTGCGGATCGCGTCGGTGGCGCGGTCCGGACCGGCGGTGAGCACGGTGACCTCCCCGCCGTCGCGCTCCTTGATGAGCAGGGCTTCCTCGACGGCGCGCTCGTTGATCTCGTCGAGCACCGCGTCGGCGGCCTCGCGATCGAGCGTGAAGTCGCCGTCGCTGAGCTTGCGCTCGGACCACGTGTCGGGGACCTGCTTGATCAAAACGACGATGTTCGTCATGGGTCTACGTCGACCTCCTGTGTATGACTGCCTGGGATCGGCGAGGCGCAACGCCTTGACCGAGCTCTCGTGCTTCGCACGGGGGTGTGCGATAGATTACCTCACGCTAAGTTACCCGCTGGTAACTTGGATGGGAACCTCGTTCACCATAACCACACGAAGGGAGCCGCACGGCTGTGATCTGGACCACCGATGACGAGGTCGACAAAGGTGGGGCTAATGTCTGGGCGGTGAGCGAATCCCCCGTCCCCGCCGGCGACGCCCCTCAACTGCCACTCACCGGCGAGCGCACCGTTCCCGGCATCGCGGAGGAGAACTACTGGTTCCGCCGCCACGAGGTGGTCTACCGCGACCTGCTGCCCCGGTGCGCCGGCCGCACCGTGCTCGAGGCGGGCGCCGGCGAGGGCTACGGCGCCGACATGATCGCGGGCGTCGCCACCGCCGTCGTCGGCCTCGACTACGACGAGAGCGCCGTCGCGCACGTGCGCGCCCGCTACCCGCGCGTGGACATGCGGCACGCCAACCTCGCCGACCTGCCCCTCGCCGACGCCTCCGTGGACGTTGTCGTCAACTTCCAGGTCATCGAGCACCTGTGGGACCAGTCCGGGTTCCTGCGCGAATGCCACCGCGTGCTCCGGGACGGCGGCGAACTGCTGATCAGCACCCCCAACCGCATCACGTTCTCCCCCGGCCGCGACACCCCGCTCAACCCGTTCCACACCCGCGAGCTGAACGCCGCCGAACTCACCGAACTGCTCGAGGGAGCCGGCTTCCGCGTCGCCCTGACGACCGGGGTGCACCACGGCCCCGCCCTGCGCGCCCTCGATGCCAAGCACGGCGGCTCCTTCATCGACGCCCAGATCGAGCGCGCTCTCGCCGGCGAGCCCTGGCCCGCCGGCCTGACCGCAGACGTCGCGGCCGTGACGGTCGACGACTTCCTCCTCGCGCCCGAGAACATCGACGCCAGTCTGGATCTCGTCGCGATCGCGGTGAAGGATCCGGCGCGGTGACCACTCCCGCCACCCGGCGGGAACCGGGACTGTTCGCGCTGGTGCTGCACTCGCACCTGCCGTGGCTCGCCCACCACGGTCGCTGGCCGGTCGGCGAGGAATGGCTCTACCAGTCCTGGGCCGCGACGTATCTCCCGGTGACCGACGTCCTGCGCCGGCTTGCCGCCGAGGGCCGCACGCGCCTGGTCACCCTCGGGGTGACGCCCGTGCTCGCCGCTCAGCTCGACGACCCCCACTGCCTGACCGGGATGCACCACTGGCTCGGCAACTGGCAGCTGCGCGCCCACGAGGCCGCGGGCATGCGGGAGCCGGCCTACCGTGCGCTCGGAGCCCGCGAGCACCGGCATGCCGCCGCAGCCCTCGAACAGTTCGAAACCCGTTGGCGTCACGGCGGATCCCCGGTGTTCCGCGAACTCGTCGACGCCGAGGCGGTCGAACTGCTGGGCGGGCCGCTGGCCCATCCCTTCCAGCCTCTGCTCGATCCCCGCCTGCGGGCGTTCTCCCTCGCCGAGGGACTGGCCGACGCGCATGCCCGCTGGGCGCACACACCGCAGGGCATCTGGGCGCCCGAGTGCGCGTTCACCCCCGGCATGGAGGCCGGATACGCCGCCGCCGGCGTCGGGCACTTCATGGTGGACGGTCCCGCCCTGCGCGGCGACACCACGCTCGGCCGGACCGTGTGGGACTCCGACGTCGTCGCCTTCGGCCGGGATCTGCAGGTGTCCTACCGGGTCTGGTCGCCGAAGTCCGGCTACCCGGGCCACCCCGCCTACCGGGACTTCCACACCTACTGCCACGACACCGGGCTCAAGCCCGCCCGCGTGACCGGCCGCACCGTCGCCCCACAGGACAAGGCGCCCTACGACCCCGATCTGGCGTCCGCGGCCGTCGACCGCCACGTGGCCGACTTCGTCGACACGATCCGCCGCCGACTGCGCCGCGAGTCCGACCGCATCGGGCGCGACGCCCTGGTGGTCGCCGCCTTCGACACCGAGCTGTTCGGCCACTGGTGGCACGAGGGCCCGCTGTTTCTCGAACGGCTGCTCCGGGCGCTGCCGGAGGCGGGCATCGAGGTGGGCACTCTCGCCGACGCACGCGACCGCGGGTACGTGGGAGCACCCGTCGACCTGCACGACACCTCGTGGGGGTCCGGGAAGGACTGGCGGGTGTGGGCCGGCGAGCAGGTTCGCGACCTCGTACAGCTCGACGAGGAGGTCGTGCGCACCACGCTCGACACCCTGGACAAGGCCCGCGGCGCCGCCGGGGCCGGCCGCCCCGCGCTGCGCAACCGGGTGCACGACCAGATGCTGCGCGAGGCGCTGCTGACGGTGTCGAGCGACTGGGCATTCATGGTCAGCAAGGACACCGCGGCCGGATACGCGCGGGACCGGGCCCACAAGCACGCCCACGCGTTGCGCGAGATCGCCGCGGCGGTCGCCGCAGGCCGCGACGAGACGGCGGCGCGCCTGGCCGCCGGCTGGAACCGGGCCGACAATCTGTTCCCCGGGCTCGACGCCCGCCGCCTGCCCGACCGGATGGGAGCCCCCTCGTGAAGGTGCTGATCGTCTCCTGGGAGTACCCGCCCGTCGTCGTCGGCGGCCTCGGCCGGCACGTGCACCACCTCGCCACCGAGCTCGCCGCCGCCGGCCACGAGGTGGTCGTGCTCTCCCGGCGGCCCACCGGCACGGACGCCACCACCCACCCCACGATCAGCCACATCGCCGAGGGCGTGCTCGTGGTGGCCGTCGCCGAGGACCCACCGCACTTCGACTTCGGCGAGGACATGCTCGCCTGGACGCTCGCGATGGGTCATGCCATGGTGCGGGCGGGGCTGAGCCTGACCAAGGGCGGCATCGGCGACGGCTGGTACCCGGACGTGGTGCACGCGCACGACTGGCTCGTCGCACACCCCGCCGTCGCGCTCGCCGAGTTCTTCGACGTACCGCTGGTGTCCACCCTGCACGCAAGCGAGGCCGGCCGGCACAGCGGCTGGCTGTCGGGCCGCGTGAACCGGCAGGTGCACTCGGTGGAGTGGTGGCTCGCCAACGAATCCGATCGGCTCATCACGTGTTCGGCATCGATGAACGAGGAGGTCGCCGCGCTCTACGGGCCGGACCTGCCGCCGGCGACGGTGATCCGCAACGGAATCGACGTCACCGCGTGGTCCTACCGGGAGCGGGCGCCGCGTTCCGGGCCGCCGCAGCTGCTGTTCGTCGGCCGCCTCGAGTACGAGAAGGGCGTGCAGGACGCGATCGCCGCCCTCCCCCGGATCCGGCGCACGCACCCCGGCACCACCCTCGTCGTCGCCGGGGAGGGCACCCAGTTCGACTGGCTGCGCGAGCAGGCGCGCGTGCACCGCGTCGCGCGGTCGGTGACGTTCGTCGGCAACCTCGACCGCATCGAGCTGCTCGGGTGGCTGCACCGCGCCGATGCGATCGTCCTGCCGAGCCGCTACGAACCGTTCGGGATCATCGCACTCGAGGCCGCGGCCGCCGGGACGCCACTCGTCGCGTCGACGGCCGGCGGCCTGGGAGAGGCCGTCGTCGACGGCTCGACCGGCCTCTCGTTCGCACCCGGCGACGTCGCGGGGCTGGCGTCGGCGGTCCGGCGGACCCTCGACGACCCCGCGGCCGCCCAGCGACGGGCGCGGGCGGCGCGCGAGCGGCTCACGGAGGACTTCGACTGGCGGCTGGTGGCCACCGAGACCGCCCGTGTGTACTCGGAGGCGAAACGTCGTGTGCGCCATCCGCTTCCGCGACCGACGATTCCCCAGCGGCCGTTGCCCGGCCGGTGACCGGCGCTGCCGGCCCGCGTCACCGGGACGGCAGCAGCGGAGGCTCGCGGTGCGCCCAGGGCCGGGCCCGCTCGAGCTGTGCCGCGAGCGACAGCAGCAGTCCCTCCGAGCCCAGCGGCCCGAGAAACTGCACGCCCAACGGCAATCCCGCCGCGGTCCAGTGCAGTGGCACCGAGATCGCCGGGCGCCCGGTGATGTTCGCGAGCTGGGTGTACGGCGTCCGGGCGAGGTTCTCGTCGACGATGCGGTCCATCAGCCCGGCCCACCGCGCCGCGCGGCCCAGCCGCGCCGTCACGATCAGGCGCGCGGCCCCCTGGAGCGCGGGCGGCGTGGCCAGTTCCCCCACGCGCGCCGGCGGATACGCCAGGGTCGGCGTGAGCAGCAGGTCGTACCGCTCGTGGAACGCGCCGAGCTGCTGCGTATACCCGTTCCACCGGCGCAGCGAGGCGAGATAGTCCGAGGGCCGCACGGAGTCGCCGAGCGCGGCGAGGAACCGCGTGTCGGGCTCGAACGCGTCGGGGGCGCACCCGGTGCGCAGGCGCGCCTGCCGGACGTCGGCGGCGAGCCAGGCGAACCACATCGTCAGCCAGTCGGTGGACAGCCGCCGCTCGTCGATCCCCGTCGCCGCGGGTTCGACGGCGTGGCCCAGCTCGGCGAGCAGCGCCGCGGCGTTCTCGACGGCCGTGACGGCCTCCGGGTCGACGCCGGTGCCGATCGGGGAGTCCGTCGCGAACCCGATGCGCAGCGTCCGCGGTGGGGTACTCGCCGCGGACGCATACGACTCCTGCGGTGCCGCCGTGAGATAGGGCCCGTTCGGGTCCGGACCGGCCAGCACGTCGAGCATGGCTGCCGCGTCGCGCACCGTGCGCGTGACGACCCCGTTGCTGACCGCCCCGTGCCGGTCCTCGTCCACCTCGGGTCCGCTCGGCACCAGGCCCCGGCCCGGTTTGAGCCCGACCAGCCCGCAGCAGGCGGCCGGAATGCGGATCGAGCCGCCGCCGTCGTTCGCGCCGGCCGCCGGGACCACGCCGGCGGCGACCGCCGCCGCGGATCCGCCGGAGGACCCGCCCGGCGTGTGCGCGGGATTCCACGGGTTGCGGGTGGGACCGTTCGCCACCGGCTCGGTCACCCCCTTGACCCCGAACTCCGGAGTGTTCGTCTTGCCGAAGAGGACGAGGCCCGCGTCCAGCCAGCGATCGACGACCAGCGCGTTGCGCACGGCGGGCAGCTCCGCCAGGGACCTGCTCCCGCTGCCGGTCGGAATCCCCGCGACGTCCTGGAGAAGATCCTTGACCAGGAACGGCACCCCCGCGAACGGACCCTCGAGGCGCTCCGCGGCCCGGCTGCGCGCCTGCTCGTCGAGCCGGCGTACGACGGTGTTCAGTGTGGGCTCCACCGCGTCGAGCCGGGCGAGGGCCGCGTCGAGCAGTTCGCGCGGCGTGACCTCGCGGCGGGTGACGAGTTCGGCGAGCCCCACGGCGTCGTAGCGGCGGTAGTCGGCGTAGTCCATCGCAGGCGCCCCGGATCAGGACCCGGGTTCCGCCGCCGGTTCGCGGCCCGCCTTCTTGCGCGCGATGTCCTCGAGCGCGGCGACGTACGCGGCCCGGTCTGCGGCACCGGACTCCCAGTCCGTGCGGCGGTTCCTGACCACCTTGGCCGGCGATCCGACCGCGATGCTGTAGTCCGGGATGTCGCCCTTGACCACCGCGTGCGCGCCGAGGACGCAGCCGCGGCCGGTGCGGGTGCCGCGCAGCACCGTGACCTTCGTCGCGATCCAGGTGTCGGGTCCGATCCGCACGGGGCTCTTGACGATCCCCTGATCCTTGATCGGGTACGTGATGTCCTCGGTGCGGTGGTCGAAGTCGCAGATGTAGCACCAGTCGGCGACGAGTGTGGAGGCGCCGATCTCGATGTCGAGGTAGGTGTTGACGACGTTGTCCTTGCCGAAGACCACCTTGTCGCCGATGCGCAGCGACCCCTCGTGACAGCGGATGGCATTGCCGTCGCCGATGTGCACCCACCGGCCGATCTCGAGCCGGGACAGCTCGGGGACGGAATGGATCTCGACGTTCTTGCCGAGGAACACCATGCCGCGCAGGATCACGTGCGGGTTGGCGAGCTTGAACTTGGCGAGCCGGTAGTACCGGACCAGGTACCACGGCGTGTACGCCTTGTGCGCCAGCACCCATCGCAGCGAATCGACGGTCAGGAATCGGGCCTGATCGGGATCCCGCCGACGAGAACCCCGCCACCTCGTGCGCAACGGTGCGCCCCACATGCTCGTCATGGTTGCCAGCGTACGGTCCGCCTCGCGCATCGAGTGCGCCACCCGGCCCGATAGTGTGGCCCATCGGGTCATTCGAGCCATGGCGAGGAGATGAGTGATGCGGGCTGCCCTGCGGACGGTGATGCTGACGGTCTCGGCGGCACTGGTGTTGACCGGATGCGGCAGCGACGGCGGCCCGGTCGACGTTCTCGCCGCCGGGGCGTGGCCGGGTCGGTACGCCGACGCCCGCAACAGCAACACCGCGCCCGCCGACGGGCTGCGCGACCTCGCGCCCGCCTGGTCACGTCCGCTCGGCGGCGCCGTCACCGCGCCCGCGAGCGTCGCGGCGAACGGACAGATCTTCGTCACCGCCGCGACCGCCGCCGGCTGCAACCTCGTCTCGTTCCAGATCGACACCGGCCGCAAGCGCTGGTGCACCCGCCTCGCGCCGGGTGTCACCGGGGTGACTCCCACCGCCGACGGCGTGGCCAACATCTACGTCGGCGAGGAGGGGGCGATGGTGTCGTTCAACGAGCACGGCCAGCGGCGCTGGCGGATCCCGGTGAGCGGGACGCCGGGCACCGCACAGTTCACCGGCGACGGAAACCTCGTGTTCGTCACGCATTTCGGTCAGGTCAACGTGCTCGACCCGCAGACGGGCAGGCACGCCGCCCCGATCTTCGACCTCGTGCCCACCCCCGGGGTGGCGGACGGGACGAACGTGCCACGGCTGCCCAACGACCACGGTCTGGCCGCATGTTTCGGCGGATCGGAGGACTGCCCGGTGGCCACCACCCCGGCGGTCGATCTCGGGACCGGCCGGATTCTGGTGACGCTGTGGCGGCCGGGCGCCGATCGCGCCGCCGTCGTGTCGATGCGCTACACCGGCGGCGACGATGCGCGGGTGGTCGAGGAGTGGTCGCAGCCGGAGCTTCCGGGCGGCGCGACGACCAGTCCCGTGCTGTCCGCGGACGGCGCCACGGTGTACGTGCACGACGGCGAGGGAGCCCTGTGGGCCCTCGATGCCGGGACCGGGACGCCGCGGTGGAGCCACGACCTCGGGTACACGGCCTCCACCGGACCGGCGGTGTCCGCCGACGGACTGCTGGTCCTCGCGCCGGGGGGCCGGACCGGCGACCTGGTGGCGCTGCGCGACACCGGTGAGGCGGCCGAACTCGTGTGGCGCCGCGGCGACGTGCGCCAGCTGGGGGTGCCGGCGCTGACCGCCGACGGCATCGGATACACGGTGGCCCGAGCCGACGACGGGTTGGCCGCGCTGGTGTTCGACGCCGCCAGCGGGGAGACGCTCGACGAGGAGACCCTGCCCGACGCGGCCGGATTCTCGGTCGGCACCGCGGTCGGGCCGGCCGGCGAGTTCGTCACGGCGACGCTGCCGGGCGACGTCTACGTGCTCCGCTGACCTTTCGCCGCGGGCGGCGACGGCTCAGCCGGCGATCTGGATGAGATTGCCGCAGGTGTCGTCGAAGACGGCGGTGGTGATGCCGCCCATTTCGAGGGGCTCCTGGGTGAATCGCACCCCGAGGCTGCGCAACCGCTCGTACTCGGCGCGCACGTCGTCGACCGCGAACGAGGTGAACGGGATACCGTCGGCGACGAGGGCCTCCTTGAACGGCCGGACGGCGGGATGGCCGTCGGGCTCGAGGACCAGTTCCGGCCCGTCCGGCTGCTGCGGCGAGACGACGGTGAGCCACCGCGCCTCGCCCAGGGGGACCTCGGTCTTCTTCACGAAACCCAGGACGTCGGTGTAGAAGGCGAGCGCCTTGTCCTGGTCGTCGACCAACACGCTGGTGAGGGTGACCTTCACTGCGACTCCTTTCGATGCGCGACCGTCCATCGGTCGGCGAGGCCCTGCAGTGGCGCAACGTCCACATGATGGAACTTCGATCGCCCCTCGCGGCGGGTCCGGACCAGCCCGGCCTCCTCGAGGATCGCCAGGTGCTGCGAGATCGCCTGCCGGGACGAGCCCAGGCCGTGCCGCGAGATCAGTCGTGTGCACAGCTCGAACAGCGTCTGGCCGTCCCGGTCGACGAGCTCGTCCAGGATGGCCCGCCGGGTCGGATCCGCCAGCGCTTTGAAGACGTCGACCACACCGTCGAGAATACGCAAGTATTTGCTTGCATATCAAGACCCGCACCGGAACGACCCACCCGGCCGGGACAGGGCTCAGCGACTGGGTTCGCAGACGAACGCCGTCGGGGTGCGGCCGATCCGCGTGAGCACGACGCTCAGCGACCGCGATCCGCGCAGCTTCAGCCGCGGCCGGAGCACCGCCGGATCGACGTCGACCCCTCGCACGAGAATCTCCGCCACCCCACAGTCCATCGACGAGAGCGATTGCCGGAGAGTCTTTTCCGTGTACTTCAGTCGATCGAGAACGCGGAATCCCCGCACCCCCGCGGGGAGGGTGTCGCCGGTGAGATACGCGATCCGCGGATCGAGCTGCCACAGGCCGTGGGCGGCCGCGTAGTGCCGCACCAGCCCCGCACGCACGATCGCCCCGTCGGGATCGACGATCCACTCCCCCGGTTCCCGCTCGGGGATCTCGTCCGGCTCCGCGTCGGTGATCTCGAATACGGCGCCGTCCGAACGCAACACACTCGCCCGTCGCCGCACGCCCGGCGTGGCCAGACCCGGGGAGTACAGGCATGCCTCGCGGACGCCGCCGTCGAGCGAGACCACCTCGACCTCCCCCGCCCAGTCCAGCGCATCGAAATCCAGTCCGGGGGCACACTTGACGGCCAGGTCCCGTCCGGCGTAGGCGTCGAGCAGGTCGGGCAACGGCGGCATCAGGGCCGCCGGGTCGTGCGTGCGCCGGCCCTCGGATCGGCGGGCCGGATCGGCGATCACGGTGGTACCGCGGGTGATCGGGCGCAGCGCGTCGGCGCGGGCCAGTGCCGCCCCGGGGACGTTGTGGGCGGCCATCGCGAGGCGAACGGGGTCGAGATCGCTGCCGACCACCGCCTCCGCGACCCCCACCAGGGCCGCCAGCTCGGCGCCGATCGAGCACGTCACGTCGTGGACGCGCCGGCCGGCGAGCCGGCGGGCCCGATGCGCGGCGACGGACGCCGGCGTCGCCTGCTGCAGCGCGTCGTCGGTGAACAGCCAGCCGCCGGCAGCGGGCAGCTTCGCGACCGCCCTGCGGCGCAACAGCACCGTCTCGGTCAGCGGCGCGGTCAGGTCGGCGAAACGCGTACGCGCCCAGCCGATGTCGGCTAGGCGCGTCCGCGCGGACAGCTCCCGGGCGGCCACCTCCGCGAGATCGGCCGCGCCCTGCGACGAACGCAGGTACGCGACGTCGGCGAGGGTGAACGCGTAGCCCACACTACTTGCCGGGCTTCACGCCGGTGATCATGACGTTGTAGAAGAAGCTGCGCGGGACCACGTGCCTGAGGACCTTCTCGTCCACCCAGCTGAGCGTGCGCCACCCGCCGAACGCGAAGCGCGCCCAGCCCCAGCCCAGCTTCTCCGCGGGCACCGCGGCCTCGAATGTGCGGACCGGCCAGCCCAGCAGCGCGGCCGCGAACTCCTCGCTGCTCGCCTTCACCTCGACCGCGCCGGCCGAAGCCGCCATCCGCTCCAGGTCCGACGGGTCGAAGGTGTGCAGGTCGACGACCGCCTCGAGCGCCGCGGCACGGGAGGACTCGTCGAGTTCGGCCTGCGGCCGCCGCCAGTCCCGCAGGAACGGCAGCTTCGTGACGTTGGTGGTGGCCTCCCACGTGAGGCGGCCGAGCCAGCGCGCGTAGAAGTTCCCGACCGTGCTGGGCTCGCCGGCGAAGACGAACCGGCCGCCCGGCTTCAGCACCCGCAGCACCTCCCGCAGCGACTGCTCGACGTCGGGGATGTGGTGCAGCACCGCGTGACCGACGACGAGGTCGAAGGTGTCGTCGTCGTACGGGATCGTCTCGGCGTCGGCCACCCGGCCGTCCACGTCGAGGCCGAGGTGCCCGGCGTTGCGCAGCGCCACCTTGACCATCCCGGGCGACAGGTCGGTGACCGAGCCGGTCCTCGCCACTCCGGCCTGCATGAGGTTCAGCAGGAAGAAGCCGGTGCCGCAACCGAGTTCGAGGGCCCGCTCGTACGGCAGGGGCTGGTCACCGGCGGCGGCGTCGAAACGACCCTTCGCGTAGTCGATGCAGCGCTCGTCGTAGGAGATCGACCACTTCTCGTCGTAGGTCTCGGCCTCCCAGTCGTGGTAGAGCACCTGCGCGAGCTTGGTGTCCCGAAGGGCGGCCGCCACCTCCTCGGCAGTGGCGTGCGGGTTCGGCGCGGGGTCGACCCCGTCGGTCCTGCTTGCAGTCATGAAGGGCATCCTACCCATCGGTAAGGAATGAACAAGTTCCAGTTCCGGGGTGCCTACTCCCCGACGAACTCGGCCTTACCCGGGCCGTTGGCGACGAAGGACTCCATGCCGATCGTGCGGTCCTTCGTCGCGAACAGGCCGGCGAAGACGTGCTGCTCGATCTTCAGCCCCGTGTCCAGGTCGGTGTCGAGGCCCTGGTCGATCGCGGCTTTGGCCGCCGCCAGTGCGCGGGTGGCGCCCCGGCTGAACTGCGACGCCCACGCGCGCGCCGCGTTGTACACCTCGTCCGGGGCGACGACCTCGTCGACCAGCCCCATCTGCAGGGCCTCGGCCGCACCGACGAAGCGGCCGGTGAACACCAGATCCTTCGCCCTCGACGGGCCGACGAGGCGGGCGAGGCGCTGGGTTCCGCCGCCGCCCGGGATGATGCCGAGCAGGATCTCCGGCACACCGACCTTCGCGTTGTCGCCGGCGATCCGCCGGTCCGCACCCAGCGCGAGCTCCAGGCCGCCCCCCAGCGCGTAGCCGGTGATCGCGGCCACCGTCGGCTTCGGGATCTCCGCCACCGACCCCAGCGCCGACTGCAGGTCCGCGATGATCTCGCTCATCTGCACGTAGCTCAGCTCGGCCATCTCCTTGATGTCCGCGCCGGCCGCGAACACCTTCTCACCGCCGTAGACGATCACCGCCTTGACGTCGGAGTTCACGGTCGCCTCGCGCGCAGCGGCCCGGATCTCCTCCTGCACCTGCCGGTTGAGTGCGTTCATCGGCGGCCGGTCGAGCCGGATGGTGCCGATACCGTCGGAGACCTCGAGTGTCACGAATTCAGCCATGAGGCACAGGCTAGTTGGCATCCCGGGCGGCCCACGGATGCGGCCCCGCCTCGTAGTAGCCGTCCTGCTCGGGGAACTCCACCCGGAGCTGTCCCTCCCAGGTGATCCGGGTCGGCAGGATCGGCGTGATCTGCGGCTCCGCAGCGAGGATCTCCGCGACCGAGCCGAACCGTGACAGGGCCGTCAACTGGCTCCAGGTCGGGGGCAGCAGCACACTGCCGCCCTCCTGCCAGTGCGCGATCGCCTCCTGCGGAGTCTGCCACCGCACCTCGTCGGCCTCGCTCGTCTCGCCGTCGGCGATCTGTCCCTCGGGGGCCGCCGCGACGAAGAACCTCGTGTCGTAGCGACGACCCTCTCCGACCGGCGTGATCCAGTTCGACCACGGCCGCAACAGGTCCGCACGCAGCACCAGCCCCTCACGTTCGAGGAACTCGCCGAAGGTGAGCTCCCGAGCCTCGAGCTGCCTGCGGGCCTCCCCGAACGGTGTCGTGTCCGCCACCACGGTGTCCGGTGTCGCACCGGCGAGCAGCACCCCGCACTCCTCGAACGTCTCGCGCACGGCCGCGAGGACGAGCGCCTGCGCGAGCGTCTCGGAGGTGCCGAACCGCTCCGACCACCAGGGCACGGGCGGTCCCGCCCACGCCACCGTCGCAGCGCTGTCCGACGGGTCGACGCCGCCGCCGGGAAACACCGTCATGCCGCCGGCGAACGCCATGCCGCGCACGCGCTGCAGCAGGAACACCTCGACGCCACGGTCGCCGTCCCGGACGAGGATCACCGTCGAGGCATCCTTGAGCGGCATCGCCGCTGCACCCGCGGGTTCTCCCGAACGTTCGATAGCCATACTCACAAGTTACGGCATGACGTGACGCACAACTCATCCACCCGGCTGCTCCGCGCGGCGGTGTGCTCGGCCGCGGCTCCGCTACGCGCGGCGGTGTGCTCGGCCGCGGCTCCGCTACGCGCGGCGGTGACCTCGGCCGCGGCTCCGCTACGCGCGGCGGTGACCTCGGCCGCGGCTCCGCTCCGCTACGCGCGGCGGTGCCTCCCGGGCTGGTACGTGCGGCGCGCGAAGAACCGGCCGTCCGCCTTGTCGAGCGTGATCGCCTGGCTGAACGCATCGCTGAGGTTCTCACCCGTGATCACGTCGTCGAGCAGACCCTGCGCCACCACCTGCCCCTCCTTGAGCAGCATCGCGTGGGTGAAGCCCGGCGGGATCTCCTCCACGTGATGGGTGATCAGCACGATCGCCGGAGCGTCCGGGTCGGCCGCCAGCACGCCGAGCCGCGCCACGAGCTCCTCACGACCACCGAGGTCCAGGCCGGCGGCGGGCTCGTCGAGCAGCAGCAACTCCGGATCCGTCATCAGCGCCCGGGCGATGAGCACGCGCTTGCGCTCACCCTCGGAGAGCGTGCCGTAGGTGCGGTCGGCGAGATGCTCGGCGCCGAGGCTTTCGAGCATCTCCACGGCGCGTGCGCTGTCCACCTCGTCGTACCGCTCGCGCCAGCGCCCCAGCACGCCGTACCCCGCGGAGATCACCAGGTCCACGACCTTCTCGTCGCCCGGCACACGGTTCGCCAGCGCCGACGACGACATCCCGATCCGGGGCCGCAGCTCGGACAGGTCGGTCTTCCCGAACGTCTCCGCCAGCACGTGCGCCGTCCCCGATGTGGGGAATGTCTCCGCTGCGGCCACCCGCAGCAGCGACGTCTTACCCGCCCCGTTCGGACCGAGGATCACCCAACGTTCGTCGAGTTCCACCTTCCAGGACACGGGACCGACGAGGACGTTGCCGCCCCGCCGCACGAGCACGTCGTCGAATTCGATGAGCAGATCGGGATCAGGTTTTGCCACGCCGACCATCTTTGCGTACGCGCACGAGCGGTTCACGGCAGGATCGCTTCCGTGTCGTACCCCTCGCCTCCACCGCACCCCTCCCCCGCACCCGGCGAGCCGCCGGTGGGACCTGCCGTCGCCCGGTCCGACGCCGGTCCCTTCCCGCTGGGCGCCTTTCCCGGCGACGACGGGACGCGGTTCGCCGTGCACGCGCCCCACGGCAGCCGTGTTCAGCTCTGCCTGATCGACGACGCCGGCCGCGAGGAACGCATCGACCTGCCGGACAAGACGTACGGCGTCTGGCACGGCGCGGTGCCGGGGGTCCGCCCGGGCCAGCGCTACGGCTACCGCGTGCACGGCGCGTGGCAGCCCCGGACCGGGCTACGTGCCAATCCGCACAAGCTGCTGCTCGACCCGTGGGGCCGGCAGCTGACCGGTGACATCGGCGACACGGCCCGCTTGCTCGGCTACGAGCGCACCCCGTTCGGCGATGCGTCGACCGTGGACTCCCTCGGCCACACACCGCTGTCGGTGGTGGCCGACAACCCCGGCCGGGCCCGGCACAACCGTCCCGGCACGCCGTGGGAGCAGACGGTGATCTACGAACTGCACGTCGGCTCCTACACCGCCCGCCATCCCGCCGTCCCCGAGCAGTGGCGCGGCACCTATCTGGGCCTGACGGCGCCGGCCGTGCTCGAACACCTGGTCGGCCTGGGGGTCACCGCCGTCGAACTGCTGCCCGTGCACGCCTTCCTCACCGAACCACCCGTACGGGATCGCGGCATGCGCAACCACTGGGGTTACTCCACCGCGTCGTACTTCGCGCCCCACCCGGGCTACGCGGCCACCCCCGGCAACGAGATCGCGGAGTTCCGGACGATGGTCGACACGCTCCACGAGGCGGGCCTCGAGGTGATCCTCGACGTGGTCTACAACCACACCTGCGAATGGTCGGTGGACGGCCCGCACGTGTCCTGGCGCGGCCTCGACGCGCCCGGCTACTACCTCCTCGACGCCACCGGCCACGACATCGACCTGACGGGCTGCGGCAACACCGTCGACGGCAGTTCCCCGGTGGCGGTGCGGATGATCTGCGACAGCCTGCGGTACTGGGCGACGGAGATGGGTGTGGACGGCTTCCGGTTCGACCTGGCCAGCGCGCTCGCCCGGCCGCGAGGCGGCGACTTCGATCCCCGGGCGGCGGTGTTCACCGCCATTACCACCGACCCCGTCCTGACCCGGCTCAAGCTGATCGCCGAGCCCTGGGATGCGACCCTGCCCGGCTACCAGCTCGGCAACATCGGTCCCCAGTGGTCGGAGTGGAACGATCGTTACCGCGACTCGGTGCGGCGCTTCTGGGCGCGCGGTGCGGGAATCCGGGAGGTCGCCTCCCGGCTCGCGGGCTCGGAGGACCTCTACGGCCGGCACACCCACCGGCCGTGGATGTCGATCAACTTCGTCACCGCGCACGACGGTTTCACGATGGCCGACCTTGTCAGCTACCGGCGCAAGCACAACGAGGCCAACGGCGAACAGGGCCGTGACGGTAGCGACAACAACGAATCCGTCGACCACGGCGTCGAAGGACCCACGGACGATCCGCGGATCGTGGCCGCCCGGGCCCGGCACGTGCGTGCGCTGCTCGCCACCCTGCTGCTGTCGACCGGCACCCCGATGCTGCTCGCCGGCGACGAGTTCGGGCACTCCCAGGGCGGCAACAACAATGCCTATTGCGTGCCCGCCGACGTCCCGGTCCGCGACGCCTGGCCACTCGACTGGGAGCACGCGGACCAGGAACTCGTCGAGTTCGTGCGGCAGACGTTGCGTCTGCGCAAAGTGGTGCCGGTGCTGCGTCAGGGCCGCTTCTTCGACGGCAGGGCCCGCCAGGTCGGCTACCCCGACCTGGTGTGGTTCGGCGCGGACGGAAGGGAACTGCAGGAGGCGGACTGGCTCGACGAGAACCGGCGGACGCTGCAGGCGTGGGTGGACGGCTCGCAGCTGGGCACGGTCACCCGCGCGGGCGTTCCGCTGACGGACAGCAGCGGCCTGCTCGTGCTGCACGCAGGCGGCCCCACCACCCTGACCCTCGGCCGGGCCGAGTGGTACCACGGTGCGATGGTGTGCGCCTTCGACTCGAGCTCCGTCGACGGAGAGCCCGCGGATCTCACGCCGCTGCCCGCCGGCTCGACGTTCCCGCTGACCGGGCCGACGCTGCTGGTGTTCCGGATCGCGACGTGATCAGCCCGGCACGGCGACGACCGTCACCGACCCCGGCGCCACCTCGGTGAATCCCGCGTCCCGTACCGCCACGGCGGTGCCGGCGTCGACTCGCTCCGTCAGGTACCGCCACCGGGCGGGGTCGGCGTCGCGCACGGCACACACGAACCCGGAGTCGGCCCATGCGCCGGCGCGCTCGACGTCCAGGGCCCCGGCCAACAGCATCGCGGCGTGGCCGACCTGTGCCGCGGCCTTCCCGACGGTCATGCCGAGCGCGGCGTCGATCCACAGCACCGGAACTCCGGCGGGCGGATCGTCCGGGGTGTCGTGGGGCAGATCGGTGCCGCCGATCTGCAGCCGCGAGATGCGCGGATCGAGAGCGCCGACGGGCCCCGGGACCAGTGCCCGGGCGTGTGCCCCCCGGTGTTCGACGGTGATTCCGTCGACCTCCTGCGCGGCGCGCCACTGGGCACCGCGGGCGCGACGGCTGACCTTGCGGATGCGCGCGTCGGTCCACGCGAGGTAGGGCTCGCGCCACGGGCCGGGTTCACCGGCCGGCCCGGTCCCGACGCGTGGGTCCAGGCACAGCGCGATCGTCGCCATCGCAGCAGCCTCGAGCAGCGCGCTACGGGAGGGCGGATCCTGCTTGGGGATGTGCAGCACGATCGGCATCGCGAGCACCGCCCCGGGGTCCTCCGGGTCCGGTCGATGCCCGTAGCCGCGGGCGAGGACACCGTGGCGAGCCACGAAATCCGCACCGTGGCGAGCCACGAAATCCGCACCGTGGCGCGTCACGACATCCGCACCGTGGCGAGCCACGACGTCGGGACCGAGCGGGGCCGTGGCCTCAGGCACCGGTGTCGAGGGGCACGCGGCGCAGGGTGCCGTCGACCCGGTCGGCGGCCTCCACCTCGTCGCGGGTGACGCCGAGGACGAACAGCACCGCGTCCAGGTACGGGTGGGACAGCGCGGTGTCCGCGACCTCGCGTAGCGCCGGCTTGGCGTTGAAGGCGATGCCGAGCCCTGCCGCGCCGAGCATGTCGATGTCGTTGGCGCCGTCGCCGACCGCGACGGTCTGCTCGATCGGCACGCCGGCCTCGGCGGCGAACTCCCGCAGGGCACGGGCCTTGGCGGCGCGGTCCACCACCTCGCCGACGACGCGGCCGGTGAGCTTGCCGTCGACGATCTCGAGCGTGTTCGCCCGGACGAAGTCCAGTTCGAGTTCGTGGGCGAGGCCGTCGATGACCTGCCGGAAGCCACCGGAGACGACGCCGCATCGGAAGCCGAGCCGGCGCAGCGTGCGGATGGTGGTCCGGGCGCCGGGGGTGAGCTCGAGGTTCTCGGCGACCTCGTCGATCACCGACGCGGGCAACCCGGCCAGGGTCGCCACCCGCTGGTTCAGCGACTCGGTGAAGTCGATCTCCCCGCGCATCGCGGCCTCGGTGACGGCGCGGACCTTGTCCTCCACGCCGGCGTGCGCGGCGAGCATCTCGATGACCTCGCCCTGGACGAGGGTGGAGTCGACGTCGAACACGATCAGCCGCTTCGAGCGGCGGGCGAGACCGGCGCGCTCCACGGCGATGTCGACACTGAGGCCCGCGGCGACCTCGGCGAGCCCGGCGCGCAATCGGACGTCGGCCTCGGCGCCGGGGTCGGCCGCGGTCACCATGAGTTCGAGACCTGTCACCGGATAGTCGGCGATGCCCCGGATCGAGTCGATGTTGGCGCCCTGCCGCGCGAGCTCACGACCCACCGAACGCAGCGCCCGGGCGCTGACGGGACTGCCGAGGACCACAACGGCGTGGGTGGACACGGTCGAGCCGATACCCGGCTCGACACCGGTCTGCACCTGGGCGTGCATGCCGATGGTGGCCATGGCGGCCTCGATCTCGTCCTGCAGGGCATCGGGATCGGCGGGGCAGGAGACCAGCACACCGAGGGTGAGCCGGCCCCGGATCACGACCTGCTCGACGTCGAGCAGATCGACCTCGTGCCGGGTGAGCGCCGCGAAGAGCACAGAGGTCACGCCGGGATGGTCCGGCCCCGTCACAGTCACCAGCATCGCGGTGTCAGACGCCACCTACGTCTCCGATCCTTCGTCCGTCGCGGCACATGCTCACTCATTGTGCCAGGTGAACGCGGTGCCGAACGAGCAGGGGTCCACCCCGGAAGAATGCGCGAGGCCCCGCCCGTCGGGACGGGCGGGGCCTCGGGAAGCGTCGATCCGGTGTGCGGATCAGCGGTCGGCGGGGGTCCTCTCGGCACCCTCGCTCAGCGCCACATGGTTGTGCTTGTTGCTGCCCGGACCGACGTGCGCCTCGGCGCGGATGCGGTCCACCATGTGCGGGTAGTGCAGCTCGAACGCCGGGCGCTCGGAGCGGATGCGCGGCAGCTCGGTGAAGTTGTGCCGCGGCGGCGGGCAGCTCGTCGCCCACTCGAGGGAGTTGCCGTAACCCCACGGGTCGTCGACGGTCACGACCTGGCCGTACCGGTAGCTCTTGAACACGTTCCACAGGAACGGCAGGGTCGAGGCGCCGAGCACGAAGGCACCGACGGTCGAGATGATGTTCAGGGTGGTGAACCCGTCCGAGGGCAGGTAGTCGGCGTAGCGGCGCGGCATGCCCTCGTTGCCCAGCCAGTGCTGCACCAGGAACGTGGTGTGGAAGCCGAGGAAGGTCAGCCAGAAGTGCCACTTGGCGAGACGCTCGTCGAGCATGCGTCCGGTCATCTTCGGGAACCAGAAGTAGATGCCGGCGTAGGTGGCGAACACGATGGTGCCGAAGAGCACGTAGTGGAAGTGCGCGATGACGAAGTAGGAGTCCGTCACGTGGAAGTCGAGCGGCGGGCTGGCGAGGATGACGCCGGACAGGCCGCCGAACAGGAAGGTGACGATGAAGCCGACCGAGAACAGCATCGGCGACTCGAACGTCAGGTGGCCCTTCCACATGGTGCCGATCCAGTTGAAGAACTTCACGCCGGTGGGCACCGCGATCAGGAAGGTCATGAAGGAGAAGTACGGCAGCAGCACGGCGCCGGTGGCGTACATGTGGTGCGCCCACACCGCGATCGAGAGCGCCGCGATGGCCAGGGTCGCGTAGACCAGGCCGGTGTAGCCGAAGATCGGCTTGCGCGAGAAGACCGGGAAGATCTCCGAGACGATGCCGAAGAACGGCAGCGCGATGATGTACACCTCGGGGTGGCCGAAGAACCAGAACAGGTGCTGCCACAGCATGACGCCGCCGTTGGCGGGGTCGAAGATGTGCCCGCCCAGGTGGCGATCGACGAAGAGGCCGAAGAACGCGGCGGTCAGCAGCGGGAACGCCAGGAGGATGAGCACGCTGGTGATGAGGATGTTCCAGGTGAAGATGGGCATCCGGAACATCGTCATGCCGGGGGCGCGCAGGCACACGACGGTGGTGATGAAGTTGACCGCACCGAGGATGGTGCCCAGACCCATCACGCCGAGGCCGAGGACCCAGAAGTCACCACCGACGCCGGGCGAGTGCAGCTCACTGGTGAGCGGGCTGTAGGCAGTCCAGCCGAAGTCGGCCGCACCACCGGGGGTGATGAAGCCGGCGGTCACGATCGTCGCGCCGAACAGGTACAGCCAGTAGCTGAACGAGTTCAGACGCGGGAACGCGACGTCGGGCGCGCCGATCTGCAGCGGCAGGATGTAGTTCGCGAAGGCGAACACGACCGGGGTCGCGTACATCAGCAGCATGATCGTGCCGTGCATGGTGAACAGCTGGTTGTACTGCTCGTTCGACAGGAACTGCAGACCCGGGACCGCGAGCTCGGTGCGGATGAGCAGAGCCATCACGCCACCGATGAGGAAGAACGCGAACGAGGTGACCATGTACATGATCCCGAGCATCTTGGGATCCGTGGTCGTGATCATCTTGTAGAAGAACGAGCCCTTGGGTCCCTGCCGCGGCGGGTACGGCCTCGCTGCAGCTATCTCCGGGACTGGCTGGGGCGCTACGGCAGTCACTAATCCTCCTGATTGCGCGCTCGACTCGCAGTGCGAGACGAACGTTCTCTGGCTTGCGCTGATCGAATCGTAGACGGTGCGACCACCGCACGCTCACCGGGTCCTACTCAGTGTCGTACTCGGCGGTCGAGCATACCGGCGGGGGTCTGTGACCCACGCAACCCGGGGCCGTGGCACACCTCACCGAGCACACGGTTTCGCCCGCACACTAAGGTAAGCGTTCCCTAACTGTTTGCGATCCCGAGAGACGAGGTCCACCGTGTATCCCCTCCCCCTGCGCCGCGGCATCGCCGCCCTGGCGGCGTCCCTGACCGCGGCCGTGCTGCTCGCGGGCTGTTCCTCCGGCGAGACGGCCGAGCAGACCCCCGCCACCGCGGGCTTCCCACGCACCGTCGAGCACTTCCGCGGAACGACCACCGTCGAGTCCCAGCCGCTGCGGGTCGTCGCGCTCGACACCAGCTACGCGGACGCGACGCTGCTGCTCGAGTCCGACCTCGTCGGCTACGTCGACTACCGCACCGAGGGACTGCCCGACTACCTCGGTGACAGCCGCCGGCAGTTCGCCGCCGAGGCCACCTCCGTCGGTGCGGTCTCCGACGCGAGCCTGGAGAAGATCGCCGCGCTGCACCCCGACCTGATCCTGTCCGCCGACGTGCGCGACGGCGAGAACTACGACAAGCTCTCCGCCATCGCGCCCACGGTCTTCTCCGAGAGCACCGGGCCGACGTGGAAGGACAACATCCGTCTCGCCGCGCGGGCCCTCGGCAAGGAGAACCTCGCCGAACAGAAGATCGCCGACTACGAGGCCCGGGCGAAAGCCATCGGCGACGAGATCAACGCCACAGCCGGCAACCCCACCGTCTCGGTGGTCCGCTTCGCCGGTGAGCCCACCGCCCGCCTCTACCGCACCACGTCGTTCAGCGGCATCGTCCTCGAGGACGCCGGCCTGGCCCGCCCCGCGAGCCAGGGACCCGACCCGGCCGATCCGAGCAGCATCATGAACGCGATCAGCCCCGAACTCATCGGCGAGGCGGACGCGAATGTGATCTTCGTCAGCATGTACCGCGACGGGGAGGGCAAGTCCGAGGCGGCGGCGCAGCCGTTCCTCTCCAACCCGCTGTGGCAGAACCTGCGCGGCCGGAAGGTGGACGTGGACGACAGCCTGTGGATGACGCCGGTGTCCATCCAGGGCGCGCACGAGATCCTCGACGACCTCGCCGAGGCGTTCGGGGTCGATCCGCACACCAGTTAACCTGGACCGTCCCCTAGACAGGAGTGGTCGTATGCCCGCAGCGTCCCGGTCTCGCGCCGTCACGTGCACCGTCGCCCTCGCCGCCGTCGCGGCACTCGGGTTGGCGGGATGCGCGGAGGCGACGGACGATCCGGCGAGCAGCATCGTGCGCACCACCACCCGCATCGCCGGGGCGGCCGTCGTCGGGATCGAACGCGACACGACCACCGCGTGCGCGCTCCCCAGCCCCCCGGACCCGGGGCAGCCCGCCGGCGGCACCCGGTCGGTGATCCACACCGGCGGCGTCTCCGAGGTGCCCGCCGACCCGCAGCGGATCGTCGTGCTCGACGCCGCCGCGATGGACGCGGTGTGCGCCCTGGGCCTGTGGGAGCGGGTGGTCGGCACGACCACCGACGTCGCCCGGGCCGAGTACCTGGGCACGGGGATCGCGACGCTGCCGTCGGTGGGCACCACATCGGCGCCCGACGTCGCGCTCATCGACGGCGTGGAGCCGGACCTCATCCTCGGCTCGTCCGCCGACCCGGAGCTCTACCGCCGGCTCGGCACCGTCGCGCCGACGGTGCTCGTCGGCTCCGACCCGGTGTTCTGGCGGCAGCAGTTCCTCCGCGCCGGCGAAACACTCGGACGCTCGCAAGCGGCCGGCCGCGTGCTCGACGACTACCGCGCGACCGCGACGGACGTCGGCAAGGCGGTGACCGCGTCGCAGACCCAGGCGTCGATCGTGCGGTTCAACGGCGACGGCGCCGTCGTCGAGGGCACCGCCTCGTTCGCCGGACAGGTCCTCGCCGACGCCGGCGCCGCGCGCCCGCCCGCACAGCGGTTCGGTGTGCAGGACGGGCGCGCGGACGCCCCGCTCGACGAGGCCGACCCGGCCGCCGCGGAGGGCGACCTGATCTACGTCCGCTTCGCCGGCGAGGACGGCGTCGCGCACGGCAGCGAGGTGATGGACTCCGAGGCGTGGCTCGAGCTCGGGGCGGTCACCGACAGCCGGCTGTTCGCGGTGGACGACCTGGTGTGGTCCACGCCCGGCCCGGTGGCCGCGAAGGCCGTCCTGACGGATGTGCGCAACACCCTCAACGGCTATTCCAACTGAGTCGACCTCGTCGAAAGGCGCCCGGGGACATGCCTATTCCGGAGTTCGTCGCGCAACTGCGCGCACAGGTCGGTCCCGCGCCGCTGTGGCTGCCCGGCGTCAGCGCCGTCGTCGTCGACCCCGACGGACGGGTGCTGCTGACCCGTCGCGCGGACAACGGCCTGTGGGCCGTGGTCTCGGGCATCCTGGAACCCGGCGAGGAACCCGCCGTCGCGGCCGTGCGCGAGGTGCGGGAGGAGACCGGCGTCGACGCCGAGATCGTCCGGCTCACGAGCGTGGACGTGACCGCTCCGATCACCTATCCCAACGGGGACGTCGCGCGGTACCTGGACGTGTGCTTCCTGATGCGCCCGACGGGTGGCGTGGCCCACGTCGCCGACGACGAGAACCTCGAGGTGGCCTGGTTCGCGCCGGATTCGTTGCCGCAGAACATGACCGCCACGTCGGTGCTGCGCCTGGAGAAGGCGCTGCGGGACGTGCCGGAGGCGTGGTTCCGCCGCCCCTGACGGTGCGCCTGACGCCCACCTGACGGCCGAATGTCACACGTGCTCGATCAGGGCTGACTCAGGTGGTCCATGCGACACGCTCCCTGACCAGGGGAGATGTCAGTGGGTCGAGCAGCACGAGAGGCGAAGAAGGCTAGGTTCTTCGCCATGCGCATGACGAAGGTGTCGATCGCCAAG
>NZ_JAALEG010000091.1 GCF_011058165.1 Rhodococcus aetherivorans
GCACGCTACCGAACCAGCGTTGTCGTTGACCGGCCCGAGCGAAACAGCATAGTATTCACCGCGACTCGTTGATCACCGCGCATACCGCGAGCCGATCCGAAGTCCACCACTCCACGGGGCACTATCCATCGCGATAGATTCGTTGCGTAAGCGGCTACAGAATCCGAATGTCAACAAGAGCATGTGGTCGGTGGTGCGGCTTGACCGGGCAACCCGCGTGACGGACGCGTACGGGACCACCACGGGCGTGGACGAGCTCTCCCGGCTGATTCGATTGCTGGCAGCGGCACCGCCGGCACCGGGGACAAGGCACACACAGCTGCACGACGGCCCATCGCGGCCGCGCTCTGCCGTGGTAGTGCGGTACACCGCGAAACCTGTTCCCCGCGAAGACAACGGGCCTCGGGCGGTGAGAAACCTGGAGCCGCTGAAATGGCGAGTACGGGGGCACTACCGACGGCAGTGGTACCCGTCTATAGGCAAACACAAGACGATCTGGATTTCCGAGCACTACTCGGAGCGCGGCTGTGACGGTGAGCTGGTGGAACGCCCTGTGGTGACCAAGCTCAGCCAGCCATAGCCGCAACGTGTCCGATACTGACCGCCATCGGTACGTGGTTGCGCCGAGTCCACCTCTCACCGGTCCCGAAATGGGACAGTGTTGTGAATCGCCTCTCGTGCGATTCACAACACTGCCCCCTTGGGGCTATCCGCGCTGAGGGCGAGTGCGGAAGGCCCGGCCGTCACCACCACCGGCTACCGAGTTGCTCACACGTCCGTCCGCTGATGGACCGCTGCCTCGTAGAAGGCGTCTGCGAGCGCCATGATGACAGCGCTGATGGCGGGGCCGTCACTGAAGAAGTAGTCGGCCATGGTGTTGTGGGCTTCCTGGTTGTCGACGACCGCCTCAGTGACCGCGGTCTGGAAGTCTTGCGATTCCATGAACTGCTTCTTCGAGTTCACCTTGGTCTGGTTGACCAGGTCCGGATAGTCGAGCAGTCGCTGCACCAGGCCCTGCACGAACTCACGAATCTGCGAGTCGGTGAATGCTTCGGCGCCGAACAGGTCGTTCATCTTGTCGATGACGACCTGGAGTGCGACGTACTTCGGCTCCTTCCGGGTGCCGGTGCCGGCGGCACTAATGCCCTTGAGCTGACCGTCACCGGTCAGCGAAATGTCGACCGCGGCCGCTTTGGTGTGCTTGACCCCGACCAGAACGACGTCGGAGAGGTCGACCTCCGCGGCCCAGGCGGACTCTGCGATGACCTTGTCGAGCAGCCGCAGGAAGATCGAGAGCATCTCCATGTACGGGTCGCCGTAGTCGACGATCTGGCTCATGAAGTCGTAGAGCCGGACATAGGTAGCGACGTCCTTGCGGAACAGGTCGAGGGTGTTGAGGGTGACTTTGTCGTCGGCCTCGATCGCCGCTGCATAGCGGCGGGCGAATTCGTGCTTGGCCGGACTGATCGCCGATGAGAGGGCGTTGTTGCCCCTGCGGGTGACCCACAGTTCGGCGACCTCACGCACCTGCTCGGGGGTGTAGATCCCGGCCTGAGCGAGCTTGGTGGCGAGATGGACGACGACGTACGGGTCGGTCTCGGTCTCGAGGGTGGCGTTGGTGAAGTACGGCTCGAACGAAGCCCGGATGTCCTCGGGCTTGTTCACGAAATCGATGACGAACGTCTTGCGCTTCTGCTCCCCACTCGCGGTGCGATGAGTGCGGTTGAGCCGAGAGAGCGTCTGCACAGCAGTGACCCCCGAGAGCTTCTTATCGACATACATCGCCGAGAGCAGCGGCTGGTCGAACCCGGTCTGGAACTTGTTGGCGACCAGCATGACCTTGTACGTCTCACCCTTGAATGCTGCAGCCAGGTCCGAGCCGGCACCGGGATTCAGGTTAGCTTCGGTGAACTCGTCGTCCTTGCTCGGCTGCGGTCCCCAGTCCGAGGCCCACTGCTCGTCCTCGTCCATCGTCACCGAGCCGGAGAAGGCGACCAGGGTGCGGTAGTTGTACGAGGCGTCCACGGCGGCCCGTTTGGCGATGTAGGAGTCGATCGCCTTCTTGTACTTGACCGCGGCCTTGCGCGAGTCGGTCACGACCATCGCTTTGGCCTTGCCGTCGAGCAGGTGGGCGACGTTGGTGTGGAAGTGCTCGACGATGATCTGCACCTTCTGGCTGATGTTGGTGGGATGCAGTTTCACCCACCGCATCAGCCCCTTACGCGCCGCGGATTCCTCCACCTCGCTCCCGTCGCCGCTCTCGGCCTGGCCGGCGATCTTCAGGGCGGTGTCGTAGGTCTGGTAGCCCTTGAGCACGTCGAGGATGTAGCCCTCCTCGATCGCCTGGCGCATCGAGTAGAGGTGGAACTCGACCGGTTTCCCGTCCGGGCCCTTGCGGCCGAAGAGCTCGAGGGTCTTGTTCTTCGGTGTGGCGGTGAACGCAAGGTAGGAGATGTTCTGCGACTCGGCGCGCTCGGTCATCTCCGACGCCAGGATCGCCTCGACGTCGATCTCACCGCCTTCCTCAATCTCCTGGACCTCTTCTGCGGTCAGGACGGCCTTGAGCTTGGAGGAGATCTGGCCGGACTGGGAGGAGTGCGCCTCATCGGCGATCACCGCGAAGCGCCGGCCCTTGAGCGTCGAGTCCTTGCGGATCTCGTCGAGGGCGTGGGGGAAGGTCTGCACCGTCACCGCGATGATCAGCTCCCCGTTCTTGAGCGCGGCCGCCAGCAAGCCGGATTTCGATTTCGCCCCGGCCTTGCGGACGTCCTCCGGGCTGATCGTAGCCACGATCTTCCCCGACCCGTCGATCTGCCGGATCGCCTCCTGGAGCTGTCCGTCGAGCACGGTGCGGTCGACGACCACGATCACCGAGTCGAAGACCTTCTCGTCGTTCACGTGCAGTCGTGCCAGTCGGTGTGCGCTCCAGGCGATGGTGTTGGTCTTGCCCGATCCTGCGGAGTGTTCGATCAGGTAGCGGCGACCCACCCCTTCCTGGCGCACTGCGGCCACGATGTTCGTCACGGCTTCCCACTGGTGGAAGCGAGGAAAGAGCATGCTCGTGCGCCGCACCGATGTGCCGGTCGCGACGTCCCACTCCTGCTTTGTCTCGACGATCATCAGCCGGCCGATGATGGTGAGCCAGGCGTGCTTCTCCCAGACCCGTTCCCACAGGTACGCCGTCGCCGACCGCCCGCCCTCAGCGGGCGGGTTCCCGGCGCCACCCTTGTATCCCACGTTGAACGGCAAGAAGTGGGTCTTCTCGCCTTCGAGCCGGGTCGTCATCGCGGCCAGATCGTTCGAGACCGCGAAGTGCACCAGCGCCCGGTGCCCGAACGACAGCAGGGGCTCGGGCCGGCCGTTGGTCATCGGATGCCGGTCCTTGCGGTACTGGTTGATCGCCTCGTCCAGGGACTGGGTGAAGTCGGTCTTCAGCTCCACGGTGGCGACCGGGAGCCCGTTGACGAAGAAGACCAGGTCGAGGCAGCGTTGGTCGGCGGTGGAGAAGTGCACCTGCCGCATCACCCGCACCCGCATCGCCGCGTACTGCTCGTTAGTGGTCGCGTTCAGGCTGGTTTCGGGGCGGAACTGGGCCATCTTCAACCGGCCACCGCCGATGTACTGCACACCGTTGCGCAGGATGTTCAACGTCCCGCCGCCATGCTCCAAGGGCTTGTCGAGTGCCGCGACCAGCACGTCGAGGAACTTCGCCGGCGACCCCGCCGCCTTCAGCGCCTTCTCGAACGCCGCCTGCTGGGTCTCCTGCAGCCAGGCGAACAAGTCCTCGGGGAACAGCGCCCGTTCCCGGTCGTAGCCGGTGTCGTTTGCCGAGTACAGCCACCCGCGGGATTCCAGATACGCGCAGATCTCGGACTCGAAGATGACCTCGTTGTGAGCAGCCATCACACCACCTCCCGCACGTCGATCTGACCCGTCACCGCCGCCGTGATCAACGCCGAACGCCGCTCCTTCGAAAGCTCGACGAACCGCTCAGTCTCAGCGATCAAGACATCGATCTCCGCGGTCTGACGATCAAGGGTCGCGGCCACGCGCACCTGGTCCTGCGGATCCACGGAAGGGACACGCATGGCGCGGAGCTTCTCGGCCGTCAGGTGCGGAATGGTCGAGCGATTGCACACAATGTCAATCACACCGACGTCCCGATAGGTCCGCAGCACATATCCCAGCCAAGCGGAAGACCAGTCGCTAAGTGGACGGAGTCGGTTGACAGTCTTCTGAAAGGACCACCCTGGCATATCCTCGCGGAGCAGCACGTTTGTGCCGACAGCCCCGCCCTCAACGACGAGCAAGTCGCCCTCGAGCAGGTTGAGATTTGCGGCCTCTTCCTCCGAGTAAGGCATGTGTTTCACGTCATCGAGCTTTAGCCCGGCGTCCTGAATATTTCCGGCTCGGATGTATGGAAGCATCTGGTCTTCGCTGCGAACCATTTTTCCGGCGTCCAACATCTTCCCAAGGGTTACCGAGAAGTGGTGGCCAATCGCAGTGAACGCTGCTTCAGCGGGTGGTGAGAAGGGGTTCACAGATCCGAGAACCGCCGCTCGGACTAAGTCCTTCCGCCGCTCGCGGAGCATCTCGATTAGGCGCTGTTGCTCCTCGAGGAGTGTGTCGATGCGGGCGGTCTCGCGGTCGAGGTAGTCGGCGATAGCGCGCTGCTCGTCTGCCGACACGGCGGGGACGGTCATTGACTGCAGGTCGCTGACGTTCAGGCGGGGAGTTCGGACGTTCCCAGCCTCGGTACCGCCGATGCCCCGCACGAGGCTCGCCATCGTCGCTACAGTGAATTCACTGGTGAGGAAGTAGTTCAGCCACCGCTTGTCGACCGTCGGGTCGACTCGCAGCACCGCGTAGTCCGGGCTAACGACTCCATCCTCCGGTGCGATTCCGAGCGCGCCTTGAAACGCCCGCATTCGGTTGATGACGAGGTCGCCCGCCCGGCAGAGCTTGTAGTTGGACAGATCCTCGGCCGCTGCCCGTGTGGTCGTGTCCGACGCCTCCCGACGTCGGACGCCCCAGCTGATCGAGACCGACAAGAGCGGAAGCGTTCCGGCTTCTGTCCCTGCTCGGGCGTCGGATTCCGTAAGCAGCCACTTGAGGCGGACGGAGTCGGTCATCCCTCCACCTCGCGCAGTAGGTCGAGGATCTTAGCGACCTGCTTCTCCAGGTCAGCGTCGATCTCGGCGAGAGGGCGGGGTGGGACGTACTTGTAGAAGTGGCGGGTGAAGGGGATTTCGTAGCCGGTCTTGACCTTGGTCCAGTCGATCCAGGCGTCGGGGACGTGGGGTTTTACCTCGGCGTCGAAGTACGCCTGGATCACCTCAGTCTTGCCCACGGCGCCGGCGGTCGAGCCGCCGTAGGTGAAGGGGACGTTCTCGGTGTCGCGCTTCTTGGTGTCCGGCTTGGCCTTGCCCTTGCGGTCGACGACGGGGTTTCCGGCTTCGTCGAGGAGTGGACGTTCGACAGTGACGGTCCAGTAGCCGAACTCGTCGTTGCGCAGCACCTTGGAGTAGTCCGGGTCAGCGTCAGTGAAGTCGGCGTACAACTTCACGATCTTGGCGCGGTCGACATCGCTGATCTCGCGCCCCTTGGAGCCGAGGTTCTTGCGCATCTTGGTCCAGAACGAAGTGCCGTCGATGAGCTGAACCACACCCTTGCGGTCGGGGTGCTTGGTGTTGTCGAGGATCCAGATGTAGGTGGCGATGCCGGTGTTGAAGAACATGTTGGTCGGCAGCGCAACGATGGCCTCGACCAGGTCGTTCTCCAGCAGCCACCTACGGATGTTGGAGGGGCCGGACTCGGCGGCGCCATTGAACAGCGGCGAGCCGTTCATGACGATGCCGACGCGGCCGCCGCCGTCCTCCGGTGCCCGCATCTTGTGGGCCAGATGGAGCAGGAAGAGCATCTGCCCGTCCGACGTCGCCGGAAGACCTGGGGCGAACCGGCCGTAGGGGCCGGCTTCCTCGCGTTCTTTCGTGACCGCCTTGGCGTACTGCTTCCAGTCCACGCCGTACGGCGGGTTGGACATGCAGAAGTCGAAGTGGCGGTCCTTGAACGCATCCTCGGTGAGGGTGTTGCCGAAAGCGATGTTGGTCGCGTCATGGCCCTTGGCGAGCAGATCGGACTTGCAGATCGCGTACGACTGCCCGTTGTACTCCTGGCCGTACAGACTCAGCTTCGCGTCGGGGTTCTGGGCGAGCAGGTGCTCCTCGGCCAGGGCAAGCATGCCACCGGTGCCCGCGGTGGGGTCGTACAGCGTGCGGACGATGCCGGCCTCGGTCAGGTCGACGTCCTTCTCCGCGAAGAGCAGGTCGACCAGCAGCCGGATCGCGTCCCGCGGGGTGTAGTGGTCACCGGAGGTCTCGTTCGCGGCCTCGTTGAACTTGCGGATGATGTACTCGAACGCATCACCCATGTCGGCATTGGAAACGACGTCCGGATGCAGGTCGACAGCCTTGAAGGATGTGATGACCTCGCGCAGCAGCTCCGCCTTCTCCAGAGCGAGGATTTCCTTCTTGAAGTCGAAGTACTCGAACACATCGACATCGGGCGAGAACCGGTCGATGTAGTCGACCAGGTTGTCCGCCAGCCCGTCGGCATCCTCCAGGAGGTTAGCGAAGGAATAGTTCGAGGTGTTGTAGAACGGCCGCCCGGTGGCCTTCTTGACCTCGACCTTGAGCCGATTGGGGTTGTCGTACTTCGCCGCCAGCCCGCGCACCGTCTCCCGGTCGGGCTCGAGAATGCAGTCGAGACGACGCAGGATCGTGAGCGGGAGGATCACATTGCCGTACTGGTTGGGGCGGTAGGGCCCCCGCAGTTGGTCGGCGATCGACCAGATGAAACTACCGAGCGTGCTCACAAGACTCCTTTACACGACGTACTCGACCATCAACTCTGGACGCTCCAGTACGAGCCGTACGTGCCGTCCGAATATGCCACGCACCGGCTATAGCCGGTGCGTGGCACGAATATCATTGCGTATCCTCACGACACCCTGCCGTATCGCCAGGTCAGCCCAGTAATCGACTCCCTCGGTGACAGGTGCCGATCAGTATCCGAGTGTTGCTTCCCGACTGTGTTCGAGTCCCATGTCGGGAACGAACGCGGCCTCGTTCGTGTGGTCGGGTTGGCGTTCGATGTTGAGCATCTCGGTCACCGAGCGGGGATGACCGCTCATCGCAGCCGCGAGCGCGTCGAGCAGTTCCTGGCTGAGCTGGTTCATATCCACGGGGGACAGGGGAGGGGCCACCTCGTCGTTTCCGTTGATCGGGCCGATCGCGGCACCGATACCGCGGCCGGCCTTCTCGAACACGGACCCGATCCGTTCGAGGCTCACTCCACCCTTTCCTTCGGAAGAAGTGGTCGGATCGGCCTGCACCTGCTCGAGCCGATCGGACACATCGGCGTCCTCGACGGCCGCGGCCGCGGTGTCGGCCTGGACGTCCTGCTCGGTCTCCGGTTCTGTCGGGTCCGGGGACTTGTCGAGGTCGATCTCCTGGGCGGCTTCTGTCTCGGGGTCGGCGTGTTCGATGCCGGTCTCGGCCTGTGCAGCGTGAGTCTGGTTCGCCATGTGGGTGGCGACTTCAAGTGGTACCGGCGTCGGTTCCGGGACGGTCAGATGCGTGTGGGACAGCTCGGCGAGCTTGTCGAACGGGGGCAGTGCTTGGGCTGCGACGTAGCTCAGCGCCACCGCACCGGCCGCGTCGAAGGCCCGCCGATCGGCGTCCCGGTCGGCGGCGACACGGGCACGAAGCCGGCGGTCCATCTCCTCCGGCGGCATCTGGGCCTGGACGCAGCGGGCCTGTTCCTGCCGGTACTGCGCGGCCCGCATCGCCTCGAGACGGGCCGCGTTGTCCTGCGCAAGCTGCTGCCACTTGCGGGCCGCGGCGGAGTTCTCGCCGCCGAAATGCCGAGCGGTGGCCGCGGCGGCGAGGATCTGCACGGTGGTCTGGGTCGCCGGGGATCCGTGGAACACGCCGAGGACGGTCTTCATCGGCTGCGGTTGGGGTGCGGGCCGGCCCTGACTGCGTTCGGTTTCGACCTTGCGGACGAACGCGGCGACATCCGCGACGTCCTGGCGTGCCCGCACGGCAGCCGGTCGCGGTTGGGGCTGCGCCGGGGGCTGCTGCGGCGCTGCGTTCCGGGCGGCGCGGGCGTCGATGAACGCGGCAGCATCACCGCCCTGGTTGGGGCGCGTGCGACGAAAACGGCGGGTGCGGTCGCTGTCAGCCATCGGCGGAAGTCCTCACTCTTCTCGTCGTGCAGTGCACGTGCGTCTGCGTCACCACTGCACCTCGGGACCGGACTCACTCTGGGTCCGGTCCAACTCGGGGTGCGTACTCGTCGGCGGCAGTGTGCTCGCCTGGGGCCGGGTACGGCGTGTCCCGGGCGGTGTTCCCTCCCGCTCACGCCGGGCGATTTCGGCGTCGATCTGTTCGAGGATGGCCTGCTCGTTGTGCAGTCCTTCCTCCAGACGGGTGATGCGGTCGCGCACCCGGCCGATCGCCTGTTCGTCGAGCACCTGGGCACGGTCCCGGCGGGCAGCTGCGGCCCGGTTGAACTGCGCGGAGCGTTCGATGATCGGCCAGTCCCGCTCCGGGGGAGCGGTCTGCTCGGCCACCGACAGCGCCGCCCTCGCTGCGGCGATCTGCTCGGCGGTCGCGGCCGGATCGGTGCGCAGGCGTTCGAGCCAGGCACGCGAGGCGCGCACCGCCTGGATGTGCCGATCCTGCCGTTCGACCTCGGCGACACGCTCATCGACGGCCGTCACCGCCGAATCGGTGCCGCTGACACGGGCGAATTCGTCTTCGGTCAAAGTCAGAAGGTGCCGGTCCTCGCCGAGCCGTCGCCGGCTCGACTGGCGTGCCGCGAACAGTTCGGTGTCGCTGTAGCCCGCGTACGGCGAGGACGGCTGCGCCGACTTCCGGTGCCCGGCCGGCGTCGCAGCCAGCCGCTCGATGGCCGATTCGATCTTCTCGCGGCGGGCACCGCGGAGGTAGGCCAGCGGGTCGTGCTGGTCGTCGGGTGCGTTCGAGGTCACCCGCGAGATCGCGATCTCGCGCACCGTCTTCTCCCACAGCCGCACTCGCCTCGGGTCGTCGCCGGGGGTGCCCACGGCCGCAACCCACGGGGCGTTCTGCTCGATCGCCCGCGTGAGATACGAGTCGATGAAGGCATGCATCTGCTGTTGCTGGGCACGAGCATAGGCGGCGAGGATCGGGTCCCTCTCGGCCGCCGCGTCGGTCAAGGCCGGCACCTTGTAACGCGCCAGATCGTCGCGGCGAGTGCGCGGCAGACCCGGTCCGTCCTCGGGCGCGATGCGCGTGCGCAGCGCCCGAGCCAGGATCCGGCCGGGAGCGTTCTTGCCGTCATCGACCTGCCCGGCCCGTCCCTGCTCGCGCAGTTCCTCGGCGGCTCCGCGCAGCAGAGCCTTCGTGTCCCAGCCGAAGGTTTCTGCTTGCGTGACGCAGGTGACGACGGCATCCCAGCCGCCGAAGTCGTGCACCCAGCCGAGCTGCCGTTCGGTGAGGATCGACGACAGCAGCTTTTCGGTGTAGTCGTCGTACAGCGCGGACACGGCCAGCTCGTAGATGTCGGTGATCCTCGACCACGACGCGGCCTGGCGTTGTGCGTCTTCGATCATCTGATGGGCGGTGCGCTGCGAGCCGTCGCGTTCGATGATCCTCGCCAGCAGACCCGTCGCGCCGGGATGGTCCTGCTGGGGGTGTTCGAAGTCCCAGTCGGGTAGCTCGTCGCCCGCGGCGTAGACGATGTTGGCGTGCTTGCCGCGGCTCAGCGCCACATACAGCGACTGCCGATCCATGTTCGCCGCGGCGAGCACATGACAGTGCCCGACGGTCATGCCCTGCGAGCGGTGCACCGTCGTCGCGTACCCGAGTTGCACGTTCTCGGCGATGTAGTCGGCCGCGACGGTGACCTCACCGTCGCTGATGTGGTTGCGCAGCCGCAGTGAGCCGTCGTCGCCGATCGCGGTGACGGTCCACAGATCGCCGTTCTTGACTCGGCCGGACTTGGTGCCGTCGGAGTGCTTGACGACGTATTTCGAGTTGTTCTTTCGGGTGACCACCACGTCGCCGACCGCGGCCTCGAGACCGTCCGCCAGAACGATTCCGGGGCCGGTGACGGTGCCGCCTGTGCGGTAGTAGACGGCGGCCTTCTCGTTGAGCTGGCGCACCAGGTCGTTGGTCGGGGCGACCATCAACGCGACCTCGCCGGCCTCGACGTCGCGGACGTAGGCGTCGAACACCAGGTCCGGCAGCTCGTGTGCCATGCCCTCGCGGATCCGGTCGTTACCGGCGTACCAGGACAGCACCGACGCATCGCCGCTGCGCAGTCGCAGGCTGGCCTCGGCCTCGCCGTCGGTGGTGAAACGGTGCACCTTCTCCAGGAACGGCGCGCCGGTCAGATCGGCCAGATCACGCAACACCCCACCGGCTTCGACGGACGCGAGCTGCTGCGGATCACCCAGCAACCGCACCACCGCACCGGTCTCGACTGCGATGCGGGTCAGGTCCGCCAGATCCCGCGCCGACGCCATGCCCGCCTCGTCGACGAGCAACAGATCACCCTTGTCGATGCCGGTAGGCAGACCGACACGGTGGCGGGTGAGCACATCGGCGATGGTGCGTCCCTGAACCGAAATCTCTTCCCCGAGCACCTCTGCGGCGCGGGCCGATGGACCCAGTGCGACGACTTTTCCGTAGCTGGTCTCCCAGGCGCGGGCGATCACGGTTGCGGCGGTGGTCTTGCCGGCACCGGCCGCACCGACCGCCACGGCAACGTGCTTCTTCGCGGTGAGGAAGTGCTCGATCATCGCGATCTGGTCGCCCCCGAGGCTGTGGCCGGCCCTCTTCTCGGCTCGCGCGATCTGGCGTCGGATCACGAAGCCGGAGACGGTGCGCTCATCGTCGGCGAACGCCTGCTCGCGCATGAACTTCTCGGCCTCGAGGACCGACTCTGCGGTGTACCGCATCTCGGCGCGATCGACGAGTTGGCTGCGCACCAGGCCGCGTTCGATGCGTTCGGTGACGCGCTCCGGGCCGTGATACTCCTCGGTGAAGGTCGGCTTGCAGTAGTCCCGCAGCGCCAGTTCCAGGGCGTTGTCGTACATCGCCCGCAACTCGTCGTCGTTGTCGAAACTGAACTGACGCAACTGCCGGTCGATCTCGGCGGACAGCGAGAACACCGTCCAGGTGCCGACCTTGCGCGAGAGCGCATCGACCACGTCTTCCACCAACGCGGGCACCTGGGTGGGGGAGAAGAGCGGACGACGGTCGCGTTCGCCTTGCACCGCCTCGACCAGCTCGGCCGGATCGCTTCCGGCGAGGATCGCCTCGGCGCGCTGGCGCCATTCGGACCGCAACTCGGCCAGTGACCGGGGCGGATTCTTGGCGTTGCGGGTATCGAGGGTGGCTTGCTGCGCGTGGGCGTACTGCACCTTCTTCGGCGGGTTCTTGCCGTACCGATCCTTGTACTCACGCGCCAGTTCTTCCTGCCGGACCTCGATTTCCGACCGGCGTGAGAACTCCTCGATCAGCGACAGCGGGATGCCGTCGACCTCGTAGACCGGCTGCTTGCCGACCGGCGTATCGGGCCGGCGAGCGAAGGTGACACCGAGCTTGCGCGAGACCAACTCGGCCACACGGGTGTTGTACTTCTCCGAGCCGGCGACGTTCGCCTTGTACAGAATCGAACCGTCGATCGTGGTCCACTTGTCCTCGCCCAACACCCGGTTGAGCACGGCGCAATGGGTGTGCAGGTTCGGATCGGAGGCACGATTGTCGTAGTGATCGAACCGGGCGACCAGCAGGCCCTCGGCCTTAATCTTGCGCGCACCGCCGGCCCCGCGGCGGGTGTAGATCACCTCATTCTCGATCCACTCCAGCGTCTCGGACACCGCCTGCGCGTGGGCTTCTTCGACCGCGGCCTTGACCTTCTCGTCGCCGAGCCCCCACAGCAACGACACCGACTTCATCGGCGTGAACACCAGGTCATAACCGGCCACCGGCTGCCGAACCTTGGTGTACTGCTCGGTGATGAACTCCCACACCTGTGGCTCGCTGAGCAGGTCGGCCTTCTCGCCCGTCCTGCGGCGAAGATGCTTGCGGGCGGTCGAGAGCTGGATCACCTTCTTCGCATCAGGGGCCGGGTATTCGCCGTACTTCGCCTTGTAGGAACTGCACAGTTCCTCGACGTCGTTGACGTACTCCTGGCTCTTCTGGAACCACGAAAATGCCCGGCCCAGAGCAGTCCGTCGCGACCACTCCAACCGCTCCTCGAGCGGGGCGTCCGCATTCGGCCGCGTGGCGAAAGCATCGGGAGTGCGTGCGGCTCCGAACACCGACCGCATCGCGTCCTCGGTCACTTCAGTGCCGATCTCGACGCCGACCTTCTCGGCAAGTCTGCCGCACCAGATTCCCGGCGGGGTGCCCTTGGCGACGTAGTAATCGACCGCATCAGCCTTGCGGGACTCGGTGGCATCGCCCTTGGCAACATGCTTGGTGAGATAGACATAGCCGTCCCCTGCATTGAGCTTGTGGACGGTCATCACGGAAGTTGATCATGCCATGTCGCACCTTTAGTGCATGAGGTGTGTGGAGTTTTCTTGGTCGAACGGAGTTCGACCAAGACTCCGTCGAGGTTCCGACGGAGTTGCGGGTGTTAGACAGCCGGGGGTGGGTTTTCGTCGGGGAGGTGACCGAAGCGGGTGACATGCCGAGGTGACGACGATCCGGGGCGCGGAACTCCCCGAGAGCGTGGCGAGCCGATAGACTCCGGTCCTATGGCCACCTCGTCGACGTCGGCAGCGCGCCGATCACTGCGTCCCCACACCGCCCCGAATGTTCGGGAGAACCTGCGGCGCGAACGCGAGCGCGTCCTGGCGCGGCAGGCCGAACTGGAGACGCTGGCAGCGCCGATCAATGACGCGGCCGCGAAGCTGGCGAAGCTCGATGCGGTGCTCGAGTCCCGGGCGGCCACACCGCGGCGCAAGATCGAGCAGCTGGAGAAGGCACGGGATCGGCGCATCGCGAAGATCCAGCAGGAGTACGCCGCCAAGATCGAGGCCGTGAAGGCGGAAGCAGAGTCGGCCGGCGTACACCTGACGCCGGAGGAACAGGCGCAGGAGTCGTCGTTGCTACGCGAGTACGCCCTCGCGATCGTGGAGTTCGGCAAGAACGCCTCGGCCGGTGAACTTGCCCCGCTGCTGGGTGTGAGCGCGCGGGAGGCGAAGAAGATCATCGAACAGGCGAAGAGCGACCTGGACACGCCCGACATCCCCGCCTCGCCTGCGGCGTCTGCGCCGGCCTCGGCACCTGGTGCCGGCGACACACAGCCGGTGACCGCAGCATCGTGACGCTGCGCCGGTCATGAGCACCGACAGCGAGCCGTCGCTCGACTTCGGGTTCCCCGAGTGCGACGTCGAATACGTCGCGCCGCAGTCGTCCGACCAACCGCGGCGGGTGCGCGTGGTCGACAACTCGCTCACTCCATCACGGGCGAACGTCGCGGCGTTCTGGGCGAAGGTCGTCAAGTCACCGACGTGCTGGTACTGGGTCGGTGCGATCAGTGCACCCGACGGATACGGGCGATTCAACTTCCAACGCGAGAACCGGCAACGCACGATGCTCGCGCACCGCTTCTCTGTGGAGCTGGTGCACGGGCCCCTCGACCCGAACGTGGTGTGCGAGCACAAGTGCAACGAACCGTTGTGCGTACGCGTCGGCCACGATCACCTCGTGCAGTCCACCCACAGCGAGAACGTGCGCTACGCGATCGCGCTCGGGCGGCTGTCGGGGCACTCACTGCTCGACGGTCAGGGGCGCTCACGCTACGAACGGTCGCTGGCGATCCGTGAGGCGTTGCGGGGCGGGTACGACGAAGATGCACTGTTTCACGCCAAGACCAACCCGGGTGACTGGCAGGGGACACTGTTCTGACAGCAGAGCCGGCCTCGACGGTCGGCGACGGAGAAAGGGCACCGATGGTCCAGCGGTCCGAGGTGGAGAAGCAGTTGTACGACGCGACGAAGCATCTGCACCGGCCGAGTGAGGGTGATCTCGACGCGATCGTCAACGGTGAATGCCCGACACGCCCGGTCCGCGATCGGATCGATGTGGGGTTTGCGACGGACACGGCCGGTGATGTGTGGTGACGGTACGCGCCCGGTTATGGTGGTCGCTGTGAGTCGTGCGTGAACGTCGTCCAGGCTCGATGCCTGAACGACGTTTCTGCGCAACGGGCGAGGCCCCCGGAACTACGGATTCCGGGGGCCTCGCTGTGTGTTGTGCCGTCAGAGCCAATCACTGCTCGGGGCGGGCAGCTCGACACCGAACTTCTCGCGGGCGATGCCGACTCCGGTGCCGGACAGCGTGCGCATCTGCCTCGGGTGCAGCCCCGTCGAGAGTGCCTGCTCGACCAGTCCGAGCAGACGCGTGTCGGACAGGGGATGCCGGGCGGCCTCCTCGCGGGCTGCCTCGAATGCGCACCCGGCGTCCGGTCCCTGGAAGTTCACGTACGCGAAGAACCCGGCGACCGTCAGGGCCGCCACCCGTTCGGCCCCGTACAACTTGCGGGCGACGGCCGCCATCGTCTCGGCCGCGGTGGCCGGGTCGATCACTGCCAGTCCGAGGATCGCATCACGCGCCGTGATGTCGGTGGTGACGAGCAACCCGACTCGCGCTGCGAGTGCGGCCGTCGGCTCCTGGCGCTCGCGGACGGCGTCGGCCAGCTCGCTGATGACGCTGCGCGGGAAGTTCTCCCCCATCACCTCCTTCGTCTTCCGTGCCCGGCGGCGGTCGGTCATCGTCGCGTCGTCACGCCGGTAGCGGGCCACGATCTCCTCGCGGGTGCGGGTGAACTGCTTGCCGGTGAAGACGGTCGCGGCGGCAGCCGCGGTCGTGGCCGGATCGACCACCGTGCCGGTCCCGAACGTCTGCATGTCGGTCCATGTCTGCCCGCCCTCGATACTCGGGGTGTAGTAGATCCCCTGCACCTCGACACCCAGCCCGAGCATCGTCGCGTTCACGCGGTCGCCCTCTGCGATCACCTCGCGGAAGGTGCGTCCCTTCGCCACGACGACGACGATCACTGCGTCGGACTCGCCGCTCCGGGCAATCGTCTCGGCCGTCAGTAGGCGCCCACCCGTCCCGAAGTCGGTGCGGACCATCCATGTGATGCGGCCCGCGCTCGAGAAGACCAGCACGATGGACTGCTCAGGTACGAACGACAGAACGGTTGGGACAGCAGCGATGAGTTCGCCGATTCCCTCGATGTGAATGCGGTCGGACATGGCCTCTCCTCACGGTCGCGGCGGACCTGCGCGGCCCGCCTGATCTTTTGCCCTTCTGGCATGGAGATAACGACCGGCCCAAGGACGCGGAGTGCAACCCCTGGGACGAAAAGTCTCGGGGGAGCGAAGCGGAGGAGAGAGTTTTCGGGCCGTCAGGCCGCGGAGCGCCCAGGGGTTGCGCGCAGCGGCCGGCCGGTCATGATCGGAAGGCCAGAAGGGGAAAGAGAGAGTTCTTTTCAGGGCGGAGCGCAGCGGAGCTCGATTCGGTGGACACCGAAGGTGGCCCGCGAAACCTCCGCGTTCCACCGTCGAGGGGGTAGCCGTAGCATTTGCCGAAAATCGGGCGGATATGGCGTAGTGCCCGGTCGGTGATCCGCTCGGCCTGTTGGGTCGAAACGATCGTCTGTCTCGCCACCGGCTCCTGGCGGGCGCGGCGTATCCGCCCAGCTCGCCGACGATCCGATTCGGGCCAGAACTCGTGTGGGACGTAAGGGCCCGCAACCCAAGGTTGTCAGGAAGTGCAAAGTAGCGGGATCCTGACGACAGGCTGGTGAATTCTCAGGCTCGTGGTGCAGCACTGCTGACGATGCGGTGGATGGTGGAGCGGCCGACGCTGTATTCCTCGGCCAGGTCCGCCAGGCTCGCGTCGTCGGCGGGGTCGTGGTAGCGGCGGTGGATTGTTTTCCGTGCCGTGAGAGGAAGTTTCGGCTGCTTGCCCTTGAGCCTGCCTTTCGCGCGGGCCTTGGCCATGCCCTCGCGGGTGCGTAGGTGGTTGAGGTTGGCCTCGAATTCGGCGACCATGGCCAAGGTTTGCAGGAAGAGCTTGCCGAACGGGTCGTTCCAGTCGTAGATCGAGCTCCCGAGTCCGAACAGCACCTCGCGCTCGCGCAGTTCGGTCAGGGTCTGGCCTGCTTCGGCCATGTTGCGTGCGAATCGGTCGAACTTCGGCGTGGTCAGCACTACCTGTCGCCCGTCGATGGCCGCCGCGGCGGAGGTGACGGCGGCGAGTGCGTTGTCGAGCCCGGCCCGGTTCTTGCGGGTGGTCCCGGAGAACCCTTTGTCGATGAAGATCCGCTCACGCGGCACTCCGAGCGCCAATAGCTGCTCGGTTTGGATCTCGACGTCTTGTTCGTCGGTGGAGCAGCGGCAGTATCCGACGCGGAACGGCTCACCCATGCCGAAAGTGTTCCAGATAGCGGGGGTTGACCGGCACAGTCAGCGGAACACCTCTACGGAACACCGGTGAGCTGGGCCGACGTTGGCTCTGCGTGGTGTTCCGGTGGCCGATCCGGTTACGGAACAGGTCAGGGGGTGTTATCGGTGTGTGGGGGTGTGTTGTGGGTGAGGAAGTGGTTGACGTCGACGGTGAGGAACAGGGCGGTGGCGGTGGTGATCACGTGGGCGTGGTCGTTTTCGATGGTGGCTTGCAGGTGGAGTTTGCGGCCGTCGCGGGCGTGGATGTGGGCGCGGAGGGTGTAAGGGGTGTCGAGCAGGATCGGGGCGAGGTAGTCGATGGCAAGGTGGCGGGTGACCGCGGGTTCCCCGACGGTGTAGAGCAAGAGTCCGAACAGTTCGTCGAGGACGGTGGCGACCGCGCCGCCGTGGGCGATCGCGGGGGCGCCGACGTGGCGAGAGTCGAAGCGGTGGTGGGCGTGGACGCCGTGTGCGTCGCGGCGGGCGCGTAGCTGGTGGCCGTGGGGGTTGGCCGGTCCGCAGCCGAGGCAGTGGTCGTGGTGGGGTGGCAGGTCGGCGGAGTCGGGTGCGAGCACAGGGAAGGCGGGAATCCAGTCCGGGACCTGTCGGGGCTCGGGTGTATGGGTGCTGGGTGTGTTCTCGGTCATGGGCGCTTTCTGTGGGGTGTGTCTACCGTGCGGTGGTGAAGAGGATGTCGCAGTGGGCTTTGCGGGCGAGCTCGATCGGTGGGGTAGTCAGCAGCCGGGCCAGCAGCGGTGGCCGGTGGGGATCGGCGGTGACAATGAGGTCGGCGCCGGTGGCGGCGGCCAGGTGCAGCAGCGCGTGCGGGGCGGGTTCGGACAGGATGTGGGTTTCGATGTCGGTGGCGCCGTGGGCGAGGGCGTGCTGGTGGGCGGTCCGCAGGATGGCCTCGGTGGGAGTGGTGCCGCGTAGCTGGTAGGCGTCGGGTCCGAGCCGGTCGAGGTCCGCCCCGAGCTCACGTGCGTCGATGTGGTGGCGGGCGCAGATGATCAGGAGCCGGGCGTGGGTGGCGTGGGCGAGTTCGGCGGCGTGGTCGACCACACGGTAGGAGCGGTCGGATCCGTCGGTGTCGACGATGATCGTGCGATAGGCCGTCATGACGGGCGTCTTTCACGAGAAGGGAGCGTGTTTTGCGGGGGAAATGGTCGAGATGTATCGGCGGCGTGGTGCGCGGCCGGGGGCCAGTACTGCCAGCACGATCGCCCCGACGGTGGTGAGGGCGGCCAGGGCGAGCGCGGCCTGGCCGCTGCCGTGCACGAACGCGGCCTTGGCGAACTCGGCCAGCGGTGCGGCCACCGGTCCGGCCTGGTCGGCGACCTGCAGCGCCGCGGCCAGGGAATCGGCGACCGGGCCGCGGGCGGGCTCGGGCAACTGGGGCAGGGCGGGCTGGATGCGGTGGGTGTAGCCGGCGGCCAGCACGCTGCCGGCCACGGCGATCCCGATCGCGGCGCCGATCTCGCGGGCGGCGTCGTTGACCGCGGCGGCGACCCCGTGTTTGGCCTCGGGGGTGTCGGCGACGATGGCATAGGTCGCCGGCGCGGTGCACAATCCCAGGCCCGCGCTCATGATCAGCAGCGGCCACAGCAGGTCGAGGTAGTGCGCGGCGAGTGTCAGCCGGCTCACCAGCACCAGCCCGGCGGCGATGGTGAGCAGGCCGGCCACGGTCATCACCCGTAACCCGACCAGGCTCGACAGCCACGGCGCGATCACCGAGATCACGACCAGCGGCACCACCATCGGCGCCAACGCCAGCGCCGAGGCCAGCGGCCCGTAACCGAAGACCAGCTGCAGGTACTGCACAAGCAGCAGGAATACCCCGAAGGTGACCAGGAACTGGATGGTCACCGACAGCGACCCGGCACCGAAACCACGGCGGGCGAACAACCGCACATCCAGCAGCGGCGCCGCCGAGCGCAGCTCGACGACCACGAAGGCCGCCGTCGCGGCCACGCCGACCCCGGCGGCGGCGGCGACGAGCGGGTCGGCCCAGCCGCGCGCGGGGAACTCGATCACGGCGAACACGATCGCCGCGACAGCGACCGCCACCGCCACCGCGCCCACCCAGTCCACCTGCGGATGCTCGCGCTGGCGGGACTCGGCGATGGTGCACGCCAACCCCGCCAGCACCGCCCCGGCCACGGTCAACCCTACGAACACCGATAGCCACGACCATCGTTCGAGCAGCACCCCGGCACCGAGAATCCCCAGTATCGCCCCGGATCCGGCGACCCCGGCCCATATCCCCACCGCCCGGCCGCGATGAGCGGGGGCGAACCCTGCAGTGAGGATCGACAGCGTCGAGGGCATCACCAGCGCGGCGCCTGCCCCGGCCAGCGCGCGCGTCGCGATCAACCAGGCCGGGTCGGACAGCAGCAGCGGCAGCGCCGAGGCGGCGGCGAACACCACCAACCCCACCACCAGCACCACGCGGCGCCCGTAACGGTCACCGACGGCGCCGGCGGGCAGCACCAGACACGCCAGCACCAGCGTGTAGCCGTCGACGATCCAGGTCAGCTGGGCTTGGGTGGCCCCGGTCGCAAGCGCGATCTGCGGCAACGCCGAATACAACGCCGCCATCGCCGCGACCACCAGCGCCACCGCCAGGCACGACACCGCCAGCATCCACCACTGGGCCCTGGTCCAGCGGGCGATCTCGACAGTGTCCGTTCCGGGTGTGGCCACCGGCACCTCCCCGACTTTGAAGACCAACGGTATCTGTACGAGACCATTCGTATCATAGTGGTTGGGGGGTGGGATAGAGTTCACCCATATCAAGAGTTCAACGACACGAATTCGGAGGAAGGCGCGTCCATGACCGACCCAGGCCCGGCGGCGACCGACCCGCTCGCCGCGGACGACGAGCAGGCCGATCCGCGACTGGCGCGCTCACGCAACCGGTTGCTCGACGCGGCCACCCATCTGCTGTCCACCGGCGGTGTCGAGGCGGTCACCGTCGAGGCGGTCACCCGCGTGTCGAAGGTCGCCCGCGCCACCCTCTACCGGCACTTCGGCAGCACCACCCAGCTGCTCGCGGCGACTTTCGAACGACTACTTCCCCAGGTCGACACACCGACCGGCACCGGGCCCGTGCGTGAGCGGCTCCTGGCGCTGCTCGCCAGCCAGGCCGACCTCATCGAACAGGCTCCGGTGCAGATGACCACCCTGGCCTGGCTGGCGATGGGTTCCATCGGCGAGGACCACCCCGACCCGGCCGCGGTCACCTCGCTGCGCGCGCGCGTCATCGAGCAGTACCGCCACCCGTTCGACCAGATCCTCACCAGTCCCGAGGCCCGCGCGATGCTCGGCGAGCTCGACACCACCTTCGCCATCATCGAACTCCTCGGCCCGATCGTGTTCGCCCGTCTCACCGGATTACGCAGCATCGACCACGACGACTGCACCCGGCTCGTCGACAACTTCCTCACCGCCCACCGAACACCCACGCCAGCAGACACCGCTATCGACATCGCCACGCCGTAACCACGGGCCCCGGTTCCGCGCGGTCAGAACAAGGTGTCGCGCACCCGCAGCGGCCGGTGCCCGGTCGGGCCCAGCTGGGCCAGCTCGGCGTCGATGTCGACCTCGATCGCGCCGAAGAAGTTGATGTTGGCACTGTGGGCCGGGCTGATGTGGGCCAGGACCTCGTCATCGATACGCTGCCCGGTCCGGCGCATCTGCTCGACAGCGAACCCGTAATACTCTGTGGTCCAGGCGATCACAGCGTTGGTCGTCAAGGTCAGGCACCAGGCCTGCTCGGTCTGGTCCTCGAGGTGGCGCGCCCGGATCATCCCCTCATGGGCATAGAGCAGGTCGCGGCGCAGCGCGTGCAGCGACTCGCCCTTGTTGAGCTGCCGCGAGATCTTGCGCCGGTAGTCCGGATCGGAGAGGTATCTCGCGGCGTAAATGGTGCGCCGCAGCGCCCCGTACTCCTTGAGCGCCGCGGCCAGGGTGTTCTGCCGCCCCGACGCCGACAGCTTGCCGACCAACAGCGACGCGGTGGCGTGCCCGAACTTCAGCGATCCGGCCAACCGCAGCAGATCGTCCCAGTGCTCGGCGATCAAACCCAGGTTGGCCTTGCGGGTCATCAGCGGGCCCGCGTGCGGGAACCGGGCCTCGGCCTCGGCGCGCGGGCCCGGCCGGTACAGGGTGATCCGCCCCAGATCCCGGATCCGTGGCGAGAGCTGCATCCCGAGCAGGTCGAACAACCCGAAGTTGACCAGGGTGACCCCGTGGGTGTCGGTGGCGTGCTCGGTGATCGGCAGATCGGTGGCGTTGCCCAGGATCTCATCGAGCACGTAGTGGGCTTCGCGTTTGGTCGCCACGATGACCTTGGTGCCGTAGGTGGCGTGGGTGTCGCTGACATGGGTGTAGGTCGACAGGCCCTCGCTGGCGAAATAGCGGCTCAACGGCCGCGCCGTGGTCGACTTACCGCGCGTCGGGAAACGCTGCCCGTCGCTCGACGACAGTGTTCCGGCGCCGAACACCACGGTCAGCGGCAGCCGCTGGTGGTAGCCGACCAGTACCAGGTTGGCCGCGCGCAGGGTCTCCTCGCGCACATACCACTCGTCGGTCCAGGCCAGGATGTCGTAGGTGATTCCGCACGCCTCGGCCATCCGGGTCAACCCCAGGTTCGTCGAGTGCGCCAGCAGTACCGCGATCAGGTTGCGTTTGAGCTCCGGCGTCCGGGTGGCCTGACCGCCGGCGTGGGTGAAGCAGTCCAGGTAGCCGGTGCGTTTGTCCAGCTCGATCAGCAGCGACACGATCGGCGCGAACGGCAGCATTTCGGTCAGCTCGGCCTTGAGCGTGATCGCCTCGGCGGGAACATCTTCCGCGCTCAGCGGCGAGATCACCAGATCCCCGCCCTCGTCCAGCCGGACCGGGCCGTCCCCGCCGGCCAGCACCTCCTCCAGCTCACCGAGAGCGTCGTGCAGTTCGGCGACCACGGTGGCCAGCGCGACGCCAGGATCGGCGGATCGCCCGACCAGGCCGCAGAACTCAACGCGTTGCGGTTCCCACTGCCCGGTGGTGAGCAGGTAGGCGGCCGGGTCGGCGTAACGGCGCGAGCCCGGCACGAACACATCCCCGCTGCGCAACCCGTCACGCAATCCGAGCAGCACACACAACTCCCAGTAGTGCCGATACGCGGTCGCGCTGCCGGATTTGCGGGCCTCGTCGAGGTAGCCGCGCCACTTCATCGGCACGAACCCGGTCGGGGCGTCATCGAAGACCTTGCGCCGCCCGGTCGCGTTCAACTCGCGCAGCATGTTCACCGCGATCAGCAACTCGGTCGCGGCGGTACCGCCGCAGAAGCGCACCGCTTCGAGCACCGCGGGGGTGAACTGACGCAGGTAGTTGTAGGAGGAATCCAACGCCGCCAGATGCCCGTGATCACGCGGCAACCTGGGCTTGGCCTGGGCGATCGCCGCGCGCAGGCGCTCCCACCCGATCTTCTCGCCGCGGATCAGCGCACCGATCTCCTCATCCGGAACGCCGGGGTCGGTGACGATTTCCAACAGATCGTCCAGCAGCGCCTGACGGTCCTCTCCAGTCTTCCCTCGTTCGGCCAGCCGCTGCTGCATCTTCCGTTCGGCAGCACCGAATTTCACCGAGATCGCCTGATCGAACAACGCCACGACCTCATCGAGGACATCGGTGCCGGACTGGGCCAGCACCGTGAGCAGGATCGGATACCGGCGTTGCGGATCCCGACGTTGCAGCGCTTGCGGACTCAGGCGCCGGCCCATCGTGGCCAAAAACCGGCGCCGCTCGGCGGGCAGCACCGACATATCCAGCCGATCAGCGCCCAACCCGCGCAGGAAACCCAGCTTGTCGACCTCGGCGCGGACCGCGGCCGCCGAGGCCTCCACCGGCCCGGTCGACAGCCACCGCAACCGCGAGATCCCCAGCGAAGCGTCGGTGACAAGCAAGCCGTCCAACTCCGCGCACCGCGCCGCAGTGAACTCGTGAGCGAGCCGGTCATAGGTTTCGGTCTGGGCCTGGTGGCGGGCGTGGGCGACCCGCTCGACCACGGTGACCGGGCCTGGCCGGATCACCTTCGCCGAGATCAGATACTCACACGCCAGCCGGAACAGCAGAGTCGGGGAATCGTGCTCCATCGCCCGCGCGAGCAGGAACTCATCGAGCTCCTTGAACTCGAGCGCACCGACCGCACGCCATCCCAGGTACCGCGCGGCCAGGCGCACATGCTCGGTGCGGGTCTTGGCTCGCCTGCCGTAGGCACCGATCACCACCGGATCCAACCGCAACTGCTCGGCGACACGAGCCACCGCCACCGGCGGAGCCGTGACCAGCCGATCCGGCACGAATCCCAGCCACGGCAGCGTACACAACGCGATCGCCAAGCCCAGCCGCTCGGCTGGGCCCCGGCCCCGGCCCGGATCCACGAACGCCAGATCCGCAGGCGTCAGCGTGAAGTACCGGAACAGCTCCTCGCGGCTGATCTCCGGGAATCCCCGCAGTCGTTCCAACTCCTCGTCCGCGAACATCCGCGTCGCCACGACCCCAGCCTCCACCAGCACCGACCAACATCATCATCGGCAGTCAAGCACCAACCAGTCGACAGCGCATGCCGAACTCGAAACCCCGTGCCCACCAGTCGGATACGCCAAATCCGCCCGATTTCCGGCGGATGCTACGGCTACCCCTCGAGGTCCGACACCTCCGGTCGCGAGGGTGGTCTGCACGGCGCTCCTCGGCGAATCGGAAGCAGACGGGGCTCTCACCACGGCGCGGTCGGCGATCGTCGCCACGGTGAGAGGATGGCCGATATGGCCTTTCCTCCAGAAGACGATCACGGGCAGCCCGGCCTGGTCCGGCTCGACGACGGGCACTACGGCTACCGCTGGAAGGACAGCGACGAGGTCATCGTGCTCTACACCCCGGGCGTCGACCCGCCTCAGCCCGACTCGAGCGTGATCGTCACCGAGGCCGGCTGAGACGCTCGTCGGTCGTCGCCGGTTCGATGCCGCGGTCCGTCAGTCGCGGCCGGCGAAGTACTCGGCGAATCCTGCCACGAACCCGCGTTCGTAGGCGTCGACGTCGGGCTGCCCGACCGGCGCGGTGAACCATGTCGCGGCGTCGTCCCCGCTGGTTGCATCGCCGAGGTGGTCCCGCTCGGAGGCTTCGCGGAAACCCGCGGCGTGCCCCTGCGCGTAGGCGGTGGTCATGCACCGGTCCCTTCTCGTCGTCGTGATCGCGGACGGCGTAGCACGCACACTACGGTCAATGCACCGGGCTGTGTTCTGGTGCGCCCTCACATCCAGAAAAGGCACTGTGTTTGAGGGCGCCGACGACAAGAGTCCTACGTCACATATGCCCCAAAACGGTCGTTCGGTGTCTTAATGTCTCGGGGCGGCCGCACCCCGCCCCTCGGCGATATTCAGGGTCGACATCGCGGATCGAGGCAGTGCAGCTGTGCTCATCTTCATCCCTCCGGCCGGCCGTGATTGCGACGATCGTAGTGGCCTGCACGTCGGTGGAGCCGTTCGGCAGTGCGATGCGGGCGCGGCGCGAGGTGGCCGACGGGTGCGCTACAGTCCCGATCAGCGGCGAGCAAGGGGCCGCTACCTCCCCCCTCTCGGCTCGAGGATTCTCCGGGATCCCCGGCCCGGACCCGGTGACGGTGTTCACCGGGTTCGGAGAGGTAGCGGCCCCCGCGCGCTGACGAACAGCGGCAGGCCGACGCTTCCCGAAGACCGCCGTTGACGCCCCTCCATCGACCTGCCGCACCCCGATCATAGCGAGGGTTCGAAAGTATGTGCGAAAATCGGGAGGTGGTGGCGTACGAGCGCGCTCCGAAGATGTGCCCAGCGGTTATGTACCCCTATGTAGTCGATGTCAGCGCTTGTCCGCGCAGGGGAGACCGAGACATGTTCTGACAGTTATGCATCCGGCTATCAGCAGTTTGCCGTAGCGTCCGGACGCATGCCGGAGAAGCCGACGTACAGCGTGACGTCAGCGATCCATACCCAGACCGGTGAGCAGCGATTTGTGATCGTCGATCGCGACGGGCGCATGCACCCGGCTGGCACCGCGTGGCTGCAGTACCTCAGCGACAGTGGGCGATCACCCCTCACTGCCCGTGAGTATGGACGCCGGGTCGCGGGATATCTCTCCTGGTGTGCCCAGACGATGGACTGGCGCACGGCAACGCTCAGTCATATCGCGTTGTGGCGACAGATCGTCGCGGCCACTCCTATGGGGAAAACAAATGGTCCGGCGGTGACTCGGGGATAGTGCCCCGTGGAGTGGTGGACTTCGGATCGGCTCGCGGTATGCGCGGTGATCAACGAGTCGCGGTGAATACTATGCTGTTTCGCTCGGGCCGGTCAACGACAACGCTGGTTCGGTAGCGTGC
>NZ_JAALEG010000092.1 GCF_011058165.1 Rhodococcus aetherivorans
TCGGGAACTCCATGGACTCGGCAGCCGCGAGCAACTGCTCGAGATCGGCCGACGGCTCCGACGACGCCAGCACCGGCAGACCCGCCGCCTTGGCTGCCGCGATCGCCCGCGCCTTGATCGCCACGGCCGTCGCGCTGCCGGTGGCGTTGCTGATCGGCATCGTGGTGGCGGCGGTGCTGGCGAACCGCACCCCGGAGCTGGCGCCCGTAGCGCTGGGGCCGGTGGTGGCGCCGCAGGCCGAGTCCCCGGAGTGCGCGGCGCTGCTGGGGGCGCTGCCCGAGGAGGTCGGCGACCTCCGCCGCGCGGAGCTGGCCGACCCGGCCCCGGTGGGGGCCGCGGCCTGGCAGCCCGTCGAGGGCGAGCCGGTGGTGCTGCGGTGCGGGCTCGAGCGACCGGCGGAGTTCGATCAGGCGGCGGCGCTGCAGGTGGTCGACGGCGTCCAGTGGTTCGAGGTGTCCGGCGCCGCGGAGGGCATCGATGCGAGCACGTGGTTCGTCGTGGACCGCCCGGTGTACGTGGCGCTGACAGTGCCGAACGGCTCGGGTCCGACTCCGCTGCAGACGATATCGGCGGCGGTCACGCAGTCGCTCCCGCAACAGCCGATCGACCCCGCGCCGGTCGCCGGCGGCTGACGGCGCCGGCCCCTCGGAACCTACTGTGCCAGCATGGATCCCGACTCCAGGAAACGCTGGTGGAAGGACAGGGACTCGCCGAGCAGGTGCGGGGTGTGCCCGGCGTCGGGCACGGCCTCGGCCCGGTCGACGTAGTCGTGCAGCATGTCCCGGTAGTCCGGATGGGCGCAGTTGTCGACGACGACCCGGGAGCGGCGCCGCGGCGACAATCCGCGCAGGTCCGCAAGTCCCTGCTCGGTGACGAGGACCTGCACGTCGTGCTCGGTGTGGTCCACGTGCGGCACCATCGGCACGATCGACGAGATGCTGCCGCCCTTCGCGGTGGAGGGGCTCAGGAACATCGACAGGTAGCCGTTGCGGGCGAAGTCGCCGGATCCGCCGATCCCGTTCATGATCTTGGTGCCCATGACGTGGGTGGAGTTGACGTTGCCGTAGATGTCGGCCTCGAGCATGCCGTTCATCGCGATGATGCCGAGGCGGCGCACGATCTCGGGGTGGTTGCTGATCTCCTGAGGGCGCAGCACGATGTGCTCGCGGTAGAAGTCGATGTTCGACACCAGCTCGTCGATTCCGGCCTCGCTCAGCGCCAGCGACGTGGCGGACGCGAAGCGGACCGTGCCGTGCTTGATCAGGTGCAGCATCCCGTCCTGGATGACCTCGGAGTAGCAGGTCAGACCCTTGTGGGGACCGGCATCGAGACCCTGGAGGACGGCGTTGGCCACGTTGCCGATGCCGGACTGCAGCGGCAGGAGCGTGTCCGCGGGCAGCCGGCCGCGGGAGATCTCGTGCTCGAAGAAGTCGAGCACGTGCGCGGCGATCGCCTGGCTCACCGCGTCCGGCGGGGTCAGCGGGCTGGCGCTGTCGCGGGCGTGGGTCTCGACGACGGCGACGACCTTGTCCGGGTCGACGCGGAACGTGCTCTGGCCGATGCGGTCCTCGACGTCCGTGAGCATGATCGGCTTGCGGTGCGGCGGCAGCGCGGTGCCGTAGTACACGTCGTGGATGCCCGTCATCGCGGCCGGAATCCACGAGTTGACCTCGAGGATCACCTTCTCGGCGACGTCGAGCCAGGTCTTGTTGTTGCCGATCGACGCGGACGGGATCAGCTCACCGGTCTCGGTGACGCCGGAGACCTCGACGACCGCGACGTCGACGTGCCCGTAGTAGCCCTCCCAGACCTGCTGGGCGACGTGGGACAGGTGGATGTCCACGTAGTCCATGCGGCCGTTGTTGATGTTGCGGCGGGCGGTGGGCTCGGCCTGGTACGGCATCCGCAGGGAGATGCCGGCCACCTCCGACAGCATCCGCTCGGTCTCGGCGGAGACCGACGCGCCCGTGAGGAGGTTGACCGTGAAGTCGGTGCCGGCGGCGCGCGCGGCCCCGATGCGTTCCGCGAGCGCCGGGGTGATCGCCTTCGGCGTGCCGGCACTGGCGAAACCGCTGATGGCGACGGTGTGGCCGGGCTGGATCCAGCGGACGGCTTCCTCCGCCGACACGACCTTCTGCCGGAACGCCGGATGGTCGATTCGGCTCGGAGAGGAGTCGGATGCGGGGCGGAGGAACTGCGTCTGCATAACGAACAGGGTACGAGCACGTCCGGCGGCCGACGACGCCTCCGTCACAGCGGCGGACCGGATGGGGCGCGGACCACTCACCCCGCCGCGTGCCGCACCCACGGCCTCCGGCCGAACGAACCGCCGTCCCACCGGTCCCCGAAAGCAACTGTCTCGCAGTCGGTTCGATTGCAACGAGCGCAGCGGCTCCGGGTCGGGGCGACCGTGGCGCCGACGACTCCGGCGCGACCGACGTGCCGCGCCGCCGCCGGGCCGGGCGGCGGCGGCCCGACGGGACCGACGGGTCGTTCGCCGATGGAACGACCCCGTTCGTCGCGCAACACGGCACGTTCGTCCCCGAAGCGAACGCCACGGCCGGCGCGGACGCCCCTCGCGGCGGCGCGGCGGTGTCGTCCTCGTCCGGCACGGACGGTGTCGTCCTCGTCCGGCACGGACGGTGTCGTCCTCGTCCGGCACGGACGGTGTCGGCGCGGTCCGGCACGATAGGTCCCATGAGCACCGCCACCACGGATCTGCGCGACGAAGCCGAACGACTGCTCCGCGACCTCGCGGGACCCGGCGCCCGGTTGCGGGAGGACCAGTGGAGCGCCATCGAGGCACTGGTGGTGCATCGCCGGCGAGCGCTGGTCGTGCAGCGCACGGGCTGGGGCAAGTCGGCCGTCTACTTCATCTCCGCCAAGCTGCTCCGCGCCCACGGGCACGGGCCGACCGTGATCGTCTCCCCGCTCCTGGCCCTGATGCGCAACCAGGTCGAGTCGGCGCAGCGCGCGGGCGTCCGCGCGGCCACGATCAATTCCGGCAACGTCACCGAGTGGGAGGAGATCCACCGGCAGGTCGCCGAGGGCGCGGTGGACGTCCTGCTCGTCAGCCCGGAGCGGCTCAACAACCCGGACTTCCGCGACCAGGTGCTGCCGGCGCTCGCCCGCGACGCCGGACTGGTGGTGGTCGACGAGGCGCACTGCGTCTCGGACTGGGGACACGACTTCCGGCCGGACTACCGGCGCATCCGCACCCTCGTCACCGAAATCGGCGAGGGCATTCCGGTGCTCGCGACCACCGCGACCGCGAACGACCGGGTCGTGGCGGACGTGGCCGCGCAGCTCGGCGTCGGGGAGGGCACGGGCGAGACCCTGGTGCTGCGCGGTGGTCTCGACCGGCCGTCGCTGCACCTGTCGGTGCTGCGGATCGACGAGCCCGCGCGCCGGGCGGCGTGGCTCGCCCAGCACCTCGACGAGCTGCCCGGTTCCGGGATCGTCTACACCCTCACCGTGTCGGCCGCGCACGACCTGGCCGCGCTGCTCTCCGAGCACGGTCACACCGTCGCGGCATACACGGGGCAGTCCGATCCGGCCGAGCGGGAGCAGCTGGAGGCGGACCTCCTCGCCAACCGGGTCAAGGCCCTGATCGCCACCTCGGCCCTGGGCATGGGTTTCGACAAGCCGGACCTCGGGTTCGTGGTGCACCTGGGAGCACCGTCCTCACCCATCTCCTACTACCAGCAGGTCGGTCGCGCGGGCCGTGCGACCGAGCGGGCGGAGGTGATCCTGCTTCCGGGTCCCGAGGATCGGCAGATCTGGAGCTGGTTCGCGTCGGTGGCCTTCCCGGGGGAGGAGGTGGTGCGGCGGGTGATCGAGGTGCTCGAGCCGGAGCGGCCGCAGTCCACGCAGGCCCTCGAGCCGTTGGTCGACCTCAACCGGTCCCGGCTGGAGATGGTGCTCAAGGTGCTCGACGTGGACGGTGCGGTACGCCGGGTGAAGGGCGGCTGGATCGCCACCGGCGTGCCCTGGGAGTACGACGCCGCCCGGTACGCGACGCTCGAGCGGGCCCGCGAGGCCGAGCAGGAGGCGATGCTCGAGTACGAGCGGACCACCCGGTGCCGGATGGTGTTCCTGCGCACCCAGCTCGACGATCCCGACCTGACGTCCGACACCCCGGGCTGCGGGCGGTGCGACAACTGCTGCGGGGCGCGGTGGCCGGCGGACGTCGACGACACCGAGCTGGGCCGGGTGCGGGCCCGGCTGGACCGGCCGGGGGTGGACCTGCCGCCGCGGCGGCAGTGGCCGACGGGAATGGCCAAACTCGGCGTGGCATTGTCCGGGAAGATCACCGACGGGCCCGAGCCGGGCCGGGTACTCGGCCGGCTGTCGGACCTCGGATGGGGTCCGCGGCTGCGGGCGCTGCTGGACGGCCCCGACGCGCCGGTGCCCGACGCGGTGGTGCAGGCCGCCGTGGCGGTGCTCAAGGCGTGGGACTGGTCGGATCGCCCGACCGCGGTGATGGCCGTGGAGTCGGCGACCCATCCTCGCCTGGTCGGTTCCCTCGCGGCGCGGCTGGCGCAGCTCGGCCGGCTCGAGGATCTCGGCGTGCTGCGTGCCCGGCCCGGCCGGCCCCCGGTGACGGCAGCGAACTCGGCGTACCGGATCGCCGGCCTCGTAGACGCGTGGGAGAGCCCCGACCTCAGCGGAACCCGGGGGCCGATCCTGCTCGTCGACGCGGTCACCGACACCGGCTGGACGATGACGATGGCGGCGCGGACCCTGATCCGGGCCGGGGCCTCCGCGGTGCTGCCGCTGGCGCTGGCGAGCCCGAAATAATCGCCGCGCTCGGCCCGGGCGCTACACGAAGTGACTCTTCTCACATGGGTGTCTCACCTGCGCGGAGCCGGGGTACCCGGCGACGGATCCCGACAAGGCGGGTGAATCCCGCCCACGAAGTTGTTAGGTTCGAGACCGCTTATGACGCCTGTGACGCAGAGAAGTACCCCGCCCCGTACGCCCGCCGAAACGGCGAGCGCGCCGACCGAGCCGAATTTCCGCGCACCGCGTATTTCCGACGGAATTCGCATGTGGCAGATCGCGCGTGATTCGAAAGTGCTCGACGTCAATTCCAGTTATGCATACGTGCTCTGGTGCCGCGATTTCGCGGCGACCTCGGTCGTCGCCACCGGCGGGGACGACGAGGCGGTGGGTTTCGTCAGCGGCTACCGCCGTCCCGAGTCGCCGAACACGCTGTTCGTCTGGCAGGTGGCCGTCGACCAGGCCCAACGCGGCCGCGGCATCGCCGGCCGGATGCTCGACAGCCTGTGGGACCGGCTCGCCGACACCGGCGTGAACCGGCTCGAGACGACCGTCAGCCCGGACAACGAGGCGTCCATCGCGCTGTTCACCGCGCTCGCCCGGCGACGCGGACTGCGCATCACCCGGAGCGAATTGTTCACCCCTTCGGATTTTCCCGATTCCCACATGGCCGAGGATCTCTACACGATCGGCGAATGAATACACGACCGGCGAAAGCGAATTCGCCGCAGGAGGACGACGAATGACCATCCTGGAGCACCCCGAAACCCCCGCCAAGCACAGCGTTTTCGATTACCTCGAATCCGAGGTGCGCAGCTACAGCCGCGGCTGGCCGACCGTGTTCGAAACGGCGTCCGGATCGTGGCTCCGCGACGAGAACGGCAAGGACTACCTCGACTTCTTCGCCGGCGCGGGAGCCCTCAACTACGGGCACAACAACCCGGTCCTGAAGACCGCGCTCGTGGACTACATCATGGGTGACGGCATCACCCACGGCCTCGACATGTCCACCGTCGCCAAGCGGGAACTGCTCGAGTCGTTCGAGAGCCACATCCTGGCCCCCCGCGGCCTCGACTACAAGGTCCAGTTCCCCGGCCCGACGGGCACCAACTCGGTCGAGGCGGCGCTCAAGCTCGCCCGCAAGGTCACCGGCCGCGAGTCGATCATCAACTTCACCAACGCATTCCACGGGATGACCCTGGGTGCGCTGTCGGTGACGGGCAACTCCATGAAGCGGGCCGGGGCCGGTGTGCCGCTGGTGCACGCCACCCCGATGCCGTTCGACAACTACTTCGACGGCGTCACCGAGGACTTCCACTGGTTCTCCCGCGTGCTCGACGACTCCGGCAGCGGTCTGAACCGCCCGGCGGCGGTGATCGTGGAGACCGTGCAGGGCGAGGGCGGCGTGAACGTCGCCCGCCCCGAGTGGCTGCGTGCCCTCGCGGATCTGTGCGCCGAGCGCGACATCCTGCTCATCGTCGACGACGTGCAGATGGGCTGCGGCCGCACCGGCCCGTTCTTCTCGTTCGAGGTCGCCGGGATCACCCCGGACATCGTGACCCTGTCGAAGTCGATCGGCGGGTACGGCCTGCCGCTGGCGCTCACGCTGTTCAAGCGCGACCTCGATGTGTGGGGCCCGGGCGAGCACAACGGCACGTTCCGCGGCAACAACCCGGCGTTCGTCACCGCGGCGAAGGCGCTGCAGCACTACTGGGCCGACGACCACCTCGAGCGCGAGACGCTGCGCAAGGGCGAGCGGATCCGGCAGACCTTCATGAACCTGTCCGACATGTTCGACGGCGTCTCCACCCGCGGTCGCGGCATGGTTCAGGGCCTGGTCTTCGACGAGCCGAACGACGCACAGAAGGTGTGCGCCCTCGCGTTCGAGCAGGGCCTGCTCGCGGAGACCTCCGGCCCCTCCGACGAGGTCGTCAAGCTGCTTCCGCCGCTGACGATCAGCGACGACGAGCTCGAGCACGGTCTGAACATCCTGTGCGAGGCCACCTCGGTGGTCCGGGCCTGACCCCCGGCCGCCGTCGACCCATGCACGAGAAGACAAGCTTCCGAAGGACTTACGTATGATCGTCCGTACCACCGAGGAAATCACCGGCACCGAGCGCGACATCACGTCGGACAACGGCAACTGGCGCAGCAAGCGCATCGTGCTCGGCGGCGACAAGGTCGGGTTCTCGTTCCACGAGACCACGATCGAGGCCGGCACCGTCAACGAGTTCCACTACGCGAACCACATCGAGGCGGTGTGGCTCATCGAGGGCACCGGCACCCTCACCGACCTCGAGACCGGCACCGTGTACCCGCTCGCACCCGGCACGATGTACCTGCTCAACGGCCATGAGCGGCACCGCGTCGAGCCGGACACCCGGATGCGCATGTTCTGCGTGTTCAACCCGCCGGTCACCGGCCGGGAGGTCCACGACGAGAACGGCGTGTACCCCCTCGTCGAGGTCGTCTGAGTGCCCGCAGCGAGTGACCGGCCGGGCGTTCGCGCCTAGAGTCGGAGCCATGACCTACGAGCGACAGCCGCGCATCGCCGTCGGCCCCGCCCCGGACATCGTGTTCGACCGGGCGATCGGGGCCGGCGGCGGTCGCGTGTGCGGGTTCGACGACCGCCCGGACGCGGTGGTCTGGACCGCCGGACCGGACGAGTTCCCCGCGGTGCTGCCGGCGTCGGTGCGGTGGGTTCAGCTGCCCGCCGCCGGCGTGGAGGACTGGTTCGACGCCGGCGTCATCCGCGCTCACCCCCAGGTGACGTGGACGTCGGCCGCCGGGGCGTTCGCCGCGACGGTCGCCGAACACGCGCTCATGCTGCTGCTCGCCGGCGTGCGGGCGCTGCCCGACCACCTGGCGGCCACGTCGTGGACGCCGAGCGTGTTCTACCCCCAGCTGGGCACCCTGCGCGGCGCCACCGTCGGGATCATCGGCGCGGGTGGCATCGGCCGGGCCCTGATCCCCATGCTCGGTTCGCTCGGCGCCCAGGCGCTCGCGGTCACCCGCAGCGGCCGCCCCGTCCCGGGCGCCGTGGAGACGGTCCCCGTCGCACGGATCGACGAAGTATGGCCCCGCGCAGACCATTTCGTGATCGCCGCCCCCGCCACGGCCGAGACCGAGCAACTGGTGGGCGCCGACGAGCTGGCCGCGATGAAGCCGACCGCCTGGGTGATCAACGTTGCCCGCGGCAGCCTCGTCGACACCGACGCGCTGGTGGACGCCCTGAGCCGCCGCGTCATCGCGGGCGCCGGCCTGGACGTCACGGACCCGGAACCGCTGCCGGACGGGCACCCGCTGTGGTCGCTGCGCAACGCCATGATCACCCCGCACGACTCCAATCCCCCGGCGCTGCGCATCCCCGCGTTCGCCGAGCACGTGACCGAGAACGTCACGCGCTTCGCGACCGGCCTCGATCTCGCCGCGGTCGTCGACCCGAGCGCCGGGTACTGACACGCCGCTACCCTGGACGGGGTGATCGAACCGCTGCACCACCTGCTCGACGGCCGGCGGTTGTGCGTGCTCACCGGCGCGGGCATCTCGACCGACTCCGGCATCCCGGACTACCGCAGTCCCGGCGCGCCACCCCGCAACCCGATGACCTATCAGCAGTTCGTCGGGGATCCGGAATTCCGGCGCCGCTACTGGGCGCGCAACCATGTCGGGTGGCGGCACATGGACTCCGCACGACCGAACGCCGGGCACCGCGCCCTCGCCGCGCTCGAACGCCGCGGCACCGTCCTGGGCGTCCTGACCCAGAACGTGGACCTGCTGCACACCAAGGCCGGGAGCCGGCGGGTGATCGACCTGCACGGCTGCTACGCGCAGGTGCGCTGCCTGGCGTGCGACCTCCGGATCTCGCGCTTCACCCTCGCCGAGCGGCTCACCGCCGCCAATCCGGGCTTCCTCGAACGGGTTCGGGGGACGACGGGTCTCGAGGTGGCGCCGGACGCCGACGCGGTCGTCGACGACACCGGCAGCTTCCGCATGGTGGACTGCGAGCGGTGCGGGGGGATGCTCAAGCCGGACATCGTCTACTTCGGTGAATCGGTGCCACGCGAGCGCGTGGAGCGCGCCTTCGCGCTCGTCGACGAGGCGGATGCCCTGCTCGTGGTCGGCAGTTCCCTGACGGTGATGTCCGGGTTGCGGTTCGTGCGGCACGCCGCCAAGCGCCGCATGCCGGTGGCCGTGGTCAACCGTGGCGTCACGCGCGGCGATCCCCTCGCCACCGTGAAGGTCGACGCGGGCTGCTCGGAGGTGCTCACGGCCCTGGTCACCGCGGCACCGGCGGCCACCTCCGGCCGGTGACCGCCCGCGCCTACAGCGTCACGAGATCGTCCGCGTGCACCACCGGCCGCTGCAGGTCCGCCGGCAGCTGCCGCGTGGAGAACCCGATCATCCAGTCCAGCTCGGCGGCATCGTAGGCCACCACGCCGCGCCCCACCGTGCGGCCGTCGGGACCGACCAGCGCCACCACGTCCCCACCGTGGAAGCGCCCGCTCATTCCCGTGATGCCCGCCGCGAGCAGCGAGCGGCGCCGTTCCACCACCGCCCGTACCGCGCCCGCGTCCAGGTGCAGGGTGCCGTGGGTGTCGGCGGCGTGCCGCACCCAGAAACGCCGCGCCGACATCCGGTCGGGCCGGGCCGCGAACGCGGTGCCCACGTCCGCGGCACCGAGGGCACGGTCGGCCTGCGACGCGGCGGTGAGCAGCACCGGCACACCCGAATCCGCGGCCAGGCGCGCGGCGGACAGCTTCGACGCCATCCCGCCCGTGCCGAGGGCGCCCCCGGACCCGGCGACGACGCCGTCGAGGTCCTCCGGGCTCGTCACCTCCGCGATGAGGTGGGCGTCGCCCTTACGGGGATCGCCGTCGTAGAGGCCGTCGACGTCGGAGAGCAGGATCAGCGCGTCGGCGCCGACGAGGTGCGCGACGAGCGCGGCGAGGCGATCGTTGTCGCCGAACCGCAGCTCGGCGGTCGCGACGGTGTCGTTCTCGTTGACCACGGGCACGGCGTGCAGCGCGCGCAGCCGGTCGAGGGTGCGCTGGGCATTGCGGTGCTGGGTGCGCCGCGCGATGTCGTCGGCCGTGAGCAGCACCTGCCCGACGGTGCGGCCGTACCGGGCGAAGGAGGTGCCCCACGCGTGGGCCAGGGCAAGCTGTCCGACGCTGGCCGCGGCCTGCTTGGTGGCCAGGTCGCGGGGCCGGATGGTCAGGCCCAGCGGGGCGAGGCCGGCGCCGACCGCGCCGGAGGACACCACCACGACGTCCGAGCCGGAGCGCATGCGCTCTTCGAGAGCGTCGACCAGGCAGTCGAGGCGGTCCCGGTCGAGGCCGCCGACCAGGCTGGTGATGGCGGACGAGCCGATCTTCACCACGACGCGGCGCGCGCCGGCGACGGCCTCCCGGGTCTCGCTCACGATCTCCTGCTTCTGGGCTCGAGGTGCGGTGGTCAGAACTCGTCGTCGTCGGTCGCGAGACCGCGGCGGACCCGCTTGGCGTGGCGGCGTTCGGCGGCGCCGACCCGATCGACCTGGTCGAGGCGGGCGTCGGTGCCCCGGCCGGTGGGCACGACGTCCACGCCGGCCTGGGTCTGCGGCTCCCACTCGAACGAGACGTCGCCGATGGTGACGGAGGCACCCGGTTCGGCGCCCTGCTTGACGAGTTCGTCCTCGACACCGAGGCGGGCGAGCCGATCCGCGAGGTAGCCGACGGCCTCGTCGTTGTCGAACGCCGTCTGACGCACCCAGCGCTCGGGCCGGGTGCCGCGCACGATGAAGCCACCCGGCGTCTCGGGGTCGGCGACGACGCTGAAGCCGGTCTCGTCGACGGCGACGGGCCGGATGACCGGCCGCCGCGGCGCGGCCGGCGGATGCGCCTGCCGGTACTCCTCCACCATCCGCGCCAACGCGAAGGTCAGCGGCCGCAGCCCTTCCCGGCTGACGGCGGAGATCCGGAACACCGGCCAGCCCCGCTCCTCGAGCTCGGGGGTGACGAAATCGGCGAGTTCCGCGGCGTCCGGCACGTCGACCTTGTTGAGGATGACGATGCGGGGACGATCGGCGAGGTCGCCCAGGCTGCTGTCGCCGGACAACGCCGGCTGGTAGGCGGCCAGCTCGGCCTCGAGTGCGTCGATGTCGGAGACGGGATCGCGCCCCGGCTCGAGCGTCGCGCAGTCGACGACGTGCGCGAGCACGGCGCAGCGCTCGAGGTGACGCAGGAAGTCCAGGCCGAGACCGCGGCCCTGGCTGGCGCCGGGGATCAGGCCCGGCACGTCGGCGACGGTGAACGTGGTGTCGCCCGACTGCACGACCCCGAGGTTGGGAACGAGGGTGGTGAACGGGTAGTCGGCGATCTTCGGCTTGGCCGCGGAGAGCACCGACACCAGCGAGGACTTGCCGGCGGACGGGAACCCGACCAGCCCGACGTCGGCGACGGACTTGAGTTCGAGGACGAGGTCGCGCTCCTCCCCCTCCTCGCCGAGCAGGGCGAAGCCGGGGGCCTTGCGGGCCTTCGACGCCAGGGCCGCGTTGCCGAGGCCGCCGCGGCCACCGTGGGCGGCGACGAAGCGAGTGCCGGCGCCGACCATGTCGGCCAGGATCCGGCCGTCCTTGTCGAGCACGACGGTGCCGTCGGGCACCTTGAGCACGAGGTCGCCGCCGTTGGCGCCGTCGCGGTTGCTGCCCGCGCCCTGCGTGCCGTTCGTGGCTTTCGCGTGCTGGTGGAAGTGGAAGTCGAGGAGGGTGTGGACCCCCTCGTCCACCTCGAGCACGACGTTGCCGCCGTTGCCGCCGTTCCCGCCGTCGGGGCCGCCGAGCGGCTTGAACTTCTCGCGATGGACGGAGGCGCAGCCGTTACCACCCTTGCCGGCGGTGACGTGCAGCACCACCCGGTCGATGAAGCGGGACATGGGGTGGACCTCCGTCGAATGGTGGAACTGTTGTGTCGACCGGTAGCCCCACTGTGCCGGGACTACCGGAGTTGTGCCGGAACGACCGCTACCGGTCGTCCCGAAAACAGTAGGGGCGGACCCGGGTGTGCGACCCTGGTCCGCCCCTACTGGGAGTATGTGCGAAGGGAACCTCCGCGGTGTCCGATTCGGACGGCAGATCAGGCGTCTGCCGCGACCGGAACGATGTTGACCGTCTTGCGACCACGCTTGGTGCCGAACTCGACGGCACCGGCAGCGAGGGCGAACAGCGTGTCGTCGCCGCCACGGCCGACGTTCACGCCGGGGTGGAAGTGGGTGCCGCGCTGGCGCACCAGGATCTCACCCGCGTTGACGGCCTGGCCGCCGAAGCGCTTGACGCCGAGACGCTGGGCGTTCGAATCGCGACCGTTACGGGAGCTGGATGCGCCCTTCTTGTGTGCCATGACGAACCCTCCTGGGGTTTGAAGCGGAAGCCCGAATTACTTGATGCCGGTGACCTTCAGGACCGTCAGCTTCTGACGGTGACCCTGGCGCTTGTGGTAGCCGGTCTTGTTCTTGAACTTGTGGATGCGGATCTTCGGGCCCTTGGTGTGCTCGACGATCTCGCCGGTGACCGTGACCTTCGCCAGCTTGTCGGCGTCGGTGGTCAGCTCGGCTCCGTCGACGACGAGGACCGGAGCAAGCGAGACAGCAGTGCCGGGCTCACCCTCGATCTTCTCGACCTTGACGAGATCGCCCTCAGCGACCTTGTACTGCTTACCGCCGGTCTTGACGATCGCGTACGTTGCCATCGGACGGCTACCCCTTGCTAGTTCGAACGTGCTCGCGCCACGGTGTGCAACGCGACTGGTCTGGTGTGGTTGCTGACTCGGGGCCCGCCACCTTCCCGCATCGGGCGCAGCAGGGCCGTATCGCCGAGTAGCGACTGACCAAGATTACGGGAAGGTGACTGCCAGGGTCAAACCGGGCCCGCGCGGTGTCGGGCCCGGTCGGACCTCATGCCTGTGCTTCGACCGGCGGGCCGGCGGGCCGGCCCGCGGCCCGGCGACGACGCGGCCGTCGAACGACCACCGGCTCGGCGTTCTCCCCGTCCGGGACCGGCGCGGCGGCCACCGCCGCAGGCTCCGGTGCGGGGGCCGGTGTGGGCACCACGAAGACGGTGCCGGCGCCGGTGCCGTCGCCCGTCGGGGCCGCGGCGGCCCGTGAGACCCGGCGACGGCGACGGGCCGCCGGCTCCGCTGCCTGCTTTTCGGCCTCCGGTGCTTCGGCCGGCCGCGCCTCGCGCGTGTCGGCGGGCCCAGCCTTGCGTGATTCGGCCGGCTCAGCCTCGCGTGTTTCGGCCGGCTCAGCCTCGCGTGTTTCGGCCGGCTGGGCCGGCGCTGCCTGCGCCTGCTCGGCGCCGGATTCCGCCGGGTTCTCGTCGTGGTTCCCGTGGTGCGCAGCCATCGCCAGGGCCACCGGGTGGGCACGCTTGACGGTCGCGTCCACTGTCGCCACCTCGGGTACCGGCGCGGGCGCGGCCGTCTCGGTCGTCGCCGCCTCCGGCTGGGTGCCGCGGTCACGGCCCCGGCGGCGCCGGGAGCCGCTCTCGGCACGGGCGGGCCGCCCACCGTCCTCGGCCGCGCCGGCCTCGACGGGTTCGCTGTGCACGACGATGCCGCGGCCGTGGCAGTGCTCGCACGTGGTGGAGAACGCCTCCACCAGACCCGTGCCGAGCCGCTTGCGCGTCATCTGCACGAGCCCCAGCGAGGTCACCTCGGAGACCTGGTGGCGGGTGCGGTCCCGGCCGAGCGCCTCGGTGAGGCGTCGCAGCACCAGGTCGCGGTTCGACTCGAGCACCATGTCGATGAAGTCGACGACGATCATGCCGCCGATGTCGCGCAGCCGCATCTGCCGCACGATCTCCTCGGCCGCCTCGAGGTTGTTGCGGGTGACGGTCTCTTCGAGATTGCCGCCGGCCCCGGTGAACTTGCCGGTGTTGACGTCGACGACGGTCATCGCCTCGGTGCGATCGATGACGAGCGTGCCACCGGACGGCAGCCACACCTTGCGGTCGAGCGCCTTGGCGAGCTGCTCGTCGATGCGGTGGGCGGCGAACACGTCGCGTCCACCCGAGTCGGGATCGTGCCGCTCCACGCGGGGCACCATGTCCGGTGCGACGGTGCGGATGTAGCTCTCGACGGTGGTCCAGGCGTTCTCGCCCTCGATGACGAGTTTGGAGAAGTCCTCGTTGAACAGGTCGCGAATCACCTTGACCAGCAGGTCGGGCTCTTCGTAGAGGGTCTTCGGCTGCCCCGAGCCGTCGGACTCGAGCTTGGCGGCCTGCTCCTCGATGGAAGCCCACTGCGTCTGCAGGCGCTGCACGTCGCGGGCGAGCTCGTCTTCGCTCACGCCCTCCGCCGCGGTGCGGATGATCACGCCGGCCTCGGCCGGGACGATCTCGCGCAGGATCTCCTTGAGCCGCTTGCGCTCGGTGTCGGGCAGCTTGCGGCTGATGCCGGTGGACGAGCCGCCCGGCACGTACACCAGGAACCGGCCGGCGAGGCTGATCTGCGTGGTCAGGCGGGCGCCCTTGTGCCCGACCGGGTCCTTGCTGACCTGCACGAGCACCCGGTCACCCGGCTTGAGGGCCTGCTCGATCTTGCGGGAGTTGCCGCCGAGCCCGGCGGCCTCCCAGTTGACCTCGCCGGCGTAGAGGACGCCGTTGCGGCCCCTGCCGATGTCGATGAACGCCGCCTCCATCGAGGGAAGCACGTTCTGGACACGGCCGAGGAAGATGTTGCCGACCATCGAACCGGATCCGGCGCTGGTCACGAAGTGCTCGACCAGGACGCCGTCCTCGAGGACCGCGACCTGCGTGATGTTCCCGGGGTGCGCACCGTCACCGGTCTTCTCCCGCACCACCATGACGCGGTCGACGGACTCGCGACGGGCGAGGAACTCCGACTCGGTGAGGATCGGGGGCCGACGGCGGCCCGCGTCCCGGCCGTCGCGGCGGCGCTGGCGCTTGGCCTCGAGCCGGGTGGAACCGGTGATGCCCTGCACCTCGTCCTTGGCGGCGCGGGCCTTGGGCCGCGGCTCGCGCTCGTGGACGACGGTGGGGACCGAGTCGTCCTCGGCGACGGTCTCGGCGCCGTCCGCGCTGCCCTTGCGGCGACGACGACGGCGACGACGGCGCGAGGGACCTTCCGCGGACTCCTCCTCGGCCTCGGCCTGCTCGGCCTCCCCGCCTTCGGCCTCCCCGGCCTCCGGCCCGGCGGTCGCGGCTTCCTCCGTCGTCGGCTCCTCGGCCTCCGTCGGCTCCTCGGCCTCCGCTTCCTCGGCCTCCGCCGCAGCTGTCCCCTCCTCGGCGGTGGTCTCGTCCTGCGTCTCGGGCTGTTCGCCGCGGCCACGGCCACGGCCACGGCGGCCACGACGGCGCCGACGCGGCTCCTCCTCCTCGGCGGTCTCCTCGGCCGGTTCCTCCACCGCGGCGGTCTCCTCGGTGACCTCCTCGGCGACGGCGGGCTCGGGTGCCTCGGCCGCTCGCCGGGAACGGCGTCGACGGGGCGGGGCCTCCACGGGAGTGGTGACCTCCGGCTGCAGGAACAGCGGTGCGCTGACGACGGGCTCGGCGGTGCTCGGTTCCGGCGCGGCGAACACCGGGGTCTCCTGCTCCACGCCGGTGAACAGGGCCGGGGCCGCGGGTGCCTCGACGGACTCCGCGGCGGGTTCCTGAGCGGTAGTGTCCTGGACCGCGGCCGCCGGCTCCTCCACGGGGACCTCGGCGGGCACCGCGACGGCGGCCTCTCCGGCGGGCACCTCGGGCGCCTCACCCACCGGTTCCGGTGCGGCTTCCGCGGTGGGCACCGGTTCGGCCTCGGCCGGTGCGCCGAGCGCGGCGCGGATCTGTTCGGCGAGGTCGCGCTGCAGGCTCGAGTGGGCACTGCGCAGCTCGGTGCCGAGGTCGGCGGCCTTGGCCATGACCTGTTTGCTGGTCAGGCCGAGCAGTTTGGCAAGGGCGTGCACGCGCATCTTCGGCGGCAGCACCACGGTGCCCTCTTCGTTGGAATTGTCGTTCGGCGGCGCTTGTTCGGCCACGTAGGTCTCCTCGGGCCCCCGGGCGCGTCCATCCTCGTCTCGAGCGATGTGACGCGGCCACGCGAGGGCGCTGTCTGTGTGTGCTCGCACCGGGAGGCGCGAGATGTGCGGTCTCGCATCGCGCGGTCGTCCGGTGCCCGTTTTCACTGCACGGCCGAGCGGTGCCTGGCTGGATCGCGGATCGAGCGCCGGTGCATCCAGCGTGCAACCGAGCGAGGTGTCTCCTGCGTCCCCGGTCACAGCGATGTCGGGCATCGATCCGTGATGTCGTTCGGTCGTTCCGCAACACTCGAAGCGGGGCGACCTACCTCAGTATCCCACACAGAGGTCCGTGGATACGCCAACGGCGCCCCGGAGGGCGCCGTGGCGGGGCAGTCGATACGGATCAGGACCCGGCGAGGGCGGGGAACCAGAGGGCGATCTCGCGCTCGGCGGACTCCACCGAGTCGGAGCCGTGCACCAGGTTCTCCCCGGCGTCGAGCCCGAGATCACCGCGGATGGAGCCGGGAACGGCCTTCTCCACCGGATCGGTGCCGCCCGCGAGCTGACGGAACGCGGCGATGGCCCGGGGGCCCTCGAGCACGGCCGCGACCAGCGGGCGCGAGGTGATGAACTCGATCAGGCCGGGGTAGAAGGGTTTGCCCTCGTGCTCGGCGTAGTGGGCGGCGGCCACCTCCTCGGTGGCGGTGCGCAGCTCGAGTGCCACGATGTCGAGTCCCTTGCGCTCGATGCGCGAGAGGATCTCTCCGACATGACGACGGGCCACGCCGTCGGGCTTGATCAGTACCAGGGTCCGCTCAGTCACGCGCACAGCGTAGTGGTCAGCCCCGCTGCCCCGGCAGCAGACCCCGCGCCTCGCGGTCCTTCATGTCCTTGCGCAGGTACAGGATGTAGCCCCAGACCACGCTGAAGAGCACGCCGACGATGCCGAGCGACAGGTCCACCACGAAGCCCAGCAGGGTCAGCACCTGCAGCGCGAGGTTGTACCAGAGCGCCCACGGCCGGCCCTGCAGCCCGGCGCCCGCGATCATCGCGACGGCGAGGAGCACGATGTAGCCGCCCGAGAACCACGTCAGCCCCCCACCGATGACCGCGACGACCGGCAGCACGAGCAGGACCACGATGGCCTCGAGGACGAGCGTGCCGGCCATGACGCCGCGCAGTCCCTTCCACGGGTCCTTCGCCGGGGGCCGGACGGCGGAGTCCCGATCCGGCGATTCGCCGGGGTTGTCAGCTGCCTCGCTCACGCGGGGTCCTTTCCGAAGAGAGTGCGGGCGGCGCCGGCGGTCACCACCGAACCGGTGACCACGACGCCCGCCCCCGATACTGCCTCACCCGGCTCGGCGACCTCCTCGGCGATGGCGATGGCCGTCTCGAGGGCGTCGGGCAGTGTCTGCGCGACCACCACGCGTTCGTCGCCGAACCGGGCCACGGCCAGGTCGGCGAGCTCGTCGACGTCCATGGCCCGCGGCGAACCGTTGTGGGTGACGACGATCTCGTCGAACACCGGCTCGAGCGCGTCGAGCAGGCCGGGCACATCCTTGTCGGCCATCACCGACACCACTCCGACCAGCTTGCGGAAGTCGAACTCGTCGGCCAGGGCCGCGGCGAGCGCCTTCGCCCCGTGGGGGTTGTGGGCGGCGTCGAGGAAGACCGTCGGGGCGCTGCGCACCCGTTCGAGCCGGCCCGGGTTGAGCACCGACGCGAACGCCGCGCGCACCGCGTCGCCGTCGAGCTGCCGGTCGGCGCCGGCGCCGAAGAACGCCTCCACGGCGGCGAGCGCGAGCGAGGCGTTGCGGGCCTGGTGCTCGCCGTGCAGCGGCAGGAAGATGTCGGTGTACACCCCGCCCAGGCCCTGCAGCTCGAGCTGCTGACCCCCCACGGCGATGCGCCGGGCCAGGACCTTGAACTCGGAGCCCTCGCGCGCCACGGCGGCATCCGCCTCGACGGCCCGTCGCAGCAGCACCTCCATCACCTCGGGCTCCTGCTGGGCCAGGACGGCGACGGTGTCGCGGGGAACCAGCCCGTCGTCGGCAGCCTTCTTGATGATCCCGGCCTTCTCCCCCGCGATCGTGGGGAGGTCGGGACCGAGGTACTCGGTGTGGTCGAGCCCGATCGGGGTGATCACCGCGACCTGCGCGTCCACGACGTTGGTGGCGTCCCAGGTGCCACCGAGCCCCACCTCGACGACGGCGACGTCGACGGGAGCCTCGGCGAACGCGGCGAAGGCCATCGCCGTGGTCACCTCGAACTTGCTCATCGCCGGGCCGCCCGCAGCCTGCGACTGGGCGTCGATCATCGCGACGTACGGCTCGAGTTCGCGATAGGTGTCGACGTAGGTGCGCGGCGAGACCGGCGCCCCGTCGATGCTGATCCGCTCGGTGGCCAGCTGCAGGTGCGGGCTCGTGGTGCGGCCGGTCCGCCGGTGCAACCGGGTCAGCAGGGCGTCGATCATCCGGCTCACCGACGTCTTGCCGTTGGTGCCGGCGATCTGGATGGCCGGATAGCTGCGCTGCGGGGATCCGAGCAGATCCATCAGCGCCGCGATCCGGGTGAGCGACGGCTCGATCTTCGTTTCGGGCCAGCGCTTGTCGAGTTCGGCCTCGACGAGGGTCAGCTCGGCCAGGTCGACCGGCGAAGGCTGCGCCGGCGTCGCCGCGGACCGGTCCTCGCTCACGCCGACCCCAGCTCCTGGAGTCGGGAGGTGATCCGGGCGATCTCCTCCTCCGCGATCTGCTTGCGGGCGGTGATCTTCTCGACGACCGCCGCGGGCGCCTTGGCGAGGAACGCCTCGTTGCCGAGCTTGGCGGACGTGCCCGCGAGCTCCTTCTCGGCGACCGCGAGGTCCTTGCCCAGCCGGGCACGCTCGGCCGCCACGTCGACGGTGCCGGAGGTGTCCAGCTCGACGGTGACGGTGGCGCGGGACAGGCGCACCTCGATGGAGGCGGTGGCGGAGAACCCGTCCGCCGGCTCGGTCAGTCGCGCCAGCGACCGCACGGCCGGCACCTGGGCGGCCAGGTCGGCGGCGTCGATCTCGGTGAGCCGCGCGGCGACCTTCTGCGACGGCTTGAGGCCCTGGTCGCTGCGGAAGCGGCGGACCTCGGTGACGAGCTTCTGCAGATCCTCGACGCGGCGCGCGGAGTCGGCGTCGGCCGCGACCCCGCTGGTGCCCGGCCACGACGCGACGACCACGGACTCGCCGCCGGTGAGCACCTTCCAGAGGGTTTCGGTGACGAACGGGATCACCGGGTGCAGCAGGCGCAGCAGCTGGTCGAGGACGTTGCCGAGGACCGCCTTGGTCCCCTCCGCGTACTCGCTGCCGTCGGCGAGCTGCACCTTGGCGAGCTCGAGGTACCAGTCACACACCTCGTCCCACGCGAAGTGGTAGAGCGCCTCGCACGCCTTGGAGAACTCGAACCGTTCGAACGCCTCGTCGACCTCGGCGCGGACCTGCTCGAGCCGGTCGAGGATCCACCGGTCCGCGTCGGTGAGCGCAGCGCGCGCCGGCAGCTCGGTGACGACGGCGCCGTTCATCAGGGCGAACTTGGTCGCGTTGAACAGCTTGTTGGCGAAGTTGCGGGAGGACTGCGCGTGGTCCTCGCCCACGGCGAGGTCGCTCCCGGGGTTGGCGCCGCGGGCCAGGGTGAAGCGCAGTGCGTCGGCGCCGTACCGCTCCACCCAGTCCAGCGGATCGATGCCGTTGCCGCGCGACTTGGACATCTTCTTGCCGTACTGGTCGCGCACGAGGCCGTGCAGGAACAGGTCCTTGAACGGCACCTGGACGCCGGACTTCCCGCCGGCGGTGATCGCCTCGTCGTTCGCGACGTACAGGCCGAACATCATCATCCGGGCCACCCAGAAGAACAGGATGTCGTAACCGGTGACGAGCACGCTTGTGGGATAGAACTTTTCGAGCTCCGGCGTCTTGTCGGGCCAGCCCATCGTGGAGAACGGCCACAGGCCCGAGGAGAACCAGGTGTCGAGCACGTCGGGGTCCTGCTCCCACCCCTCGGGGGCGGTCTGGTCCGGACCGAAGCACTCGACCTCGCCGTCGGGGCCGTACCAGATCGGGATGCGGTGCCCCCACCACAACTGCCGCGAGATGCACCAGTCGTGCATGTTGTCGACCCAGGCGAACCAGCGCGGTTCCTGGCTGGCCGGGTGAATCACGGTGTGGCCGTTGCGGACCGCGTCGCCCGCCGCCTCGGCGAGCGCATCGACCTTGACCCACCACTGCATCGACAGCCGGGGCTCGATGGTCTCGCCGCTGCGCTCGGAGTGACCGACGCTGTGCAGGTAGGGACGCTTCTCGGCGACGACCCGCCCCTGCTCGGCCAGCGCCTCGCGCACCTTGACCCGCGCCTCGAACCGGTCCATGCCGTCGAATTGCGTTCCGGTGTCGGCGATCTTGCCGGCCTTGTCCATGATGGTGGGCATCGGCAGGTTGTGCCGCAGGCCCATCTCGAAGTCGTTGGGGTCGTGCGCGGGCGTGATCTTCACGGCGCCGGTGCCGAATTCGGGGTCGACGTACTCGTCGGCGATCACGGGGATCCGCCGGCCGGTGAGGGGGTGCTCGAGGGTGGTGCCGACCAGGTGCTTGTAGCGCTCGTCGTCCGGGTGCACCGCGACGGCCGTGTCGCCCAGCATCGTCTCCACCCGGGTGGTGGCGACGATCACGTGCGGCTCGTCGTCGTTGAGGGAGCCGTAGCGCAGCGACACGAGTTCGCCCTCGACCTCCTCGAACTTGACCTCGATGTCGGAGATCGCGGTCTGCAGCACGGGCGACCAGTTCACCAGTCGCTCGGCCCGGTAGATCAGCCCGTCGTCGTAGAGCCGCTTGAACATCGTCTGCACGGCCCGCGAAAGGCCCTCGTCCATGGTGAACCGGTCGCGGGACCAGTCGACGCCGTCGCCGATGCGGCGCATCTGGCCCTGGATGGTGCCGCCCGATTCGCGCTTCCAGTCCCAGACCTTGTCGACGAACAGTTCGCGGCCGAAGTCCTCCTTGGCCTTCCCGTCCACCGCGAGCTGCTTCTCGACGACGGTCTGGGTGGCGATGCCGGCGTGGTCCATGCCGGGCAGCCAGAGCACCTCGTAGCCCTGCATGCGTTTGCGGCGCGACAGCGCGTCCATCAGGGTGTGGTCGAGGGCGTGGCCCATGTGCAGGCTTCCGGTGACGTTCGGCGGCGGCAGCACGATCGAGTAGCCGGGCTTGTCGCTGGACGGATCGGCGACGAAGTAACCGGCGTCCACCCAGCCCTGGTACAGCTCGTCCTCTACGGCGCTGGGGTCCCAGCTCTTGGGGAGGGCGTCGGCGGGGTTCTGGTGGTTCTCTGGCGCACTGGTCACCCCGCAATCGTAGTCAGCGGAGGCAAACCGCCTGCACACGCCCCACGGACCCGGAGCGGGCCTGCTGGACTGCGGATCACGGGTACGGCACCGTGACAGATGTGAACGAGTTCCGCTTCGCCACGAACGTCTTCGCCCTGGAGTCGGCCGGTGCGTTCGCCGGCCGGTGCCGCCGCATCGAGGCCCTCGGGTACGACACGCTGTTCGCCGCGGACCACCTGGGGGTCGCCGCGCCGTTTCCCACGCTCGTCGCCGCGGCGCAGGCGACCGAGCGGCTGCGGGTGGGCACGCTCGTCCTCAACGCCCCGTTCTGGAATTCGGAGCTGCTGGCCCGCGACGTCGCGACCACCGACGTCCTCACCGGCGGCCGGCTCGAGCTCGGCCTCGGCGCCGGGCACATGAAGTGGGAATTCGACGAGGCCGGCATCGGCTGGGAGCCGATCGGCCGCCGCGTCGATCGGCTCGAGGCCCTGATCGACGGTCTGGGGCGCCGCTTCGCGGAGGGTGGGTACCCGCAACACGCCGAGCTGCGCGCCGGCATGGGCCTGGCACCGCTGCAGCCGGTCCAGCGGCGCGGGTTCGGCGGCACCGGTCCCCCGCTGCTGATCGGCGGCACCGGGGACCGGGTGCTGCAGCTGGCGGCCGAGCGCGCCGACATCGTGGGGGTGGCCGGTGCCGTGCAGGTGCCGGGGCAGGCGCCCGGGGTGCTGCGCATCGCGACGGCCACCGAGGCCGACGAGCGCGTGCGGTTCGCCCGTGAGCGCGCCGGCGCCCGCGCGGACCGCCTCGAGTGGCAGGTGCTGGTCCAGGCGGTCGTGGTGACCGACGACCGAGAGGGCGCGGCGCGGGCACTTCTCGAGCACTACGGTCCGATGATGAGCGTCGAGGAGCTGCTGGACACGCCGTTCGCACTGATCGGCACGGTGGAACGGATGGCCGATCAGGTCCTGCGCAACCGCGACCGCTACGGCTTCACCTACTACACCGTCCACGGGCCGTATCTCGAGGCCTTCGCCCCGGCGCTGGAACGGGTGCGGATGCTGGGCGGGTGAGCGTCGCCCCCGGCGGAGATGCTGCTCGAATCCCGAGCCGCGCACCGGCGCGATCCGCGTCGTCAGCCGCGCACCGGCGCGATCCGCGTCAGCCGAGCACCTCGGGCAGTTCCCGGGGGCGCGCGAGCACGTGCTCCGAGAGGAACGCCTCGACCACCTCGTACCAGATCTTCGCGTGCTGGGGGCTGAGCACCCAGTGGTTCTCGTCGGGAAAGTAGAGGAAGCGGTGCACGGTGGAGCCGTCGGCGGCGGCGGGTACCCCCGACTCGGACAGCAGCTCGTACCACAGCCGCAGTCCCTCCCCGATCGGCACGCGATAGTCCTTGTCGCCGTGGATCACCAGCATGGGGGTGACGATGTCGGCGACGTACAGGTGCGGCGAGTTCTCCACCGCCATCTCGGGAGTCATCTCCCGGGCCCAGTACCAGGCCGAGTCCGTGGTGGGCCCGAACTGGTCCAGGGCCCACAGGCTCGCGTGGGTGACGATCGCGTGGAATCGGTCGGTGTGCCCGGCGATCCAGTTGGCCATGTAGCCGCCGAAGGATCCCCCCATCGCGGCGGTGCGCTCGGCGTCGATCTCGGGTAGTTCGATCGCCGCATCGGTCAGGGCCATCAGATCGGTGTAGGGCTCCTTGCCCCAGCGGCCCCACCCGCGTTGGACGAAGTCCTGCCCGTAACCGGAGGACAGCGCGGGGTCCGGGAGCAGCACGGCGTAGCCGCGGGCGACGAGCAGCCACGGGTTCCACCGCCACGACCAGGTGTTCCAGGAGCCGAGCGGGCCGCCGTGGATCCACAGCAGCAGTGGCGCGGGCGCGTCGGGATCGGCGGTGGCCGGCAGGGCCAGCCAGGCCCGCAGCGGGGTGCCGTCGGCGGCCGCGGTCGTGATCTCCGTGAGGCGGCCGGGCAGTTCGGGCTGCTCCGCGGGGGCGCGCAGCGCGGTGACGGTGCCGGGGGCGTCGAGCGCGATCCGCACCGGGTGCGGCGGTGTGTCGTAGGCGGCGCGCAGGGCGTAGACGCACGTTCCGTCGGGCGCGACGCGCAGGTCGGTGTAGGCGGCGGCGTCGGTGGTCAACGGCGTGGGGACGTCGGCCCACAGCGCCACCTGGAAGATCGGGGCGCGGCCGTGTTCGTCGGCGGTCACGAGCAGGGCCCCGGAGTCGGGCCGCCAGACGACCGACGTCGGCCACCGGTCCCACCCGGGCACCAGCTGGGTCGTCTCACCCGATCGAAGGTCGAACAGCCGCAGAGTGATTCGCGGCGCCGTCTCGGGGTCGGAGTGCGTCTCGTGCAGGAACGCCACCCGGGTGCCGTCCGGCGCGATCGCGGGGGCGAACACGTCGGCGGCCTCGTCGTCGACGAGGACGGTGCGCAGTCCGGTGTCGGTGTCGATGTGCACCAGGGTGGTGCGGCGGGACGCGAGCGGCCCGGGCACCGACCAGGTGGTGACGACGAAGCTGCCGTCGGCGGCGAGGTCGAGGGACGCCTCACGCAGGGCGCCTCCGGGCCCGGGGGTCAGGTCCGACAGGGGCGCGTGTGGGCCGTCCGCGAGGGCGAGCAGGTGCGGTTCGGCCGGTCCGAGGTCGTGATCCCAGTGGCGCACCGGGTATCCGGTGTGCAGCACGGCGGAGACCTTGCGCTTCTTGCGGGCGTCCCGGATCCGCTCGTCGTCGCCGTCGGTGCGGCCGAGTACGTCCGCCGTCACCACGATCCGGTCCGCCGCCTCGGCCGCCCACACGCCGCGCACCCCACCCTTGCGGGAGACCACGCGCTGTGCTTCGCCGCCGGCGGCGGGCAGCCGCCACAGCGCGGCGGGGGCGTCGTCGCCGTCCGTCCCGTCGGCCCGGGCGGCGGTGAACAGCAGGTCGCCGGCGGCGGTGAAGACGGGATTCGACTCGCCCTTCGCACCCCATGTGAGCCGCCGGGCGGGCGCATGCCCCTGCGGGTCGACCTCCCACAGCGCCCCGACGTACCCGGTCCCCTCCTCGTCCAGGGTGGACTGGGCGATCACGACGCGGGTCCCGTCCGGCGACAGCGCGAGCGCGGTGACGCGAGGGAGAGCGAGATAGTCGTCGAGGTCGTCGAATGCGGTCATGGTGCCCGAGGGTAGTGCTCGCCGGAGGCGTCACCGGGGAGCCGACACGGCCCGGTCGGGATACGCCGCCGGCGCGCCGCGCGGGAACGAGCGGTCAACCCACCAGCGGGTGGTCTGCGGACAGCGCGGCCAGGCGCTCGAGCAGCGGGGCGACGGCGACGAGGGCGGCCGCGTCGTCCGGCTCCATCTCGGACAGCAGGCGCGCCACACCGGTGATCCACATCCGGGACGAGTACACGAACCTGATGAAGAACGTCATCGCGCCCGGCGCCAAGGAGAAGGCGATCACC
>NZ_JAALEG010000093.1 GCF_011058165.1 Rhodococcus aetherivorans
GAGATCTCCGACCCCGGGGGCTGCTGCTGGGCGATGACCTTGCCCACGAGCTCCGGGTCGAGGGTGGCCTCACGGTTCTGCACGAGCTGCGCCGGCGAACCCGTCCAGCCGGCCGCCCGCAGCGCCGCCACCGCCGCGGTGAGTTCGTCGGGCACGAGGTCGCTGTCGGGGGAGGCGAGGTGCAGTTCGGTGCCGAGCGTGCCGCCGGGAACGGCCAGTTCCCAGCCGGGCTCGTCGTCGGGGCCGGGATTTCGGTACCGGAGGACGCTGTCCCAGTGCCGCAGATCGCGGTCGTCGGTGTCGAGGTAGATGCTGTGGCGCTCGGGGCCGGGGTGCTCGACGTGCCGTGCCTTCGGCAGGATGTCCTGCCATCGCGGCAGGTCCCCCCGGGACGACGCGAGATACGTGGTGTGGGCGGGCGCGGACGAGGCCATGACTTCGAGTCTGTCGCATCCGGCCGGGCTTCGGCAGTGAACGCGCCGGGTTCCCGCCGCAGGATGGTCTTCGGCGGTGGGCCAATCGACGGTCGAGGATCTCCGGGAATACGTGCTACATCCGCTCGTCTGGTCACCGACTCGACCCCGGCGGCCGCGGCGACGCTGGCCGCCCTCGGCAGCACCGGGCTGGTGGACTGGCCGGTGCCGGCCGCCGTCGGGGACGGGGCACCGGCCGCGAAACGGCTGATCCCGTACCGGCCCACCACCCGAGTCCAGTCCGGTACCACCACCGCTGCTGCGCCGGCGCGGTCGTCGACGCAGCCGAAGAATGCGGCGACGGTCGCACCGAGGCCCCTGCCGACGCCGGCGACGGACCGGACGGCCCGGCCCGATCCGGCGCGGGTGCGGTCACCGAAGGGCAAACCCCGGGTCGAACGCGCGGTGCAGTATGTGCGCGGAAGCTTTTGGGCCGATGAGGCTTTCACGAATCTGACCGAGGCACAACTGCACGTGCTGAAGTGGTGTCGCGAGATCGCGGGCACACGGATCCACGGCGCCACTGCGGTTGCTGCGGCCCCCCTTGACACCGGCGGTGCTCGGAACCGATCCTCGACCTCATTCCGCGACGGTCCCCGTCACAGCTCGAAACGGAGCATGCCATGACAACGCCCCGAGTTCCGGACATGCGCCGGTCGTACCTGCGGGTGCGGGACGTCGACCTGTACTGCGAGGACTCCGGCGGTGTGGGCGAGCCGATCCTGTTCCTGCACGGGTTCTTCTTCGACGGGCGAATGTACGAGGCGCAGATCGCGGCGCTGAGGGATCGATACCGTTGCCTCACCCTCGATTTCCGGGGACAGGGCCGCTCCGGGCACGCCCGGGGCGGCTACCAGCTCGAGCAACTCACCGCCGACGTGCTCACCGTGATCCGGCGGCTCGACCTCGCACCCGCGCATCTGGTGGGGCTGTCGATGGGCGGCTTCGTCGGGATGCGCATCGGAGCGCGGGAACCGGACCAGGTGCGCTCGCTGACCCTGCTCAACACCGGCGCAACCCCGCACCCGCCCGCGAAGTACCCGCTGCACCTGGCCCTGACGGCCGTGGCCCGGCTCCTCGGGCCGTCACCTGCCCTCGTGCTGCGCGGCATCGAGAAGGAACTCTACGGCGCACCGTTCCGCACCGACCCCACCCGGGAACCCGAGCGTCAGGCGTGGCGCAGGCGGTGGGCGCAGGCCGACCGGTCGTCACTGGCGAACACGATGCTCGGCATGATGGTCCGCCCCGACATCCGGGACGAGCTCCCCGCGGTGAGCGTGCCGACGCTGATCGTCGCGGGACAACTGGATGTCGAGATGCCGCCGCATCTCTCCCGCGAAATGCACGCGCTGATCCCGGGCTCGCGACTGGTGGAACTCGACGGGGTGGGCCACAGTTCGACGCTGGAAGACCCGGCCCGGGTCACCGGCATCCTGGAGCGTTTTCTCGCCGAGATCGGCTGACCGAGGAGAACCCCCGGGGTGCGTGGCCGCCGGTCCGACAGGTCCGCCCCTCACCCGGGCGACATCGTCTCGACCTGCGCCTCCTAGATCGGACGGAACCCCGCCCCGGCGCCGCCCCGCGCATCGGCGTCACCGACGACGGCCGTCATGCTCGTGCCGACCTCCGGACCGAGGCAGGCAACGCTGAGATAGCCGTTCACCATGCCCACGAGCGTGGTTCCGACCACCACCGGACCTCCCGAGTCGCCGAGGTCGACGCACGTCTGCGTCCAGGTCTGCCCCGAACCGAACACATCGCCGTAGGCCACCCCGCAGGTATGCCCCGTGGTGCGGCCCTGCTTGCAGACGATGTCCGGGAACTGCGCCGGCCCCCCGATCCCCGTGATCGTCGTGTTTCCCACCCGATTCACGGGCACCACCTTCGCCGGCTCGAACACGATCACCGCGTAGTCCAAGTCCGCATCGGTGTAGGCGATCGTGCCGACCACACCGGCGTCCGGATCGGCCTCCGAGGCGACCGTGGACCCGGCGTTTCCGCAGTGCCCCGCCGTGAATCCGACCAGCCGGCCCCCGGAATCGGGGCCGATCGTGGTGAGGGTGCAGTAGTTCCGGCCGTCCATGACGATACCGGAACCGCCGCCGAGGACGGCCGGATCGGCGGCCGCTGCAACACCGGTGCCGGCGAGCAGCGACGCGCCGACGGCGAGAACGAGGATGCCGAGTCTCATGGCGGGCCTCTCCCGAAGGTCGAGCGAACGAGTCGGACACGCGCAGGAACGGGAGGGTCGCGCGTACGATCCACCGCCCTCGGGCGCTGTTTCTCGATCATCCGCCGCACCGGGTGCTGTTCGCAGCGTTTTCCGGGACGAGAACACGCGGCGGGGACCGATCCGGGGAAGGGAACGACCGGACCGGCAGATCGGGGACAGCGGTGCGACGGGGGCGCGGGATCGTCGCCGCGATCGCCTCAGGGCGAGACGGGCGGAGGCGGGGTATCGCCGTGGATGACCAGCACCGGGCAGTGTGCGTGCTCGGCGCATGCGGCGCTGACCGAACCGAGCAGCAGGCCGCTGAAGCCGCCATGCCCCCGGCTTCCCACCACCAGGAACTGCGCGTCGCGGCTCTCGTCGAGCAGGACGCGCGCGGCTCCGCCGCGGCGAACCAGTTCCTGCACGGACACGCCGGGCTCGCTCCCGAGGACCCCGGTGACCGTCTCGTGCAGCATCCCGGACGTTTCCCGCTCCGGATCCCAATCGCTCGGCCAGCCTTCCGCGGCGGCCCAGGGAATCTCCCATGCCGCCACGGCGTCGACCTCGAACCCTGCCGAGCGGGCGACGAATCGTGCCCAGCGCAGTGCCCCCTTCGACGGCTCCGAACCGTCCACTCCGACCACGACGCGGCCGGTCATTCCGTCATCGGTCACGACGACTCCTCTCCTGCCCGGCGCGGTCGGAACGGTCGGCGCCGGGATCCTCGACGCAGGCGGCGCCGAGGGACGGTCGTTCGCCGCCGCATCCGGGTGGTACGGCTTCGTGCGGCCCGGTGCGTGACCGCCCGGGTGAACTCTCGAAGCTTGTGCCGGAAGGAAAGCTGGACTCGACCACCGCGCAGCGGGAGTGCCCTGTACCGACGCGGTGCGTATCGACATCGGAAACGATGCCCATGGACCCAGTCTATGCTCGCGCTCGCCCGCAGGTACGCATCGGCGTCGACGTACTGCGGAGCGGTTACCAGCCCGCCGATCCGGGGATTCCCTTGAACGGGCCGACGACCGAGCTGGTGATCCAGCCGCCGTAGAACCCGCCGGGTTGCGGGACGACCTCCTCGCCGTCGACGGTGCACCGGTCGACCTGGGCGGCCATCACCGCGACGGCCCCGGCGATCGCGCGGAAGGCGGGGGTGGGATCACGGTAGGTCCATGCCGCTTTCGGCGCGACCCGCGAGTCGGTCACCAGGTCGTAGTAGCTCGCCCTGCCCTTCCACTCGCACCACGACGAGCCCGGCGTCTCCCGAAGCACCCCTTCGGCGAAGGCGTCGGCGGGAAGGTAGTAGGTCGGCGGATGGCTGGTCTCCAGTACCCGCCAGGCGCGCGTGCTCGACGCGATGGTCCGGCCGCCCAGTTCCACGGTGATCGAGCCGGTGAAGGTCTCCACGCGGGGCGGGCGCGGGTAGTCCCACACCGACTCCTGCCCGGCGGCAGGTTCGACGGGTCTCGGACGGGTTGTCACGGCGACCTCCTCGTGGTCACCTCCCCAGGGTACGGGCACGACCGCGGGGCCGGGGCTGTCGGGACCGAGGGTGCCGGGTAACCGAGTTGCGGCCCCTGCGTCCGTGGGCGACGAGTCGGGACCGCAGCAATGCGCGGCTCGTCGGTTCCGAGTCGTCGAGGCCGTCCACTACGCTACCGGCCGATCCCTCCTCGGCCGTGCCGGTGCCCTCCACTCCCGACGGTGTCGGTGGACCGCTCAGAACAGGCGCCGCATGATCTTCAGCGCAGCTTGGGTGTAGGGCGGGTAGTTCATCGCCGGATCCGGGCGGAACGGCTTGACGAGCACCGCCTTGCGGTGACTGAGCGCCTCGAAACCGTAGCGCCCGTGGTACGCCCCCATTCCGCTGGCGCCCACGCCACCGAACGGCAGTTGTGGGGCGAGGACGTGCATGCCGACGTGGTTGACCACCACGCCACCCGCGCTGATTCGCTGCGTGATCTTCTTCTGGGTGTTCAGTGATTTGGAGAACACGTACGCTGCAAGGGGTTTGGGGCGGGCACCGATGAAGTCGAGGGCTGCGTCGACCGAGTCGACGGTGAGGATCGGCAGGATGGGCCCGAAGATCTCGTCCGTCATGACCGGGTCGTCGGGTGCCGGATCGACGATCGCGGTCGGTTCGACGGTGAGAGTGTCACGATCGCACCTGCCGCCGGTGACGATGCGTCCGGTTGTGGACTCCAGATACGCCTCGAGCCGATCGAAGTGACGGTGGTTGACCACCCGCATCCCCGGCTGCGGTTCCTCGCTGCGGAACAGGGCGATCGTGTCGACGATCTTGTCGACGAGCCCGTCGCGGACGGACCGCTCGACCAGTACGTAGTCGGGCGCGATGCAGCTCTGTCCGGAGTTGAGGAGTTTGATCCAGGCGATGCGCCGCGCGGTGACCTCGAGATCGGCGTCCTCGGCGACGATGACCGGAGACTTGCCACCGAGTTCGAGGATCACCGGCGTGAGCTGCGGGGCGGCGGCGGCCATGATCTTGCGGCCCACCTCGGTGCCGCCGGTGTACAGGGCGAGATCGAAACCCTGCGCGAGCAGGCTCTGGGTGAGCTCGGCATCGCCTTCGGCGACCACGACGGCCTCCGGGTCGAGGTACTGCGGAATCAGCCGGGCGAGCAGCGCGGACGTGGCGGGGGCCAGCTCCGACGGTTTGATCACGGCACAGTTTCCGGCGGCCACTGCCGCGACGAGCGGACCGAGCGTCAGATACACCGGGTAGTTCCACGGTGCGATGATCAGGACCACTCCCATCGGCTCGTACTGCACCCAGCCGAGTGCGGGAAACTGGTTGATCGACAAGGACTTCGGTCGAGGAAGCATCCATCGCCGGACCCGCTTGCGGGCGTAGGCGGCTTCGGCCCGGGTGGAAGCGACGTCGCCGAGCCACGCTTCGACCGCGTTTCGGCCCAGGTCCTCCTGCAGGGCGGCCGCAATCTCGGCTTCGCGCTCGTCGGCGAGTTTCTCGATGCCGCGGAGCTGGCGGATGCGCCATCCGGCATCGCGCGTGCGTCCGGTCGCGTAGGCCTTCCGCAGTCGGGTCAGGAGTTCGGTCGATGTGTCGGTGGATGTGACGGTCATGTGGTCCTCCAGGCGGAAGTCGAGGATGGATGTGCGGTCGGCCTGTCGCGGCGGAACGGCGAATGGGCGGACGGCGACACGGGGGGCCGGGGCGAGGTCGACGACGACAGAGCCTCGGGCGCGGGTCGTGGGGATGCGCCGGCGCAAGCGGCACCCGGACGGTGGCCCGAGCCCGCGGCGGCGGGTGGCACCGAATCGGGCGGTGCCGCGCCGACGCGGTGCCCCGACATCCGGAGCGATGCCCATCGCCACAGTCTAGGACCCGCTGGTGCCTGCGGATACGTGTCGGCCGGGTTACGTGTTCAGTGCACGGCAGGAGCCCGACGGGCAACTCGATCGGAAGGCCTCGGAGGTCGCCGAGCGCTCCGGACGGTATGCGTCCGAGGCGTGCCCACAGTCGTCTCGCACGACGCACCGGTCACGATCGCACGAGCAGATCGCTGTGTCCGGGTGGGGGGCGGCGGATACCATCGAGTTCTCGGCGCTGGCACGACGGCTCTCGGATTGGAGCTCGATTATGGCCGATGACGCGAAGCTCCTCGACTATCTGAAACGGGTGACCGCAGAGCTCTATCAGGCCCGGGAGAAGCTCCGCGAGGTCGAGGGGGTGAGTCGCGAACCGATCGCCGTCGTCGGGATGGGGTGCCGGTTCCCCGGCGGCGTCCGCTCCCCACAGGATCTGTGGCGCCTGGTGGAATCCGGTTCGGAGACCGTCTCCGGGTTCCCCACGGACCGGGGTTGGGAAGCGGCGGATCTCTACGATCCGACGGGCCGGCAGGCCGGCAGGACGTACACGGTGCAAGGTAGCTTTCTCGACGATGCAGCGGGTTTCGACCCGGAGGTCTTCGGAATCTCACCTCGCGAAGCACTGGCGATGGACCCGCAGCAGCGACTCCTGCTCGAGACGAGCTGGGAGACCTTCGAGCACGCCGGCATCGATCCGCGGTCCGTGCACGGCAGGCAGATCGGCGTCTTCACCGGTCTGTCCGGAATCGACTACTCGGCACGGGCGGGCGGCGCCCCGCCCGAGGAACTCGCGGGCTACTTCATCACCGGCACCGCGATGAGTGTCGCCTCCGGCCGTGTCGCATACAGCTTCGGACTGAACGGACCCGCGATCACCGTCGACACGGCATGCTCGTCGTCCCTGGTGTCCGTCCACCTCGCCATGCAGGCACTGCGCAACGGCGAATGCGAACTCGCCCTGGCCGGCGGGGCGACCGTCATGTCGACGCCCGCGGTGTTCGTCGAGTTCAGCCGGCAGCGTGGACTGGCCCACGACGGGCGCTGCAAGGCGTTCTCCGCCGCGGCCGACGGTACGGCGTGGGGCGAAGGCGCCGCGATCCTCGCGCTGGAACGCCTGTCCGACGCCGAGCGCAACGACCGCCGGATCCTCGCCGTCGTCCGCGGCAGCGCGGTGAACCAGGACGGCGCCAGCAACGGCCTGACCGCCCCGAACAAGCAGGCCCAGGAACGGGTGATCCGGCAGGCCCTGACCGACGCCGGACTCGGCCCGGCCGACGTCGACGCGGTCGAAGCCCACGGCACCGGCACCACACTGGGCGATCCCATCGAGGCGTCCGCCCTGCTGGCCGGCTACGGCCGCGATCGGCCCCCCGACCGGCCGTTGTGGCTCGGCTCGGTGAAGTCGAACCTCGGGCACACCCAGGCCGCCGCCGGAGTGGCCGGAGTGATCAAGATGATCATGGCGATGCGGCACGGTGTGCTGCCGAGAACGCTGCACGTCGACCGCCCCACCCCCCACGTCGACTGGTCCGCCGGATCGGTGTCCCTGCTCACCGAGAACCGGGAATGGCCGGCGACCGACCGGCCCCGCCGGGCGGCGGTCTCCTCGTTCGGCATCAGCGGCACGAACGCCCACGTCGTGCTGGAGCGGCCGGCCCCACCGCCGGACGCTGCGCCCACCGACGGGATCGACGGATCGGACGACGTCGTGGCCTGGTTCGTGTCGGGCCACACCGAACCGGCGCTGCGCGCGCAGGCCCACAGGCTGGGGGACTACGTCGCCGACCATCCCGAGCTGACACCCGCCCAGGTGGCCGGCCCGCTGCTGACCTCCCGCGCGACCTTCGACCACCGTGCCGCCGTGCTCGGTACCGACCGGACGGCCCTGCTGTCCGGTCTCGACGCGCTCGGCCGAGGCGCCCCCGACCCCGGTGTGATCACCGGCGTGGCGGTCGAGGCGGGCGACCGGCCGGTGTTCGTCTTTCCCGGGCAGGGCGCGCAGTGGGTGGGCATGGCCACCGAATTGCTGGAGTCCTCCCCGGTGTTCGCCGACAGCCTGCGCGAGTGCGCCGACGCCCTGGCCCCGCACACCGGGTTCGCGCTGCTCGACGTGCTCCGCGACCGCGATCCGGCGGCCCTGGACCGGGCCGACGTCGTGCAACCCGCGCTGTTCGCGGTGATGGTCGGTCTTGCGCGGCTGTGGCACGCACACGGCGTCGAACCGGCGGCCGTGGTCGGGCACTCGCAGGGCGAGATCGCCGCCGCCCACGTCGCCGGCGCGCTGACCCTGCCCGACGCGGCGCTCGTCGTCGCGGCCCGCAGCCGGGTGATCACGGAATCGGCCCGGCGCGGCGGTGGCATGGCGTCGGTGGGTCTGCCGGCGGACGCGGTGCGGCAGCAGATCGAACCCTGGGCCGGGACCGTCGAGGTGGCGGCGATCAACGGTCCGGCCGCCACGGTCGTGTCCGGCCCCGGCGACGCCCTCGAGGTACTGGTCGCGCGGTGGCAGGCCGACGGTGTCCAGGCCCGGCGCATCACCGTCGACTACGCCTCCCACTGCGCGGACGTCTCGGTGCTGCGCAGGCCCATTCTCGACGCTCTCGCCCCGATCACCCCGCAGCGTTCGCGGATCCCGTTCTACTCGACGGTGAGCGGGGACATGATGGACGGCACCGCACTCGACGCCGACTACTGGTACCGGAACCTGCGCCGGCCGGTGCGCTTCGAGGACGCGACGAGATCTCTGGCCCGCGACGGGTATCGGCTGTTCGTCGAGTCGGGGAGCCATCCGGTCCTGACCGTGCCGCTGCAGGAGACCCTGGACGCGGCCGGCATCGCGGGTCGCGCCCTCGGCACCCTCCGGCGCGACCGGGCAGGCCTGCGCCAGTTCACCACCGCCCTCGCCGAGGCACACGTGTCCGGGGCGCACATCGAGTGGGACCGGGTCGGGTGGGCTCGCCGCGCCGGTCACCGGCAGTGGGTGGACCTGCCCACGTATGCCTTCCAGCATCGCCGCTACTGGCTCGACGGGGGCGCGCCGCAACGTGATGCCGCCGCAGCCGGCATGGATGCCGGGGACCACCCGATGCTCGCCGCCTCGGTCGAACTCGGCGACGGTCGCGGCGCGGTGTTCACGGGCGTGCTGTCGCCGCACCGACTGCCGTGGCTGAACGAGCACGCCGTGGACGGCACCGTGGTGCTGCCCGGCACGGCGTTCGTCGAACTCGCCTTGCACGCCGGGCATCGCGCCGGCTGCAGCCGCCTCGCGGAACTCACCCTCGAGACGCCCGCGCCGGTTCCCACCGGTGGGGAGCTCGCGGTGCAGGTCGCCGTCCTCACCGCCGACGACGCCGGGCACTGCACGGTGTCGGTGCACTCCCGCCCGGCGGACGCCCCGGCGCAGACACCGTGGACCCGGCACGCCGTCGGCGCACTCACGGGCGCGGTGCACACCGCGCAGGTTCCGATCCGGCAGTGGCCCCCGGCCGATGCGACGCCGATCGACGTGAGCGGTCTGTACGACGCGCTCGACGAGACCGGATACGGGTACGGGACGGTCTTCCGGGGCCTGCGCGCGGCGTGGCGCCGCGGTGATGACCTGTACGGAGAGGTGCGCCTGGGGGGAGAGGACCCCGCCGCGGCGGTCGCCGGGTACGGGATCCATCCGGCGGTGTTCGACGCGGCGCTGCACCTGATCGCGTTCGCCGCCGCCGAGGCCGGCGCCCGCGACCTGCAACTGCCGTTCGCATGGGACGACGTGCAACTGCACGCCGTGGGTGCCACCGCCCTGCGCGTACACATCGCCCCGGCCGGACCCGAACGGTACCGGGTGGCCGCGTACGACACCGCCGGCAAGCCCGTGCTGACCGCGCGCTCGCTGGCGCTGCGGCCGTTCGCAGGTCCGCGGGCGCCGGCCGCCGCGACCGGCACCGGCCTCTACCGCGTGGAATGGATCCCGGTCGAGGCCGGCGCGGCCCCGACGGCGGACCTCGCCGCGCTCGGGGAGGCACTCACCGGCGGCGATCCCGCCGGCCGCACCCTGCTGCTGGCCGGGGAACCGGACGACGAATCCGACGTGCCGACGCGCGCGCACGCCGCCGCGGAGGCGGCGTTGCGGGCGGTACAGGCCTGGCTCGCCGACGAGCGGCTCGCCGAGACCCGACTGCTGGTGACGACGCGCCGCGCCGTGGCGGTCACCGACGACGAACCGATCGACGTCGGCGCCGCGCCCGTGTGGGGGCTGATCGGTGCCGTGCAGAACGAACACCCGGACCGGATCACCCTGGTGGACCTGGACCGGCCGCCCGGTGACCTGCCCGATCCCACCGTGCTGTCCGCGGCCCTGGCCTGCGACGAACCACAACTGGCGGTCCGCGCCGGGACACTCCTCGCGCCCGTGCTCGCGGCGGTGCCGACCGCCACCGACGCAGCCGCGGATCCGGTGCCGTTCGGCCCCGACGGCACCGTCGTCGTCACCGGCGGCACCGGAACCATCGGCCGGCTCGTCGCCCGTCACCTCGTGCGGCGGTACGGGGTGCGCCGGCTCGTGCTGACCGGCCGACACGCGGTCCGCGCCGAGCGGGCGACGGACCTGCGCGCCGAGTTCGCCGAGGCGGGCGCCGAGATCCGCGCCGTGACCTGCGACGTGGCCGATCGAGCCGCGGTGGCGGCCCTGCTCGACGCCGTCCCCGACCTGTCGGGTGTCGTCCACGCCGCCGGGGTGCTCGACGACGCCACCGCCGCCACCTTGACTCCGGACCAGTTGCACGCCGTCCTGCGCCCCAAGGTGGACGGTGCGTGGCATCTGCACGAGCTCACCCGCGATCGCGGTCTCGCGGCGTTCGTGCTGTTCTCCTCCGCGGCGGGTGTGCTCGGCGGCGCCGGCCAGGCGAACTACGCGGCGGCCAACGTCTTCCTCGACGCGCTCGCGCAGCACCGCCGCGCCGAGGGACTGCCGGGACTGTCCCTGGCCTGGGGACTGTGGGACCGCCCCAGCGGGATGACCTCCCATCTGAATGCGGCCGATCTGGATCGGCTCCAGCGCACCGGCATAGACACCCTCACCCCCGAAGCGGGGCTGGCCCTGTTCGATGCGGCGCTCGCCGCGAACCGTCCGTTGACGGTGCCGATACGGCTCTCGGCGCCCGCCCGCCGCTCCGACGGCGAGGCCCTCCCCCCGATCCTGCGCCGAGTGCTCGGCACGTCCCGTCGGCGCGCCGCGGCCGCCCCGTCGGCCCCCGGCCTCGCCGACGAACTGCGGGCGCTCGACCCCGCCGAGCGGCACGCCCGGGTCCTCGAAATCGTCACCACGCACGTCGCGGCCGTACTCGGCCACGACGGGAAGGAGGCCATCGATCCGGATCGGGCCTTCAAGCAACTCGGCTTCGACTCGCTCACCGCGGTGCAGCTACGCAACCAGCTGACGACGGCCACCGGGGTGCGGCTGGCCGCGACGGTGGTGTTCGACCACCCCACCGCGGACGCGCTCGCCCGCGAGATCGCGGCACGGCTGCTCGGCCCCGAGGACGCCCCGCAACCGACCCGCACGGCGCGCCGGCGCCACGACGACGACCCGATCGCGATCGTGGGGATGGCCTGCCGATACCCCGGCCAGGTCTCCTGCCCGGACGAGCTGTGGCGCCTCGTCCGCGACGGCCGCGACGCGGTGGGCGCGTACCCCGACAACCGCGGCTGGAACCTCGACGAGGTGTACCACCCGGATCCCGAGCGCAGCGGCTCGACCTACATGCGGGCCGGCGGATTCCTCTACGACGCCGACCGGTTCGACGCCGCGTTCTTCGGGATCAGCCCCCGCGAGGCCGTCGCGATGGATCCGCAGCACCGACTGCTGCTCGAAAGCGCCTGGGAAGCACTGGAATACGCGGGAATCCCGCCGAACTCGCCCGGGCTCACCGACACCGGCGTGTACGTCGGAATGATGGGCGGCGACTACGGATTCCACCTCATGACCCGGCGGAGCACCGACGCCGAGGGCTACCTCATGACGGGCACCAGCAACAGCGTGGCCTCAGGGCGGATCGCCTACTCGCTCGGCTTCACCGGTCCCGCGGTCACCGTCGACACGGCGTGTTCGTCGTCCTTGGTGGCGCTGCACCTGGCGGCGCGGGCCCTGCGCGACGGCGAATGCACCCTCGCGCTGGCCGGTGGGGCGACGGTGATGGCGACCCCCGGCGTGCTGATCGAATTCAGCCGCCAGCGCGGACTCGCCCCGGACGGGCGGTGCAAACCGTTCTCCGATCGAGCGGACGGCACCGGGCTCAGCGAGGGCGCGGGCATGGTCGTGCTCGAGCGGCTGAGCGACGCCCAGCGCCACGGCCACCGGGTGCTGGCACTGATCCGCGGCTCCGCGGTCAATCAGGACGGCGCTTCGAATGGCCTGACCGCCCCGAACGGTCCGTCGCAGGAACGGGTGATCCGGCAGGCGCTGGCCGACGCTGCCCTCGACCCCGCCGACATCGACGCGGTGGAGGCCCACGGCACCGGCACGACACTCGGCGACCCGATCGAAGCCCAGGCGTTGCTGGCCACCTACGGGCAGCAACGCGACGGCCGGCCGCTGTGGCTGGGGTCGGTCAAGTCGAACATCGGCCACTCCCAGGCGGCGGCCGGGGTGGCCGGCGTGATCAAGATGGTGATGGCGATGCGACACGGTGTGCTGCCGCCGAGCCTGCACAGCGACGCCCCGACCCGGCACGTCGACTGGACCTCCGGCGAGGTCGCGCTGCTCGCCGAGGCGGTGGCATGGCCGCAGACCGGGCGCCCCCGCCGCGCCGGCGTCTCCTCGTTCGGCATCAGCGGCACCAACGCCCACATGATCCTCGAGCAGCCGCCCGACGTCGCCGCACCGGCGGCCCCGCCGCGGTCGGCGTCGCCCCTGGTGTGGGTGCTCTCCGCCAAGACCGACGAGGCGCTGCGCGCGCAGGCCGCCCGGCTGACGGACGTCCTCGACAGGGACGCCCTCGACACGGGGGCCCCGCCGGATCCGGCCGATCTCGCCTACTCGCTGGCCACCACCCGGTCCGGCTTCACGCACCGCGCCGCCGTGACCGGCGAGACGCTCGCCGACCTACGCGACGGCCTGGCCCGCCTCGCCGAGGGACGCGCAGGCGGCAACGCCGTCGCCGGGACGAGCGCCCGCGGGAGGACGGCATTCATGTTCACCGGCCAGGGCGCGCAGCGGATCGGAATGGGCCGCGGCCTCTACGACACCTACCCGGTGTTCGCCCGGGCCCTGGACGAGACCTGCGCCGCCCTCGACGAGCACGTCGACACCCCGATACGGCAGGTGATCTGGGGCGACGCGGACGAAGCCGCCGCGAGACTCGACCGCACCGAGTACACCCAGCCGGCCCTGTTCGCCGTCGAGGTCGCCCTCTACCGACTACTGCGGGAATGGGGCCTCACCCCCGACTACCTGATCGGACATTCGATCGGAGAACTCACCGCGGCCCACGTCGCGGGCGTGTTCAGCCTGCCCGACGCCGCCGCCCTGGTGGCCGCGCGCGGACGGCTGATGCAGGCCACCGCCCCCGGGGCGATGATCGCCGTCCGGGCCCGCCCGGAGGACGTCCGGTCGCGGATCGACGGCCGAGTCGACCTTGCCGCGGTGAACGGCGCCGAATCCGTGGTGCTCGCGGGAGCTGCAGCCGACGTGCACGCCGTCGCCGCCGAACTGTCCACCGCGGGAATCGCGGTCACCACGCTGCAGGTCGAACGCGCGTTCCATTCGGCGCTGATGGACCCCGTCCTCGACGAGTTCACCACCGTCGTGTCGCGGCCGGCGGCGCAGCCGCCGACGATCCCCGTCGTCTCCACTCTCACCGGGCGCGTCGCCACGGCCGAGGAACTGACGTCGCCGCAGTACTGGCGCCGGCACATCCGCCGAGCCGTGCGCTTCCACGACGGCATGCGCACCCTCGCCGAACTCGGCGTCTCCCGCTGCGTCGAGATCGGACCCGGCGCGGCCCTGGCCGCTCACGCCGCCGAGGTCGTCCCGCACCCGATCGCCACGTTGCCCGGGCGCGGGGACGACGCACGGGGCTTCGTCGAGGCGGTCGCCGCTGCGTCCGTGCAGGGCCTGGCGATCGACTGGGATCGGGTACTGCCCGGCCGCCGCCGGGTGGACCTGCCCACGTACGCCTTCCGGCGTCGCTCCTTCTGGCCGTCGGCGCCCGCACGCACCAGCGGTGATCCGACGGAGTTGGGGTTGAGCCCGGCGGACCATCCGCTGCTCGGCGCGGCCGTGACCCTCGACGACGACACCACCGTGTTCACCGGAGCGCTGTCCCGGCACCGGGATTCGTCGCTCGCGGCGCCGCAGCCCGGCGATCCGCCGACCGACGCTCCGCAGACCCTGGTACCGGCCGTCCTGGTCGAGCTGACCCTGCACGCCGCCCACCACGTCGGGTGCGACCGCATCGCCGCTCTCACGCTGCACCACGCGCTGGGCCTGCCGGCCGCGGGGTCGCTGCCGATCCGGGTGCTCGTGTCACCGGCCGGTGAGGACGGCGCGCGCACCGTCACCGTCTCGTCGAACATGGGACCGGCCGACGGCCCCTGGGTGCGGAACGCGTCGGCGACCGTCGACGACGTGCTCGCCGCGCAGCCGGACCGGCTCCCGGGCGACACCACGACCGAGGTGCGCCTCGACGACGGCGTCGACCCGAGCGGCTTCGGGATCCATCCGCAACTGCTGCAGGCGGCGCTCGACTCCGTCTTCGGGCCGGACGACTGGCCGCTGACCTGGTCGGGAACCCGGCTGCACCGCACCGGTGCGCAGGCGGTGTCGGTGCGGTGCGCGACGGGCGAGGACGGGCGGTACCGCGTCGACGCCACCGATGCCGACGGCGCGCCGGTGCTGACCGTCGAGGCGCTGCACGTGGTGCCCCGGACGGGCGATGGGGACGGCGCGGGCCCGTCCGGCGCGCGGCGACTGCACCGCCTGGCATGGACCCGAATCGACGACCTCCCGTCCGAGCCGCCGCCCGGCCCGATGGTGGTACTCGGCGCCGCGGATCTGGAATCGAGCTTGTCGCGCTGTCCCGACGCGGCGGCGCTGCGCACCGCGAGGGCAGCCACGCCCGACGACGGGCGGCCCTGGACGGTGCTGGTGGGGTGCGGCACCGACGGCGACCCGGGCCCGGAGGCGACCCACCACCTGTGCGCCCGGACGCTGCGACTGCTGCAGGACTGGCTCGACGACGCCGAGTTCGTCGACAGTGTGCTGGTGGTCGTCACCCGCAACGCGACGGCCACCGGCGAGGAGGGCGAAGGGGTCGACATCGACCTCGCGGCCGCCGCCGTGTGGGGTCTGGTGGGCTCCGCGCAGAACGAGAACCCCGGGCGGTTCGTGCTGCTCGACCTCGACCGGGAGACGGACGTCGACACGGCGATCACGTCGGCCCTGGCCAGCGGGGAACCGCAGGTCGCGGTCCGGGGCCGGGCCGTGCTCGTGCCCCGCCTGCGGCGCATACCGGCCGTGCAGCGATCCGGTCCGCTGTTCGACCCCCGCGGCACCGTGCTCGTCACCGGCGGCACCGGCACCGTGGGAGGGTCGGTGGCGCGCCATCTCGTCAGCACGCACGGGGCGCGGCATCTGGTGCTGACCAGCCGACGCGGACCCGACGCCGACGGAAGCGACCGGCTACGCCGCGAACTGCGCGATGCGGGCGCCGAGGTGCGCATCGTCGCCTGCGACACCGCCGACGCGGCGGCACTGGCCGGTCTGCTGGCCCGGATCCCCGCCGAGCACCCCCTGACCGCGGTGATCCACGCGGCCGGAGTCCTCGACGACGCCACCCTCACCTCGCTCACCCCCGACCGGCTCGACGCGGTGCTGCGGCCGAAAGTCGACGCGGCCTGGCACCTGCACCGGCTGACCGCCGGGGTCCACGCCTTCGTGCTGTTCTCGTCGCTCGCCGGTGTGCTCGGCGCGCCCGGGCAGGGCAACTACGCAGCGGCGAACCGGTTCCTCGACGCCCTCGCCCAGCATCGGCGAGCCCACGGCCGGCCCGCGGTCTCGATCGCGTGGGGCATGTGGGCACCGCCGAGCGCCATGACCGGCAGGCTCGGCGCGGTGGATCTCGCCCGGGCCCGCCGTAGCGGCCTGGTTCCGATGAGCGAGGCCGACGGCCTGGACCTGTTCGACAGCGCCCTGGCGTCCGACCTCTCCGCCGTGGTGGGGGCTCGGTTCGAGCACCTCGGTGCGGCCGCGACGTCCGTTCCCGCTCCGCTGCGGGGACTGGTGCGGCAAGCGCGGCCGCGCGCGGCCGGCTCGGGGTCGGCGTTGTCCGGACCGAACGGATCAGGGCCGTTGGAGTGGGCGCAGCGGCTCACGGACCGGTCGGTGCCCGAACAGCGGCACCTCGTGCTGGAGCTGGTGCGAGCCGGAGCTGCCGCAGTCCTCGGCCACGACGCGTCGGACTCGGTCGATCCCGACCAGGCGTTCAAGGAACTCGGCTTCGACTCGCTCGCGGCGGTGGCCTTGCGCAACCATCTCGGTGCCGCGACCGGTCTGCGGTTACCGCCGACGGTGGTGTTCGATCACCCCAGTCCCCGGGCCGTCGCCGAGTTCCTGCGCGCGGAGCTGGTCCCGGACCCGGTGTCGGTGGCCGTCGCCGGGATCGACCGCCTGCAGGCGGTCGTCGCCGACCTCGGCGCCGACGACGAGGTACGCGCGGCGGTCGCGCAGCGGCTCGAAGCCCTGCTCGCCGACCTCGCGGGAGCCGAGCGGGGCCGCGCCGACACGGTGGACAGGATTCACGCCGCGACCGGTGACGAGATCCTCGACATCATCGACCGGGGTCTGTGAGCCGACGAGCAATCTCCCGGTGACCGCCGGGAAGCGGTCTGCGCAGTGGACACCGGCCCCGGCCATCGAGCTGCCGCCGTCGCAGCTGCGCGAACGCGCCGCGTGAGAACGGCGGCCTCCCGCAGCCCACCCGGTCACCAGCCGCGCTCGCGCCACTCCGCGAGGTGCGGGCGCTCGGCGCCGAGGGTGGTGTCCTTGCCGTGGCCGGGGTAGATCACCGTGTCGTCACCGAAGCGGCCGAAGAGCTTGGTGTCGACGTCGTCGTACAGCGAGGTGAACTTCTCGGCGTCCGCGGTCTTGCCCAGGCCGCCGGGGAAGAGGGAGTCACCGGTGAAGATGTGGTGCCGTCCGGTGCCGGCCTCGGTGAGGACCAGCGCGATCGAGCCGGGGGTGTGCCCGGACAGGTGGATCACCTCGAGACCGAGCTCGCCGACGGCGACGGTGTCGCCTTCCATGAGCAACCGATCGGGCGTGACCGGGAGCTGCTCGGCGTCGAGCGGGTGCGCCGCCGTGGGAACCCCGGTCGACGCCGCGACCGCCTCGAGGCCCTGCCAGTGGTCCCAGTGCTGGTGGGTCGTGACGATCAGCTCGAGTTTCGGGGCGTGCTCGGCGAGGAACCGGGTCAGCACCTCCGGCTCGTTCGCTGCATCGAGGAACACAGATCTGCCGGTGGCGGAATCCGTGACCAGGTACGTGTTGTTGTCCATGGGTCCGACGGACAGCTTGACGATGGTCGCGCCGGGCACGGTGCGGCGCTGCGCGGGACCGCCGGGGGTGACCTCGCCGGTGTAGTCGTCGTCGATGACCAAGGGCTGCTGCGACATGTGAGGCACGTTACCGCCGAGGCCCGTCGCCCGCGTGCGCGGCGGTCGGGAACCGGAACGTGTCGGTGGGCGCGCCTACCATGGTCCAGGGCCGAGTTGCGCGACGTGACGTCGGTGAATCGAGATGCGACCGGATCCGACCGTCCAGGGGATCCGACGAGGAGGGACGTGGCGTGGCGGATCGCCTGATCGTGCGTGGCGCGCGGGAGCACAACCTGCGGGGGATCGACCTGGACCTGCCGCGTGACAGCCTGATCGTCTTCACCGGCCTGTCCGGGTCGGGCAAGTCGAGCCTGGCGTTCGACACGATCTTCGCCGAGGGGCAGCGCCGTTACGTCGAGTCGCTGTCCGCCTACGCACGCCAGTTCCTCGGCCAGATGGACAAACCCGACGTCGACTTCATCGAGGGCCTGTCGCCGGCGGTGTCCATCGACCAGAAGTCCACCAACCGGAACCCGCGCTCGACGGTGGGCACCATCACCGAGGTCTACGACTATCTGCGCCTGCTCTACGCCCGCGCAGGCACGGCGCACTGCCCGCAGTGCGGGGAGCAGATCGCCCGGCAGACGCCGCAGCAGATCGTCGACCAGGTCCTCGACATGGAGCAGGGCACCCGGTTCCAGGTGCTCGCCCCGGTCGTGCGCACCCGCAAGGGGGAATTCGTCGACCTGTTCGAGCAGCTGACCGTGCAGGGGTACGCCCGCGTGCGGGTCGACGGAGTGGTCTATCCCCTCACCGATCCGCCGAAGCTGAAGAAGCAGGAGAAACACGACATCGAGGTGGTTGTCGACCGCCTCGCGGTCAAGGCGAGCGCCAAGCAGCGGCTCACCGATTCGATCGAGACCGCGCTGCGCCTGGCGGAGGGCATCGTCGTCCTCGACTTCGTGGACCGGGACGAGAACGCCGCCGACCGCGAGCGTCGCTTCTCCGAGACGCTCGCCTGCCCGAACGGGCACCCCCTGTCCATCGACGAACTCGAACCCCGGTCCTTCTCGTTCAACTCCCCGTACGGCGCCTGCCCCGAATGCACCGGCCTCGGCATCCGCAAGGAGGTCGACCCGGAGCTCGTCGTGCCGGACCCGGAACTCAGCCTCGAGGACGGTGCGATCGCGCCCTGGTCGATGGGGCAGACCTCCGAGTACTTCACCCGGCTGCTGTCCGGGCTCGCCGACATCATGGGCTTCGAGATGTCCACCCCGTGGAACAAGCTGCCGGCCAAGGCCCGCAAGGCCATCCTCGAGGGCAGCCCGGAACAGGTCCACGTCCGCTACAAGAACCGGTACGGCCGGACACGGTCGTACTACGCCGAGTTCGAGGGCGTGATGCCGTTCCTGCACCGCCGGCTCGAACAGACCGAGTCCGAGCAGATGAAGGAACGCTACGACGGGTACATGCGGGAGATCCCGTGCCCCACGTGCGAGGGCGCGCGGCTGCGTCCGGAGATCCTCGCGGTGACGATCGCCGCGGGCGAGCACGGACACAAGTCCATCGCCGAGGTCTCCGACCTGTCCATCGCCGAGTGCGCCGAGTTCCTGAACGCCCTGACCCTCGGGGCGCGGGAGGAGGCCATCGCAGGGCAGGTGCTCAAGGAGATCCAGGCGCGTCTCGGGTTCCTGCTCGACGTGGGACTCGAATACCTCACCCTGTCCCGCGCGGCCGGCACCCTGTCCGGCGGGGAGGCACAGCGCATCCGCCTCGCCACCCAGATCGGCTCGGGCCTGGTCGGTGTCCTGTACGTCCTGGACGAGCCGTCCATCGGCCTGCACCAGCGCGACAACCGCCGGCTCATCGAAACCCTCACGCGGCTGCGTGATCTCGGCAACACCCTGATCGTCGTCGAGCACGACGAGGACACCATCCGCGCGTCGGACTGGGTCGTCGACATCGGGCCGTACGCCGGCGAGCACGGCGGTCGCGTCGTGCACACCGGCCCCTACAAGGAACTGCTCGAGTGCACCGAGTCGCTCACCGGCGCGTACCTGTCCGGACGTCAGCGGATCGAGGTGCCGGAGCAGCGCCGGCCGGTGGACCGCAAGCGTCAGGTCACCGTCGTCGGCGCCCGCGAGAACAACCTGCGCGGCATCGACGTGGCCTTCCCGCTCGGCGTGCTCACCTCCATCACCGGTGTCTCCGGATCCGGCAAGTCGACCCTGGTCAACGACATTCTCGCGACGGTCATGGCCAACAAGCTCAACGGCGCGCGGCAGGTGCCCGGCCGGCACACCCGCGTCAACGGGCTCGACCAGCTCGACAAGCTCGTGCAGGTGGACCAGTCGCCGATCGGCCGTACCCCGCGGTCGAATCCGGCCACCTACACGGGCGTGTTCGACAAGATCCGCACTCTGTTCGCCGCGACCACCGAGGCGAAGGTGCGCGGCTATCAGCCGGGCCGGTTCTCGTTCAACGTCAAGGGCGGCCGATGCGAGGCCTGCTCGGGCGACGGCACGCTCAAGATCGAGATGAACTTCCTGCCCGACGTGTACGTGCCGTGCGAGGTGTGCCACGGGGCCCGCTACAACCGCGAGACCCTCGAGGTGCACTACAAGGGCAAGACCATCGCCGAGGTGCTGGACATGCCCATCGAGGAGGCCGCCGAGTTCTTCGAGCCGGTCACCTCGATCCACCGCTACCTGCGCACCCTTGTCGACGTCGGCCTCGGATACGTGCGCCTGGGCCAGCCGGCCCCGACCCTCTCGGGGGGCGAGGCGCAGCGCGTCAAGCTCGCCGCGGAGCTGCAGAAGCGGTCGACGGGCCGCACCGTGTACGTGCTGGACGAGCCGACCACCGGTCTGCACTTCGAGGACATCCGCAAGCTGCTCGGCGTGATCAACGGGCTCGTCGACAAGGGCAACACGGTGATCGTGATCGAACACAACCTCGACGTGATCAAGACGGCGGACTGGATCATCGACATGGGCCCCGAAGGGGGCTCCGGCGGCGGCACCGTCGTCGCGCAGGGCACGCCCGAGGACGTCGCGGCGGTCGAGGGCAGCTACACCGGCACGTTCCTGCGCGAGGCGCTCGCCGAGTCCGTCGCCCAGGAGCCCGCGCCCGCCCGCAAGCCGGCGCGCAAGCGCGCGCCGCGGAAGGTGGCGGCCGCGAGCTGACCTCGGCGCCGACGCGCCGCGGACCGCGAAGGGGGATGGGGTGGCACGGACGTTCTCCGGTGGTCGTGTCCGCGGGATCGTCGCCGCGCTCGTGACGGCGATGCTGCTCACGGCCGGGGTTGCGGCGGCCCGGCCCGCAGGCAGCGAGGCGGACCCGCCGGGCACCGTCGTCCGGGTCGATCCGTTGCCGCGGCAGTGGTGGCTGCCGGGTGCGTCCGCCGCGTCGGTGCTCACCTACCGCACCACCGGACCGCGCGGGGTGCCGGCCCTGAGCACCGGCGCGGTCTTCGTGCCGTCGGGCGCCGCGCCCACCGGCGGCTGGCCGGTGGTGTCGTGGGGACACGGCGCGGTCGGAATCGCGGACCGGTGCGCCCCCACCGTCGACGGCCGCATCGACAACGGATACCTGGCGCACTGGCTCGCCCAGGGATACGCGGTCGTCGCCACCGACTACCCCGGTCTCGGCACCCCCGGCCTCCACGCCTACCTCGACGGGCCGTCGGAGGCCCACGCCCTGATCGACATGGTGCGCGCCGCGCGGGCAGTGGAACCGTCCCTCGGGTCGCGCTGGGTCGCACTCGGCCAGTCGCAGGGCGGTCAAGCCGCGATGGTCGCGGCCTCCCTCGCGACCCGGTACGCACCCGAGCTCGGCTACCGCGGCGCCGTCGCGCTGGGCGTGCCGTCGAACATCGAGCACCTCGTGCCGTTCGGTGACCCGCGCCTTCCGCCGCTGCCGTTGACCGGCACCACCGTGTTCATCGCCTACCTGCTGGCCGGGATGCGCGCGACCCGCCCCGACGTCGACGTCGACCGCTTCCTCAGCCCGCGGGGCCGCGAGGTCCTCGCCCGGCTGGAGGACCTGTGCTACCAGGAGGCGGCGGCCGAGGTCGGGGATCTGTCGATCGGCGACCTGCTGGCGCGACGCACCGACGATCCGGCCCTGGTCCGGGCCGCCCGCGACATGCTCGAGATCCCCACCCGCGGCTACGACCGTCCACTGTTCCTCGGCCAGGGCCTGACGGACACCGTCACCCCGGCGCCGTTCACGTTCAAGCTCGTCGCCGACCTGACCGCGGCCGGGGAGCGGTTCGTGTTCCGGTCGTATCCCGTCGGCCACCTGGAGACGATGCGGGCGTCCCTGGACGACGTCACAGCGTTCGTTGAGGACCTGTTCGCCGCGGGCCGGTAGCGAGCGACCGCGTCAGCGGCGCCCCGCCGTATCGATCGTCGCCGCGAGATCGGCGGGACGGGACCACATCGGCCAGTGTCCGGTCGGCAGGTCGACGTACTCCACGTCGGTCAACCGGCCGAGCTCGGACGCCACCGGATGCCCCGACTGCGCCATCCGCGGGATCGCCCCAGACGGGAAGCTGCTGCACACGACGGTGGTCGGCACCCTCAGGCGGGCGTCGTCGTGCAGGGCGAGCGGAGTCCGCGCCGGACCGGCCGGATGCGGCACCGCCCGCTCCCGGAACCGCTGCAGCGCAGCGTCGTCGAGTCCGTGCAGGCTGTTGCCGTCGGCTTCGAGCTCCGCCCACGGCGGTAGCGGGATCTCCGCCACGGCGGCATCGAGATCCGGTCGCAGTGCAGCGGCATCCGGCAGCGGACCGGAGTCGACGTACACCAGGCGGGCCACGTCCGTCGGGACCCGGTCCGACGCCGCGTACGCGACCGGGCCGGCGCCGCTGTGCGCGACGACGATCGCACCGCCCGCCACCGCATCCACGACGGCACCGACGTGGTCGTCGAGGGTGATGCCGGAGCGGTCGGTCCGGACGGACCCGAGCCCGGGCAGAGTCAGGGCGTCGACCCTGTGCCCCCGCGCCCGCAGGTCCTCGGCGACGGCCTCCCATGCCCATGCGCCGAGCCAGAATCCGGGAACGAGGATCACGTGTGCGCCCACGACACCCATCCTCGGGGATGCAGGCGACGGTGCGGGTCACCGACACGGTCGTTGCCGGAACGACATTGTTCAACCGGGCGCAAACCCCGCGAAACTCCGCGCCCCTACGGTGGGCGCATGACCGGTGCGCACGGCGACCTCGCGGCCCTCGCCGCCGCGCTCGACGAGCTGCGGGACGGGCTCGTCGCCGCCGCGGACGCCGACGAGCGCTGGGCCCAGGCCCACCCCGCTCACCGGCCCGGCGCGGAGAACCTGGCGCACTACGTCGCCCTGCGGCGCCGGGACATCCGCGACCTGCAGTCCGACCTCGCCGCGTGGGGGCTCTCGTCCCTGGGGCGCGCCGAGGCCCACGTGCTGGCCTCCGTCGACGCGGTGCGCCGGGCCGTGGGCAGCCTCGCCGACCTGCCCGAGATCGATGCCCGGCCCTGTCCGGTCGATTTCGTCACCGGCGAGCGCCTGCTCGAACGCCACGCCACCGCACTGCTCGGTCCCGTCCACGGCGGCCGCCGGACCCGCATCATGGTGACGCTGCCGAGCGAGGCGGCCACCGACGCCGAACTCGTCCACCGGATCGTCGGCGCCGGCGCCGAACTCGTCCGGATCAACTGCGCGCACGACGGCCCGGACGCGTGGGCCGCCATGATCGACCACGTGCGCCGCGCCGAACGGGCCCACGGCCGGCACGTCGCCGTCACCATGGACCTCGCCGGCCCGAAGCTGCGCACGGGCCCCGTCGCGCCCGGTCCCGCGGTCGTGCACGCCAAACCCGAACGGGACGCGCTCGGCCGCACCGTCGCACCCGTCCAGGTGCGGCTCACCCGCCCGGGCCCCGCGGCCGCCGCGGGCGAGGTCGTCGTCCCCGTCACCGACGAGTTGTGGCTGGCCCGTCGCCGACCCGGCGACCGCATCGCCTTCCGCGACACCCGCGGCTCCAAGCGCATGCTGGTCGTCACCGGCACCGCCGCCGGTGACGTGCGCACCGAGCTGACCGACACCGCCTACCTCGTGCCCGGCACCCGGCTGACCGCGCACGGCGACGCCACCGCCGTCGCGGCCCTCCCGCCGCGCGAACGGATCGACGACACCCGCGAACTGTCGCGGACGATCCCCGGTGCCCTGCTCGCGGTGATCCGGGGATACGACCACGCCACGACGATCGCGGCGGCGCCGGAGGTGCTGTCGGTGGTCGGAC
>NZ_JAALEG010000094.1 GCF_011058165.1 Rhodococcus aetherivorans
CTGAGCGGCTACCGCCGGCTGACGATGCGCTACGAACGTCACGGTGAGCACTTCGCTGCCTTTCTCCAACTCGCTGCTGCGCTGACCTGCTTCAAGAAACTGGCCAAATGAGACATACTCTTAGTCCTCGCCGCGTGATGCTCGGCAGTCGATCCGCACCAAGGATTCGAGGTTCCAGATCACGGCGGGTGGGATGCCGCGCCTGCCGACGATCCTGACGAAGCAGACGAGCTATGTGGCGGTTGCGGCTGGGGGCTGATAGTCGGCGTCGGGTAAGGGGCGTCGGCAGATTTCGTGGGCTTCGTCGGCCGAGACGCCGAACATGCGCAACAGGTCCTCGGTGACCTGGTCGGTGGCCTCCGCGTCGTCACGTTCGGGGTGGTCGTGCAGCAGTTGACCCAGGCATAGCGCGGCGCCTGCTGCGATTGTCATGGCCAGTTCGGGATCGCGCACGCTGAACCGGCCCGACCGGGCAGCTGCCTCGATGTCCCGGCGAGCTCTCGGCGCCAGGCCCTTGTCCGAGCCGATCAGACTCAGACCGTTGCTGAGCAGAACCTTGCTCAGCTCGGGATTCCTGCGATGGAGGCGTCCGGTCAGACGGAAGCTCTGCGCAAAGACCTGGGCGGGGTCGTCCAGATCTGCGGTCAGTTCGTCGAGCACCGCCCCATGGCGGTCGAGGGCCTCCTCCACGGCAGCGTGGAAGAGCTCCTCTTTGGTCTGGAAGTGGTTGTAGAAGGACCCCATCCCGACATCTGCGGCTTGGGTGATCTCGAGAATCGGCGCGGTCGGTTTCCCTGCCGCCATGAACGACTGGGCTGCGCGTACGAGTGCGGCGCGGGTGCGCGCCTTGCGCCGGTCCAGACGGTTCGGTGCGTCGGTGTTCTGCTCCGTCATGCCTGCGTGCCCTTCTCTCTGATCCGTCCGACCTGGCCTTACCCTACGGCGCGTCATCAATTGTGACGAATTCCTCAAAAACTCTTGACTGACGATATCCTCGTAAGTGACGATATCGTCATAACTTGAAGGGAGTGGTCCATGAGTGTCCACCATGACCCGCATACCGGACTGCACAGTGAGCAGGGCGCGCTGGCGGGCGAGCACCGGGGGAAGGCCGCCGAGCCGATCATCAAGGTGTTCGACCTCGCGTGGCTGGAGTTCGAGAAGCCCGACCTCGATCGGGCGGAGGCGTTCGCCCATGCCTTCGGTTTTGCGACGGCGCTCCGAACGGCGCACGAACTACAGTTGCGCGGCACAGACCCCGGCTCGCCCTGCGTGCTCATCCGCCGAGGCCCGCGTTCGCGGTTCGTCGGTCCCGCATTCCGGGCAGCCGACTCGACCGACGTGCTGCGACTCGCGGACGCAGTCGGAGGTGCGGTCGTGCCCCTCCCCGAGAGCCTCGGCGGGATCGCTGTCGACCTCGTGGATCCAAGCGCTCTCGGAGTCCGCGTGGTGTCCGACACGTTCGAGTTGCCGGCGCTGGCCGCCCAGGCTCCGCTCCACTTCAATTTCGGACACGACCGCGGGCGGGTGAACGCCACCCAGCGGCCACCCCGCGCGCCGGCCACCGTGCAACGGCTCGGTCACGTCGTGCTCCAGACGACGAAGTACCTCGAAACGCTCAACTGGTACCTCGAGCACCTCGGACTGATCGTCAGCGACTTCCTCTACTACCCGGGGCAACGGGCCCGGGGCCCGATCATGAGCTTCATCCGCTGCGACCGGGGTGCCACGCCCACCGACCATCACACTCTCGCGATGGTTCTCGGCCCGGCCAACCGCTATGTGCATTCGGCATATCAGGTCGCCGACCTGGACTCCCTCGCGGCGGGCGGCGAGTACCTGCTCGACCGGGGCTACCGCCGGTCCTGGGGCATCGGCCGGCACATCCAGGGCAGCCAGATCTTCGACTACTGGCGCGACCCCGACGGATTCATGGTCGAGCACTTCAGCGACGGCGATCTCTTCGACAACACGCTCGAGGCGGGCTGGGCACCGATGACCGCGTCCGGACTGGCCCAGTGGGGGCCGCCCGCCACCAAGGACTTCCTCGGACTGAGCCCCGGTCGGGACTCACTCCAGGAACTGCGCGCCATCGCCCTCGCGCTGCGCGCCGACAACGAATTCGACCTCCACCGCCTACGCGGCCTTCTGAAAGTTGCCAGCTCATGACCATCTCTGTCCTCCGCACCGCCGACGCCTGGTGGGTCGTCACACCGACGGGTGCCGCCCGGGTAGACACCGAGGCCACCACCACCGCTCAACTGCTGGCCGACCGACCAGCCGTCGAGGCAGCGGCGTCCAGCGAGGGCACCGTGCCCGTCGAGACCCTCTCGTTGCTCTCCCCGGTCACCTCCCCCTGCCGTGTGGTCGCACAGATGACGAACTTCGCCTCGCACGTCAAGGACGCGGGGATGAACCCCGACACCATTCCGTTGACCTTCTTCCGAAAGGCATCCGGTTCGATCGGCGGTCCCCACGACGACGTGATCCGTCCTGCCCATGTCCGGCTACTGGACTACGAGGTGGAGATCGGGCTCGTCTTCGGGCGTGAACTCCCCGTCGGCACCACGATCACCGCAGACACTCTCGCCGATCACGTCGCCGGCCTGGTTGTCACCAACGACATCTCCGCGCGCGACGTCCAGCTTCCCAAAACGCAGTTCTACGAGGCCAAGTCGTACCCGACGTTCACCCCGGTCGGCCCCGCGCTCGTACTGCTCGATGCCGACGAACTGAAGCGGTTCACCGACCTGCGCCTGCGGCTCTGGGTCAACGGTGAGCCTCGCCAGAACATGACCGTTGCCGACATGATCTACCAGCCGGCCGAGACTCTGCAGGCGCTGACCCGGTTCCAACGCCTCGATGCCGGAGACCTGCTGCTGACCGGAACACCGGTCGGGACGGCGCTGAGCGCCCCACCGAAGCCGATCGAAATCCTCTCCTCCCTGCTGCCGCCGGCCGTCAAATGGAAGCTCTTCTTTGCGGGCCAGGCCCGGAATTCGAACTATCTGCAGGACGGCGACGTCATCGAAGCCACCGTCGCCACAGACGACGGGACGATCGACTTGGGGCGGCAGCGCACGGTGGTGAGGTACGCGCGATGACCACCGACCTGCTGTGGCCGCGGTACGCAGCGCCCACGGATGTGACGGCGATCGAGGCCGTGCCGCTGCGAGATCGGGGGCTTCCGGAGTCCACCTATGCCTTGCTCACCCGAGCGGCCCGCATGTGGCCGGACCGCCTCGCGCTCACCGTCCTCCCGGATGCCGCACGGTGGCGGGAGCCGTTGCAGCGCAGTTTCTCCGAACTACTCGACGATGTTCACCGCTACGCGAACCTGCTCCATCGTCTGGGCGTGCGGCGCCACGACCCGGTCGCCTTGATGGCGCCCAACTGCGCCGAACTGATCCCCGCGACTCTCGCCGCGCAGCTTGCCGGCATCGCTGCCCCCATCAACGCGGCACAGTCGCAGCAGCACATCGCTGAACTGTTACGCCGCTCAGGTGCCCGGGTACTCGTCGCGGCCGGTCCGGAACTTGCGGCCGACACATGGGAGGTCGCGCACGAGATTGCCGTGAGCGGAGGGGCGGATGCAGTGCTGGTCCTCAGGCCCACCGGTGCCGCCGGCGTCCCTGCGGACCTGCCCGAAGTCGACGGAGTGCGGATCGGCTATTTCGGTGCGCTGTCGGCCGACATCGACTCCTCCGGCTTCGCCGGTGATCCCCCCCGTGGGTTCGACATGGCGGCACTGTTTCACACCGGCGGTACCACCGGTGTTCCGAAGCTGGCCGCCCACACCCACGACAACGAGGTCGCCAATGCCTGGATGCTGGCCGCGAACTCGTTGTGGGACCAGGACTCCGTGGTACTCGCCGCCCTGCCGCTGTTCCATGTCAATGCCTTGATGGTCACGCTGTTGGCACCGCTGTTCAAGGGCCAGGGTGTGGTATGGGCCGGCCCGCTCGGCTACCGCGACCCGGTACTGCTCAGCGAATTCTGGAAGATCGTCGAGCACTACCGCATCGCGTCGATGAGCGCGGTGCCCACCGTATACGCGGCCCTTGCGGAGCGCCCGGTCGACGCCGATATCAGTAGTCTGCGATTCGCCATGGTCGGAGCGTCGCCTCTGCCGACTGCGGTCGTCGAGAAGTTCCGGGAACACACGAGTGTCCCCCTTCTCGAAGGCTACGGCCTGACGGAGGCAACCTGCGCGAGTGTACGCAGCTTCACCGACGCGCCACGACCCGGCGCGGTGGGCCTACGGATGCCCTATCAGCAGGTCAAAGTGGTACGCGTCCGCGAAGACGGCAGCTGGGAAGACCTGCCCACCGGAACGACCGGCGTGCTGGCCATCAGCGGTCCGACGGTGTTCGCCGGCTACGCTGTCGCCCACGACGAACACGGACACGTGCTGGACGGTATGGGCAAACTGGTCGACGGGTGGCTCGATACCGGCGACCTGGCGCGCGTCGACAGCGACGGTTTCATCTACCTGGTCGGACGCGCGAAGGACGTCATCATCCGGGGCGGGCACAACATCGATCCAGCGGTCATCGAAGACGCCCTACTGGCCCATCCGCAGGTCACCGCGGTCAGCGCGGTGGGACGACCCGATGCCCACGCGGGCGAAGTGCCCGTCGCGTACGTCACCGTTGCCGCAGACGCCGGCATCACCGAGGAAGAGCTGCACGCCTGGGCGGGTGAGCGTGTCCCCGAACGGGCCGCGGCCCCCAGAACGGTGACCATCCTCCACGCCTTGCCCGTCACGGCGGTAGGCAAGCCCTACAAGCTCGCACTGCGCGCGGACGCGACACGGCGCGAGCTCGAGCAGGCCCTCGCCACCATCGCAGGGGTCGACAGCATCCATGCGTCCGTAGCGGACGGTTCGATTCTTGCCACTGTCGAGATCGACGGATCTGCCGGCGAACCGGCGGTCAAGGCGATCTTGGACCGATATGCGATCAATTGGAAGGTAATGGTGCGCAAATGATTACCGCATCCCTAGTTCTGGCGGTCTCGCTCGCAGTCCTCTACCTCCTGCTCGGCGTGAGCAAGATGGCGGCAACCTCGCCGATGCGGGAACGGGCAGCCCACGTCGGTATTTCCGTCAGCACGTATCGGGGTATCGGTGCGCTCGAGGTCGCCGGTGCAGCCGGTCTCCTGCTCGGCGGACTCGTACCGGCGCTCGGCGCCGCGGCCGGCGTCGGGCTCCTGCTCCTGATGGCAGGGGCCGTCGTTACGCACGTACGCAACGGAGATGGATTGCGTGAGATGACGCCCGCCATCCTCGTCAGCGCGCTGATCCTCGCCTACCTCGTCGTCCTGTTCGGATCGATCCGATGAGCGAGCGGGTTGTCCCGGTCGTCATCGTCGGTGCCGGACCCACCGGACTGACCGCCGCCACGCTGCTTGCTCAGCACGGGGTCGAGTGCCTGGTACTCGAGCGCTGGGAGGGCGTCTATGCGCAGCCGCGGGCGGTCCACCTCGACGGTGAGATTCACCGGATCGTGGCGCACCTCGGGATCGCCGACGAGTTCGCGGCGATCTCCCGGCCGTGCCTCGGGTTGCGGCTCCTCGACCGGAACATGCGAATTCTCACCGAGTTCCACCGAGACCCCGGTCCGGGCGTACACGGCTACCCCGAGGCCAACATGTTCGATCAGCCGCAGTTCGAGGAGATCCTGCGCGCCAATCTGGAACGGTACCCAGGGGCCTCTCTGCGCGGCGACGTCGAAGTAACCGGGCTGGCCCACGACAAGACCGGCGGCATTCGCGTCGACTTCACCGACCGAAGCACCGGCGTGCACGAATCGGTACGGACCAGATACGTGTTGGGCTGCGACGGCGCCAACAGCATGGTCAGAGAACAGATTCAGGCAACGATGCGGGATCTGAAGTTCGAACAACGCTGGCTGGTTGTCGACGTCGCCACCACCGCAGACCTCGGCGAGTGGGAGGGCGTGCACCAGGTGTGCGACCCCGTGCGCGCGGCAACGTACATGCGGATCGGAAAAACGCGCTACCGCTGGGAGTTCCGTCTGAATCCCGGTGAGAGCGCCGAGGACTATCGCGAAATGGCCCGACTGCATCCCCTCATCTCGCCATGGACAAGGAACACACCGGCCGAAGACCTGGAGTTGGTCCGTCTGGCCGAGTACACCTTTCGAGCCCGAATCGCGGACCGATGGCGCGACCGGCACGTGTTTCTGCTGGGCGACGCCGCCCATCTCACACCGCCCTTCATCGGACAGGGGATGGGGGCCGGGATGCGGGACGCGATGAACCTCGCCTGGAAACTTGCAGGCGTCCTCCGCGGGGATCTGCCTGAGAGCGCTCTGGACACCTACGAGATCGAACGCAAGCCCCACGCACTGGCGCTGATCCGGCGGGCCAAGTTCGTCGGAATGGCCATGACCGAGGGCGGCGAACTCGGTAATCTCATCCGCCGCGTCGCCCTACCGCTGTTGCACCGCGTGCCGGGCCTCAGCGACAAGATCATGGACAACGAGACCCCGGCTCTCCGCCGCTCCAGTCTCATCGAGCGACCCCGACTACGCAGAAGCCGAGCGGGCCGCCTGATCCCGAATCCGGTCCTCGACGAGGGTCGCCGATTCGCCGAGGTCGTCGCCGGCCGGTTCGCGGTGGTCACCTCCGTCTCCCCGACCCCGGAAGAACGCACCGCCATCGAACAACGGGGTGGCACAGTCCTGCTGGCTCGGCCGGACACCGATCTGCACCGCTGGCTACGCCGCGGCCGGGCGCGCGCTGTCATCGTCCGGCCCGACGGCACCGTCCTTCGTAGCGGCAACGACCTGTCCGCCCTCTGCGCCGCCCTGCCCCGCTTCCACACCGACCACTCGCCAACGTTCCTCACACAGTGAGCCACCCCTGACGGGTCTCCACTGCGCACGCGTGCGGATGCTCCGAGCTGCCGGCCGCCGAGTGCTCACGCCACGTCATCCTCGATTCCGACCCGATTCCCCCGCGCTTCGCCGACTCGGACCGGTGGTGTGGTTGTCGCGACAGGGAGTGTCCGATAAGGACACTCCCCATCGGCGACCGACGGACCGCACCCGCGCGGGGGCGTGTGGCGGGTCCGTCGAGACCCCGGCGGATGTGGGTCGGTAGGGCCGTGCGGCGGTTCCGACCCTACGGTGCGGCCTCCGGTATGCGGGCTGTCGGCAGGTGGCTCGTGCCGGCAGTCGCGGAGGTTGAGGCGGCGAACTGTCAGCAGGACGAGGGTGGGGACGCCGATCAGCAACAGGACGGGGGCAAGATCGTCGAGCATCGGGATTCTCCGATCGGAGTGAGAGGTCACGCTCGCACGGGGTGGCGTGGACCGAGGCGAGACGGTTGCGGGTGTGGCAGACGACGGCATCGGCCACCGGCACACGTACCGGCGATGCCGGAACGTCCGGCGGATCGTGCACATCCCGGCCACCAGCAGCGGCAAAGCAACCGCGAGGAGCCAGGCACCGGCGGTGCCGGCCAGGACCGTACCCGTACCACTGAGCAGTATCCGCATGCGCCACCCGGGCCCACGCGTGCACCATCAGTGCCGCACCATCGCCGTTTGGGCAAGGGTGAAATCGACGAACACGCCGATCGCGCACAGCGGCACGAGGGTGGTCATCCGACCGCGATCAGCAGCAGCACATCGTCGTCGGCCGACGGGAATTGCCGTCGAGTCCGCTCTGCGGCCGGAGCCGGCGAGCAGTAGCGGACCACCGGGATCCCAGAAGGCGGCACCGGCGGGCGGCGGACATAGCGCAGCGGTGCCCGGGCCGTCGGCCGGTCCGAAGCGGTGTTGAGGTAGCGGATGACCAAGGCGGCTGTCACGAACGCCCCGAGGAGCATCCACGTGGTCAGCATGTCGCTCACGCGCACGTATCCTTCCTTCGCGTCGACGGGTTTCGACCACCAACGAGCATCGGCCCGTCCCGACCCGGCAGGGAAGACTCGCCGTCGGATCCTTGCGAAATCTCTACGCCTCCGGACCGAGGAGCCGCCGCCCCGTGCCCGTCACGGCGGGCAACAGCACACCGCGTTGTGGCCTGCGCCTCTGATTCGCTTCTCCTGCATCGCTCGATCGAACCCGACCGCCGGCACGGGATGCGCTCCGATGCTCGAGTACTCCGATCTGCATGCCGAACGCTCCGAGCCTCCGACAGTCGCCCCCGTTCCGAGCGAGGGCGCCACGGGCCCCGCGAAGCTGGGTGATGAGTAAGCACCGCATCAAGCTTTCGGTCCAGAGCATAAGGAAAGCGTCAAGACGCATCCGTTTCGATCCTCGGCGGCGGTATGGATGGAAGGACCCGCAACGGCGCGGGCCACCTGATCAAGGAGAAGGTCCGCAATGCTCGCCCATTGGCACCTGTTCGCCCGATCACGGCCGAGGCAGAACGTCTGGATCGACGTGTCCGAGTGCGTCGCGGACGTCGGCACGATCGATGCCGGCGTCGAGCGGGTGTTGCACCGACAGCACCTGCGCCTGGCGGGGATGTGCTGCGCACTCGAGACTCCCGGGGCCGGGGAACGCTGCCTGGACGCCTGTATCGACCGTGCGGTCGCCGCGATGGAACACATCCGGCGCCGCCACGGGGTGCTACTGAGTCAACTGGCGATCACCATCGCGGACGCGAGCATTCCTGCGGCTGCGGCATTGGAGCAACGCGAGGTGAGTGCCGTGATCGAGGACTGCCTTGATGCGGCCTGCGCCCGCTACCGTTACCCGCGCCCGACCGTGACCCTGCTGCTCCACACTGTTGCGAGCACTCCGACCGGCCCCTCGCACGCCAGCACACTCGACATGGTCCGCGACGCGACCCTCGAACTCTCATGATCATCGCATCCGTCCGCCCCGGTCCGGTGGGGCCAGCCGATGCCGAGGCTGCGGCCCGCCGTGCCGACCGGGCACAGGCTCAGCTCTTTCTCGGCGTGCTCGAGCGAGAATTCGAGCAGGTCACAGCGCGGATCAACTTTGCTGAGCACTGCGCCGCCGATGAACAACGGCACGGCTTCGCGGTCAGTGCCCAACGATTCGAGGACGAAGCATGCAGACTGTGGGTCACCCTCGGTGAACTCCACCGTATGATCGCCGCCCTGCGTGCCCGGCAGACCCGGCCTTGACGCAGGGACGCCGGTCACGGCATGCGCCGCGGCCGAGCCGAGACGCCCCTGCCCGGCGCACGGGTAGTGCGGCGAGATCCAGCGGTGCGAGGCACCATGGACGGACATGATCGCCTTGTCCTGAATGGGGAGCTGGTATGCCGCCACACCGTTCCACCGAGTCGCCGTTCCGCAACGGTGCGGGTAGCACCGCGCTTGTCGCGGGAATCACCGCCGCGGTGTTCGCCTTCGTTCCCCTCATAGGTGACCTGATCACGATTCCCGCCGGGCTGGCCGCGGTGGTCTGCGGCTGGGTCGGCCTGGACCGGGTCGACAAGGGCCTGGCAACGAACCATCGGGAGGCCCTCACCGGTGCCGTGCTCGGTACCGCGGCACTGTTCGTGGTGTTCGTCGTCTTCGCCGCAACCCACAGCGCCGGCGGATGACCATCGGCCCGCCCCCGGGACCCGGCGACCGTGGTGAGGTCGGTGCACCTGGTGCGCCGGGGTCCGGTGCAGGCGGGGGTGCGGCGCCACTGGTTCGGCGGGTGCGCGGCGATCATCTCGTCGGCCGTGCCCGGCTGTGAGTCCGCACGACGGCACTTCGAAACACCTACGCGTCGATCAGCGCATCCCCAGAAGTCGCCGCACGCCACGAATCCGGCGGTTCGCGCGGATCGTGGTGGCCAGTCCGCGCCGCCGGCCGGTGACGGGATCGACAACCGGCATCCCGCCGAAGCCGCGTTCGGATGCGGTCTCGGGGGCGGCGTCCGAAGTGTCTTTGAGGTACTTGTTCGGCAGCGACAGTTTCGCGATGGTGCGCCACGTCTTGAGGTACTGCACCGCGAGCGGACCGCTGGTGTAGGGCAGGTCGTATTTGCCGCACAATGCGCGCACCCGCACGGCGATCTCGGCATACCGGTTGGACGGCAGGTCCGGGAACAGGTGGTGCTCGATCTGATAGCTGAGGTTGCCCGTCATGAAATCCATCAACGGACCACCGGAGATATTGGCGCTGCCGAGCATCTGTCGCAGATACCAGCGGGCCTGGCTCTCGTTGTCGACGTCCGCCTTGGTGAACTTCTCCGCGCCGTCGGGAAAGTGCCCACAGAAGATCACCGCGTTGGTCCACAGATTACGGATCACGTTGGCAGTGATGTCGGCCGTCAGGGTGGACTTCCACGCCCTCCCGGTGAGGGCCGGGTACAACACGTAGTCCTTGCCGATCTGTCGGCCCACCTTCCGGCCCACCTCACGCAGCTTACGGCTGGTTTCGGCACGGTCGTCCCGGCCCCTGGCGACCTTGCCGAGTTCGAGGTGCTGGATGGCGACGCCGTATTGGAACAGCAGCGCTAGCAACGCGTTGTAGACGAGGTTGCCGGCGTTGAACGGCTTCCACCGTTGGTCCCGGGTGACCCGGATCAGGCCGAATCCCACGTCGTCGTCCATGCCCAGGATGTTGGTGTACTTGTGGTGCAGATAGTTGTGGGTCTGCTTCCAGTGCGCCGACGGGTCGGCGTTGTCCCATTCCCAACTCGCGGAGTGGATCTCGGGATCGTTCATCCAGTCCCACTGCCCGTGCATCACGTTGTGCCCGAGTTCCATGTTGTCGATGATCTTCGACACGCCGAGCAGACCCGTGCCGAGCAACCACAGCGGACGGCGCCGGCTGCCGAACAGGGTCACTCGCCCGGCGAGCTCGAGGCTGCGCTGCAACCTGATGGTGTTGCGGATGTATCGGGCGTCGCGTTCGCCGCGGGAGTCCTCGATGTCGCGCCGGAGGGCATCGAGCTCTCGGCCGAGGGCCTCGACATCCGCGTCCGTCAGATGCGCGAATTCCTGAAGATCTGAGATGGCCATGCGACTACCCTAGCGTAAGTTACGACACCGTAAGTTACGGCACCGTAAGGATGTGGTGGCGGCCGGAGCCTCGCGTGCACACGCCGTGGCGCCGTACCCACGCTCCCGCAGGGGCGCGACGACATGCTCCACGGAATCTCCGCCTGGTGCCGGCACTGGTCGAACTGGCGCAGCGCCGGCCGGACCAGTGCCCGCGCGCCACCACACACCCCCACATCAGACACTGTCGATGCAGTACTCAGCCCGGGCGGGACGTCAAGACCACCGGGTCGGCACGATCGTCCTCCGGCTGGTGGCACCGACCGCGACCGTGCCGGCGAGGGCCGCGACGATCAGCAGCACGGCCGGGGCCGGGGCCAGCCACCACGGGGACGCGAGCAGCACCGCGAGCACCAGCATCGCGATCAGCAGGGCCGTCGGGTCGGGGCGGGTGCGGGTCTCGCCGAGTGTCGTGTACCGGCGGAACCGGCGTCCGTCCTCCATGTCAGTGCTTCCCCTCGATCGCGCGAGCGGTCTGGGCGTGCGAACCCCAGCCCACGTGCGCCTCGGACCGCATTTTTTCGCTCATGTGCGGGTAGTGCAGCTCGAACGCCGGGCGCTCGGAGCGGATGCGCGGCAGCTCGTAGAAGTTGTGCCGCGGCGGCGGGCAGCTCGTCGCCCACTCGAGGGAGTTGCCGTAACCCCACGGGTCGTCGACGGTCACGACCTGGCCGTACCGGTAGCTCTTGAACACGTTCCACAGGAACGGCAGGGTCGAGGCGCCGAGCACGAAGGCACCGACGGTCGAGATGATGTTCAGGGTGGTGAACCCGTCCGAGGGCAGGTAGTCGGCGTAGCGGCGCGGCATGCCCTCGTTGCCCAGCCAGTGCTGCACCAGGAACGTGGTGTGGAAGCCGAGGAAGGTCAGCCAGAAGTGCCACTTGGCGAGACGCTCGTCGAGCATGCGCCCGGTCATCTTCGGGAACCAGAAGTAGATGCCGGCGTAGGTGGCGAAGGCGATGGTGCCGAACAGCACGTAGTGGAAGTGCGCCACGACGAAATAGGACTCCGTCAGCTGGAAGTCGAGCGGCGGGCTGGCGAGGATGACGCCGGACAGGCCGCCGAACAGGAAGGTGACGATGAAACCGACCGAGAACAGCATCGGCGACTCGAACGTCAGCTGGCCCTTCCACATGGTGCCGATCCAGTTGAAGAACTTCACGCCGGTGGGCACCGCGATCAGGAAGGTCATGAAGGAGAAGTACGGCAGCAGCACGGCGCCGGTGGCGTACATGTGGTGCGCCCACACCGCGATCGAGAGCGCCGCGATGGCCAGGGTCGCGTAGACCAGACCCGAGTAACCGAAGATCGGCTTGCGCGAGAACACCGGGAAGATCTCCGAGACGATGCCGAAGAACGGCAGCGCCAGCACATACACCTCTGGGTGACCGAAGAACCAGAACAGGTGCTGCCACAACATGACTCCGCCCGTTCCGGGGTCGAAGATGTGAGCGCCGAACTGGCGGTCGACGAACAGGGCGATCAGCGCCGCCGCGAGCAGCGGGAAGATCAGCAGGATCAGCAGCGAGGCGATGAAGGTGTTCCAGGTGAAGATCGGCATCCGGAACATGGTCATGCCGGGGGCGCGCAGGCACACGATGGTGGTGATGAGGTTGACCGCACCGAGGATCGTGCCGAGACCGCCGACGGTGAGTCCGAGGATCCACAGGTCGGCACCGACGCCGGGCGAGTGCAGCGAGTTCGTCAGCGGCACATACGCCGTCCACCCGAAGTCGGCCGCGCCTCCGGGGGTGAGGAAGCCGGTGGCGGCCATGAGCCCGCCGAAGACGTAGAGCCAGAAGCCCACCGCATTGAGTCGGGGAAAGGCCACGTCCGGAGCGCCGATCTGCAGCGGCAGCAGATAGTTGGCGAAGCCGAAGAACACCGGAGTCGCGTACAGCAGCAACATGATCGTGCCGTGCATGGTGAACAGCTGGTTGTACTGCTCGTTGGACAGGAACTGCAGGCCGGGCACGGCGAGCTCACCACGGATGAGCAGCGCCATGAGGCCGCCGATGAGGAACCACGCGAAGGCCGCCACGATGTACATCACGCCGATGACCTTGTGGTCGGTGGAGGTGACGACCGTGAGGATCGTCGAGCCCTTCGGGCGGCGGGTCGGAGGATACGGCCGCTGCGCGTCCGGCCTCCTCAGTATCGGCGCGACATCAACCATGACCACGACTCCTGACTTCGGCCCCACCGTCGTCCGGGTGGGGCATCGAGCTCCGACCTGCTGCCGCGAGAGGGTGGATCCGCGTCCTCCCGTTCGGCCGACGAGACGGCGGCGCAGGCGTTCGTCCCGGAACGGAGCGGAGCCGTCGACCGTCGGCGCGCTGACTCTTGCACCGCGGCATCCGCATCGGCAATGAGACGTGGAGCACGTCCGCGGGGCGGCGAAGGCCCGGCGGCGGGTGTCGGCAACGGCCGCTGTGCCCGGACAGACGGGACGGGCGCGGGAGCCGAGGCGGTAGTCGATCGGGCCGAAAGGTACTGATCAACAGGTTGTTCCACAGGTGTGGACATGCTCGCGCGCAGGCGAGCCGGGCGGTGCGGGCACCGACCGCACACCGGCGGGACCGGGAGCGCTCCCTCGACTCTGCCGCCGTCGGCGGGACCGAGGACTCGGAGAAAGGGCCCAAAGTCTCCCGCCGACTGTGCCCATCGGCCGGAGCACTCCGGCGCCCAGCGAGGGACCGAGTGGCCGAGTCGGCCGGGCACCTCGTCCCGTGCCGCTCGACGGGTCGCTCGGCCGTCCGGAAAACCACTTCCCGCAAGATATCCGGTCCGGGACCTTGGTCCCGGACCGACCGGCACCCGGCCTCTTACCGTCAGTCGTCGAACATGATGACCTGACGCACGGCCAGCCCGTCGGCGAGCTGGTCCATGGCCTCGTTGATGCGCGACAGGGGGATCCGTGCGGAGATCAGTTCCTCCACCGGGAGCCGGCCCTCCCGCCACATCCGCGCGTACTGGGGGATGTCGCGGCGCGGCACGGCCGAACCGAGGTAGCTGCCGACGATCGTGCGTGCCTCCGCGGTCACCGTCAACGGGGAGATCGCCGCCGTCGCGGCCGGCGCGGGCAGGCCGACCGTCACGGTCGTGCCGCCGGGCGCCGTGAGACCGAACGCGGTCTCGAACGCCCGTGCACTGCCGGCACACTCGATGACGTACCGGGCCTTGACACCCCGCTCGACCGCCTCGGCCGGCGTGTAGGTTTCGTGTGCTCCCAGCTCGCGGGCGCGGGTGAGCTTGTCGTCGAGGGTGTCGATCGCGACGATGCGCGAGACGCCCTGCGCGACGGCCGTGAGGAGGGCGGCCATGCCGACCCCGCCGAGGCCGACGATCGCGACGCTGTCCTGCGGCCGCGGCCGGGCCGCATTGAGAACGGCGCCCCCGCCGGTGAGCACGGCACAGCCGAGCACCGCGGCGACGTCGGGCGGCACGTCGTCGTCGACCGCGACGGCCGACGCGCGGTCGATCACCGCGTGCGTCGCGAAACCCGAGACCCCGAGGTGGTGGTGCACCGGGTGGCCGTCGCGGTGCAGGCGACGGCCGCCGTGCAGCAGTTCCCCGGCGTTGTTGGTGGCGGACCCGGTCGTGCAGGGCAGCCGGCCGTCCTCCGCGCAGCTGTCGCACGCCTCGCATCTCGGCAGGAACGACATGACCACCCGCTGCCCCACCCGGAAGTCGTCGACGGAGGAGCCCACCTCGACGATGCGGCCGGCCGCCTCGTGCCCGAGCAGCATCGGTACGGGGCGGACCCGGTTGCCGTCCACGACGCTCAGATCGGAGTGGCACACCCCGGCCGCCTCGATCTTTACCAGCAGCTCGGTCGGTCCCGGCGCGTCGAGCTCGAGTTCGGACACGCTGATCGGTTTCGACTCGGCGAACGGCCGCGGCCGGCCGATCTCCTCCAGGACTGCGCCGGTGATCCTCATCTGCCGATACTCCTCGGGTCCGCGGGACGGTTTCCGGATCCCACCGTAGATCTCGTGCGGGAAGGTTGGTGGGCGTCGGCACCGATCGATGCGCCGTTTCGGACAGAAACAACGGTCGGGACGCGTGAAGATGTCCGATTTCCGGCACCCCGCGACGGGCGGTCCACCTGCCCCTCGGCGCGCGCCCACGCCGGGACGGTCGCACAATGATGCGATGCCGGACCGCGGATTCACCCACACCCAGCTCGCCGCGCGGGCTGCCTACCTGCTGCGCGGTAACGACCTCGGCACGATGACCAGTGCCGCCCCGAAGCTGTATCCGCACATGTGGAGCTGGGACGCGGCGTTCGTCGCGGTGGGGCTGGCCCCGTTGAGCGTCGAGCGGGCCGTCGTCGAACTCGACACCCTGCTCTCGGCGCAGTGGCGCAACGGCATGATCCCGCACATCGTGTTCGCGAGCGGGGTGGACGGTTACTTTCCGGGTCCGGCGCGCTGGGCCTGTACCGATCTCGCCGCCGCCGCGCCACTGGGCCCGCAGACGTCGGGCATCACCCAGCCGCCCGTGCACGCCATCGCGGTGCAGCGCATCCTCGACCACAGCCGCCGGCACGGCCGCAGCACCCGCGCCGTCGCCGAGGAGTTCCTCGACCGCCGCTGGCCCGACCTGGTGCGCTGGCACCGGTGGCTGGCCCGCGCCCGGGACCTCGACGGCAACGGCCGCATCGCGCTCTACCACGGTTGGGAATCGGGCATGGACAACTCGCCCCGGTGGGACGCGGCCTACGCGAACGTCGTCGCCGGCGCGGTGCCGACGTTCCGGCGCGAGGACCTCGCCCACGTCGGCGACCCGAGTCAGCGGCCGACGGACGCCGAGTACGCCCGCTACCTGTGGCTGCTCGAGGAGATGAAGGAAGTGCGCTACGACGACGACGCCCTGGCCACGGCCATGAGCTTCGCCGTCGAGGACGTGTTCGTCAGTGCCGTGTTCGCGCTCGCGTGCGACGTGCTCGCCGTCATCGGGGAGGAGCATTCGCGTCCGAACGCCGACGTCCGCGAGCTGCACGAGTACGCCGACCGGTTCCGCCGCGGCGTGCTCGACACCACCGATCCGCGCACCGGCGCCGCCAAGGACTTCGACCTGCGCAGCGGCCGCTGGATGGCCACCGACACGCTCGCGATGTTCGCGCCGTTGTTGTGCGGTGGCCTGCCCCGCGGCACCGAACGGGCCCTGCTGCGCACCTTCGAGGGCCCGAAGTTCTGCGGCCACCCCGACCTGCGCTACGCGGTGCCGCCGTCCACCTCCCCCGTCTCCCGGGATTTCCGTCCGCGCGAGTACTGGCGCGGGCCGGTGTGGCCGGTGATGACGTGGCTGTTCTCGTGGACGTTCGCCCGCCGCGGGTGGGCGGAGCGCGCTCACCTGCTGCGAGCGGAGGGTCTGCGGCAGGCCAGCGACGGCTCGTTCGCCGAGTACTACGAGCCGTTCACCGGCGAGCCGCTCGGCAGCATGCAGCAGTCGTGGACCGCCGCCGCGGTACTGGACTGGCTGGGGTGAGGCGGTGTCCCCCGCACCCGCACGGGGCCGGGGGACACCACGGGACTCACAGCGCGCCGAGTGCCTCGCAGGCCTTGCGAACTCCCTCGCCGTAGGCCGGATCGGCCTGGGTGCAGTTGGCGATGTGCCGCTCGATCGTCGCCGCCGATGCCCCTGTGATGGCACGCGCGGTGTTCTCGAACAGCACGGTCTGCTGCTCGGCGGACATGCCGCGGAACAGGATTCCCGGCTGCTCGAAATAGTTCTCGTCGTCCGCCCGATGGTCGAACCGGTCCGCGACCGCGCCCACCGCGAGCGGCGGTTCGGCGTACTCGGGCTGCTCCCGGAAGCGGCCGTACGAGTTCGGTTCGATGCTCGGGACGCTGCCCTGGTTGCCGTCCACGCGCATCGCGCCGTCGCGGTGGAAGGAGTTCACGTGCGCGGCGGCCCGGGGGCAGTTCACCGGGATCTGGTGGTGGTTCACGCCGAGCCGGTAGCGCGCGGCGTCCCCGTACGAGAACAGCCGGCCCTGGAGCATCCGGTCGGGTGAGAACCCGATGCCGGGAACGATGTTCGCCGGGGAGAAGGCGGCCTGTTCGACGTCGGCGTGGTAGTTGTCCGGATTGCGGTTCAGTTCCAGCTCGCCGACCTCGATGAGCGGGTAGTCCTTCTTGGACCACACCTTGGTCAGGTCGAAGGGGTGGTACCGGTACGTCGCCGCGTCGGCCTCGGGCATGATCTGCACGTACAGCGTCCACTTCGGGTGGTTGCCGGATTCGATCGCCTCGTACAGGTCCCGCTGGGCGGATTCGCGGTCGCCGGCGATCACGGCCGCGGCCTCCTCGTCGGTGAGGTTCCTGATGCCCTGCTGGGTGCGGAAGTGGAACTTCACCCACGAACGGGTGCCCTCGGCATCGACGAACGAGAAGGTGTGCGAGCCGAATCCGTGCATGTGCCGGTACCCGTCGGGGATGCCGCGGTCGGACATGACGATCGTGACCTGGTGCAGTGCCTCCGGCAGGTTGGTCCAGAAGTCCCAGTTGTTCTCGGGATCGCGAAGATTGGTCCGGGGGTCCCGCTTCACGGCGTGATTGAGGTCGGGGAACTTGAGCGGGTCGCGGAAGAAGAACACCGGCGTGTTGTTGCCGACGACGTCCCAGTTGCCCTCCTCGGTGTAGAAGCGGACGGCGAAGCCGCGGATGTCGCGTTCGGCGTCGGCGGCACCGCGCTCCCCCGCGACCGTGGAGAACCGGACGAACACCTCGGTCTGCTTGCCCACGGCGGAGAACACTGCGGCCCTGGTGTGCCGGGTGATGTCGTGCGTGACGCGGAAGGTGCCGAATGCTCCGGAACCCTTTGCATGCATCCGTCGTTCGGGGATGACCTCGCGGTCGAAGTGCGCGAGCTTCTCGAGGAACCACACGTCCTGGAGCAGCATGGGTCCGCGCGCCCCGGCCGTGAGACTGTTCTGGTTGTCCGGCACCGGCGCGCCGGCGGCGGTGGTGAGTCCGTTGTGGTCGGTCATCGATCACTCCTGTCTGGTCACCCCAGGCTGGCGGGGCGAACGTCTCTGCGCTCAGCAGTGTTTCCTGAGGAGCGGTGTCCCGGTGTCTCAATTTGACACGGGCACTTGATATTCGGAATCAGAGGGTGATGCCGAACTCGCGGATCTTGCGGTAGATCGTCGCCCGCGACATGCCGAGCGCCTTCGCGGCCGCCGCCTTGTCGCCTCCGTGCAGGGCCAGTGCGTCCACGATCGCGTCCCGCTCGAGGGACTCGAGCCGGGTCAGGTTCCGGCGGGTCGTCGCCCGGCACTCGGCGGGCAGGTCGCCGATCTCGACGGTCCCCGAGCGGCGGCGCCGGCAGGTCTCCTCGAGGACGCTGCGCAGGTGGGTCACGTTCCCCTGCCACGACAGTCGCATGAGCTGGTTCGCCGCGGCCGGCGAGAGCGTGAGGTCGGTGGCGCCGGCGGCGTCGAGGAGGAAGCGCACCAGCTCGGGGACGTCCTCGAGATGATGGCGCAGCGGGGGAACGGAGAGCGTCTTCGGAAAGAGTCGGAGCAGGGAGTGGGTGTCGCTCTCCTCCTGCGGGGGTTGCATGGTCAGCGCCACCCACGGGTCGTCCGGAAGGGTGTCCGGCGTGACGGTCTGCAGGAGCTGGCCGAGACCGGCGAGATCGTCGTCGCCGAGCGCATGGGCGTGCAGCACCGCCAGGTCGGAGCCGCCCTCGAGCGTAGCCGACGCCTGCTCCAGCAGCTCCCCGCCGTCGACCGCGGCCGCGTCGAGCACCGCGAGGCCGCGGTCGCTCCGGACGTGCTCGTGCGCGGCCCGGATCAGCGCGGTCTTGCCGACTCCGGGCTCGCCGTCGAGCACGAGCCATTCCCGTCGCCGGCAGGCCTCGACGACGCCGTGGACGGTGTGCTGCCACTGCGCGCTGCGACCGGCCAGCGCGCGCAACGCCGGCTGCTTCGCGGCGCGCGGGCTCCGGGTCCGGGCGAGTTGCTCCTTGATCCGCACGACCCCGCCCGCGAGCCTGTCCTCGACGAAGGTCGGCTGGTAGGACAGCCGCGCCGTGATCCCGCTCGGCAGGTCGGCGAGCATCGTGAACGGTTCGGCCCGCCCGCGGGCGTCGCGGGTCCGGTCGATGATCGCGGCCTGGTCGCGTGAGTCGAACTGCTGCTGGGTCTGGGCGTTCATCATCAGGACCTCGTCGCCGACGGCGATGACCGGGCGACCCGAATGCTGGCAGGCCGCGTGGTAGTCGTGCAGGAGGGCCCGGTCCAGTTCGTTGGCCTCCTCGAGGATCCGTTCCCTGATGCGGGTGGCGGCCAGCTTGGCGAAGGACAACAGCAGCGAGTTCGTGTTCTCGGTCTTGGTGGTCAGGTCCACGACGCCGAGGAGTGTCCCGGTGATCGGGTGCGTCACCAGGGCCCCGGCGCAGGAGAACAACCGCAGGTGCCCGCTGTAGTGCTCGTCCCCCCGGATCAGCAGGGGTGCACCGACCTCGAGCGCGGTCCCGATGCCGTTGGTCCCCACCTGGGACTCGGCGTAGCGGAAGCCGGGAGCGAGGTCGACCCGGTCCAGGGCGGTCAGCAGGCCGCGGTCGCCGCCGTAGCGGCTGAGCACGGTGCCCTTGGCGTCGGTGAGGATCAGGGACACCGGCTCGTTCTCGATCTCCGCCGACAGCGCGGACAGCACCGGGCGGGCCGCGCGGGTGAGGACGGTGTCGACCGGGAGCGGTTCGACGTAGCCGGCGCTCGGGCGGTCCACGTCGACCTTCGCCGCCCGAGACCGCAGCCACGAGACCCGCAGCCAGTTCCGGACCCGGCGGTCGCCGGGATCGTCCGCGGCCTGATCGGCCGAGTGGAACGCCTCGCGTGCCTCCCGGAGTGACGTGTGGTCCTGGGAACTGCTTCGGCTGAATTCACCCACCTCGGTCTCCCGGTCGTCTGGAGTTGTCACGGGGACATTCTCATCGGGCCCTGCGTCCACAAGGGTAATTGTGCCGAATGTGACCTGCGTCTCACATTGAGACAGATCGGGGTGGCGCCCGCGGGTTGTATCTGCATCCACACCCCACCGTCCACGGCTGGCACCGAGCCGGCTCCCGATCCAGGAGGCGCACATTGAGTAGGCAGAGCCTGACCAAGGCCCATGCGAAGATCACCGAGCTGTCGTGGGAACCGACGTTCGCGACGCCGGCCACCCGCTTCGGCACCGACTACACGTTCGAGAAGGCCCCCAAGAAGGACCCTCTCAAGCAGATCATGCGGTCCTACTTCCCCATGGAGGAGGAGAAGGACAACCGGGTCTACGGCGCGATGGACGGCGCCATCCGCGGGAACATGTTCCGGCAGGTCCAGCAGCGCTGGCTGGAGTGGCAGAAGCTGTTCCTCTCGATCATCCCGTTCCCGGAGATCTCGGCGGCCCGCGCGATGCCGATGGCCATCGACGCGGTGCCCAACCCCGAGATCCACAACGGGCTCGCCGTGCAGATGATCGACGAGGTTCGTCACTCGACGATCCAGATGAACCTCAAGAAGCTCTACATGAACAACTACATCGACCCCGCCGGGTTCGACATGACCGAGAAGGCGTTCGCGAACAACTACGCGGGCACCATCGGCCGGCAGTTCGGGGAGGGCTTCATCACCGGTGACGCGATCACCGCGGCCAACATCTACCTGACCGTGGTCGCGGAGACGGCCTTCACGAACACCCTGTTCGTGGCGATGCCCGACGAGGCGGCCGCCAACGGCGACTACCTGCTGCCCACCGTGTTCCATTCGGTGCAGTCCGACGAGTCGCGGCACATCTCCAACGGCTACTCGATCCTGCTCATGGCGCTGGCCGACGAGCGGAACCGGCCGCTGCTCGAGCGGGACCTGCGCTACGCGTGGTGGAACAACCACTGCGTGGTCGACGCCGCGATCGGCACCTTCATCGAGTACGGCACCAAGGACCGCCGCAAGGATCGCGAGAGCTACGCCGAGATGTGGCGGCGGTGGATCTACGACGACTACTACCGCAGCTACCTCATCCCGCTCGAGAAGTACGGGCTGACCATTCCGCACGACCTCGTCGAGGAGGCGTGGAAGCGCATCACCGAGAAGGGCTACGTCCACGAGGTGGCCCGGTTCTTCGCGACGGGCTGGCCGGTGAACTACTGGCGGATCGACGCCATGACCGACGCGGACTTCGAGTGGTTCGAGCACAAGTACCCGGGCTGGTATTCCAAGTACGGCAAGTGGTGGGAGAACTACAACCGCCTCGCCTACCCCGGCCGCAACAAGCCGATCGCGTTCGAGGAGGTGGGATACCAGTACCCGCACCGCTGCTGGACGTGCATGGTGCCCGCCCTCATCCGCGAGGACATGGTCGTGGAGAAGGTGGACGACCAGTGGCGGACCTACTGCTCGGAGACCTGCTACTGGACCGACGCCGTCGCGTTCCGCAGCGAGTACGAGGGACGTCCCACCCCGAACATGGGCCGCCTCACCGGTTTCCGTGAATGGGAGACCCTGCACCACGACAAGGATCTCGCCGACATCGTGCAGGACCTCGGGTACGTGCGCGACGACGGCAAGACCCTCGTCGGTCAGCCGCACCTCGACCTCGACCCGAAGAAGATGTGGACCCTCGACGACGTGCGGGGCAACACCTTCCAGAGCCCGAACGTGTTGCTGAACCAGATGTCCGACGCAGAACGCGACGCCCACATCGCCGCGTACCGCGCCGGCGGCGCAGTTCCTGCCTGATTCAGCCGGGATCCACCGCGGGTGTGACGGTGTGAGCGTGTCGTAGAACGCGAGAGCCCCTGCCGGGCAGGAGAATCTGAGTTACCACACAAAGATTCCGGCACCAGAACAGAGGCATCTCGCAGGTGAAAGCATCTCACACCGTCACGCCGGTTTTCGATGATCCGAACCTCGTGTCGGCCGCAGGGCTGGTACCCGTGATGCGACTGGCCGAGACCGCCGGCCTGCACGAGCTGTTCGGCCGGCATCTGAGCGTCGGTTCACCGAACCCGGCGGTCAAGTCCGCGAGCATCGTCGCGGGGATGCTCGCCGGCGCCGACAGTATCGATGACCTCGATGTTCTCCGCCACGGGGCGATGAACCGACTGTTCGGCGGGGTGCGGGCGCCGTCGACGCTCGGCACCTACCTGCGGTCGTTTACCCACGGGCATGTTCAGCAGCTCGACGCCGTGGCGGCGCGTCTGCTGGCCGGCCTGACCACGCGGCTGCCGGGCTTGCTCGACGGGGCGGATGAGATCGCGTTCGTCGATGTCGACGACACCATCGGTCAGGTCCACGGCTACGCCAAGCAAGCCGCGGCGTTCGGGTACTCCGGGGTCCGAGGACTGAACGCGCAGGTCGCGGTGCTCTCGACCCCGTCCGCGGCGCCGGTGATCGCCCGCGCCCGGCTCCGCCGCGGCAACGTCGCCTCGCACACCGGGTGCGGGCGGCTGCTCACCCAGGCCATCGGCTGCGCCCGCTCCGCCGGGGCGAGTGGGCAGATTCTCGCGCGGGCGGACTCGGCGTACTTTTGTCACGCGTTCGTCGCCGCCGCGCGGCGGGCCGGAGCCTGGTTTTCGGTGACCGCCCGGATGAACCCGCAGATCAGGGAGGCAATCGCCTCGATCGACGAGGCCGCGTGGACGGCGATCGACTATCCCGACGCCGTCTACGACGAGCAGGAGAATCGGTGGGTGTCCGACGCCGAGGTCGCCGAAACCGAGGTCACGATCTTCACCTCCCGTCGCAAGCGTGAGCATGTGACCTGCCGGCTGGTGGTGCGGCGGGTCAAGCGGTTGAACCCGGCCGCAGACACCGGGCAGGGCGAGTTGTTCACCACCCATCGTCATCACGCGTTTGTCACCAACTCGGCCCTGACCACGATCGAGGCCGACGCCCGGCACCGTGACCACGCGATCGTCGAGCAGGTCATCGCCGAGCTGAAGGGCGGTCCGCTCGCGCATCTGCCGTCGGGCAAGTACGCGGCGAACGCCGCCTGGCTGGCGCACACGGTGATTGCGTTCAACCTTGCTCGCGCCGCCGGTGTCGCCGCCTCGGCCCGGCACGCCCGCGCCCGCTGGGCCACGCTGCGTACTCACCTGATCAACGTCCCGGCCCGGATCGCCTCTTCCGCTCGTCGGCTGACCCTGCACCTGCCCACCGACTGGGCATGGAAACAGGCCTGGTCCAACCTGTTCCGCATCGCGAGCAGCCCACCCGCAGCCACCCCC
>NZ_JAALEG010000095.1 GCF_011058165.1 Rhodococcus aetherivorans
GCCCGGATCGGCGCCGTGCCGGCAGCCCCCCGGGCGGCGGGGACGGGGGCGGTGGACTTCGAGGCGGCACGGCTGCGCACCGAACGCGACGAGGCGCTGCGGGCCGCGGCCGAGGCCTGGCAGCGCGTCGCCGAACTCGAGGCGGATCTGGCGATGGTGCGCGCCGAACTGGCCGACGAGCGGGCAACCCAGCTGCGCGAGGCGCGCGCGCACATCGCCGAGCTGCAGGTGCAGGTCGCCGAGCTGCGGCGCGAACGCGATCGTCGCACCGCGGACCCGGCCTGACGAACGTTCGGCGGTCCTGCTCGGTGCCGAACGATCGATTGCCCTAGTACCTCTTCTTCGAACGTTCGGCGCCGCCGGGTCCGGGACTTCCGGCCCTGTCGGGACCTCGTCGAGAGGAGTCGAATGGAGTCGGAACGACCTCCCCATCGATCCGACTCCCAGAGAGGAGCAGACATGTCCACTGTGCCAGCGCGCCGTCCCCGTTCGGTGTTCCCGGACCTGTCCGAGTTCTTCGACGCCTTCCCCTTCACCGGCCTGCGTCCCGCCCTCGGCGGCAACCTCATCCGCGTCGAGGACCGCGTCGAGAACGGCCGGTACGTCCTGCGGGCCGAACTGCCCGGGCTCGACCCCGAGAAGGACATCAACGTCTCGATCAACGCCGGGCAGCTCGAGATCACGGCCGAACGCACCGAGGAGAAGTCCGAGGGTGGACGCTCGGAGTTCCACTACGGCTCGTTCCGCCGTTCGGTGACCCTGCCCCCGGGTGCGAAGGACGACGACGTCGAGGCGTCCTACACCAAGGGCATCCTGACCGTGTCGATCGGTCTCGCCGAGCAGCAGGAGGCCGGGAAGAAGATCGAGGTCAAGAACGTCGAATGAGCCCCGGCACCCGGGAGGGGTGCACGCCCGTCGGCGTCCACCCCTCCCCCCGGCCGCTGCTCAGCGGCGCAGCAGACCGCGCAGCTTCGTCCACCGGTTGCGCACACCCCACACGGTGACCTTGATCAGGGCCTCCTGCACGATGCTGCCGCTCATCTTCGACTCGCCGATGATCCGCTCGGTGAAGGTGATCGGCACCTCGGCGACGGTGAACCCGGCCTGCACGGCCCGCCAGGCGAGGTCGACCTGGAAACAGTAGCCGTGCGAGGCGACCGCGGCGAGATCGAGCTTCTCGAGCACCTCGCGGCGGTAGGCGCGGTAGCCGCCGGTGATGTCGTGGATCCTCACCCCCAGCGCGAGCCGCGAGTAGATGTTGCCGCCGCGGGAGAGCACCTCCCGGTGCCACGGCCAGTTCACGACCGTGCCGCCGGGCACGTACCGCGAGCCCAGCACCAGGTCGGCGCCCGCGTCGATCCGCTCGAGCAGCAGGTGCAGTTGCTCGGGGGCGTGGCTGCCGTCGGCGTCCATCTCCACCAGCACGGTGTAGCCGCGCTCGAGTCCCCAACGGAACCCGGCGATGTACGCGGCGCCGAGACCGTTCTTCTCCGTGCGGTGCATCACGTGGATGCGGCCCTCGCTCGCGGTGGCGAGACGATCGGCCACGTCCCCGGTGCCGTCCGGGCTGCCGTCGTCGACGATCAGCACGTGCGTGTGCGGCAGCGCGGCGTGCAACCGGCCGACGATCAGGCCGATGTTGTCGCGTTCGTTGTACGTCGGAATGATCACCAGGGTCCGGGCGCTCGGCGCACTGTCGTTCCCGGCCGGCGTCGCCGCTGCCATCGAAGGTCCTTCCTGTCGAACCGGCCGTGGACCGGTCATCTCGCGGTGCCGGCTGCGGCCGGCACGGTGGTGCCCCGCCCGCGCGAGCGCACCAGCGCCACGCCGACGGCGGCGACGGCACCGACGCAGAGCACGAGCTCCGGAATCGGTCCGAGCCGAGTAGCCAGCGTAGCCGTCGTGCGCAGCGGCACCTGCGCCACCAGCACCTCGGGCACGAACAGGGCGCTGCGCTCGGTGACCGTACCGTCCGCCGCGACCATCGCGCTGACCCCGCTCGTGGCGGCCACCACCACGGCACGGCCGTGCTCGACGGCCCGCACCCGGGACATCGCCAGCTGCTGGTAGGTCATCTCCGTGTCGCCGAAGGTGGCGTTGTTGGTGGGCACGGCCAGCAGCTGCGCGCCGGCGCGCACCGAGTCCCGCAGCGCCCGGTCGAACGCCACCTCGTAGCAGGTGGCCACGCCGATCGGGATGCCGGCGGCGTGGACGGTGCCGTCGCCGTCGCCGGGTACGAAGTGCCCGGCCCGATCGGCGTAGTCGGAGAACAACCGGAAGAACGAGCGGTACGGCAGGTACTCGCCGAACGGCTGGATGATGCGTTTGTCGTGCCGCTCCCCCGGCCCGCCGGCCGCGTCCCACACGATCACCGAGTTGGTGGTGGTGCCGTCCCCGTTGACCAGCACGGCGCCCACCAGGATCGGGGCGCCGACCGCGGCCGCCGCGGCGCCGATGTCGGCGGCCGCGTCGCGGTTGCGCAGCGGGTCGATGTCGGAGGCGTTCTCCGGCCAGATCACCACGTCCGGGCGCGGCGCGGTGCCGGCCCGGACCCGGTCGGCCAGCTCCAGGGTGCGGGCCACGTGGTTGTTCAGCACGGCCTTGCGCTGGGCGTTGAAGTCCAGTCCCAGCCGCGGCACGCTGCCCTGGATCGCGGCGACGGTGACGATGCGTTCGCCCGACTCGGGGGCGGGCAGCGCCGGCCAGGTCGCCAGCGCGAGCAGCGGCGCGGCGACGGTCACCGCGGCGGCCCGCAGCAGCGGTGACCGCTCCCGGTGCCCGCGGGCGTAGCGCAGGCCGGCGCGGCCGCACGCCCACAGGCCGGTGCCGGTCAGCGCCACGGCGAACGACACCAGCGGCGCCCCGCCGACCGCGGCGAGACCGACCAGCGGCCCGTCCGGCTGCCCGAACGCGAGCCGGCCCCACGGGAAGCCACCGAAGGGCACGCTCGCCCTCAGGTATTCGGTCAGGCTCCAGCCGGCCGCGATCCACACCGGGGCACCGGGCAGGGCACGCACCTGCACCGCGATCACCCCGAACAGGCCGACGAACACGGATTCGGCGGCCGCGAGCGCCAGCCACGGCAGCGGGCCGACGTACTCGCCGACCCACGGCAGCAGCGGCACGAAGAACCCCAGGCCGGCGAGGTAGCCGTAGCCGAAGCCGGCACGGCGGCGCCGCGTCGGCGCCGCCAGGATCGTGGTGAGCAGCGCGATGCCCAGCGGCGCGAGGAACCACAGCGGACGCGGCGGGAAACTCGTGAACAACAGCAGCCCCGCCGCGACGGCGGCGACGCTGCGGGCCACCACCGGCCGGGCGGCGGCGCGCGGCCCGATCACCGTGCGTACACGACGCGGCCGCGGTGCACGCTGCGCAGCAGCACCGGGTCGGGCGTGCCCGGCTCGAGGTCCGGCAGCGGCGCCACCCGCGACCGCGGGTCGGTCGACCAGCGCTGCACGCTGTCCTTCGGGGCGCTGACCACGAGCTCGTCCGCCTCCCAGATCGCGTACGACGCGGGCGCGCCGGGGTCGAGGGTGCCGGCGACTCCGTCGCGCACCCCGCCGGCGCGCCACGCCCCGCGGGTCGCGGCGGCGAACGCGGCGCGGGGGGAGATTCCGCTGCCCGGGGTGCGGTGGTGCACGGCGGCGCGCAGCATCGGCCACGGCCGGGCCGCGGTGACCGGTGCATCGGAGCCGAAGGCGAGCGACATGCCGGTCGCGGCGAGCGGTGCGAACGGGTTGAGCCCGGCGGCGCGGTCGGCGCCGAGGCGGGTGGCGTACAGCCCGTCCGGCCCGCCCCACAGCGCGTCGAAGGCCGGTTGCATGCTGGCGATCACGCCCCAGCCGCCGAGCCGGGCGGTCTGCTCGGCGGTGACCATCTCGAGGTGTTCGAGCCGGTGCCCGCGGGCCGCGACGGCCGGGCCGCCGAGCTCGGCGACGACGGCCGCGAACGCCTGCACCGCGGCGTCGACGGCGGCGTCGCCGATGACGTGGAAGCCGGCCTGGATGCCGGCTTCGGTGCAGGCCCGCAGGTGCGCGGCCATCTGCTCGACGGTGAGGTAGGCGGTGCCGCAGCAGTCGGGGCGGTCGGTGTAGGGCGCGGCGAGCCACGCGGTGTGCGACCCGAGGGCGCCGTCGACGAACAGGTCGCCGCCGAGGGCGTGGCCGCCGGTGGCGGCGAGGAGCGCGCGGGCCTGGTCGGCGGTGGTGACGGCCTCGCCCCAGTAGCCGCGGACCTGCACGGCGTGGTCGGTGGCGAGCAGTTCGGCGAAGTCGTCGCGGCCGGCGATGTCCGGGCCGCCGCACTCGTGGACGGCGACGATGCCGTGTGCCGCGTAGTCGTCGAGGGCGGCGGCGCGGGCGCGGGCCCGCTGGGCGGGGGTGAGCAGGGCGCGGGCGGCGGCGCGGACGGTGTGGTGCGCGGCCGCGGTGAGCGGACGCTGCGGGTGGTAGCCGTCGAGTCCGACGAGGTCGGTGGCGGCGCGCAGCGCGGTGGAGGCGGCCGCGGAGTGGGCGTCGACGCGGGTGAGGTAGACGGCGCGGCCCGGGGCGGCGGCGTCGAGGTCGTCGGTCGTCGGTGCGGTGGGGTCGGGCCAGCGGGTCTCGTCCCATCCGTGGCCCCAGACGACGGCGTCGGCGTGCCGGGCGGCGTGGTCGCGCAGCCGGTGCAGCGCGTCCTCGCGGGAGGGGGTGCCGGACAGGTCGAGGCCGGTCAGGGCCAGGCCGTGCGCGGTGACGTGGACGTGGGTGTCGACGAACGCGGGTGCGACGAACGCGCCGTCAAGGTCGATGGTCTCGGCGTCCGGGTGCAGGGCGCGGCCGGGCCGGTCCTCCCCCACCCACACGACCTGCCCGTCGGTGACGGCCATCGAGGTGGCGTCGGGGGCGCTGGCGCTGTAGATGCGGCCGCCGACGAGAAGCTGGGTGCGGGGGGCTGGGGAACTCACGGCTACCCAGTGTGCCCCGTCAGGGCAGGTGCGGGCGCTGCGGGGGGTCGACGATCTCCCCCTCGAGCACGGTGCCCGCGCCGGGTGTCGCGGCGCCGAGGCGCGGGGTGCCGACGACGGTGTGCTCGACGACCTCGCCGTCGACGACCACGAGCCGTTCGCCGCGGAATCCGCCGCCGCGGGCGGCGGCCGCGGCCACCTTGCGGGCGGCGACGGCCCGGACGGCGGGCCGCAGCAGGGCCCGGGTCGGGGGCAGCAGCAGCAGAATTCCGGCGGCGCTGGTGACCGGGCCGGGCACGAGGACGAGGGCGGCACCGACACCGATCAGGGCGCCGTCCGTGAGGGCACGGTCGGCGGCGCCGGCGAATCCGGCACGGTCGGCGGCGGTGCTGCGGACGCGGCCCAGGTTCTGCAGGGCACGCCGGCCCTGCGCGCCGAGGACGAGGTAGCCGAGGACGCTCACCCCGAGGAACAGCAGGATCGTCGCGCCGATGCCCAGGGTGGAGCCGAGCCAGGCCAGCACCCCGATCTCGACGACGACGTAGGCCAGGAACAGCAGCGCGATCATGGGGTGATCCTCCCAGGCGCCGGGGGCGGCACGAATGCGGATGCGACGGTCACACCCGGTCAACGAACGGCGCGGCGGTTTTGCTCCCGACCGCTGTGATCGAATGGCCGCGTGGGTGCGGGCGACTGGGCGGTTCTGATGGTGGCGGCGACCGCCGCGGGGTGGGTCGACGCCGTCGTCGGTGGGGGTGGGCTGATCCTGTTGCCGGCACTGTTCGTCGTCGCCCCGCAACTGACGCCGGCGGCCGCGCTGGCGACGAACAAGCTCACCGCCATCTGCGGCACCGGCGCGGCGGTGGTGACGTTCGCCCGTCGGATCCGGCTGCAGTGGCCGGTCCTGGCTCCGGCGGCGGCGCTGGCCGCAGTCGCGGCCGCGGCGGGTGCGGCGACGGTCTCGCGGATCAACAGGGACCTGTTCATTCCGATCGTGATGGTGGTGCTGGTGGCGGTCGCGGTGTTCGTGACGCTGCGACCGCAGGTCGGCACGACGCTGGCGCACGAACGCCCGACGCTGCGGCGCACGGTGCTGGTGGTGCTGCTGGCGGCCGCGGTGATCGGTTTCTACGACGGGCTGCTCGGCCCCGGCACCGGCACGTTCCTGATCATCGCGTTCGCGACGCTGCTCGGCACCGAGTTCGTGCGCTCGGCGGCGATGGCGAAGGTGATCAATCTCGGGTCGAACCTCGGGGCGTTGGTGTACTTCGCGGCGACCGGGCACGTGTGGTGGTCCCTGGGGCTGGCGCTGGCGGTGTGCAACATCGCGGGCGCGGTGGCCGGGTCGCGGACGGCGCTGCGGCGCGGCTCGGGGTTCGTGCGGGTGGTGCTGCTGACCGTGGTGCTGGTGATGGTGGTGCGGCTGGGATGGCAGCAGTTCGGTTGAGCCGGCGCACGGGCCGCTACGGTGTTGCGGGTGAGCACCGTCGACGCCGACTTCCTCGCCCTGCCGCTGCGGGCGCTCGCGGACGCCGCGCTGTCCGTCGCCCGCGCTGCGGGCGCCTCCCACGCGGACCTGCGGGTGCATCGCGTGCACAGCCAGTCGTTGAGCCTGCGGGACGGCGCCGTGCAGGCGGCCGTCGACAGTGTCGACACGGGGCTGGCCGTGCGGGTGGTGGTCGACGGCACGTGGGGGTTCGCCTCGCACGCCGAGCTGAGTCCCGCCGTCGCGGCGGCGACCGCGGGGCAGGCGATCGAGGTGGCCCGGGCGTTGCGGGCGCTGAACCGGGAACGGGTCGAGCTCGCCGACGAACCGGTCTACCCGGACGCGGTGTGGGTGTCACCGTACGAGGTCGATCCGTTCACGGTGCCCACCGCGCAGAAGGTGGCGCGGCTGACGGACTTCTCGCGGCGGCTGCTCGACACCGACGGGGTCGATCACGTGACGGCGAGCTGTCTGCAGGTCAAGGAGCAGACGTTCTACGCGGACCTGGCCGGCTCGACGATCACCCAGCAGCGGGTGCGGGTGGCACCGCAGCTCGAGGCCACCGCCGTCGACCGGCGCACCGGCGAGTTCGAGACGATGCGCACCCTCGCCCCGCCGGTGGGGCGGGGTTGGGAGTATCTGGCCGGCGACGCGCACTGGCACTGGAACGAGGAGCTGGAGCGGATCCCCGGCTGGCTGGCGGAGAAGGCGGCGGCCCCCAGCGTGCAGGCCGGGCCGACGGACCTGGTGATCGACCCCACCAACCTGTGGCTGACCCTCCACGAATCGGTCGGGCACGCAACGGAATACGATCGGGCCATCGGGTACGAGGCGGCCTATGCGGGCACCTCGTTCGCCACCCCGGACGGGCTCGGCACGCTGCGCTACGGCACCGACGTCATGCACGTGACGGCGGACCGCACCGTCGCGCACGGGCTCGCCAGCGTCGGCTGGGACGACGACGGGGTCGCCGCCCAGTCCTGGGACCTGGTGCGGGACGGGATCCTGGTGGGCTACCAGCTCGACCGGGTGTTCGCGCCGCGGCTGGGCCTGGGACGCTCGAACGGCTGCTCGTACGCCGACTCGGCGCATCACGTACCGCTCCAGCGGATGGCGAACGTATCGCTGCAGCCGGACCCGTCGGCCGACACGACCACCGCCGACCTCATCGCCCGGGTCGACGACGGGATCTACGTCGTCGGTGACAAGTCCTGGTCGATCGACATGCAGCGCTACAACTTCCAGTTCACCGGTCAGCGGTTCTACCGGATCCGCGGCGGCGAACTCGCCGGGCAGGTGCGCGACGTGGCGTACCAGGCCACCACGACGGACTTCTGGGGGTCGCTCGAGGCGGTCGGCGGGCCGTCGACCTGGCAGCTCGGCGGCGCCGTGAACTGCGGCAAGGCCCAGCCCGGTCAGGTCGCCCCGGTCAGCCACGGCTGCCCGTCGGCGCTGCTGCGGTCGGTGAACGTGCTCAACACACGCGCGGAGGGCGGGCGATGATCGAGGCGCAGGAACTGCTCGAGCGGGCGCTGCGCTGCTCGACCGCCGACGAGACCATCGTGCTGGTCACCGACACCGGCGAGGCGTCGCTGCGGTGGGCCGGAAATTCGATGACCACCAACGGGATCTCGCGCTCGCGCAGCTGGACGGTGATCGCGGTGCAGCGCGGCGACACCCCCCGCGTCGGGGTGGTGACGTCGAGCAGCGTCGACCCGGCCGACATCGCCCCGACCGTGCGGGCGGCGGGGGCGGCGGCCGCGGCGGCGTCCCCGGCCGAGGACGCGATGCCGCTCGTCGGCGGCGACGGCGTGCCCGGCGACTGGGCCGACGCCGCGGCCGGGACGGACATCTCGGTGTTCGGGCGGCTCGTCGACGATCTCGCCGCGGGATTCGACGGCGCCGATCAGCTCTACGGCTTCGCCCACCACCGGGTGTCGACGACCTGGCTGGGCACCTCCAGCGGGGTGCGGCGCCGGTTCACCGAGCCGGAAGGATCGGTGGAGATCAACGGCAAGCGGGGCGGGCTGAACGGGGCCAGCGCGTGGGCCGGGGCCGGCACCCGCGACTTCACCGACGTCGACACACCGTCCCTGCTCGCGGAGCTGTCGCGGCGGCTGGACTGGGCGTGCCGCACGGTCGACCTCCCGGCCGGGCGCTACGAGACGCTGCTGCCGCCGTCGGCGGTGGCGGACCTGATGATCTACCTGATGTGGTCGATGGAGGGCCGCGGCGCCGAGGAGGGGCACACCGCGCTGTCGCGGCCCGGCGGCACCCGCGTCGGCGAACGGCTCACCGCGCTGCCGTTGACCCTGTTCTCCGATCCGGCCGCCCCCGGCCTGGAGTACGCGCCGTTCGTCGCGGCCACCGCCTCGTCGAACTCGGTGTCGGTGTTCGACAACGGGATGGACGCCGGGCGGGTCGACTGGGTGCGCGACGGCGCGGTGCACGCGCTGGCGTACCCGCGGGCCGCGGCCGCCGAGTTCGGGGCGCCGGTGGCGGCGCCCGGGGAGAACCTGGTGCTGACCGGCGGCGGCGCGGCCGACGTGGACGAGATGGTGGCCCGCACCGAGCGGGGACTGTTGCTGACGACGCTGTGGTACATCCGGGAGGTCGACCCGGCGACGTTGCTGCTGACCGGTCTGACCCGCGACGGCGTGTACCTGGTCGAGGACGGTGCGGTGACGGCGGAGGTGAACAACTTCCGGTTCAACGAGAGCCCGCTGGATCTGCTGCGGCGCACCACCGAGGCGGGCCGCACGGAGCGGACCCTGCCGCGGGAATGGAAGGACTGGTTCACCCGCACCGCGATGCCGCCGCTGCGGGTCCCCGACTTCCACATGTCGTCGGTCAGCCGCGCTCGCTGAGCCCGGCGCTCAGGGCAGGGGGCGGTGGAACCGGGCCGGGCTGCCGACCTACGGGCTCGACGTAGTGTCCCCCGAAAATCGGGCGGATTGGGCGAGAAGGCTCGTTCGATGTGGTCACCGCCGGATCCGACAAGTTCTTCGATGGAGTGGCTGTGTCACGGCCCTATCGGTTGGTGCGCAGCCAGACTGCGGTGTCCGGTGGCAGAGAACGGGCATCGGTCAGGGCGGCGGAGGCGAGCAGGACGGTTGCGTCCGGGTCGATCGCAACCGGTTGACGGGACAGGTTCACGACGCACCGAAACGTCGGTCCGCGGTCGAAGACGAGGGCATCGGTGGCCGACGGCTGCCAGCCGAAAGAGTCATCGCGCAGGGCGGGCAGTGTGCGTCGGAGTCGTAGTGCGGTGCGGTAGAGGGTGAGCATCGAATCGGGGTCGTCGGATTCGGCGGCGACGGTCTTCGACTTCCAGTTGTCGGGTTGGGGTAGCCACGGCTGGACGTGGTCGGCGGCGAACCCGAAGGGTGGGTGGTCACCGCTCCAGGGCAGCGGGACCCGGCATCCGTCGCGGCCGCGGATGGTGTGCCCGGACCGTTCCCAGGTCGGGTCCTGCAGCAGTTCCGCAGGGAGGTCGGTGACTTCCTCGAGGCCGAGTTCTTCGCCCTGGTAGAGGTAGGCACCGCCGGGCAGGGCGAGCATGAGCAGGGCCGCCGCGCGGGCGCGGCGGGTGCCGAGGGTGAGATCGGAGTCGGTGGCGGCGGTCAGGGTCATCGGCAGTGTGCTGGTTTCGGCGCGCCCGAATCGGGTGAGGTGGCGAGTCTCGTCGTGGCTCGAGAGCACCCAGGTGGTCGGCGCACCGACCTCGCGGAGCGCCTCGCGGCTGCGGTCGATGGCCTCGCGCAGTGCTGCCGGGTCCCAGCCCGCTCTGGGGAAGTCGAAGTTGAAGGCGGTGTGCAACTCGCCGGGACGCACGTAGCGGGCCAGACGTTCGGGGCTGCGGACGATCGCCTCGGCGACGAACATGCGGTCGGGGCCGTATTCGTCGGCGATGGTGCGAAACTCGCGCAGGATGTCGTGAAGTTCGTCGACATCCCAGTGCGGATTGTCGACCCACGTGCTGGATTCGAACCGGGCTCCCGGTGCGTGGCCGGCATCCGGCAGTCCGGGAACCTTGGCCATCGCCGACACGGCGTCGATGCGTATGCCGTCGACGCCGCGGTCGAACCAGAAGCGCAGAACGTCAGCAAATTCGGTGCGGACCTCGGGGTTGGTCCAGTCGAGGTCGGGTTGTTCGGGTGCGAACAAGTGCAGATACCACTGGCCGGCTTGTCCGTCCTCTCGGGTGGTGCGGGTCCAGGCCGGTCCGCCGAATGCACTGATCCAGTCGTTCGGCGGGAGTTCGCCCGTGTCGCCGCGGCCGGCGCGGAAGAAGTACCTGGCGCGCTCCCGCGAACCGGGGGCGCTGCGCAACGCCTCCCGAAACCAGGGGTGGGTGTCGGACGTGTGGTTGGCGGGCAGGTCGATGATGATGCGGAGTCCGGCAGCGTGGGCGGCGGCCAGCAGGGTGTCCGCGTCGTCGAGAGTGCCGAAGAGCGGGTCGATGTCGCGGAAGTCGGCGACGTCGTAGCCGCCGTCCGCCATCGGTGACGGATACCAGGGGGTGATCCAGATTGCGTCGACGCCGAGGTCGACGAGGTACGGCAGGCGCTCGGCGAGCCCTGCGAGGTCGCCGATGCCGTCGCCGGTGCCGTCGGCGAAGCTGCGCAGATACACCTGGTAGATGACAGCGTCGTGCCACCACTGTCGTGATGTGGGCATGGTTTCCCCTGCGGGTGGTGTGGGCGTGGTGGTGTGGGCGGGCACGGTCAGCCCTTGACGGCGCCGGCGATCATCGCCTTGACGAAGTGGCGCTGGAACAGCAGGAACACCACGATGGTCGGGGCCATGATCAGCAGGGATCCGGCGTTGAGAAGGACGACGTCGGTCGAGTATTGGCCGACGAAGTTCTGCAGTGCGCCCGCCATGGTCCGCTTACCGGGGTCGTCGATGAGGACGATGGCCTGCAGGAAGGTGTTCCAGGTCCACAGGAACAGCAGCAGACACAGCGAGGCCAGCGCCGGGACCGCGAGCGGGATCTGGATGTGACGGAAGGCCTGCCAGGGGCCCGCCCCGTCCAGGGCCGCAGCCTCGGTGAGCTCTTTCGGCATGGACAGGAAATGGGCTCGCATCCAGAAGACGGCGAAGGGCGTGAACGTGCCGATGAGAACCAGGATGAGTCCGAGGCGGGTGTTGAGCAGGTTCATCTCGCGCAGCTGGTAGTAGAGCGGCACGATCGTCGCCTCCTTCGGGAGAGTCAACCCCAGCAGCAGGAGCAGGAAGACGACGGTGCCTCCGGGCACGTGCAGCTGCCCGAGCCCGTAACCGGCCATCGCAGCGAACAGCGCTGCGACGGGGACGACGCCGGCGACGAGGATGATGCTCGAGACCATCAGCGGTGTCACCTCCGCGACGCGCCAGGCGTCGAGGAAGTTGTGCCAGTGCGGGTTCGACGGCCACGACAGCCCGAGCGGGACGGTGCCCTGCGGTTGCAGTGCCGCCGACAGCATGCTGAGCAACGGCAGGATCGAGAAGATCATGGTGCCGAGCAGCAGGACGAGTCCGGGAATCCGTTGGCGAGCGGAGGTTTTCATGATCATTTCTCTCTGAAGAAGCGCTGGATCGGCAGGATGACCATCAGGATCAGGCCGGTGAGGACGACAGCGAGGGCGCTGGCGAGACCGACCCGGGATTCGGTGAAGCCGAGTTGATAGATCAGGACGCCGGGCACGGTGGTCGCGTAGCCGGGTCCGCCCTGGGTGGACATGAACACGATGTCGAAGCTGGCGAGGGCGGCGATGATGGTGACGGTGACGCAGACCCCGATCTCGGCCCGCAGGGCTGGAACGGTGACGTATCGGAAGGTGCTGAGGAAGCTGGCGCCGTCGAGCCGGGCGGCCTCGTAGATCGAGATGTCGATCTTCCCGATGCCGGCCATCAGCAGGATGGTGCAGAATCCGAGGCCGAGCCAGGTGCCGATGACGCCGACGGCGGGCAGGGCCCAGTCGAAGTCGCCGAGCCAGGAGCGGGTGAGCCCGCCCAGGCCGACGGCCGAGAGCAGTTGGTTCACGGTGCCGTTGGTCGAGAACATCCACACCCACGCGACCGCCGCGGCCGCGCCGGGAATGATCTGCGGTAGGAACAGCAGGGTGCGGGTGAGGGTTCCGAGGCCGCGTATGCGGATCTCCTGGAGTAGGGCAGCGACGAGAAGGCCGCCGATCACCGGGAGGACGGTGAAGAACAGGATGAGGAAGAACGCGTGCCCGATCGAGGACAGCAGCTGCGGGTCGGTGAGCACGCGGCGGTAGTTGCCGAGCCCCACCCAGCTGCCGACGGAGATGCCGTCCCAGTTGTAGAGGGAGTACCAGAGGGTGCTCAGCAGCGGCCGGAGGACGAAGACGGTGTACACCGCCGCGGCGGGCAGGACGAACAGCCATCCGGTCAGGGCCCGTTTGGCGCGGTGGCCCCGCCCCGGCCGGGTTGCGACGGGATGCGGGAACGCCCGGGTGGGGGATGTCTGGGGGGCGTGTGCGGTGGAGGTCATCTCAGGAGGTCCTGCTCGTATGCGGATTGGACGGCGGCCATCATCTCGCCGGGCGTGGTTCGGCCGGCGACGAGCATCTGGACCTGCGGTAGCCAGGTGCCGGACATGCCGTTGGTGGCGTTCTGGACGAATTGGACCTGGCCGTCGGCGGCGACCAGTATGTCGAAGGCCGCCTGGATCTGGGCGCCCAGCGATCCGGGTGCGGTGGCCGGGACGGGGCCGGTACCGGACGGGGCGAAGCCGGCGTCGACCACGACCTGCCGGCCCGCGTCGGACCGGAGGAAGTCCAGGAAGGCTGCGGCGGCGTTCTTGTCGTCCGACCCCGAGGGTATTGCGAAGTTCGACACCGGGTCGGACATGGCGAGCACGGGTGACCCGGCGGGCGCGGGTGGAAGGGTGAAGCCGACGTTCTCGCCCATCTTGGCCTGTAGGGTCGCGGCATCCCAGTTCCCGGAGACATAGAACAGGGCCTCGCCCGCAGCGAACCGTCCGGCGGCGGCGGTGGCGTCGGTGCCGTTGGTGTCCGCGGGGAAGTAGCCCTTCGCTGCCCAGCCGGCCACCACCGCGGCCGCGTCGACCGCGGCGGGGGTGTCGAGGGTGGCGCCGGGCGCGTTGAAGACCCAGCCGTTGACCGCGTCCGGGCCGAGGGCGTTGTTCAGCATCATCTGGACCAGGAAGGTGACCTGCGCGCTCTTGTTGCCGGCCATGATCGGGATCAGTCCGGCAGTTTTCGCCGACGCCAGGGCCTGCTCGAATTCCGCGACGGTGGTGGGCGGCTCGACCATCCCGATCCGGTTCGCAAGCTCCTTGTTGTAGTAGAGCCCGGTCACCGTGAACCCGCTGGCCATCGTGTACTGCGGGCCGGTGCCGCGGATTCCGTTCGCATCGACCCGGTACATGGCACTCTGCCCCGGTGGAAGCGTGTTCCAGCCGTAGGCGTCGGCCCACGGATCGAGGGCCGTGAGCTGGTGGTTGGCTACCGCGGCGGGCAGCGCGATGATCCGCGCGATGTCCGGCGGATTCTCCGACGCGAGCACCCGGGGGGCGTTGACGGCCTGCACCTCGTCCGGGTCGTAGCGCGGGGTGATGGTCACGTTCGGATGGCGCTCGGTGAACGCCGCGATCAGGGCCTCGTCGATCTTCTTCAACCCCGCACCGTCGTACAGGGTCAACTCGATCGGGTCGGTGCCGAGATCGATGTTCACCGGCACCGGGTCGGTCGGGAGGGTCGCGGTGTTACCGCTGCCCGGCGGCGCGCACGCCACCACCGTCTGCAGGACCGCGGCGCCTGCGAGGGCGGCGAATCTGCGTGCCCGCCGGGCCGGGGTCGAGTGGTGTGAGTCCATAACTCCTCCGCGTTGAGATGCGCATCACATTTCGGAAGCGCTTCCGAAGCGTATGTCGGAAGCGCTTCCGAAATCAAGGTCGATCGGTCTACCATCGGGCTTGTGTCCAATCGACCTGCAGCGTTGAGCCTCAGCGACGTCGCCCGGGAGGCCGGGGTCTCACTGACGACGGCTTCACGCGCCCTCAACGACTCGTACGGTGTGTCCGCGGCGACGAAGGCGAAGGTACTCGCCACCGCCCGCCGTCTCGACTACGTCGTCTCCCCGGATGCGGTCCGCCTCGCCGGCGGCCCGACACGACGGGTGGCGCTGGCCGTCCCCCACCTCGAGCGCTGGTTCTTCGGCGAGATGGTGAGCGGCATCGAAACGGTGCTCTCCGCGGCCCACTTCGACCTGTTGCTGTACCAGGTCGGCGGCCCCGACGACCGCCACGACTTCTTCACCCGGCTGCCCGCCCGCCGGAAGGTCGACGCCGTCGTGGTGGTCGCATTCCCGGTCGACCAGCACGAGCAGGAACGGCTCGCCCTGATGGGCGTCAGCATCATCGCCGCCGGCGGGCAGAACGCCGACTACCCCTACGTCTGCATCGACGACTATCGTGCCGGCCGCCTGGCCGTCGACCATCTCCTGGAACTGGGCCACCGGCGCATCGCCATGATCGCCGCCCACGACCCGGACCAGCCGGGCTGGCCGGCCCGCCCGGGCCGCTCGGCGGCGTACGTCGACGCCCTGACCGAGGCCGGGATCGCGGTCGATCACGCTCTCATCCGCGACGTCGACTGGGGCGGCCTCAACGCCGCATCGGCGATGGCCGACATTCTCGACGCGGCCCCGGAGCACGCCCCGACGGCGGTGTTCGCGCACAGCGACGAACTCGCCCTCGGCGCGATCAGAACCCTGCGCCGCCGGGGCCTGCGGATACCCGACGACGTCTCCGTGGTCGGGATCGACGATCACCCCCTCGCCGCACTCACCGACCTGACCACGGTGCACCAATCCGTCCGCGAGCAGGGCGAGATCGCCGCCCGCCTGGTCCTCGAAACGCTGAATCCCAGCCCCACCGCGGACGGCGGCGTACCCACCGCCGTCACGGCCCCGGTGACACTCACCGTCCGCGCCAGCACCGGACCGGCGCCGGACCGAAGGCGGCCGACAGCGGCGACCGCAGACGACTCTCCGCGCTGAGAGCACGACGGTCGCGCCCCGATTGCCGAACACCCCAGGAGACCTGATGCGCCTCGCCCTTCCCGACCACTGGGTCTGGGACAGTTGGATGACCGACGACGGCACCGACTACCACCTGTTCTTCCTCCGCGCCTCGCGCGCCCTGCAGGACCGCGAACGCCGCCACTACCGTGCGGCCATCGGACACGCGACCTCGCGGGACGGCGAGCAATGGACCCTGACCGCCGACGCAGTGGCGGCCTCCGACGCCCCGGCGTTCGACGACCTCGCGACCTGGACCGGCTCCGTCGTCCGCGACACCGGCGGACGCTGGAGCATGTTCTACACCGGCGTGAGCCGGGCCGAGAACGGCCTCGTACAACGCATCGGCCGCGCAACCTCCTCGGACCTGGTCACCTGGACCAAGGACCCCGACCTCGTCCTCGAGGCCGACGGCCGCTGGTACGAACGCCTCGGCGAGGGCACCTGGCCGGACGAAGCCTGGCGCGACCCCTACGTCTTCGAACACGCCGGTCGGTGGCACATGCTGATCACCGCCCGCGCCAACTCCGGCGATCCCGAGGGCCGCGCCGTCGTCGGCCATGCCACCAGCAAGGACCTGAGCCACTGGCACATCCACCCCCCACTCTCGACGCCCGCCGGATTCGGCGAGATGGAAGTCCTGCAGGCACACACCGTCAACGGGAAACCGGTCCTGGTGTTCTCCTGCGCGCCCAAGAACACCAGCGTTCACGCCGGGCACCAAGCGGGGACCTGGATCGCCGAAGGACAGTCCCCGCTCGGGCCGTGGAAGATCACCGAGGCGGCGAACATCGACACCGCCGACCTGTACGCGGTGCAGATGCGGCGGACACGGGACGGCAACTGGACGACGTGGGGCTTCGACAACGGCGACGGACCGCAATTCGGCACCATCTCCTCCTCGAGTTACGTGCCGTTCACCGGTACCGACAGTTCGACCACGACGCCCTGACAGCACCGATACCCACACCACTCACCTCACTCGGATCGTCCGGCACGTTCCTGCCGGTGGAGGGACTCTCTTTTCTCATGGCAACCATCACGTACGACCACGCGACCCGACTGTTCCCCGGTTCGGACTGCCCCGCGGTGGACCAACTCGACCTGCACATCGAGGACGGCGAATTCCTCGTCCTGGTCGGCCCGTCCGGCTGCGGTAAGTCGACGTCGCTGCGCATGCTCGCCGGCCTCGAGGACGTCGACGGCGGTCGCATCACCATCGGCGGCCGCGACGTCACGCACGCCGAACCCAAGGAACGCGACATCGCGATGGTGTTCCAGAACTACGCCCTCTACCCGCACATGAGCGTCGCGGAGAACATGGGCTTCGCGCTCAAACTCGCCGGTACCGACAAGTCCGAGATCCGCCGCCGCGTCGCCGAGGCCGCCGACATGCTCGACCTCGGCGCGTATCTGGACCGCAAGCCGAAGGCGTTGTCGGGGGGCCAGCGGCAGCGAGTTGCCATGGGCCGCGCCATCGTCCGCCAGCCTCAGGTGTTCCTCATGGACGAGCCGCTGTCGAATCTCGACGCGAAGCTGCGGGTGCAGACCCGGACGCAGATCGCCCAGTTGCAGCGCCACCTGGGCACGACCACCGTCTACGTCACGCACGACCAGGTCGAGGCGATGACGATGGGCGACCGGGTCGCCGTCCTCCAGGGCGGGGTGCTGCAGCAGTGCGCGTCACCGCGCGAGCTCTACCACCGGCCCGCGAACGTCTTCGTCGCCGGATTCATGGGTTCACCGTCGATGAACCTGTTCACCGTGCCCGTCACCGACGGCGGAATCCGCTTCGGCGGGCAGGTGATTCCGGTGCCGCGGGACACCCTGGCGGCCGCCGGCCGGGAGGTTGTCTTCGGGATCCGGCCCGAGCACGTCGAGATCGCCGACTCCGGCGGACTGAAACTCGAGGTCGACGTGGTCGAAGAACTCGGCTCGGAAGCGTTCATCTTCGGACGCACTCAGGTGGGCGGACGGCACGAGCCAATGGTGGCCAGGGTCCACTGGCGAAATCCACCGGAGAAAGGCCAGGTCGTGCACGTCCGCATCGACCCGTCGCACGCCCACGTCTTCGCCACCACCCCCGGCGGCGCCCGGCTACCGCACTAGCAGCACAGCTGTCGAAGGCTTCATGCCTCGCACCCCGGACCGCCGGCATCGGATGTGCGCCGACGCGCTCTCAGCTGTGCGGCATCGCAGCGCTCCCGTCACCCGCCGTGCCCGGGGGCCGGGGTGCCCGTCTCCGGAGCGGTGGCGCCCGCGTCGACGGCGCAGGCGATGCCGACGGTGCCGGCGCGGCCGCGGCGCAGCACGCTGCCCTTGACCGTGAGCCACCCGAGGATCCCGTATCTGCGCGCGATCACGGCCCGCGCCCGCTCGGTGCCGGCGGCATCAAGCACGGTGGCGGTGCCGGGGACCGCGTCGCTGCGCGGGTTCCCGCGCACGTCGCACACCGCGAGGGTGATCCGCGGATCGCGGCGCAGCCGCTTGACCTTGTAGGAGTCGGTGACGGTCCACACCAGCAGCCGGTCGGCGTCGGCGGCCGCCCACACCGCGGTCGGCACCGGGGTGCCGTCCTTGCGGAACGTGGTCAGCAGCACGTACTTCGCGGCGGCGAGGTCGGCGAAGGTCGGGGTCATGGGGCACACCCTACGGAAAACCGCGCCGCCGGCGCGCCGACCGGCGCCGTCTAGCCTGGAGGGCATGCCGCATGCCCATGATCCCGCCGTGGCCGACCTGGTCGAGGTGCCCCTCCCGGGGGGCCGGCTGACCGCGGCGCAGCTGCAGGTCCTCGCCGAACTCGCCCACGAGCACGCCGGGGGCACCCTCGTCCTCACAGCCGGCGGCCTCGGGATGCGCGGGGACCGCACCGAGCTCACCGCGCGGCTGACCGGTCACGGCTTCGACCTGCCCGGCGAGCACCGGCACCGCCTGCTCGTCTCGCCGCTGTCCGGTCGCATCGGCGGGCACGTGGACGTGTGGGAGACGCTGGCCGGGGTGCAGGACCGCCTCGACGGGACCGTACCGGACCGCGAGATCGTCGTCGGGATCGACGACGGCACCGGCGACATCGCGGCCCTGGCCCCCGAGGTGGGGGCGTTGGCGTTGCCCGACGGGCGGTGGGCGCTGCTGCTCGACGGCACCGACTCGGGGGTGCGCCTGCCCCCCGGCGACGTCGTCGAGGCGCTGGTCGCGGCGGCGCAGCGGCCCCGCCGCGCCGGCGTCGCCGCGACCCTCGCGGCCCTGGGCCTGGAGCCGTCGGAGCCGGCGGCGCCGCACCCGCCGGCCCCGGCCCGGCCCGTGGGATGGCTCGACCAGCCCGACGGGGCGGTCACCCTCGGCGGCGGTCTGCCCGGGGCGGTGCTGCCGGCGCGGATGGCGGAGTTCCTCGCGGCCGTGGACCGCCCCCTGGTGGTGACGCCGTGGCCGGTGCTGTTGCTGTGCGACCTCGACGAGTGGGCCGCCGAACAGGTGGTGCGGGTGCTCGCCCCGATGGGGCTGATCTTCGACGCCGACTCCCCCGCCCTGCGCTGATCCGCGCCGCGGCCGCCGCATTCCGGGGTCGCCGCATTCCGGGGTCGCGCGGTCCGGGCGCGGCCTACCGTGAGGTCATGACCATCGGTGCCGGTTCCGAGTCCGACGTGTTCGATGTCATCGTCCTCGGCGGCGGGCCCGCCGGGGAGAATGCCGCCGACTATGCGATCGCCGGCAGCGACCGCACCGCGGTGCTGGTGGAACACGAACTGGTCGGCGGCGAATGCTCCTACTGGGCGTGCATGCCGAGCAAGGCGCTGCTGCGACCGGGGCAGGTGCTCGGCGCGGCCCGGCACATGCCCGGCGTCGCCGCCAAGGTCGCCGCGCACGGCGTCGACGTCGCCGACGTCCTCGCCCGCCGCGACGCGTTCACCAGCGGCCGCGACGACGCCGCGCAGGTCGAGTGGGCCCGCGGCGCCGGGATCGACGTCGTGCGCGGGCACGGCCGGCTGAGCGGGCCGTGCGAGGTCACCGTGGACGGCCCGCAGCCGCGCCGGCTGCGGGCACGGCACGCGGTGGTGGTGGCCACCGGCACCACCGCCGCCGTCCCCGACCTGCCCGGGCTGCGCGCCGCCCGGCCGTGGACGTCGCGGGACGCGACGAACCTGCAGCAGGTGCCGCGGCGCGCCGCGATCGTCGGCGGCGGCGTCGTCGCCTGCGAGGTCGCCACGTGGCTGCGCGAGCTGGGCACCGAGGACCTGACGATGCTGGTGCGCGGGGAGCGGCTGCTCGCCCGCACCGAACCGTTCGCCGGCGACGCGGTCGCCGCGGCGCTGCGCGAGCACGGCGTGCGGCTGCGGTTCGGCACCACGGTGGCGGAGGTGTCCCGCCCGGACGTCGCGGACACCGGCGTGGGGCGCCTCCACGGCGGCCCGGTGCGGCTGCGTCTCGACGACGGCGGCGACCTCGAGGTCGACGAGCTGATCGTCGCGACCGGACGCCGGCCCGCCACCGCCGACCTCGGTCTCGACGCGGTCGGGGTGGCCGGGGACGGCCCGCTGCGCACCGACGACCACATGACCGTCGCCGGGACGGACGGACGCTGGCTCTACGCCGTCGGCGACGTCACCGGCCGGACGGCGCTGACGCACATGGGCAAGTACCAGGGCCGGGTGTGCGGCGACGTGATCGCCGCCCGCGCCGAGGGCCGCGACCTCGACGCGCCGCGCTACCGGGCGAGCGCCGACCACGGGCAGGTGCCGCAGGTGGTGTTCACCGTCCCGGAGGTCGCGTCGGTGGGCCGCACCGCCGCCGGCGCCCGCGCCGACGGCCTCGACGTCGAGGTGCTCGAGGTCGACATCGCCGTGGCCGGATCCGCTTTGGCCCGGGACGATTTCACCGGCCGCGCCGCCCTCGTCGTCGACCGCGCGACCGACACCGCGGTGGGGGCGACGTTCGTGGGCACCGACGTGGCCGAGCTGCTGCATGCGGCCACCGTCGCGGTGGTCGGGGCGGTGCCGCTCGAGACGCTGTGGCATGCGGTACCGGCATATCCGACGGTCGGCGAGGTGTGGTTGCGGCTGCTCGAGTCGCGCCGCCGCTGACCGCGCCGGTCAGCGCGGCAGCCGCCGCCAGATCGGGCGCGGCAGCAGCCGCATCCCGAAGAACACCGGCCGCAGCACCGCCGGCACCCACACCTCGCCGCGGCCGCGGTGCAACGCCCGCACCGCCGCATCGGCGACCCGGTCCGGGGTGCTCGACAGCGGCGCGGGGCTCATGCCCTCGGTCATCCGGCCGATCACGAACCCGGGCCGCACCAGCAGCAGGGACACGCCGCTGCCGTGCAGCGCGTCGGCCAGGCCGGCGGCGAATCCGTCGAGGCCGGCCTTCGCGGAGCCGTACACGTAGTTCGCCCGGCGCACCCGCACCCCCGCCACCGACGAGAACACCACGATCCGGCCCGAACCCTGGGCGCGCAGCTGCGCTGCGAGGTGCGTGAGCAGCGCCACGTGGGCGACGTAGTCGGTGTGCACGATCGCGACGGCGTGGGCGGCGTCGTGTTCGGCGCGGCGCTGGTCGCCGAGGATGCCGAACGCGAGGACCGCGACGTCGATCGGGCCGTACAGGGCCCGGATGTCGGCGAGAACCTGCTCGTGGGTGTCGAGCCGGTCGGCGTCGAACTCGACGGTGTGCACGGCGGCGGCCCCGGCGTCGAGCACGGCGCGGCGCTGCGGCTCGAGGTCCCCGGCGCGGCGCGCGGCCAGGACCACGGTGCGGCCGCGGGCCAGCCGCACGGCCACCGCCGCCCCGATCTCGCTGCGGCCCCCGAAGACGACGATCGAACCCTGCTCGTTGCTCACCGCACCAGTGTGCCCGGGCGGCGCCGGGGCCGTCCGGGGCGGGTCCGGCGGTGCCGGGTTCGGCTACCGTCGCAGGCATGGCCCGAACCCCCGCCGCGCTCGGCGATGCCGCGCTGCAGTTCCTCACCGAATACCATCTCGGCACCCTGACGACGCTGCGCACGGACGGCAGCCCGCACGTGGTGGCCGTCGGCTTCACCTGGGACCCGGACGCCGCGGTGGTGCGGGTGATCACCAACGCGACGTCGCAGAAGGCGCTCAACGCCGAGCGCGGCGGGTACGGCGCTGTCAGCCAAGTCGAGCGCGGCCGCTGGCTCACCCTCGAGGGTCCGGCCCGGGTGCGCACGGACCCGGAGGCCGTCGCCGAGGGGGTGCGCCGCTACACCGCGCGGTACCGGCCGCCGCGGCCCAACCCGACCCGCGTGGTGGTGGAGATCACCGTCGAACGGGTGATGGGTTCGGTGCTGGACCGGTAGGGCCGGTCATCCCGGCAGCTCGGTCAGCCCGTGCGGCCGGTGGTTGAGCGGCTCGCAGCCGTCCTCGGTGACCACCACGATGTCCTCGATGCGCGCACCCCATGCGCCGCGGAAGTAGATGCCCGGTTCGATGCTGAACGCCATCCCGGGCCGCAGCACATCGGTGTTGCCGTCGACGATGTACGGCTCCTCGTGCACGGACAGCCCGATGCCGTGCCCGGTGCGGTGCACGAACACCTCGGCGAGGCCGTGCGCGGCGAGCACGTCGCGGGCGGCGGCGTCGACCGAGGCAGCGCTGACCCCGGGCCGGACCGCGTCGACGGCCGCCTGCTGCGCGGCCTCGAGCAGCGCCACCTTCGCCGCGACGTCCGCGGCGGGCGCGCCGAGGCTGTAGGTGCGGGTGGAGTCGGAGTAGTAGCCGGGCTCGACCGGGCCGCCGATGTCGACGACCACGACGTCGCCGGGTTCGAGGACCCGGTCGGAGACCTCGTGGTGGGGGTCGGCGCCGTGCGGGCCGGAGCCGACGATGACGAACGCGGCCTCGGTGTGGCCCTCGGCGACGATCGCGGCGGTGATGTCGGCCGCGACCTGCGCCTCGGTGCGCCCGGGCCGCAGCCACCGTCCCATCTGCGCGTGCACCCGGTCGATGGCGGCGCCGGCGCGGCGCAGCGCCTCGACCTCCGCGTCGTCCTTGATCATGCGCAGCTGCCGCACCACCTCCGTCGCCAGCACGGGCGGCACCGCGAACCGGGTCGCGAGCGGCACCAGGTGCAGGGCGGGCATGGCGTCGGCGACCGCGGTGCGCGGGCGCTCCGGCAGCAGCGCCGCCACCTGCGCGTACGGGTCCTGCCCGTCGACCCAGTCGTGCACCGGCAGGTTCAGGTCCGCGGCGGCGGAGTCGGTGAGGGCGGCCAGCTCGAGCCGCGGCACGACGACGGAGGCGGGGGCGCCGTCGGTGGGCACCACCAGGCAGGTGAGCCGTTCGAACGATTCCGCCCGCGAACCGAGGAGGTAGCGCAGGTCCGGGCCGGGGGTGACGAGCAGCGCGTCGAGGCCGGCGTCGCGGCCGAGGGCGGCGGCCCGGGCGAGACGGTCGGCGTATGCGGAGGCGGGGAAGCGGCGCGCGGGGGAATTCATGCGGACAGCGTAGTGGCGTTTGGCAGGAT
>NZ_JAALEG010000096.1 GCF_011058165.1 Rhodococcus aetherivorans
CACCCCCACCGCCGACTTCCCCGCCGCCGTGGTCGACGCCCCGTGGGTCGACGAGACCCTCTCCCGCGCCGCCGCCGAACTCGCCGGCCACCTCCGCGAACCCGACGCGGCCCGCGTCCTCGCCGACGCCGGCTTCCGAGTCGACGGCCAGCCCGTCCCCCGCACCGACGCGGTTCCCTTCCCCCGCATCGAACAGAACCTGAACCGCGCCGCCCCAGCCGTGGCCGACATCCTCCTCGACCACCGGCGCGCACCCGTCGCACCCCGCGCCACCACGATCCTCCTCGACACGTCCACGTCCATGGGAACCGTCGAGGGTGACGACACCCGTCTCGCCCACATCGCCACTGCCCTGGACCAGCACGTCTCCCGCTCGCCGGATGCCTCGACACTCGCCGTGTGGGTCTTCGCCCGCGACCTCGACGACACGACTCCGTACCGCGCCACGGTGGCGCGCGGCACCCTCACCGCGGACCAGCGCACCGCGCTGACCGCCGCCCTGACCGGTGCCGACACCACCGACGGTTCCGCCGTCTACCGGTCTCTGGCCGCCGCCTACGTCGACGCCGTCCGCAACCACACCCCCGGCAGGCCCAACTCCGTCCTCCTGATCACGGACAGTGCCAACGACGACGACACCTCCCGCCAACGCATCCTCGACCTCGTCGCCGCCGCCGGCGACCCCGATCGACCCGTCCGGATCGACGTCGTGGCGCTCGGCGACGACACGAACCGCAACACCTTGCAAACACTCGCCGACCGCACCGGCGGTGCGCTCGTCCCCGTCGCCACGACCGACGGACCCGATCTCGCCGCCGCCATCCGAAAGCTGATGTCCTGACACCGTGATCCGCCTTCTCGTCGCGGGGACGTTCCTCGCACTCGTCACCTTCTGGCTCCACCGCCGTCTCGTCCGAGCCCCCGGCCTGCGCGGCCGCTCGGCAATCGCTGCGAACACCGCGCTCGGCGTCCTCCTCGTCGTCGCTCTGATCGGCGCGCAGAGCGGCACGTCGCTCGACCCGCGCTGGGCCCGCCCGTTCGGATTCCTCGGCTGGACCTGGCTCGGCGTCGTGCTGTACCTGGTCCTCGGCACGCTCCTGATCGGGATCGTGTGCCTCGCGGCGCGAGCGGTACGCCGTTTCCGGCGCGGCGACGCCCACCCCCCGGATCCCTCCAGGCGGCGCGCCCTGCAGATCGCGACGGGCACGCTGACCGTCGCCGCGGTCGCCGCGGTCGGCTACGGCACGGTCGAGGCCGCTCGGCCCCGGGTCGTGCACACCCGGATCCCGTTGCGCCGGCTTCCGGCCGGATTCGACGGGATGCGGGTCGCCCTCGTCACCGACCTGCACGTCGGCCCGTCCCGCGGCCGCGAATTCACCCGTCGCGCGGTGGACCTCGTCAACGCGCAGCAGCCGGACCTGATCGTTCTCGGCGGGGACCTCACCGACGGCACGATCGCGTTCGTCGGGCAGGATCTCGCTCCCCTCGCCGACCTGCGGGCTTCCCTCGGGGTCTACGGAGTCAGCGGCAACCACGAGTACTACGCCGACGACGCGCTGTCCTGGCTCGATTTCTGGGAAACCCTCGGCGTACGCACCCTCCGCAACGAACGAGTCGCCCTGGAGCGCGGCGGCGATGTCATCGATCTCGCGGGCATTCACGATTACTCGGCACCGGCCCCGAACGAAGCGGATCTCACCGCAGCGTTGCAGGGCCGCGATCCCGAGCGCTTCGTCCTCTTGGCCGCCCATCAGCCCCGGCAGGTGTTCGAGGCCCGCGACCACGGCGTCGACCTGCAATTGTCCGGCCACACGCACGGCGGACAGATGTGGCCGCTCGGATACGTCGTGCCTCTGCAACAGCCGACGGTGACGGGACTCGACCGGTTCGGCGACACTCTCGTGTACACCTCCCGCGGTACCGGCGCCTGGGGTCCGCCGGTACGGATTGCCACCCCTCCGGAAGTGGCAATCCTGGAACTGAAGACCTTCCCGGGCTGACCTTTTCGTCTGGGTTTTTTCTGCGGTTGTTTCGCGGTTGAGGTGACGTGGGGTTTTGTTCGGTTATTTATAAAGTTCCGTTAGGCTCGGAATACTGTCCGTAGTCTTTCGGGGGCTGGGCTACCGACACCCAGCCCCCGAAAATGCGCTCAGCTGCTGTAGGCCTCCAACGGCGGGCACGAGCACACGAGGTTCCGATCCCCGTACGCCCCGTCGATGCGGCGCACCGCGGGCCACACCTTCGCGCGGCTCTGCCCCAGCGGATACACCGCGATCTCACGGCTGTAGGGGTGGGTCCACTCCCCGACCAGGCACTGGGCGGTGTGCGGTGCGCCGCGCAGTGGGTTGTCGTCCACCGGCCACTCCCCTGCCCCGACGCGATCGATCTCGCCGCGGATGGCGATCATCGCGTCGATGAACGCGTCGAGTTCGGAGAGATCCTCGCTCTCGGTGGGTTCGACCATCAGGGTGCCCGCGACGGGGAAGCTCATGGTCGGCGCGTGGAAGCCGTAGTCCGCCAGGCGCTTGGCCACGTCGTCGACCGTGACCCCCGTATCCTTCGTCAGGGGGCGCAGATCGAGGATGCACTCGTGCGCCACCATGCCGTTCTCGCCCGTGTACAGGACGGGAAAGTACTCGTCGAGCCGGCGCGCGATGTAGTTCGCCGACGCGATCGCCGTCAGCGACGCCCGCCGCAGGCCTTGGGCCCCCATCAGCTTGATGTACGCCCACGTGATCGGGAGGATGGAGGCCGATCCGAACGGCGCCGCCGACACCGGCCCACCGCCCCCGAGACCCGGTTCGGCCGGGTGGCCGGGCAGGAACGGCACCAGGTGCGCGCGCACGCCGATCGGCCCCACGCCGGGGCCGCCACCACCGTGCGGGATGCAGAAGGTCTTGTGCAGGTTCAGATGACTCACGTCGCCTCCGAACTTGCCGGGACGCGCCAGACCGACGAGGGCGTTCAGGTTGGCGCCGTCGATGTACACCTGCCCGCCGGCGTCGTGCACGGCACCGCAGATGTCGGCGATCTCGTGTTCGTAGACCCCGTGGGTCGACGGGTACGTGATCATGATCGCGGCGAGACGTTCGGCGTGGTCGGAAATTTTCGCACGCAGATCGTCGAGGTCGACGTCACCGTTGGACCGGCACGCCACGACCTCGACGCGCATGCCGGCCATGACCGCGGAGGCGGCGTTGGTGCCGTGTGCACTCGACGGGATCAGGCAGGTGTCCCGATGCTCGTCACCCCGGCTCAGGTGGTAGTGGCGGATGGCGAGCAGCCCGGCGTACTCGCCCTGGCTACCCGCGTTCGGCTGCAGGCTCACCGCGTCGTACCCGGTCACCGCGGCCAGCCACCCTTCCAGGTCGCCGATGAGCCGGCGGATGCCCGCGGTCTGCTCTGCAGGGGCGAAAGGATGCAGCGCCGAGAACTCGGGCCAGGTGATCGCCTCCATCTCGGTGGCGGCATTGAGCTTCATCGTGCACGAACCCAGCGGGATCATGGTGCGGTCGAGCGCAAGGTCCATGTCCGACAGGCGGCGCAGGTACCGCATCATCGCGGTCTCGGTGCGGTACCGGGTGAACGCCTCGTGCTGCAGGTACGCGCTCGTGCGCGCGAGCTGCCGCGGCACGGCGGGTGTGGCTGCGGCCGAGGTGTCCTCCGCCCCGAACGCGGCCAGGACCGCGGCCACGTCGGCGTCCCGGGTCGCTTCGTCGCACGAGATCCCCACGTGGTCCCCGTCGACGCGACGAACGTTGATGCCGGCCTCGAGCGCCGCCGCGACGACCGCGTCGGCGCGGCCGGGAACGCGGGTCAGCACGGTGTCGAAGAAGCTGTCGTGCACCACGTCGATACCGGCCGCCTTCAGCGACGCCGCGAGACGGGCGGCCTGGCCGGCCACGCGGGTCGCGATCCCGGCCAGGCCCTCGGCCCCGTGGTACGACGCGTACATGGCAGCGAGCACCGCGAGGAGAACCTGTGCGGTGCAGATGTTGCTGGTCGCCTTCTCGCGCCGGATGTGCTGCTCACGCGTCTGCAACGCCAGCCGATAGGCCGGTGCGCCGTCCGCGTCGACCGACACACCGACGAGCCGGCCCGGAAGGTTGCGGGCATGGGCGGCGTGCACGGCGAGATAGCCGGCGTGCGGCCCGCCGAACCCCATCGGCACGCCGAAGCGCTGGGTGGTGCCGAAGCACGCGTCCGCGCCCTGTTCCCCGGGCGGGGTGAGCAGAGTGAGCGCCAGCAGGTCCGCGCCCACCGCGACGAGCGCCCCACGCTCGTGCGCCGCCCCGACGAGGGGGCCCGCGTCGAACACCCGGCCGGAGGCACCCGGGATCTGCAGGACGACGCCGAAGAACTCTCCCTCGGGCAGGCCGTCGTCGACGAGGTTCGCGGTGACGATCTCGATCCCCAACGGTTCTGCCCGGGTCGCCAGGACCGCGGCGGTCTGGGCGAACAGGTCGGCGTCCACGACGACCCGCGCACTCCTGGACTTGCGGTTGGCGCGCTTGAGCAGCGTCATCGCCTCCGCGGCGGCGGTCGCCTCGTCCAGCATCGACGAGTTGGCGACCTCCATACCGGTCAGGTCCGAGACCATGGTCTGAAAGTTGAGGAGCGCTTCGAGGCGCCCCTGGCTGATCTCCGGCTGGTACGGGGTGTATGCGGTGTACCAGGCGGGATTCTCGATGATGTTGCGCAGCAGTACCGGCGGGGTCAGCGTGCCGTAGTACCCCTGGCCGATCATCGATGTCGCGACGGTGTTCCGGCCCGCGAGTTCCTGCAGCGCCGTCAGTACCTCGTGTTCCGACATCGGCGCGTCGAGCGACTCGAGTCCGTCCGCGACTCCGTCGGCCCGGGCGTCGAGGATGCCGGCGGGCACCGCCTTGACGGCCAGCTCGTCGAGGGATTCGACGCCGATGACGTCGAGAATGCGGCGCAGTCCCGCCGCGTCGGGGCCGACGTGGCGGTCGGCGAAGGTGTACGTAGCGGCGTCGGTCATCGCGACTCCCTGAGGTCGGAGGTCCGCATCCGCGCAGGGGGTCGCACGGTGCGTGTCCTCCCCCTCTGTCGCGAGCTCGCCGGGGCGAGCGCCTGAGAGATTCGGTACCGGAGCGAGCCGGCCCTTTCCCCGTGGGCGGGTGGGTGCTCCCACCGCTTTCCAGAGACGTCGGTGCCCGCACGGTCCTCGATGCCTGAGAGATTGACGGGGAGGTGCTGCTCCTTCGGCGTCCGGAACAGGTCCGGAACTCTCCCGCACGGCGGCGACGTATCACCGATTCTAGGGCACGGGGACACCCGGGCAGCACCGAGGCCGCAGGTGTTTCGTGTGACGAGCGTCTAGCCGATCCGCCGATTGACACGTTCGCGACGGCGGGAGGCCAGTTCGTCCTCGGGACGCTGCTCGATGTCGCCGCCGTCCGCCCGCTCGGCCGGGAAGTCGGCGATGCTGCCCGTCAACTCCCGCATCGCGCCGCTCACCGCGATCCCGAACACGCCCTGTCCGCCCTGCAGTAAATCGACCACCTCTTCCGGTGAGGTGCACTCGTACACGGTGGTGCCGTCGGAGAACAGGGTGATCTTCGCCAGGTCCCGCACTCCGCGTTCCCGGAGGTGGTCGACCGCTACCCTGATGTTCTGCAGGGAGATGCCCGTGTCCAGCAGACGCTTGACGATCTTCAGGACCAGGATGTCCTTGAACGAGTAGAGCCGTTGGCTGCCCGAACCCGCCGCGCCCCGGATGGACGGAACGACCAGATTCGTCCGCGCCCAGTAGTCGAGCTGACGGTAGGTGATGCCGGCGATCTGGCAGGCGATCGGCACGCGGTAGCCGACGAGCTCGTCAGGCACCGAATCGTCCGGGAACAGACCCGGCTGCATCTCGTCGGCGTCGAGAGATGCCCGTGACGGGGCCTCGCGGTCGACGGCGTCGAAGCTGAGCTGCTGTCCCTGCGGCCGATCTCCCACTGTTGTGACTCCCTCTCGCGTGCACAGGCGTGCCCCGGAACGAACGACGGGCGGATCCCCCACCCCATCCGATCGTCGAGCGCCCGCTTGACCCACCGAGTCGATCCGTAGCGATTCACTCAGCGTACGCCCCGTGCGAAAAGTTGGGCAGCAACACGCCGACCGGACAACGATCTTCCGGTCCTGTACCACTCGTCGCAGAGCGCGCCCCGGCCACCGTGACCGGGAGTCGCGACAGAACCTCGGCGATGGTCGACGATCAGCCGTCCGTCGCCTTGAAGTCGTCGGGGGACACGGATTCGAGAAACTCCTTGAACTTCTCGACCTCGTCCTCCCGCTCATCCGGCATGACGAGGCCCGCTTCCACCAGCACCGGCTCCTCCACGAAGACCGGCGCGCCGATGCGCAAGGCTACAGCGACCGCATCGGAAGGACGGGACGACACGCGCAGACCACCGTCGAAGACGAGATCGGCGTAGAACGTCCCCTCTTTGAGATCCACGATCCGGACCTCCTGGAGGGTGCGGCCGAACGCATCGACCAGATTCTTGATCAAGTCGTGCGTCAGAGGCCGGACCGGCTCGACACCCTGCTGTTCCAGCGCTATCGCCGTGGCCTCCATCTGGCCGATCCAGATCGGCAGATACCGATCACCGTCGACCTCGCGCAGCAGAAGGACAGGCTGATTCTGCGGTTGCTCGACCCGAATCCCCACTACTCGCATCTCGCTCATCGAGCCGCCTCCCATCCCTGCTGTGCGTCGGTGGCGAACCGTCCGCCGATATCCCCCTGAATTCTAGTGCCAACGAGCCGCCGTCGTCAGAGTCGTTGCCACCGCTGCCACACTCACCGATCGAGAGCGCCCCGAACGGCCGCCTTGACGAGGCACGTGTGCATCGTCAACGACAACGCCGCCAATTCCCGCACCATTTCCTCGGCCCGGGCGCGCGCCCCGACGTCCCGGCCCTTCGCGACCGGACCGGCGATCTGCGCCACCAGGCCCGCCTCCCGGTCGGCCGCGAGCTTGAAGGCACGCAGGTGCCGGACCTCGAGGCCGAACTCGGACATGGCCTTGGCGGTGCGAGCCAGCAGCACCGCATCCTCGTCGAAGAAGCCGGCCGCGCCGGGCACGATGAGCCCGGCGCGGATCAGCTCCGTGAGGAAGGACGATTCGATGCCCGCCTGCCGGCACAGGTCCTCCCGGCCGACCCGCACCTCCCGGTCCGTGCGCAGATCCTCCGGCGACACCTCGCCCGGCGCCACCGCCAGGGGCCGGGGCCGCTTCGGGCGGCTCTCCACCGAGCCCACCGTCGCGACACCACGGTCGATCGCCTCGAGCTGTTCCTTGATCACCTTCAGCGGCAGGTACTGGTCCCGCTGCGCGGTCAGCACGTACCGCAGGCGCTCGCAGTCCGCGATCGAGAAACGTCGATAACCCGACGGGGTGCGTTCCGGACTGATCAGTCCCTCGGATTCGAGGAAGCGGATCTTCGAGATCGTCACGTCCGGAAACTCGGGACGGAGCCGATCGAGCACGGACCCGATCGACATTCCCCCCGGTGACGGCTGGCGGGCAGCGGTCATCAGCTACCCGTGCCCTGCGAACCCCGCGGGCCGGTGAGGAACACCAGCCGGAACTTTCCGATCTGCACCTCGTCGCCGTTCGCGAGAACCGCCGAGTCCACCGGCTCGCGGTTGACGTAGGTGCCGTTCAGGCTTCCCACATCGACGACCTGGAACTCGCCCTCGTCCTGACGGAACTCGGCGTGCCGGCGGCTCACCGTCACGTCGTCGAGGAAGATGTCGCTGTCCGGGTGACGCCCGGCCGACGTCGTCGGCTGATCGAGCAGGAAACGCGACCCGGCGTTCGGGCCGCGCTTGACGACGAGCAGCGCCGATCCTGTGGGAAGCCCCTCGACCCCCGAGACGGGGGCCTCGGTCGTCCCCGTGCCCGCGCCGGTGGTATCGAGTTCGTTCAGGAAGTCGGCACGAAACACCGAAGTGGTTTCCGCAGGGGTTTCCTCGTAGCCCGCGTTGCCGTTCTCGCTCACCGTATCTCCTTATCCGTTCGACCCTTCGGGATCGCTCCCCCTGGGCCGCAGTTTCGTTCAGCCACGATCACTTCCGGTACGGACCCGCGCCCCGACCCGGCACACGCCTACCGTTGACCGTACCCTGCGCAACGTCCTTCGTGCAGGCAGACGCGGTCCCGGCCGGACGCGGCGTCAGTTCTGCGTGATCGCGCGGTACCCGTCCGCGTCGAGCGTGCTCGCCAGAGCGGCGTCGAGCTCGTCCTTGCTGCCGACCTCGAGGTCCACCAACCAGCCGGCCTCGTACGGATCGCTGTTGACGAGCTCGGGATTGGCATCCAGATCCGGGTTCACCCCAACGACTTTCGCCGTGAGCGGCGCGAACACGTCGGAAACGCTCTTGGTCGACTCCACCTCGCCGAACGAGTCGCCCGCGGTGATCTCCGCTCCCGTCTCCGGCAATTGCACGAAGACGACGTCGCCGAGCTGTGACTGGGCGTAGTCCGTGATGCCGACGCGCGCAGTCGCGTCACCGGTTCGGCGAACCCACTCGTGCTCCGCCGTGTAACGCAGATCGGCGGGTGTTCGGAACTCACTCACGACAGGTCCTTTCGGGCAGCGACATTCGCGTGGAACGCCGGGTTCAATTACCGGGCTGAGAGTATTGTCGCGGCTCGATCTCCCGCAAGGCGGGTACCTCGACCTGCGGCGACTGTTCGATCTGTACCGACCCGCCCGCGCGCGCCACCGTGTCGACCACGCCGCCGGGGATGTTCAGAGCCGCCGCCAGCGTGGGCGCGTCCCCGATCGCGGCGACGGCGTAGGGCGCTGCGATCGATCGATCGTCGACGACCAGCGCACCGGCGGTGCCGCCCACCCAGGAGTCCACGCCGATACGGACGGCGGGGCCGCCGGTTCCGGCGACCTGGACGGCCTCCGCCCCCGCGGCGCGCAGCTCCTGGATCGTGTCGAGGAGGACTTCCGATCCCACGCCGCGCCGAGGGTCGGCAATGGTCAAGATCACTCCCGGACCGGCCGCCGGGGCGGTACCCACCTGGATCTCCAGGGCCGAGAGGCGCTGCTGCGCCTCCGCGAGTGCGGCTTCGGAGCCGTTCCGTTCCAGGCTGGCCAGCGTCTGTTCCAGTGTGGTGATCTCCTGCCGCAGCTCCGCTTCGCGGCGGTTGAGGTTGTCGAGCACCACCAGCAGGTCGGCCGGCCGAGCGGAGTCGAGCGCGTCGCCCGAACCGGTGTTCCTGACCTGCGTGGCGATTCCCACGCCCAGCACCACCATGAGCAGCGCCGCCAGGGCGGAGAAGACGATCCGCGAGCGGCGCGCCGCGCCGCTCTCGGCCGGTTCGTGCCATTCGTGCTTGCCCTCATGCATCCGGCTACGCCCCGAACAGTCTGCGTCGCAGCGCGGATGCATTGCCGAAGATCCGGATACCGAGGACCACGACGACCGCGGTGGAGAGCTGGGTGCCCACCCCGAGCTGGTCGCCGAGCCAGACGATCAGTGCGGCGACGAGCACGTTGAAGGTGAAGGAGACGACGAACACCTTGGCGTCGAAGATCTCGTCCAGATAGGCGCGTAGTCCCCCGAAGACCGCGTCGAGCGCGGCGACCACCGCGATGGGCAGGTAGGGCTGGACCACGTCGGGAACCTGGGGGCTGAAGATCACACCCACGGCGATGCCCACGCCGAGGGCCAGCACCGCATAGAGGGCGTATCCGCGCTTGGTCGCCACAGTCTTCACCGCTCTCCCGTTTCCCGTGCCGATGCGACGTCGCGTACCGAGGCGCCCGGCAACGCGAGGTCCGTCGCCTCCGTGATGGTGAAACCTACCCCGTACAGCTGTTGCACCCCCGACATACGCAGGTAGGCGTCGCTGACGACGAAGCCGGTCTGCAGTTCGGCCGGTGACCCGACGGCGGCGACCGTGTAGGGCGAGAAGACCGGCTGGTTGTCCACGAGCATCGCTCCCCCGGCCTGCCGGACCGTGACACCGGGACCGACCCGTACCCCGTTGATCGCGACGGCCTCGGCCCCGCCGGCCCAGAGGGCGTTGACGACCGACTGCAGGTCGCGGTCGAGGATCACCGAGGTGCTGCGGGCGCGGTCCTTCTCCGCGGAGTCCGTCAGGTCGGGACGCGAGGTCGGATCGGCGAGGGTGACTGTGATGCCGGGGCCGCGCACGGGAGCCGCGGCGGCGGCCTCCTCGGCTCGGGCGAGCCGGTCGAGCACCGCCGCACCCTGTTCGTCGTCGGCGAGCACCTCGATGCGGCGCTGTTCCACCTGGGTGGCCACGTCGTCGCGGGTGGCCGCGAGTACGTCGTTGCGGTCCTCGGCGGTGCGGACGGTGGCGAGGATCTCGTTGCGTGCCTGGTCGGTACCGGATTCCCGCTCGATGTTCTGGGCGTAGGCCACTCCGAGGACGAGTCCGGCGAGCAGGCCACCGAGGACCAGCCAGAGCCCGATGCCGACCCGGCTGGGCCGGGCGTGGCCGGCGGCGCGGTCGTGCGCCGCGGCCGCGTAGCCGGGGTCGAGGTGGTCCTCGAGAAGCGCCTTGAGCAGCGACGGCACGGGGTTGCGGCGGATCTGCTCCCAGTTGCGGCTCATTCGGTGGCAGGCCCTCCCGGGGTGGGTACCGCACGGGCCGTCCGCACCGCCTGCGACAGGTAGAGCACGCCCGTCCACACGTAGAGGGCAGTACCCCAGAGGAGGGCGGCCCACCCCGCGGGCGCGAGGACGCCGGCCGCGGCGGGAAGCGCTTCCGCGGCCAGCAGGAGCGGCAACGCGAACATCAGCAGGAAGGTGGCGCCCTTACCCAGGTACAGCACCTCCGGGGGCGGCAGGCCACGGCGACGGTAGACGGCCAGGGTCGGAGCGAGGACCAGCTCCCGGCCGATCAGAACCACGGCGATCCACCACGGCACTATGCCGCGGGCCACCAGGGCGAGGAGGGTGGTGACGACGTAGAGGCGGTCGACGAGCGGATCCAGCACCGCGCCGAGCCGCGAGGCCTGGTCGAGCAGCCGCGCGAGTTTGCCGTCGGCCCAGTCGGTGATTCCGCTGAGCATGAGGACCGCAAGCGCCCATCCGTCGGCGTGCCGGACGAGGACCAGATAGAGGAAGATCGGGATGCCGACCAGGCGGACGACGCTCAACACGTTGGGGACGGTGACGATGCGGTCGGATCGAGCCGGCGCACCGGCCGTCGTCGCGTCGTTCATCGTCCGTCCTGTCGTTCGGGTGGGGTCGGTTACGACAGCCTTGCACACGCCTCGTCGCCGCCGGCCGGCCGACTCGTCACCTCCACGCGAACACGGGCTGTTCCAGGTCGTCGATGCGGGTGCTGCGACGGTGGAGCACGACTTCCCGGAACTGGTACACCACCGCCGCGGTGGGGGCGTGGACGAGATGTCCCCGGAACGGCCACTGGATCACCGGCTTGTCCGATTCCGGTATGGCGACGAACCGGGGTTCGCTGTCGAGCTCGGATGCGGTGACGGCATAGAGTGCGGCCACCTCGTCGGGGTTGGGCACGAGATCGTCGATCGCGGCATCCGCCCAGACGACGTACGGGGAGATGACGTAACCCGAGCGGGTGATGTAGTCGTCGAGGCGGCCGAGAATGCCGCCGGGGTCGGTGCGCAGGCCGAGTTCCTCGTGCAGCTCGCGCAGCGCGGCCACCTCGGGTGTCTCCCCGTCGTCGAGACGTCCGCCCGGCAGGGCGAACTGGCCGGGGTGCGCTCGCAGACGGGTCGGGCGGCGGGTGAGCGGCACGACAGGGTTGCCGTGCCCGTCGTCGAGTACGGCGACGACCACCGCCGCGTGACGCCGGCCTTCCAGCGGCAGGGAGCGGGGTTCGAACGCGGCGAGCGCCGACCCGATCTCGGTCGGGTCCAAGGGGTTCGGGACGGTCATTGCGTCGACATTAGGGGGTGGGGACTGCGATTCTGCGCATGGATCGCCGAATCGGTCCGCCCCGTGGGTCCACCCGGTGCATAGTTGTCCGAGGAAACGAACGGATCCCAGGGGTACACGAGGACGTGAGCATGCAGCGCACCACCCGACCGATGGCCGAGGTCCGCCGGGGAGTCGCGGACCGGGTGGTGGGCCGGGCCCGGGAAACCGACCTCCTGCTCGCTGCCATCGGCGCGGGGCGCGACGTGCTGCTCGAGGGGCCACCGGGCACCAGCAAGTCCACCCTGCTCGGCGCCATCACCGCCGAGCTCGGCAGTCCGCTGATGTTCGTCGAGGGGAACGCCGATCTCACGCCGGCACGCCTGGTCGGCTATCACGATCCGGCACGGGTGCTGTCGGAGGGCTACCACGAGGACAACTTCGTGCCCGGCCCGCTGGTGGCGGCGATGCGGGCCGGCGGGGTGCTCTACCTCGAAGAGTTCAACCGCTCGCCCGAGGACACACTGAACAGCCTGCTGACCGCGATGGCGGAGCGGCGGATCACGGTGCCGCGGGTGGGCACGGTCGAGGCCGATCCGGCGTTCCGCGTGGTGGCCTCGATGAACCCGTTCGACAACATCGGCACCGTCCGGTTGTCGATGAGCGTGCACGACCGGTTCTGCCGGCTGGCGGTGGACTATCAGGACACGCAGGCCGAACGTGAGATCGTCGTCCGGCGCACCGGGTGCGGGTCGGCGCGGCTCGTCGCCGACGCGGTAGCCCTCACCCGCGCCACGCGCGGGCACCCTGACCTGCGCGGCGGGTCCAGCGTCCGCGGCGCGATCGACCTGACGCTCGTCGCGATGCAGCTGATCGACATGCGGGACGTGCGCGGCGAGCTGCCGGACTCGGCCGACCCGCCGCGCGATCTGCCGCCGGACTACACCGGCGCCGTGCTCGACGCCCTGCTGGTGGCTTTGTCCGGGCGGATCGCGGTGGACGAGGTCGCCGAGACCACACCCGAGGCGGTGTTGCGGGAGATCTGGCAGGACCACTTCCTCCTTCGCCCCAGCTCCGCGGCCCCCGGTTGAAGAGCCGTCCCCGCGGACGGCCCCGTGCACCGGCGCGCCCAGCGTCACTCCACCGGTCGGGGAAAGCCTTTCCGGCGCAAGCCGAAGCAGCTGTCGACGGCCCCGACGCTGTACGAGAACCGAGGCAGCGGCCAGGGTTTGGCGATGGTCGGCGGTCCGCATCGTCAGGGGCGCAGCCCCGGAACGGGTCCCGGTGCGGGTCCCGGGATGACCGACGAGCCGGCCGAGGTGCTGACACTGGGCGAACTCGATGCGTCGGGCCCTGCCGGCGACGCCGAGGTCCGACGCCGGGCCCGCGAGATCGCTGCGCGCCTGTCCGTGCCGCGCCCGCGGCACCGTCGCCTGCCTCGGCGGGGCGTCGGCAGACTGCGAACCCTGCCGTATCAGGACGGCGCCGAGGAACTCGATCTCGACCGCACCGTCGAAGTGCTCGCGGAGGACCCGCTCGCGCGGTCGACCGATCTGGTGATGCGGGACCGGATCCGCGACCGCCGGAAGGTGGTGCTGGTCGTCGACATCTCCGGGTCGATGCGCGGCGAACGCATCCGCACCGCCGCGGCCGCGGTGGGTGCCGTGGCCGGCGAGCTCGGCCACGACGATCTGGCGGTGGTGGCGTTCTGGTCCGAAGCCGCCGTGCTCAGCGCTCTCGGTGAGCCGGTCTCCCCGGCCCGGCTCGTGGACCTGCTGCTCCGGATCCCGAGCAAGGGTCTGACGAACGTCGGCTTCGCGCTCGAGGTGGCGGCGCGTCAGCTCCGGGACGTACCCGCCGACGAGGGACGGGTGCTGTTGCTGTCCGATTGTGTGCACAATGCCGGGCCCGATCCGCGGACCGCCGCCTCCCGGCTCCCTCGGCTCGACGTGCTCGCCGACATCTCCGGCGAACACGATCTGCTCACCGCCCGCGATCTCGCTCATGCCGGCCGTGGGCTGGCCCTGCCGATCCGGGGCCACCGCGACGTCGCTGCGGCCATCTCCCGCGCGTTCGGCGCCTGACTGTGCGCGGTTTCTCTTTGGGGAGTTTTGGTGAGAGGCGTGGAGTCGTGATGAATTTCGGAAAATATTTCTGTTCCGTACTGGTCGGATTATGCAAGCCGGACTTGGGTGCGCCGAGCGGTCTTCTTCTTGAAATTATTGTGTTCCGTTTGCTTCGAATTCGGATGCGGCGGTGTCAGCGGGGCCCGCGCCCCTCCCCTCTCGCGCCCGAGGGGGCACCGCTCGGAACGGGCGGGAGAACCGCGCCGTCGTGGCTCGCTCATCGCGCCCGGTCCACGTCCACGCACAGGATCGCCGAGTCGCTCAGGGGCTTCCCCGGTACAACCGCCCGGCATGCTCGACGACGCCCGTCACCTCGCCGAAGGGCACATCCCGGCACCCGAAGTCGTGCAGCAGCCGGCCGTCCTCCCCCAACCCCAGCACCCAGGTCGTGCGAGCGGGACGAGCCAGTCGCGCCACCGGCAGCCGCCACAACGCCCGGCGTACCACGGGTCAGCTGCCTCCGAGCCGGTCGAGGACACCATTGCGGGGCGCAACCATCGCCACCCACAGCCGGCCGCCGCGCGCCCGGGAGACGTTGTCCGGCATTCCCGGAAGGTTCGTCATCAGCGACCGCGGGGCGTGGGGGCACGGACCGGCAGTCCGGTCAGGCAGTAACCGCCGGTTTCGGCGAACAGGACAGTGGATTCGTCCTCCGTGAGAGTGATGCCATTCGGGAAGTGGAGCCGGTCGAGTACGACAGGGACCGAACCGTCCGGGTCACGGCGCAGCAGCCGGCCGCTGCCGCGGCGCTCGGGCAGGGCGCCCACGTAGTGGTCCAGACCGTGGCGGGTGTGGACCGGGTGGGCCCCGCGCCGCCCGCGTTCAGCTCTCCAGGCGCTTCTTCAGACCGGTGAGCGTACTGTCGACCAGGCCCTTGATCACCCGATTCCGCAGGAAACCGGGCAGCGGCAGGTTGTGGTGGATGGTCAGCTCGTACGTGACGGAGGTGCTGGCCGGACCGACCGCGTCGAGTTGGTAGCGCCCTTCCTGCCCGGTCTGCAGGCGTCCTTGGAGCATCGACCAGCTCATGCCGTCGTCGCGGTGCCGGTAGGTCAGGGTGTAGCTGTCGGTACCGACGGTGGCCGACGCCTTGAACCGGGCGGTGCGCGGCAATCCGGTCTCCTCGTCGACCTCGAGCACCTCGGCCTCGAGGATCTCGGGGATCCACTCGGTCTGGCTCTCGAGGTCACGGATGGTCGCGAGCACGGTGCCCAAGGGCGCCTCGACCTGGACGGTCTTGGTGGCGCTGTCAGTGGGCATGCTCGCCGTCCCCGTAGTAGCCGAGCCGGAGCAGGGTGGTGATCTCGCTGATCAGCGGCATCCGCGGGTTGGTGCGGTTGCTCAGGTCCTGGAACGCGGTCATCGCCAGCTCCGGCAGGGCGGCGAGGAACTCGTCCTCCGCGATGCCGATCTCCTTCAGGGTGCGCGGCACCCCCATGCGGCGGAGCAGGTCCTCGACACCCTGGAAGAGCCGGCGGCGGCTCTCCTCGGGTTCGTGCCCCCCGAAGACGATCCGCCCGAGCTGAGCGTACTTCTCGGGCGCGACGTACGCGGAGTAGCCCGGGGCCGGCATGAACTTGGTCGGCAGGCTGGCGTTGTAGCGCAGGGTGTGGGGCAGGAACACGCCGTTCACCCGGCCGTGGGCGATGCCGAACCTGGCGCCGACGGAGTGCGCGAGGGCGTGGTTCGTGCCGACGAAGGCGTTCGAGAAGGCGAGTCCGGCAAGAGTGGCGGCATTGGACATGTCGGTGCGGGCGGACAGATCGTTCGGGTCGTCGTACACCCGCGGCAGCGCCTCGAAGATCAGGCGCGCGGCCTGGACACAGAACGCATCGGTGTAGGGCGAGGCGAAGATGGAGGCTACCGCTTCCAGCGCGTGGGTCAGCGCGTCGATGCCGGTGTCGACGGTCAGGGTGCGCGGCATCGAGAGGGTGAGCATCGGGTCCACCACCGCCATATCCGGAACCAGCGAGTAGTCGACGAGGGTCTCCTTGCGGCCGGCGACGGTGAGGACGGCCGCGGGTGAGACCTCCGATCCGGTGCCGGCGGTCGTGGGGATTGCCACCAGCCGCAGCTTGTGTGGATCCTGCGGGTATTCCGCCATGCGCTTGCGGGGGTCGAGGAACGGCAGCGTCAGCTCCGCGAGATCCTTCTCCGGGTGTTCGTAGAACAACCGGATCGCTTTCGCCGCGTCGATCACCGACCCACCGCCGATGGCGATGAGCAGGTCCGGCGGGTACCCCTCGAGCAGCGCAACGCCGCGGCGGATGGTGGCCTCGTCCGGTTCCGGTTCGACCTCGCTGAACACCTTGATGTGCTCCGCGCGCAGGTGGGCGCGGAGCTCGTCGACGACTCCCCGCTGTTCGCTCAACGCGTCGGTGACGACCACAACGCTCGTACACGGGACCTCGCGGAGGTTCTCGAGGGCACCGGCATTGAAGTAGGTGTTGGAGGGCACGCGGAACCACTGCGGCGGGGTGCGCCGGTGCGCGACGGTCTTGATGTTGAGCAGCTGCTGGTAGTTGACGTTCTCGGTGGTGCTCGATCCGCCCCAAGTGCCGCAACCCAGGGAGAAGGTGGGGGTGAGGTTGTTGTAGATCCCGCCGAGCGCGCCGACCGCGGTGGGGGCGTTGACGAGGATCCGTCCGGTGCGCACGGCCAGACCGTAGGCGTCGATGACCGCCGGATCGGTGGCGTAGATGGCGGAGGTGTGGCCGAGGCCGCCGTGTTCGGTGACGAGCACGGCGGCGTCGATGCCGTGCTGGACGTCGCGGGCGCGCACGAGACCGAGGACGGGCATCAGCTTCTCCTGCACCAGAGGGTGCGCGGCGAGCTGGTCGAGGTCGGAGGGCAACGGCGCCAGGAGCACCTTGACCGCTGGATCCACGGTGAAGCCCGCGCGGGCGGCCAGTTCGGGAGCCTGCTGGCCGAGAGCGGCGAGGTTGACCTTGTCGCCGCAGCCGAAGGCGAATTCGGCCACCGCGGCGGCCTGATCGTCCGTGAGTACGTGCGCCCCCATCCGCTCGAACTCGGCGACGGTGGCGTCGTAGATCTCGTCGTCGATGATGCAGGTCTGTTCGGCGGGGCAGATCACGGAGGCATCGAAGGTCTTCGAGATGAGGATGTCGACGACGGCGCCCTTGATGTCGGCCGTGCGGTGCAGATAGATGGGGGCGTTGCCGGGTCCCACGCCGAGCGCGGGTTTGCCGGCCGCGTTGGCGAGGGAGACGATCTTCTGCCCGCCGGTGACCCAGATGAAGTCGACCCGAGGATGCTTGAACAGGTAGTGGGTGACCTCGTGGGCGGCGTCGGGAATGACCTGCAGCGCGCCGGGGGGCATACCGGCCGCTTCGGCTGCCGCGCGCAGGATCTCGACCGTGCGTTCGCACGACCGCACGGCGAAGGGCGAGGGCCGGAAGATGACGGCGTTGCGGGTCTTTGCCGCGACGATCGCCTTGTACAGCACCGTGGAGGTGGGGTTGGTGACCGGGGTGATCGCCAGGACCACGCCGATGGGTTCGGCGACGCGGACGATGCTGCGCTCGACGTCCTCCTCGATCACGCCCACGGACTTCTTGTCCTTGAGGTAGTCGTAGAGGAACTCGGTGGCCACGTAGTTCTTGACGACCTTGTCCTCGAAGACGCCGAATCCGGTCTCCTCGATCGCCACCGATGCCAGTTCCGCGGCCGCCCGGATGCCGGCCTGCGCCATGGCTTCGACGATCGCGTCGACCTGTTGCTGGTCGAGGGTGCGGAACTCGGCCGCCGCGGTGGTCGCCGTGTCGACGACCGCGTCGATCTGCTCGTGCCGGACCGGGCCGGTGTCGACGGCGGGAGTCGCCTCCGCCGTGGCGGCGTCGCCGGTGCTGTTGGTGGCCTGGGATTCGGTGCCGATCCGGGTTTCGGTCATGTTGTCTCCTCGGACTGGAGATGCCCGTCGCGCCTCGGTGTGGCCGCGGCTCCTGTTCGCGACAGTACTCGCGGCTCGAGGTGTTGACTGCGGTCTTTGGACCCTGACCGTGGGCCTTTCGCGGAGCTGCCGCTGCCGCACCCTGGGCGGCTGGTTCCGGGGTGGGCCGGAGCGGCACGGCAGTCCCGGAACCGGGCCGCGGAGGGTGGCCCGCACGCGAACGAGGCGGTCCCGGTGAATTCGGGACCGCCTCGTCGTGGGTCGGGCTGACAGGATTTGAACCTGCGACCACTTGACCCCCAGTCAAGTGCGCTACCAAGCTGCGCCACAGCCCGTCCGCGCTCTCGTCGAGCGCTCGTTGAGATTACAACAGGGACGGACCGATTCACCAATCGCCTGGTCAGGACCGTTTCGGGTGCTACTTGCCGCGGCGGTCCCGTTTCTCGCGCACGCGCACGGAGATCCGCACCGGGCTGCCCTCGAAGCCGAACTCCTCGCGCAGCCGCCGCTCGAGGAATCGGCGGTAGCCGGCCTCGAGGAAGCCGGTGGTGAACAGCACGAACGTCGGCGGCCGGGTGCCGGCCTGGGTGGCGAACAGTACCCGCGGCAGGCGGCCGCCGCGCATCGGCGGCGGAGTCGCGGCGACGACCTCCTTGAGCCAGGTGTTGAGCCGGCCGGTGGAGATGCGCTTGTCCCAGGACTCGAGGGCGGTCTCCATGGCCGGCACGAGCTTCTGCACGGCCCGGCCGGTCTTGGCGGAGATGTTGACGCGCGCCGCCCACGGCACGCGCAGCAGATCGCGTTCGATCTCCCGGCTCAGCTCGTAGCGGCGATCCTCGTCGACGAGGTCCCACTTGTTGAAGGCGATGACGAGGGCGCGGCCCGCGTCGGCGACCATCGAGATCACCCGTTGGTCCTGCTCGGTGATGGGCTCGGAGGCGTCGATCAGCAGCACCGCCACCTCCGCGGCCTCGATGGCGCCGCGGGTGCGCAGCGAGGCGTAGAACTCGGCCCCGGAGGCGGTGTTGACGCGCTTGCGCAGGCCGGCGGTGTCGACGAACCGCCAGGTCTTTCCGCCGAGCTCGACGAGGGAGTCCACCGGGTCGACCGTCGTGCCGGCGACGTTGTGCACCACCGACCTTTCGTCGCCGGCCAGCTTGTTGAGCAGGCTGGACTTGCCGACGTTGGGCTTGCCGACCAGCGCGACACGACGCGGGCCTCCCCCGCCGGTGCCTTCGCGCGGGGTCTGCGGCAGCACCGAGAGCAGCTCGTCGAGCAGGTCCCCGGTGCCGCGACCGTGGGTGGCCGACACCGAGTACGGCTGCCCCAGGCCCAGCGACCACAGGGCGGCCGCTTCGGACTCGACGCGGTCGTCGTCGACCTTGTTCGCGACGAGCAGCACCGGCGTCTTGGAGCGGCGCAGGACCCTGGCGACCGCCTCGTCGACGGCGGTGGCGCCGACGGTCGCGTCGACGACGATCAGGATCGCGTCGGCTGTGCGCATCGCAATCTCCGCCTGCCGCGCGACGGACTGTTGCAGGCCCTTCGCGTCGGGCTCCCAGCCGCCGGTGTCCTGCACCATGAATCGGCGGCCGTTCCAGTTGGCCTCGTACGAGACGCGGTCGCGGGTCACGCCCGGCACGTCCTCGACGACCGCTTCGCGGCGGCCGATGATGCGGTTGACCAGGGTCGACTTGCCGACGTTGGGTCGTCCGACCACGGCGACGGTCGGCACGGGCACGAACTCCTCGAGTTCGTCGTCCCCGACGAGCTCGAGGTCCCAGTCCGCTTCCTCCGACCAGGTGCCGTCGCCGGCGAATTCCGTCACATCCTCGCTCACAGGGTCGCTCCCGTCTGCTCGGCGACCACGGCGGCGAGCGCGGCGATCACTTCGTCGATGTCCATGTCGCTCGTGTCGACGACGACCGCGTCGTCCGCCGCGCGCAGCGGGGAGACCGCGCGGGTGGAGTCGAGGTGGTCGCGGCGCTGCACCGCGGCGAGCACCGCCTCGTAGTCGTCGCCGCGGCCTTCGGCGATGTTCTGCCGGTTGCGCCGCTGTGCCCGGGCCTCGGCGGAGGCGGTGAGGTAGATCTTCACATCCGCGTCGGGGAACACGACGGTGCCGATGTCGCGCCCCTCGACGACGATGTGCCCGGCGTCGCGGCCGATGCGCTGCTGCGCTGCGACGAGGGCCCGACGCACCGCGGGGACGGCGGAAACGGCGGAGACGGCGCCGGTGACCTCGCCACCGCGGATGATCTCGCGGACGTCCTCCCCGGCGAGCCGGATGTCCTCGACTTCCGGGTCGGTGCCGATCGACCAGGGCAGGGACGCGGTGGCGGCGGCGATGGCGGCGGGATCGGTCAGGTCCGCCCCCGCTCGCAGGGCGTGCAGGGTCGCGACCCGGTACATGGCGCCGGTATCGAGATAGGCGGCGCCGAGACGGCGGGCGAGCCGCTTGGAGACGGTGGACTTGCCGGTGCCCGACGGGCCGTCCATGGCGACGATCAGGGAGCTCACAGGCCCACCGCCTGGTAGAGGCCGCCGACTTCCTTGCGGCCGAGCACCCGCAGGGTGCCGGGTCGCTGGTCGCCGAGCGCGACGGGTCCGATGTCGGTGCGGACCAGGCGGATCACGGGGTGGCCGACGGCGTCGAGCAGGCGGCGCACGATGTGCTTGCGGCCCTCGTGCAGTTCGAGGCGGACGAGGGACTGGCCCTCGTTTACCTGCAGGAGCGCGAAGGAATCGACCTTGGCGGGGCCGTCGTCGAGTTCGACGCCGGCGCGCAGCTGCTTGCCGATACCGCGCGGGAGGACGCCCTTGACGGTGGCGAGGTAGGTCTTGGTCACCTCGTAGGAGGGGTGCATGAGCCGGTGGGCGAGCTCGCCGTCGTTGGTGAGCAGCAGCAGCCCTTCGGTGTCGGCGTCGAGCCGGCCGACGTGGAAGAGGCGTTGTCCGGCGGCGACGCGTTCGGAGACGATGTCGCCGACGCAGGGGCGGCCGAGGTCGTCGGACATGGTGGACTGCCAGCCGCGCGGCTTGTTGAGCACGAGGTGGACGAGGTCCTTGTTGACGACGACGCGCACGCCGTCGACGCGGACGACGGCGTTCTCGGGGTCCACGCGCAGGCCCTGTTCGGTGACGATGGAGCCGTCGACCTCGACGCGGCCGGCGGCGATGAGTTCCTCGGCGGCGCGGCGGGACGGCCGCGCTTGTTGAGCGGGGTGTCGCCCTTGCGGTGTGCCTTCTTGGGCGTGGCCGCGCGGGCGGCGGGTTCGCCCCGTCGTTCGCGCGGGGGGTTCCCCGCGCGGGAGGTGGTCTTTCTGCGGTCCGGTGTGCCATCACGGCGAGCGGGCTTGTGCACTTTTTTCCTGTCTCAATCGGGATCGAACGGCGCGGGCGAGGTGGACTCGGTGCGCGGGTTCCTTCCCATTCTCGCAAATCGTGGGTCGGCCTCGAGACTTTCGCTGATGTCGTCGATCACATCGACGTCCGGGAGCAGCGGCGCGAGGGGCGGCAGGTCCTGCAGGGAGGCCAGGCCGAGGCGTTCGAGGAACAGTTCGGTGGTGACGTAGCGGGTGCCGCCGGTCTCGGGGTCGGTGCCGTCCTCGGCGATCAGGTCGCGGGCCAGGAGGGTGCGCATGACGCCGTCGACGTTGACGCCACGGACGGCGCTGACGCGGGCGCGGGTGACGGGCTGGCGATAGGCGACGACGGCGAGGGTTTCGAGGGCGGCACGGGTGAGCTTGGTGCGGGCGCCGCCCTGCAGGAGCCGTTCGACGTACGGGGCGTAGTCACGGCGGGTGTAGAAGCGCCAGCCGTCGCCGGCGTAGCGCAGGTCGATGCCCGAGCCGCGCGCGTCGAGGTCGGCCGCCATGCGGTGCAGGGTGGTCTCGACGCGGGTGGCGGTGACGCCGATCGCGTCGGCGAGCTGGGCGTTGGGGGCGGGGGTGTCGACGACGAGGAGCAGCGCCTCGAGGGCGGCGGCGAGTTCGTCGTCGGTCATCTCGAGCAGTTCGGCGTCGAGTCCGCGCGGGTCGGGGTCCGGCGTGTCGCTGCTCACCCGTAGTCCTCCTCGAATGTGGTGACGGCGTCGTCGTTCTCGCCGGTCCAGGCCACCTGGAGCGGCCCGAGCGGCTCGGGCTGGTCGAAGGTGACGGCTCGTTCGCGGTAGAGCTCGAGCAGCGCGAGGAACCGGGCGACGATCTGCAGGCTGTTGTCGCATTCGGCGACGAGTTGGCCGAAGGTGGCCCAGGTGCCGGCGCCGTGGGCGCGCAGCAGGGTGAGCAGGCGGGCGGCCTGCTCGGGGACGGAGACCCGGGGGGTGTGGAGATGGTCGAGGCCGACGCGGGGTGGCGGCTTGGGCCGGAAGGCGGCGGCGGCGATCTCGGCGAACCGGGCCGCGTCGACGCCGAGGACGACCTCGGGCACCAGGTTCTCGTACTGCGGTTCGAGCGAGACCGCGCGTGGGTAGCGGCGCAGGGCGGCGGCTTCGAACTCGGCGAACAGGTCGGCGATCTGTTTGAAGGCGCGGTATTGCAGCAGGCGGGCGAAGAGCAGGTCGCGGGCCTCGAGCAGGGCGAGGTCCTCGGGGTCGTCGACGTCGCCGGAGGGCAGGAGGCGGGCGGCCTTGAGGTCGAGCAGGGTCGCGGCGACGACGAGGAACTCGGTGGTCTGGTCGAGTCCCATCTCGGGGCCGAGGGCGCGGGTGTAGGCGATGAACTCGTCGGTGACCTCGTGCAGGGCGACCTCGGTGACGTCGAGGCGGTGCTGGGAGATCAGGGTGAGCAGCAGGTCGAAGGGGCCCTCGAAGTTGCGCAGCCGTACCTGGAAGCCCGCGGGG
>NZ_JAALEG010000097.1 GCF_011058165.1 Rhodococcus aetherivorans
CCCCGCATCGGCTGCACCCTGCCCCGGGTGTTCGAGGACACCCGGATCGGGCACCGGATCTTCTTCGACGACGGCCGGATCGGGGGGATCGTCGAGGAGGCCGCTCCGGGGCGGCTGCGGATCCGCATCACCGACGCGGATCTGCGCGGCTCCCGGCTGGGGACGGCCAAGGGCATCAACCTGCCCGACACCGAGCTGCGGCTGCCGGCGCTCACCGACGAGGACCTGGACCGGTTGCCGTTCGTGGTCGCGCACGCGGACGCGGTCAGCCTGTCCTTCGTGCGCAGTGCCGCCGACGTCGCGCGCCTGCAGGACCGGCTCGCCGAACTCGGCGGCGCGCGGCTCGGGGTGATCCTCAAGGTGGAGACGGTGGCGGGGTTCGAGAACCTGCCGTCCATCCTGTTCGCGGCCCTGCACTCGCCGCGGGTCGGCGTGATGATCGCGCGCGGCGACCTCGCCGTCGAGGCCGGTTACGGCCGGCTGGCCGAGGTGCAGGAGGAGATCCTGTGGGTGTGCGAGGCGGCGCACGTCCCGGTGATCTGGGCGACGCAGGTCCTCGACACCCTCGCCCGGACCGGCCGGCCGTCGCGCGCGGAGATCACCGACGCCGCGGCGTCGGGCCGGGCCGAGTGCGTGATGCTCAACAAGGGCCCGTACGTCGACCACGCGGTGCGCTTCCTCGACGACGTGCTGGGCCGGATGGCCGACCACCAACGCAAGAAGGACTCGCTGCTGCGGCGCCTGCGGGCCTGGGAGGAGCCGGGCGTGCCGCTGCGCTGAGACCGGGGTGGCCGAGGCCGGGTCAGAAGACCGGGCCGGTGTACTTCTCGCCCGGGCCCTTGCCCGGCTCGTCCGGGTAGGCCGACGCCTCCCTGAAGGCCCGCTGCAGCGCCTGCAGCCCCTCGCGCAGCGGCCCGGCGTGCGGGCCGAGGTACTCCACGGACGCGGTGACCAGCCCGGCGAGGGCGGTGATCACCCGGCGCGCCTCGTCCAGGTCGCGGTGGGTGCCGGCCTCGGGATCCTCGTCGGCCAGGCCGAGCTTCTCGGCGGCGGAACTCATGAGCATCACGGCGGCGCGGCTGATCACCTCGACGGCCGGGATCTCGCCCAGGTGCCGGACGTCACCGGCCACGGTCGGATCGGGGGTGTCGGTCATGGGTCCACGATCCCACCCGCGCCTCGCTGCCGCTGGGGCGGGTCGGGCCGCGGCCGGCGATTCGATCGACGGCCCGAAGTTTGCTAGGCTGTGAGTTACGACCGTCCGCGTGCTCTGCGCGTGGGCAGCAAAGTGGAGTCCGACTCCCACCTCTGCGCGGCACATGACCTGGTCATGACCTTCGCTCAGTGGTCCGGTCCGCCGCCCACCGGGGTATCCGGGGAGCGTGCACCCCGAGTGATCGGGGGACGAGAGCGCACGGCCTTCGCGTCGTGGGGTCCGTCGGGCCGGTCGGTATTCGGACCCCGCCCGGTGCGCAAGCACCGTCGGCGGGGTTTTTCGTCGGAAGTCGGCCCCATGTGCTGCGGCGCGGTCACCCGGACCGCACCGCTCTACCTAGGAGGCCCCATCAGCGCTGAGACCCGCATCAACGAACGCATCCGAGTTCCCGAGGTCCGACTCGTCGGACCGGGTGGGGAACAGGTCGGAATCGTGCGTGTTGAAGATGCACTCCGCCTGGCATTCGAAGCCGATCTCGATCTGGTCGAGGTGGCCCCTGACGCCCGTCCGCCGGTCTGCAAGATCATGGACTACGGCAAGTTCAAGTACGAGGCTGCCCAGAAGGCGCGCGAGTCGCGCAAGAACCAGCAGCTGACCGTGATCAAGGAGCAGAAGCTCCGGCCGAAGATCGACGACCACGACTACGAGACCAAGAAGCGCAACGTGGTGCGCTTCCTCGAGGCGGGGTCGAAGGTCAAGGTGACGATCATGTTCCGCGGCCGCGAGCAGTCCCGCCCCGAGCTCGGGTTCCGGCTGCTGCAGCGCCTCGGCGCCGACGTCGCCGATCTCGGCTTCATCGAGACCGCCCCCAAGCAGGACGGTCGGAACATGACCATGGTCCTGGCCCCGCACAAGGGCGCCAAGACCCGCGCCAAGGCGCAGGAGACCGCCCAGGCCTCCGTCGCCAGGCCGGCTCCTGCCGCGGACAAGCCCGCGGCAGGCGACGGCACCGCGTAGCTCCGCCGGTCGACCGGGCTCACCGCCCGGCCGGCCGCTGCGCGCAAGCCGGACGAACACGAGTAAATCCCCGACGAACTGAGGACTCCATGCCCAAGTCGAAGACCCACAGCGGCACCGCGAAGCGATTCAAGGTGTCCGGCAGCGGAAAGATCCTGCGCCAGAAGGCCGGCCGCCGCCACCTGCTCGAGCACAAGTCCTCCCGGGTGACGCGTCGCCTCGACGGCAAGGCCGCCGTCTCCGACGTCGACGCCCCGCGCGTCAAGCGCATGCTCGGCATCTGAGCTTCTTTCCCCGACCGACCCCCGGGGGCGATCGACTGCCCCCCGAGATTGACAGGACATATCAGTGGCACGCGTGAAGAGGGCCGTCAACGCCCAGAAGAAGCGCCGTTCGATCCTCGAGGCTTCCAAGGGCTACCGCGGGCAGCGCTCGCGTCTGTACCGCAAGGCCAAGGAACAGCAGCTCCACTCGCTGACCTACGCCTACCGCGACCGTCGCGCGCGCAAGGGTGACTTCCGCAAGCTGTGGATCAGCCGCATCAACGCCGCTGCCCGCGCCAACGACATCACCTACAACCGCTTCATCCAGGGCCTGAAGGCCGCGGGTGTCGAGGTGGACCGCAAGATCCTCGCCGAGCTCGCCGTCTCCGACGCCGAGGCGTTCGCCGGCCTGGTCGCCGTGGCCAAGGCCGCGCTGCCCGCCGACGTCAACGCGCCGGCCGACGCCGCCTGAGCGCAGCGCGAACGCCGAGACGACGCTGAACGACCGACCAGCACAGGAACGACCCGTGGACCCGCTCACCGAGCGCACCCCACGGGTCGTTTCTGCTGTCAAACTCCTGCGCACCTCCGACCGCCGCAAGGCCGGCCGTTTCCTCGCCGAGGGCGAGAACTCCGTCGGCGAGGCCCTCACGACCGCCGTCGTGCACGAGGTGTTCGTCACCGAGGCCGCCGCCGCCCGCTACCCCGATCTGCTCGGCGCCGCCCGGCGCCGACACGTGCGGGTCTCCACCGTCACCGAGCGCGCGGCCGCCCGGCTGTCGGACACCGTCACCCCGCCCGGCATCGTCGCCGTGTGCGATCTGCTCGACGTGCCGCTCGCCCGGGCCCTGACCCCGCCGCCGCGGCTGCTCGCCGTGCCCGTCGAGATCGCCGAGCCCGGCAACGCCGGCACCGTCATCCGCGTGGCCGACGCGGTCGGCGCCGACGCGGTGGTCCTCGCCGGCGACAGCGTCGACCCGCACAACGGCAAGTGCGTCCGCGCCTCCGCGGGCAGCGTGTTCCACCTCCCGCTCGCCCGTGAACGCGACACCGGCACCGTCCTCGACGCGCTCGCCGCCGCCGGACTCCAGGTGCTCGCCACCGCCGCCGACGGCGAGGTCGATCTCGACGAGGCCGACGAGCTGCTCGCCGCCCCCACGGCGTGGCTGTTCGGCAACGAGGCCCACGGCCTCGACCCGGCGGTCGCGGCGCGGGCCGACCACCGGGTGCGCATCCCCATCCGCGGCCGCGCCGAATCGTTGAACCTTGCCACCGCCGCGTCGATCTGCCTGTACGCAAGCGCCCGCGTGCAGCATCGCGCCGACAGGGCCGTGCCCTAGCGCGGCCCGGCCATCGCCTAGGATTTGGGTGCTGCGCTGGCGCGATCCGTTCGACGCCGAACGTGGCACCACACCCACCGTTCGCCCGAAGAAGGAGTTGCACCGGTCGTGGCCAAGAATGAGGGCGGCACCCCGCCGGCAGTCGATCCGAGCGCCCTGAGCGAGGAGTCGCTCGCCGCGTCCACGCAGGCCGCGCTGGCCGCGTTCGCCGCCGCCCCCGACCTCGACGCGCTCGCGCAGGCCAAGATCGACCACCTCGGCGACAAGGCCCCCGTCTCCCTCGCCAAGCGCGCCCTGGGCGGCCTGCCCGGCAACCAGCGCGCCGACGCCGGCAAGCGGGTCAACGCGGCCCGCGGCGCGGTCACCGCAGCCTTCGACGAACGCCGCACCGAGCTCCTCGCCGAGCGCGACGCCGCGGTCCTCGTCGCCGAGGCCATCGACGTCACCCTGCCCGCCAACCGCCGGCCCGCCGGCGCGCGGCACCCGATCACGATCATCTCCGACCAGATCGCCGACGTGTTCGTCGGCATGGGCTGGGAGGTGGCCGAGGGCCCCGAGGTCGAAACCGAGCACTTCAACTTCGACGCGCTGAACTTCCTGCCGGACCACCCCGCCCGCACGATGCAGGACACCTTCCACATCGCGCCGGAGGGCTCACGGCAGGTGCTGCGCACCCACACCTCGCCGGTGCAGGTGCGCACCATGCTGCACCGCGACATCCCGATCTACGTGGTGTGCCCCGGCCGCACCTTCCGCACCGACGAGCTCGACGCCACCCACACCCCGGTGTTCTCGCAGATCGAGGGCCTGGCCGTGGACAAGGGTCTGACCATGGCCCACCTGCGCGGCACCCTGGACGCGTTCGCCCGTGCCCTGTTCGGACCCGAGACCCGAACCCGGATGCGCCCGAACTACTTCCCGTTCACCGAGCCGTCCGCCGAGGTGGACGTGTGGTTCCCGAACAAGAAGGGCGGTGCCGGCTGGGTCGAATGGGGCGGCTGCGGCATGGTCAACCCCAACGTGCTGCGCGCGAGCGGCATCGACCCCGACGAGTACACCGGCTTCGCGTTCGGGATGGGCCTCGAGCGCACCCTGCAGTTCCGCAACGGCATCTCCGACATGCGCGACATCGTCGAGGGCGACGTCCGATTCACCATGCCCTTCGGCGTGCAGGGCTGACGCCGCCCGACCCGAGACCCGACCACCGAACCGACCGAAAGAGCTGAGCACAAGTGCGAGTAGCGCAGTCCTGGCTGACCGAGATCCTGCAGCGGGCCACCCCCGAGTGGAACGTCACCGCCGAGGAACTCGATGCGGGATTCGTCCGGGTCGGACTCGAGGTGGAGGAGGTCGACACCCTCGCGCGCCTCGACGGCCCCCTCGTCGTCGGCCGCGTCCTCGAGATCACCGAGCTCACCGAGTTCAAGAAGCCCATCCGCTTCTGCCAGGTCGAGGTGGGCGAAGACGCCCCGCGCGGCATCGTGTGCGGCGCCCGCAACTTCACCGAGGGCGACCTCGTGGTCGTCGCGCTGCCCGGCGCGGTGCTGCCCGGCGGCTTCGCCATCGCCTCCCGCAAGACCTACGGCAGGGTCTCCGACGGGATGATCTGCTCCGTCGCCGAGCTCGGCATCGGCAAGGACCACTCCGGCATCCTCGTCCTCGAGGATGGCACCGCCGAACCGGGTACCGACGCCAACGACCTGCTCGGCCTCGGCGACACCGTCATCGAGCTGAACATCACCCCCGACCGCGGCTACTGCTTCTCGCTGCGGGGCCTGACCCGCGAACTCGCGTGCGGCTTCGACCTCGAGTTCGCCGACCCCGCGCACGTCGTGGCCAATCCGGCCGACGGCGGCCAGGCCTACCCGATCCGGCTCGAGCCGGAGACCGACGCCACCCGCTTCGCCGCCCGCAAGGTCACCGGCATCGACCCCAAGGCCGTGTCCCCGTGGTGGCTGCAGCGGCGGCTGCTGCTGTCCGGCATCCGCCCGATCTCCCCGGCCGTCGACGTGACCAACTACGTGCTGCTCGAACTCGGCCAGCCGCTGCACGCCTTCGACGCCGCCACCCTCCAGGGTGAGCTCGTCGTGCGGCGCGCGAAGGCGGGGGAGAAGCTGACCACCCTCGACGGCATCGAACGCGACCTCGACCCCGAGGACGTCGTCATAACCGACGACTCCGGCGTGATCTCCCTGGCCGGGATCATGGGCGGCGTCGCCACCGAGGTGAGCGGCACCACCACCGACGTCCTCCTCGAGGCCGCCACCTGGAATCCGCTGGCCGTGTTCCGGAGCGCGCGGCGCCACAAGCTGGTCAGCGAGGCGGGCAAGCGGTTCGAGCGCAACGTCGACCCCGAAGTGGCGCTGCCGGCGCTGGACCGGGCCGCGTCGCTGCTCGTGGAGATCGCCGGTGGCCGCGTCGAGCCGGTCCTGACCGACATCTCGGTCCCCGTCGAGCCGGTCTCGATCCGCATGGACATCGACCTGCCCGACCGCATGGCCGGGGTCTCCTACCCGACCGGCACCGCCGCCCGCCGGCTCACCCAGATCGGATGTGGCGTCGAGGTCGGCGTCGGCCCGGACGGGCACGGCCAGCTGGTGGTCACGCCGCCCACGTGGCGACCCGACCTGCGCCAGCCGGCCGACCTGGTGGAGGAGGTGCTGCGGCTCGAGGGACTCGAGCAGATCCCGTCCGTGCTCCCCGCCGCCCCCGCCGGACGCGGACTGACCCCGAGCCAGAAGCGCCGCCGCGCCGTGGGCCGCGCCCTGGCCGCCGACGGCCACGTCGAGGTCCTCGCCCCCGTCTTCCTGCCGGCGCACGTGTTCGACACGTGGGGTCTCGACTCCGACGACCCGCGCCGCACCACCACCAAGGTTCTCAACCCGCTCGAGGCCGACCGCCCCGAGCTGGCGACGACGCTGCTGCCCGGCCTGCTCGAGGTGCTCGCCCGCAACGTCTCCCGTGGCCAGCGCGACCTGTCGCTCTATGCGATCGCGCAGGTCGTCCTGCCCGGACCCGGCACCCGGCCCGTGCCGCCGCTGCCGGTGGACCGGCGTCCCACCGACGAGCAGATCGCGCTGCTCGAAGGATCGCTGCCCGCGCAGCCCGTCCATGTCGGGGCGGTGCTGTGCGGCCTGCGGGAGCCCGCCGGGCCGTGGGGCCCGGGCCGGCCCGCGGACGCGACCGACGCGTTCGCCGCGGCGGAGACCGTCGCGGCCGCCGCCGGTGTGCGGCTGCAGCGCCGCGCGGCGCAGTACCTGCCCTGGCATCCGGGCCGCTGCGCCGAGCTGCTCGTCGACGGTGTCGTCGTCGGCCATGCCGGCGAGCTGCACCCGGCGGTGCTCGAGCGCGGCGGCCTGCCCGCCCGCACGTGCGCGTTCGAACTGGACCTCGACGCGCTGCCGATCATGGAGTCGCTGCCGGCGCCCAAGGTCTCCCCGTTCCCCGCCGTCCTGCAGGACGTCGCCGTCGTCGTGGCCAAGGAGGTCCCGGCCGCCGACGTCGAGGAAGCGCTGCGCGCGGGTGGCGGCGAGCTGCTCGAGGACATTCGCCTGTTCGACGTGTTCGAGGGGGCGCAGGTCGGGGAGGGCCGCAAGTCGCTCGCCTTCGCGCTGCGGTTCCGGGCGGCAGACCGCACGCTCACGGAGGACGAGGCCAGCGCCGCCCGCGCCGCCGCCGTCGCGTCGGCGTCCGCCGCCGTCGGTGCCGAACTGCGGCACTGACCCGGGCCTGCGGACGTAGCCTGGGAGCATGACCACGGATCCGTCGTCCCCCGACCCCGACGCTCCGGACACGCCCGTGCCCGACGTCCCCCCGGCCGAGCCCGGTTCTCCGTCGGTCCCGGACGTGACACCGGCGGAACCGGGCTCGCCGTCGGTGCCGGACGTCCCGCCGTCCCCGGTCGGGCCGGACGTGACACCCGCCGAGGGGGCGGCCGCCGGTTACACCTCGGCCGGAGTGCCCACGTTCGACTCGGTGCGTGAGAAGATCGAACGCCGCGCAGGCACGGCGATCGGTGCGGAGGAACTCGCCCGCGAGAGCGCGGCGGGGCGCACGCTCGAGGAACAGTTCGACGAGCGCCGACGGGCCGCCGCCGACAAGCTGACCGAGATCCGCCGTTCGCTGGCCGAGGGGTGAGCCGGTCCGGTCCGACCCACCCGTATGAATGAAGTTGCATGATGATGCATAATCAATCGTATGGGTAACTCACCGGAATTCACGGCGACCGCACAGTCACCGATTCGGGTCGCCGTCGCGGGGGCCAGCGGGTACGCGGGCGGCGAAATCCTGCGCCTGCTTCTCGGTCATCCCGCCTATCAGGACGGCCGGCTCGTCGTCGGCGCGCTCACCGCCGGCGGCAACGCCGGCGCGACGCTCCGCGAGTTCCATCCCCACCTGCTTCCGCTGGCCGACCGCATCCTCGGCGCCACCGATCTCGACACCCTGGCCGGCCACGACGTCGTGTTCCTCGGCCTGCCCCACGGCCACTCCGCCGTCATCGCCGAGCAACTGCCCGACACCACCGTCGTCATCGACTGCGGCGCCGACTTCCGCCTGTCCGAGTCGGCCGACTGGGAACGCTGGTACGGCGGCGACCACGCAGGAACCTGGCCCTACGGCATGCCCGAGCTGCCCGGCAAGCGTGAGCACCTGATCGGCGCCACCCGCATCGCGGTCCCCGGGTGCTATCCCACGTCGGCCACCCTCGCCCTGGCCCCCGCCGTCGCGGCCGGCATCGTCGAGCCGAGGGTCCAGGTCGTCGCCGTGTCCGGCACCTCCGGCGCCGGCAAGTCCCCCAGGGTCGACCTCCTCGGCTCCGAGGTGATGGGCTCGGTGCGGGCCTACGGCGTCGGCGGAGCGCACCGGCACACGCCGGAGATCAAGCAGAACCTCGCCGCCCTGACCGACGCCGCCGTGACCGTCTCCTTCACCCCCGTGCTGGCGCCGATGCCCCGCGGCATCCTCGCGACCTGCACAGCCCCCACCACGGCCACCGCCGACGAGGCCCGGGCCGTGTACGAGAAGGCCTACGCCGACGAGCCGTTCGTCCAGGTGCTGCCCGAAGGGGTGCTGCCCACCACCGGTGCGGTGCTCGGCTCCAACGCCGTGCAGCTCGCCGTCACCGTCGACCCCGACGCCGGCGTCCTCGTCGCCATCGCCGCGCTCGACAACCTGACCAAAGGCACCGCCGGCGCGGCGGTGCAGTCCATGAACCTGGCACTCGGCCTGCCCGAGACCGCCGGCCTGTCCACCGTGGGAGTCGCCCCGTGAGCATCGACAGACACTCCACCGACGAGCACGTCTACGTCGACGCCGTCGACATCGCCGGCGGACGCCTGATCCGCACCCAGGGCGTCACGTCGCCCGCCGGGTTCCGCGCCGCGGGCATCCCCGCCGGCATCAAGGCCTCCGGCAACCCGGACCTCGCGCTGGTCTTCAACGAGGGTCCGGAGCTGACCGCCGCCGGCGTGTTCACCACCAACAAGATCAAGGCCGCACCCGTGCTGTGGTCGCAGCAGGTCCTCACCTCCGGCGCCCTGCGCGCGGTGATCCTGAACAGCGGCGGCGCCAACGCCTGCACCGGCCCCGGCGGGTTCCAGGACACCCACGCCACCGCGGAGAAGGTCGCCGAAACCCTCAGCAACTGGGGCACCGAGACCGGTGCGGGCGAGATCGCCGTGTGCTCTACCGGGCTCATCGGCGACCGGCTGCCCATGGGCAAGGTCCTCGCCGGCGTGGAGGAGATCGTCCACGAACTCGCCGGCGGCATCTCCGGCGGCACCGACGCCGCCTACGCCATCATGACCACCGACACAGTGCCCAAGCAGGCGGCCCTGCACCACGCCGACAAGTGGAACGTCGGCGGCATGGCCAAGGGCGCCGGCATGCTCGCCCCCGCTCTGGCCACCATGCTGTGCGTCGTCACCACCGACGCCGTCGCCACCGCCGAGCAGCTCGACCGCGCCCTGCGCGCCGCCACCCGGCTGACATTCGACCGCCTCGACGTCGACGGGTCCACCTCCACCAACGACACCGTGCTGCTGCTCGCGTCCGGTGCCAGCGGCATCGCCCCCACCCAGGAACAGCTCGACGCCGCCGTCCTCGCGGTGTGCGACGACCTCGCCGGGCAGATGATGGCCGACGCCGAGGGCGTCACCAAGCGGGTCACCGTCACCGTCCGCGGCGCCGCAAGCGAACAGGACGCCCTCGTCGGCGCGCGCACCGTCGCGCGCGACAACCTCGTCAAGACCGCCCTGTTCGGTTCCGACCCCAACTGGGGTCGCGTCCTCGCCGCGATCGGCATCGCCCCGATCGACCTCGACCCGAACCGCATCTCCGTCACGTTCAACGGCTCCCCGGTGTGCATCGACGGTGTCGGCGCCCCCGGCGCCCGCGAGGTCGACCTCTCCGGCCCCGACATCGCCCTCGACATCGACCTCGGCGTCGGCGACGCCGAGGTGACCATCCGCACCACCGACCTCTCCCACGGCTACGTCGAAGAGAACTCGGCCTACTCGTCATGACCGGAACCGATATGGCCACCGATCCCATCGCGCAGCTCACCGCCCACCAGAAGGCGTACGTCCTCGCCGAGGCCCTGCCGTGGCTGCAGAAGTTCCGCGGCAAGATCGTCGTGGTCAAGTACGGCGGCAACGCCATGATCGACGACGACCTCAAGCGCGCCTTCGCCGCCGACATGGCGTTCCTGCGCACCGTCGGCGTCCATCCCGTCGTCGTCCACGGCGGCGGACCGCAGATCAACGCCATGCTGAAGCGACTGGGCATGGCAGGGGAGTTCCGCGGTGGTTTCCGCGTCACCACCCCCGAGGTGATGGACGTCGTCCGCATGGTGCTGTTCGGCCAGGTCGGCCGCGAACTCGTCGGCCTGATCAACGCCCACGGCCCGTACGCCGTCGGCATCTCCGGCGAGGACGCCCACCTCTTCACAGCCACCCGCCGCACGGTCGTCGTCGACGGCGAGGACACCGACATCGGTCTCGTCGGCGACGTCACTACCGTGGACCCCGCCGCCGTCCACGACCTCATCGCGGCCGGCCGCATCCCCGTCGTCTCCACCATTGCCCCCGATGCCGACGGCGTGGTCCACAACATCAACGCCGACACCGCCGCCGCCGCCCTCGCCGAGGCCCTCGGCGCGGAGAAGCTCGTGGTCCTCACCGACGTCGAGGGCCTCTACACCGATTGGCCCGACCGCAGTTCCCTCGCCACCAGCATCGACGCCGACGCCCTGGCCGATCTGCTGCCGTCCCTCGACGCCGGCATGGTCCCGAAGATGGAGGCCTGCCTGCGGGCCGTCCGCGGCGGCGTGCCCACCGCCCACGTCATCGACGGACGCCAGCCGCACTCGGTGCTGCTCGAACTCCTCACCGAGGAAGGCATCGGCACGATGGTCACTCCCACCCACCCCCGGACGACCGCACCCACCCAGGAAGGCACCTCATGACCGGCACCTCCGAACTCCAGCAGCGCTGGGCCGGGTCGCTGATGAACAACTACGGCGTCCCCAAGGTCGCCCTCGTCGCCGGCGACGGTGCCGTCGTCACCGACGCCGACGGCAAGCAGTACCTCGACCTGCTCGGCGGCATCGCCGTCAACGCCCTCGGTCACCGCCATCCCGCCATCCGCGAGGCCGTCACCGCGCAACTCGACACGCTCGGCCACGTGTCCAACCTCTACGCCAGCGGACCCGTCGTCGAACTCGCCGAGCGTCTCCTCGCGCACTTCGGGCACCCCGGCCGGGCGTTCTTCTGCAACTCCGGCACCGAAGCCAACGAGGCTGCGTTCAAGCTCGCCCGGCTCACCGGACGCCCCAAGATCATCGCCGCCGAGAAGGCCTTCCACGGCCGCACCATGGGCGCCCTGGCACTCACGGGCCAGCCCGACAAGCGCGCCCCGTTCGAACCCATGCCCCCCGGCGTCGAATTCGTCCCCTACGGCGACGCGGACGCCCTCGACGCCGCCGTCGACGAGAACACCGCCGCCGTGTTCCTCGAACCGATCATGGGGGAGTCCGGCGTCGTCGTGCCCCCCGAGGGCTACCTGGCCCACGCCCGCCGCATCACCGCCGAACGCGGGGCGCTGCTCGTCCTCGACGAGGTGCAGACCGGCATCGCCCGCACCGGCACGTTCTTCGCCCACCAGGCCGTCGGCATCGTGCCCGACGTGATGACCCTCGCCAAGGGGCTCGGCGGTGGCCTGCCCATCGGCGCCGTCGTCGCCACCGGACCGGCCGCCGACTTCTTCCAGCCCGGCAAGCACGGCACCACCTTCGGCGGCAACCCGGTGTGCGCCGCCGCCGCGCTCGCCGTCCTGCGCACCATCGACGAACAGCACCTGCTCGCCCACGTCGACGCCGTCGGCAAATCCATCGCCACCGGCATCGAAGCGCTCGGGCACCCCCTCGTCGACCACGTCCGAGGCGCCGGCCTGCTGCTCGGCATCGTCCTCACCGACACCAAGGCACCCGCCGTCGAAGCGGCCGCCCGGGACGCCGGCTATCTCGTCAACGCCGCCGCCCCCGACGTCATCCGCCTCGCGCCGCCGCTGATCCTCACCCAGGAACAGGCCGACGGGTTCGTCGCGACGCTGCCCTGCGTGCTCGACGCCGCCCAGCAGGAAGGAAACTAGACCCATGGTGAAGCACTTCCTCAAGGACGACGACCTCACGCCCGCGCAGCAGAGCGAGGTCCTCGACCTCGCCGCGGCCCTGAAGAAGGCCCCGTTCTCGGCCCGTCCCCTCGAGGGCCCGCGCGGCGTCGGAGTCATCTTCGAGAAGAACTCGACCCGCACCCGCTTCTCCTTCGAGATGGGTATCGCCCAGCTCGGCGGCCACGCCGTCGTCGTCGACGGCCGCACCACCCAGCTCGGACGCGAGGAAACCCTGCAGGACACCGGCCGCGTCCTGTCCCGCTACGTCGACGCCGTCGTCTGGCGCACCTTCGGCCAGGACCGGCTCCAGGCGATGGCCGAAGGCGCCACCGTGCCCCTCGTCAACGCCCTCTCCGACGAGTACCACCCCTGCCAGGTCCTCGCGGACCTGCTCACCCTCCGCGAGCACAAGGGTGAGCTGCACGGGCTGAAGCTGACCTACCTCGGCGACGGTGCCAACAACATGGCGCACTCGCTGCTGCTCGGCGGTGTCACCGCCGGCATCGACGTCACGATCGCCGCCCCCGCCGGTTTCGTCCCGAACCCCGCCGTCGTGGACGCGGCCCGCGCCCGCGCCGCCGAAACCGGCGCGCGGATCACCCTCACCGAGGACCCGCGCGCCGCCGTCGCCGGCGCCGACGCCCTCGTCACCGACACCTGGACCTCCATGGGCCAGGAGAACGACGGACTCGACCGCGTCGGTCCCTTCCGCCCGTACCAGGTCAACGCCGAGCTGCTCGCGCTCGCCGACCCGAACGCCGTCGTGCTGCACTGCCTGCCCGCCCACCGCGGCGACGAGGTCACCGACGAGGTCCTGGACGGACCGCAGTCGGTGGTGTGGGACGAGGCCGAGAACCGCCTCCACGCACAGAAGGCGCTGCTCGTGTGGCTGCTCGAGCAGCGCGAACGGTAACCGTGAGCAGCGTGGCCGAACCGTCGAGCGGCGCCGGACCGGCCGGCGCCGCCGCGGCCCCGACCCGCGCGGCCCGGCAGGCCCGGATCACCGCGCTCGTCGCCACCCACGCGATCCGCAGCCAGCCGGAACTCGCCGCGCTGCTGGCCGCCGAAGGCATCGAGGTGTCCAACGCCACCCTCTCCCGCGACCTCGAGGAGCTCGGAGCGGTCAAGCTCCGCGGGGCCGACGGCGGGCCCGGCGTGTACGTCGTCCCCGAGGACGGGAGCCCCGTCCGCGGCGTGTCCGGAGGCACCGACCGGCTCTCCCGCCTGCTCGGCGAACTGCTGGTCTCCACCGACTCGAGCGGCAACATCGCCGTGCTCCGCACCCCACCCGGAGCAGCGCACTATCTGGCCAGCGCACTCGATCGGGCATCATTACCCGAAGTGGTCGGCACCATCGCCGGCGACGACACCATCGCGGTGATCGCGCGCGAGCCCCTCACCGGAGCCGACCTCGCCGCGAAGATCGAATCCCTGGCCTGATCCGATCGCGCACCGAGCACCGATAGACGCAAGTTCAATCAAGAAGGAGCACAAACACAATGGCCGATCGCGTCGTACTCGCCTACTCGGGCGGGCTGGACACCTCCGTCGCCATCAGCTGGATCGGCAAGGAGACCGGCAAGGAGGTCGTCGCCGTCGCCATCGATCTCGGCCAAGGCGGCGAGGACATGGAGGTCGTGCGCCAGCGCGCCCTCGACTGCGGCGCGGTCGAATCCGTCGTCGTCGACGCCAAGGACGAGTTCGCGGAGGAGTACTGCCTGCCGACCGTCCAGGCCAACGCCCTCTACATGGACCGCTACCCGCTGGTCTCCGCGATCAGCCGCCCCCTGATCGTCAAGCACATCGTCAAGGCTGCCCGCGATCACGGCGGCACGGTCGTCTCGCACGGTTGCACCGGCAAGGGCAACGACCAGGTCCGCTTCGAGGTCGGCTTCGGCGCCCTCGCCCCCGACCTCGAGGTCATCGCCCCCGTCCGCGACTACGCCTGGACCCGCGAGAAGGCCATCGCCTTCGCCGGCGAGCACAACCTGCCGATCAACGTCACCAAGAAGTCCCCGTTCTCGATCGACCAGAACGTGTGGGGCCGTGCCGTCGAGACCGGCTTCCTCGAGGACCTGTGGAACGCCCCCACCAAGGACGTCTACGACTACACCGAGGACCCCAGCCTCAACTGGCAGGCCCCCGACGAGCTGATCATCACCTTCGAGAAGGGCGTGCCCACCGCGATCGACGGCCGGCCGGTCACCGTGCTCGAGGCCATCCAGGAACTGAACCGCCGCGCCGGCGCCCAAGGCGTCGGCCGCCTCGACATGGTCGAGGACCGCCTCGTCGGCATCAAGAGCCGCGAGATCTACGAGGCCCCCGGCGCTCTCACCCTCATCCACGCCCACCAGGAGCTCGAGCACGTCACCCTCGAACGCGAGCTCGGCCGGTACAAGCGCCGCGTGGAGGAGCGCTGGAGCGAGCTGGTCTACGACGGTCTCTGGTACTCGCCGCTGAAGTACGCGCTCGACGCGTTCGTCCAGAACACCCAGGAGCACGTCTCCGGCGACATCCGGCTCGTCCTGCACGGCGGCCACATCGCCGTCAACGGCCGCCGCAGCGCCGAATCGCTGTACGACTTCAACCTCGCTACCTACGACGAGGGCGACAGCTTCGACCAGTCCAACGCCAAGGGCTTCGTCCAGATCCACGGCCTGTCCTCCAAGGTCGCCGCCAAGCGGGACCTGGGCCTGTAGTCATGACCGCCCACGACGCCGAAGGCATCCGGAGTCACGCTGCCGAAGGCATCCGGAGTCACGCTGCCGAAGGCATCCAGAGTCACGATGCCGAAGGCATCCAGAGTCACGATGCCGAAGGCATCCAGAGTCACGGCACCAACGAGGGCGCCCTGTGGGGCGGCCGGTTCGCATCCGGACCGGCCGCCGCCATGGCGGCACTGAGCAAGTCCACCCACTTCGACTGGGCGCTCGCCCCCTACGACGTCCGGGCCTCCAAGGCGCACGCGCGCGTGCTGCACAAGGCCGGCCTGCTCAGCGAGGCCGACCTCGCCACCATGCTCGACGGCCTCGACCGGCTCGGCGCCGACGTCGCCTCCGGCGCGTTCGCCCCGGCCGAGTCCGACGAGGACGTCCACGGCGCCCTCGAACGTGGGCTCATCGAGCGGGTCGGTCCCGACGTCGGCGGCCGGCTGCGAGCCGGCCGCTCCCGCAACGATCAGGTCGCCACCCTGTTCCGGATGTGGCTGCGCGACGCGGCGCGACGTATCGCCGACGGTGTCCTCGCCGTCGTCGACGCCCTCGCCGACCAGGCCGCCGCGCATCCCGCCGCGGTGATGCCGGGCAAGACCCACCTGCAGGCAGCACAGCCGGTACTGCTCGCGCACCACCTGCTCGCGCACGCCCACCCGCTGCTGCGCGACGTGCAGCGGCTGCGGGACTTCGACGCGCGTGCGGCGGTGTCCCCGTACGGCTCGGGAGCGCTCGCCGGCTCCTCCCTCGGCCTCGACCCCGACGCGATCGCGGCAGAACTGAACTTCGACTCCGCCGCCGAGAACTCGATCGACGCCACCTCCGCGCGCGACTTCGCCGCCGAGGCCGCGTTCGTGTTCGCCATGATCGCGGTCGACCTCTCCCGCATGGCGGAGGAGGTCATCCTCTGGAGCACCCCGGAGTTCGGCTACATCACCCTCGCCGACGAGTGGTCCACCGGATCGTCGATCATGCCGCAGAAGAAGAACCCGGACGTCTCGGAACTGACCCGGGGCAAGGCAGGTCGCCTCATCGGCAACCTCACCGGCCTGCTCGCCACCCTCAAGGCCCAACCGCTGGCGTACAACCGGGACCTGCAGGAGGACAAGGAGCCGGTGTTCGACTCGGTCCTGCAGCTCGAGCTGCTGCTGCCGGCGATCACCGGTCTCGTGTCCACCCTGACCTTCCACACCGATCGTATGGCCCAGTTGGCACCCGCCGGATTCACCCTCGCCACCGACATCGCCGAGTGGATGGTGCGCCAGGGTGTCCCGTTCCGCGTCGCACACGAGGCGGCCGGGGCGTGCGTGCGCGCGGCGGAGGCGCGCGGCGTCGGCCTCGAGGAACTCACCGACGACGAGCTGACGGCGGTCGACCCCGCGCTGACGCCGCAGGTCCGCGAGGTGCTCACCGTGGAGGGCTCCATCGCTTCCCGCAACGCCCGCGGCGGCACCGCGGGCGCCCGGGTGGGTGAACAGCTCGACGGAGTTCGTGCCGCCGCTCGCGCGCTGCGGGACTGGGTGCGCAGCTGACCGGCCCGCTCGGTGAACAGGGCCATCGCCTCGACGTAATGTGGCAGGCTGTCATTCCTGACAGGGTGGACACACGCAGAACTCGGCGGATGGGAAGAGGTTCGTGGCACTGGGCGGTGGATCGGTGATGGGGCCCCTGCGGCGCGTGGTGGCGACCGCGCAGAACGGCCTCGAGGTGGTCCGTCACGGCGGTCTGGAAACGGGGGCGACACCGTCGCCGTTCCAGATCGTCGAGCGGACCGGCATGTACAGGCTGCGGCACTACTACCCGGAATCCGACGCCGCCGAGAATGCTGCTCCGGTGGTGCTGGTCCCCCCGATGATGATGTCGGCGGACGTCTACGACGTCACCCGCGATACCGGAGCCGTCGGCATCCTGCACTCGATGGGTCTCGACCCCTGGGTGGTCGACTTCGGCTCCCCGGACCGGGAAGAAGGCGGGTGGGACCGCACCCTCACCGACCACATCATCGCCCTCGACGAGATCATCGATCACGTGCACGAATACACCGGCCGGGACATCCACCTGGCCGGGTACTCGCAGGGCGGCATGTTCTGCTATCAGGCCGCGGCCTACCGCCGCAGTCGGCACGTCGCCAGCCTGATCACCTTCGGCAGCCCCGTGGACACCCTGGCCGCCCTGCCGTTCGGGATTCCCGAGGGCGTCGCCGTCCGGGCCGCCGACTTCCTCGCCGACCACGTCTTCAACCGGCTCGCCATCACCGGGTGGATGGCCAAGACAGGCTTCCAATTCCTCGACCCCGTCAAGACCGTGCGTTCGCGCATCGAGTTCCTCATGCAGCTGCACGACCGGGAAGCCCTCCTGCCGCGCGAACCTCAGCGCCGCTTCCTCGACACGGAGGGGTGGGTGGCCTGGTCCGGTCCTGCAGTGGCCGAGTTGCTTCGCCAGTTCATCGTGCACAACCGCATGGTCAGCGGCGGCTTCGTCATCAACGACCGGGCCGTGAGCCTGGCCGAGATCACTTGCCCCATCCTCGCGTTCGTCGGCGAGGTGGACGACATCGGGCAGCCCCTCGCGGTGCGCGGCATACGCAAGGCCGCCCCCCGGGCTCAGGTGTTCGAATACTCCTTGCGCGCAGGCCATTTCGGGCTCGTCGTGGGCGGCACCGCGGCGCGGCAGACCTGGCCCGCCGTCGGCGAATGGGTGCAGTGGCGGGAAGGGCACGGCGACCGGCCGGTCGGCGTCGGCCGGATGGCGATCCCCGAGCTCCACGCAGAAGGAGAGACCGGGGTGTCCGTCGCGGCCCGCCTCACCCACACCGTCGCCACCATCGCCGAGGTCGGTGTGGAGGTCGGCAAGGGCATCGCCGACCTGGCCTCCGAAACGGTGCGCGGGGCCCGGGAGCTGTCGGGGGAGGCGGCCCGGGCCCTTCCGCGCCTGGCCCGGCTCGGACAGATTCAGCCACGAACCCGCATCTCGCTCGCCGGCGTCCTGACGGAGCAGTGCCGCAAGGGGCCGCACCGCGAGTGCTTCATCTACGAGGACCGCGTCTACACCTTCGCCGACGTCAATCGGCGGATCGACAACGTGGTGCGCGGGCTGGTGCACTCCGGTGTCCGCCCCGCCGCCCACATCGGTGTCCTCATGGACACCCGTCCCAGTGCGATGGCCGCGGTCACGGCCGTCTCCCGCATCGGCGCGGTGTCGGTCCTGCTCCCGCCCGGCCCCGACCTCGACGAGGCCATCCGGTTGGGCGCCGTCCAGAAGATCATCACCGATCCCGAGAACCTCCAGCAGGCGATCGCCACCGGCATCCCGGCCCTGGTCCTCGGTGGTGGCAGCATCCGCGAACTGGACATCCCGGCCGGCGCCGACGTCGTCGATCTCGAACACCTCGACATCACCACGGTCGAACTCCCCGGCTGGTATGCGCCCGACCCCGGCGTCGCGCGCGAACTCGCCTTCCTCCTGTTCACCGGGAGCGGCGACACCCTGGAGATGCGTCAGATCTCCAACCACCGATGGGCGCTCTCGGCCTTCGGCACCGCCACCGCCGCCGCACTGGGGCGTGGTGACACGGTGTATTGCCTTGCCCCGCTTCATCATTCGTCCGGTCTCCTGGTCAGCTTCGGTGGCGCGCTCGCCGGCGGCTGCCGCATAGCCCTGTCCCACGGCCTGGACCCCGCCCGCTTCAGCGAGGAAGTGCACCGCTACGGCGTCACCGTCGTCACCTACACCTGGGCGATGATGCGGGACGTCCTCGACAGCCCGGCACTGCACATCGACGAGATCCACCCCGTCCGCCTCTTCATCGGCTCGGGCATGACGCCCGGCCTGTGGCGGCGGACCCTCGAACGCTTCGCTCCCGCCCAGGTGCTCGAGTTCTATGCCTCCACCGACGGCGAGATCGTCCTGGCCAACGTCTCGGGTGCCAAGATCGGATGCAAGGGACGGCCGCTGCCCGGCAGCGCCGAGGCACGCCTGGCGGCGTGGGACCCGACCACCGGGCGTCTGGTGGAGGACGCGCGGGGCTTCGTCCGCGAGAGCGCCGCCGGCGAGGTCGGCCTCCTGCTCGGCCGGCCCAGCGCGTCGACGGAAGCGCTGCCCGGCGTCATGCGGGGAGTGTTCGAACTCGGCGACGTGTGGGTGCCCACCGAGAACCTCTTCCGACGAGACCAGGACGGTGACTACTGGCTGCTCGACAGCAAGCACAGTGTCATCCGCACCCCGCACGGACCGGTGTACGGCCAGCCGGTGGTGGATGCCCTCGGCGGTATCCCGCGGGTCGATCTCTGCGTCGTATACGGCGTGCGCACCGGAGACACCGAAGTCGCCGTGGCCGCGTGCACCCTGCGCGAGAACCGCGCGCCGAGCGCCGCCGAGATCACGGCGGCACTCGACGCGGTTCCCGCTCCGGAACGGCCCGACCTGGTCCATGTCGTGCCGCACATCGCACTCGGGCCCACGTATCGGCCGATGTCCGGTGACCTGCCGGCGCGGGGCCTGCCGAAGCCGACCGTGCGGTCGTGGTTCGCCGACCCGGCGACCGGAACCTACAAGCGGTTCACCAAAGCGGTCGCGGCGAGATTCACCGGCGTCGGCACAGGTCCGGCACCGGGCGCACGGTAGCCTGGGGCCGTCCGAGTCCCGCACCACCGTCGAGAGGACCACCGTGGCTGTCGATCCCACGCTGCTGAGCATCCTGGCCTGCCCGCAGGACAAGGGGCCGCTGCTCCTCGTGGACGATTCGGTTCTCTACAACCCGCGGTTGCGCCGCGCGTATCCGATCGAGAACGGCATCCCCGTCCTCCTCGTCGACGAGGCCCGAGCGGTGACCGAGGCCGAACACGAGGACTTCGTCGCGCGCGGCGTGGCCGGCTGGACCGAGGACCGGGTGGCGGACTGAGCGTGGCGTTCGAGCGGCTCACCGGGGTCGACCCGCTGACTGCGGCGCACACGATCCTCGGCGCCACGCTGTGCGCGGGCGAGGTGGTCCTGCGGATCACGGAGGTCGAGGCCTACGGCGGGCCCGAGGACGGTCCCTGGCCCGATCCGGCGGCGCACTCCTACCGGGGACGTACGCCGCGGAATGCGGTGATGTTCGGCCCTGCCGGCCATCTCTACATCTACCGCAGCTATGGGCTGCACCACTGCGCGAACATCTCCGTGGGGCCCGACGGAGTGGCCGCGGCGGTACTGCTGCGAGGTGCCGAAGTAGTCGCGGGGGAGGAGATCGTCCGTTCCCGGCGAACGGCCGGGACTCCCGCACCGAACCTTGCCCGCGGACCCGGCAACCTCGCGGCCGCCTTGGGATTGACGCTGGCGGACAACGGGATCGATGTGCTCGACGAGGGCGCAACCGCGAAACTCACTCTGGGTGACGTCGACCGGGTCGCGTCGGGCCCACGCGTGGGCATCAGTGTCGCGGCCAAACGACCGTGGCGGCTGTGGATCCCCGGCGCCGTGGGGGTGTCGGCGTACCGGCGCAGCCCGCGCGCGCCGGCCGCTCCCCGTCGGATGGGATGATCGAGCGGTGACTGAGCACATCCTCGACGAACTGACCTGGCGTGGACTGATCGCCCAATCGACCGACCTCGACACACTCCGCCGCGATCTCGCCGCGGGCCCGGTCACGCTCTATGCCGGATTCGATCCCACCGGGCCGAGTCTGCATGCCGGTCACCTCGTGCCGTTGCTGGCCCTGAAGCGTTTCCAGCGAGCGGGCCACCGGCCCATCGTGCTGGCGGGCGGCGCTACCGGCATGATCGGAGATCCGCGGGAGGTAGGGGAGCGGACCATGAACTCGGCGGACACGGTCGCCGAATGGGCCGAACGCATCCGCGGTCAGCTCGAGCGGTTCGTGGACTTCGACGAGTCGCCGACCAGCGCGATCGTCGTGAACAACGCCGACTGGACCTCCTCGCTCAGCGTCGTCGACTTCCTCCGCGATATCGGCAAGCACTTCTCCGTCAACGTCATGCTCGCTCGCGACACGGTGAAGCGCCGGCTCGAGGGCGACGGCATCTCGTACACCGAGTTCAGCTACATGCTGCTGCAGGCCAACGACTACGTGCAGTTGCGTCGCGAGCACGGGTGCACGCTGCAGGTGGGGGGGTCGGACCAGTGGGGCAACATCATCGCGGGCGTCGAGCTCAACCGACGGACCGACGGTGCCGCCGTGCACGCGCTCACCGTCCCGCTCGTCACCTCGGCCGACGGCAAGAAGTTCGGGAAATCCACCGGCGGCGGAAGCCTCTGGCTCGACCCGGAGATGACCACGCCGTACGCCTGGTACCAGTACTTCGTCAACGCCGCCGACGCCGACGTCGTGAAGTACCTGCGGTGGTTCACGTTCCTGGATCAGGACGAACTCGCCGAACTCGAGACGGCGACGGCCGAGCGGCCGCAGGCGCGCGAGGCGCAGCGCCGCCTTGCGGCCGAAATGACGACCCTCGTTCACGGCGAGGCCAACACCCGGGCGGTCGAACTTGCGAGCCGGGCGCTGTTCGGTCGTGGAGAGTTGGCGGACCTGGACGAAGCGACCCTCTCGGCCGCGCTGGCAGAGGCCTCCGTCGCGGAAGTGCACGACGGGCAGCCCGGCACGATCGTGGACCTGCTCGTCGCGACCGGCCTGTGCGAGAGCAAGGGCGCTGCCCGACGCACGATCAAGGAGGGGGGTGCCTCCGTGAACAACCAACGGATCTCATCCGAGGAGTGGACCCCGTCGAGCGCGGATCTGCTGCACGACCGCTGGCTTGTCCTGCGGCGAGGCAAGCGCAACTTCGCCGGCGTGCGAGTCGAACGCGGCTGAGCGCACTGCCGCCACCGCCGACGGGCCGCTGACCTGCGGATTTGACGGCCCGTTAGCGGTGGCGTAACTTTGTCGTCGTTCGAGCGACACGGACGCCGACCCGGACCGAGAGGTACGGAAAGCGGTTGCGCCCTGATCGGTCGAGCAGTCAACACGAAGATCGCAGACAGTGTTTGCGTCCGCGAGTTCAGAGTGTTAGGCTAGAACGGTTGCCCCGGAGCAAGGCGCGAAGGCGCGGAGCGATGGTGTGTGCGTGTTCTTTGAGAACTCAACAGTGTGCCGATGAATGTCAGTGCCAAAATATTTTTGGTGCGACCGCCCCTCTTTTCGGGGGGTGGTTGTTGCTGGCTGCCGCATTCTTCCGTCTG
>NZ_JAALEG010000098.1 GCF_011058165.1 Rhodococcus aetherivorans
GCGGGAGGGGGACCGGCGGGGTCTAGGCCGGCACGATCATGTGGGAGTCGGCCAGGGTGGCCAGCGCCCGCAGGTACGGACGTGCAGCCGACTCGTCGATTCCGTGCGCGGCGAGCGCGGTCCGCACGGACGGATGCTGGTGCAGGGATTCGACGATCTCGACGATCGTGGTGTTCTTCAGGAACGAGAGCTTGCGGGTCCCGAAGTGGTAGAGCAACGCCCCGAACGGCTCGGGGCGAAGCGCTACCTGCGGGTGCAGCCTCCACGTCGTATCCGGATCGAACCCTGCCGAGTCGACCTTCTGCGAGTCGAACACTGTGGTGGCGGCGTCGGCGGACACGATCAGTACACGCCGCACATGCCGTCGATGGACACCTCTTCCACGAGGGACTCCTCGACCAGGTCGGACTCGACGACGGTGTTGTCACGATCGGACATCAACTACCTCCTCGGATGGGGACTCCACGAGCGGAGCCCGGCGTCACAGACCCGTTGCGCTGTGACTCGGTTCACCACTGTAATGGCATCGAGTGCACAATGTCACCCATGGAAGGCTCACACCATGCGTAGCCGCCGGAAACCGTCCGCTCGGATAGGTCGCCGCCCCTCCACCACGAGAGAGGGGCTGAGCGCGATCGGGATCGAACTGTTCCGCGCCCGGGGATTCGACGAGACCAGCGTCGACCAGATCGCCGAAGCCGCCGGAATCGCCCGCCGCACCTTCTTCCGGTACTTCCCGTCCAAGAACGCGGTGCCGTGGGGCGACTTCGACGGCCACCTCGAACAGATGCGCGCCCACCTCGACGCGCTGCCGGGCCACGTCCCCCTCGCCGAGGCGCTGACCTCGGCGCTGCTCGACTTCAACACCTTCCCCGAGTCCGAGGCGGCGCTGCACCGCGACCGCATGGACCTGATCCTGCGGGTACCGGCGCTGCAGGCGTACTCGGTGGTGATGTACGAGGGCTGGCGCCGGGTGATCGCCGAGTACGTCGCGCGTCGCGTCGGCGCCGCCGCCGACGACCACTTCCCGCGCACCGTCGGCTATCTCGTGCTCGGCGTGGCGATGGCGGCGTACGAGCAGTGGCTCGCCGACGACTCGCTCGCGCTGCCGGAACTCTTGTCCGCCGGCATGCGCGCCCTCTACAGTGGCCTCGACGCGGCCGTCCCGTCCCTCGACGGTCCCGACGCCTCCCCCTCCTCGAAAAAGGCTGCGCTGCAATGACTGTGCTCGACTCACTCGCCCCCTGCCCGCCCGGCCGGTGGTCCCACGCCCACGTCACCGTCGAGAAGGTGAGCTCGGGCCCGATCGCCCTGCGCCGCGAGGGCGACCGGCTGCACGTGACCCACTCGCTCGGGCCCGACGACCTGAGTGAACGTCTTGTCGCCGGGGTCACCGCGTCGATCGCCGACAGCGACCTCGGACAGGAGGAGTTCGAGTTGACGATGGTCGGGCTGGTGCGCTCCACCCTGCCCGACGCCCTCGACGCGTGGGTCACCTACTACCGCAACTCGCTCACCGAACTGCTGGACGGCACCGCCGGGTTCGCCCCGATCCACGACAAGGCCGCCGAACTCGTCCGCGGCCGCGTGCTGGATCTCGGCTCCTGCTTCGGATTCCTCCCCCTGCGCCTGGCGCGCGCCGGGATCGCCGTCACCGCCACCGACATCCTGCCCGGCACCATGACCCTGCTCGAGGCCGTCGCGCCGCGGCTGGGCCTCGAGGTGGACACCGTCGTGTGCGACGCGGCCCACGTGCCCGTTCCCGACGACAGCGCCGACACCGTCACCGCAATCCATCTGCTCGAACACGTCGACGCCGCGACCGGTGCGGCCGTCGTCGCGGAGGCGCTGCGCATCGCCCGGGAGCGCGTGGTGATCGCGGTGCCGTTCGAGGACGAGGCCACCGCCTGCCACGGCCACGTGCGCACCTTCGACCTGCCCGCCCTGCGCACACTCGGCGAATCCACGGGTCTCGCGTTCGAGGCGTTCGAGCACCACGGCGGCTGGCTGGTGCTCGACGCGCGCTGATCCCGAGTCGGCCTCCTCCGCAGTGACCGAATGTCACATCGCGGCAGTCGGATCGCCGCGATGTGACATTCGGTCGCCGCCGCGGGCGGTCACTGGACGACGAGGTCGCGGCGGCGCATCGCGCTCACACCCGCCGTCGCGGTCGCCACGGCGACGAGCAGCAGCACCAGCAGCGGCAGCGGGCGCATGTCCGCGGCCGGCAGGGCCGGGACGTGGACGAACGGCGACAGGTCCAGCACCGCCTGGGGCAGGTCCAGCAGGGCGCCGAGCTGCCCGATGATCAACCACACGGCGAAGACGCCCCATGCGACGCTCGACGCCCGGCGCGGCGCCACCCCGACGCACAGCACCGCCATCGCGCCGACCAGGAGCACGGCCGGCACGAACGCCAGCGCGACGGGCAGCAGATTGCCGAGCGGACCGGTGATGTCGCCGATCGTCATTCCGTAGGAGACGGCCAACGCGACGCCCGTGACGACCTGCAGCACAATCACTCCCACCGTCACCACGGCGATGTGCGCGAGCATCCACGGCACCCGCCCGAGGGCCGTCGACAGCACCGGCTCGACCCGGCCGGACGTCTCCTCCCCGTGCATCCGCAGCACCGCCTGCACCGCGTATCCGCTGGCGAACAACGCCATCATCAGGAAGATCATCGCGAAGTACGCGTCGGTGATCGCGTCGGCTCCGCCGCCGAGCTGCTTCATCATGTCGGCGACGGCACCCTCCTCGTCGAGGAAGTTGTCCATCTCGTTCGCGACACTGCCGTAGGTGGCGGCGAGGACCGCAATGCCAAGCGCCCACCACATCAGCGTCGTGCGCTGCACCCGCCACGCGAAGCCCGCGGCGGTGGGCAGCCACGTCGCCGCCCGGTCCGGCCCCGGCCGCGGCTGCACCAACCCGGCTCCGTGATCCCGCCTGCCGGTCAGCACGTACGCGGTCCACGTCGTCGCGGCGGTGAATGCGGCGAACAGCAGCAGGATCCACCACGCGTCCACGTCGTACGGCCGGATCTGCTGCGCCCACCCGATCGGCGACAGCCACGACAGCCACATGCTCGTGACGCTGACCCCGCCCGGGTCGACGGTGCCCGCGCTGTCGCCGACGGCGCGGAGCAGGAACGCGACCCCCAGCGCCGCGCCGGCCAGCCCGTTCGCGGCCCGGGCGCCCTCGGCGACCTGCGCGGTCACGGCCGCGACGGCCGCGAACGCGACACCGGCCGCCCCGGTGGCCGCTCCGAGCGCCAGCGATCCGGACAGCGGCAGTCCGAAACCGAGAGAGACGACCGTGAGCAGCAACGCGAGCGCGACATTCGCCGCGGCGACAACGATCAGGGCGGCGGTGAGCAGGGCCCGCCGACCGACCACATTGGCCCCGACCAGTTCGGCGCGGCCGGTCTCCTCGTTCTGCCGGGTGTGCCGCACCACGGCCATGGTGCTCATCAGGCCCGCCGCCAGCGCAAGGAACAGCAGCGTCTGGGCCGCGACGACCGCTCCGAGGCTGTCGCCGGAGACCAGGCCGTTGGTGGCCAGCACCACCGGGGACACGGCGGAGCTGACGGCGATGAGGTGCAGGTCTTCCTGCGCCGGATAGAGCCCCTTCAGGCTCGACACCGAGATCGCGTAGACGATCGTGATCGCGGCCAGCCACACCGGCAGCTGCACGCGGTCGCGGCGCACCGCCAGGCGTACCAGCCGGCCGGTGCCGACGAAGGCGGCACTCATGCGCCGGCTCCCTCGCCGGCGGCCGGCCGGCCGTGCGCGAGCCGCTCGCCGGGCAGATGGATGTGCTCGCCCGGCAGTTCGTCGCCGTAGTGCCGCAGGAACAGCTCCTCCAGGGTGGGCGGGGTACTGGTGAGCGACGTGATGCCGAAGCCGAGCAGCTCGCGCAGCACCGGGTCCATGTACGCCGTGTCCACCTCGCACCGCACCCGCAATCCGTCCACCTGCAGGTCGTGCACCCCGGGCATCGTGTCCAGCCCGGCCACCGGGCGCACGGTGTCGGCCACCACCGAGGTGCGGGTCAGGTGCCGCAGTTCGGTCAGCGTGCCGGATTCGACCGTGCGGCCCTGCCGGATGATGGTGACCCGGTCGCACAGCGCCTCGACCTCCGCGAGGACGTGGCTCGACAGCAGCACCGAACACCCGTCGGCGACGGCCTCGCGGACGCAGTCCCGGAAGACCTCGTCCTTGAGCGGGTCCAGGCCCGAGGTGGGCTCGTCGAACAGGAACAGCTCCACGTCCGAGGCGAGCGCGGCGACGATCGCGACCTTCTGCCGGTTGCCCTTCGAGTACGTGCGGGCCTTCTTGGTGGGGTCGAGCTCGAAGCGTTCGAGCAGTTCGGCACGGCGGCGTTCGTCGATGCCGCCGCGCAGGCCGGCGAGCAGATCGATCGCCTCGCCACCGGTGAGGTTGGGCCACAGATTGACTTCGCCGGGCACGTAGGCGAGCCGCCGGTGCAGGTCCACCGCGTTGCGCCACGGGTCGCCGCCGAGCAGTTCGGCCCGGCCGGAATCCGCGCGCAGCAGCCCGAGCAGGACGCGGATGGTGGTGGATTTCCCGGAGCCGTTCGGGCCGAGGAACCCGTGTACCTCGCCCCGGCGGACCTCGAGGTCGAGGCCGTCGAGAGCGCGGGTGGTTCCGAACGACTTGACGAGCTGTTCCACGGAGATCGCCGCCGACATGCTGCCGAGGCTACGCCCCTACCGGCGTCCGTGTGGCGACGAATCGCGGAGAGGGCGGGGTCGGGTGAACCTTCGCAAATCGGTCGCCTAGGCTTCGCCGGGATCACTGGTTTCGAGGAACGGCACCGGTCGGTGCGCTGGAGAGGTGGGGGACGTGGCCGGACGGCTCGGTCGGGGAATCCGCAATGCGGTGGCGGGCGCGGTGGCGGCGTGCGCCGCGGTCGCCGGTGCCGGAACCGCCGTGGCCACACCCGTCTACCCGGCGCCACCGGCCGACCCGTTCTACCGCGCGGCCGCCGACATCGCCGTCGCCCCCGCCGGCGATGCGCTCGAGGTGCGGCGCGTGCCCGCGCCGCCGGGCATCGTCGACGTCGAGGCGTGGCAGGTGCGTTTCCGGTCGGCGGATTCGGCCGGTCACCCGATCCCCGCGGTGACGACGGTCCTCGCCCCCGTCGGCAAGGCCCCGGACGGCCCGCTGCTGTCGTTCCAGCACGTCATCAACGCCCTCGGCACACACTGCGCACCGTCGCAGACGCTGTGGGCGAGCGACCCGAACCTCGCCGTCCGGGAAGCCCCCGCCCTCAACCTCGTTCTCCGGCGGGGCTGGACGGTCGCGATCCCGGACCATCTCGGGCCGAACAGCGCCTACGGCGCGGCGCGCCTCGGCGGGCAGATCACCCTCGACGGCATCCGCGCCGTGCAGCGGGTCCCCGAACTCCAGCTCGCCCACAGCCCTGTCGCGCTGGCCGGCTACTCCGGCGGTGGGATGGCCACCGGGTGGGCCGCGGCGCTGGCCCCGACCTACGCCCCCGAGCTGAACCTGGTGGGTGCGGCGATGGGCGGCGTGCCGATGAACATCCGCAAGATGGCCGAGGCTCTCGGCGAGAACCCGCACCCCGCCTTCGGTCTCGCGTTCGCCGCCGCGCTGGGTCTGGAACGCGAGTATCCCGAACGGATGCGGATCAGCGCCGACCTGACCCCGGCGGGCGTGGAGATGCGTGACGCGCTGGCCAATGCCTGCACCAACGACATCCTCGCGCGCGGCGCCGGGGGCAGCCTGCGGCAGGTGAGCACCAACGCCCGCCTGGCCGACGACGCCGACGCGGTCGCCGTCGCGGAGGAGAACAGCCTCGAGCTGTATCCGGGCGTGCCGACCGTGCCGGTGTTCGAATGGCACAGCCCCACCGACGCACTCATCCCGGTGGGCGCCATCGACGCCACGCTCGACCGCTACTGCGCCGCGGGTGCGCCGGTACGCCGTGTCGAGACACCGAGCCCCGACCACATGTCGGCGGCGGTGCTCGGCCTGCCGGACGCGTTCGAGTTCCTCGGCGAGCGGTTCGACGGGGTGGCCGTCACCGGGACCTGCTGAACTACGCACCGGGCTTCCCACCCCCCGCCCGACGCAACGGTCGGGGCCACCCCCGCGGGCGGGTCAGGCGTCGAAGCGCCGGCGGGATTCTTCGATGTCGCGGAGGTATCGCTGCGTCCAGTCGCACATGCCGTCGACCGTCGCACGGAGCGCCCGACCCGGCTCGGTGAGGCAGTACTCGACCCGCGGCGGCACCGTGGGATACACCGTCCGCTCGACCAGGCCGTTGCGCTCCATCATGCGCAGGTTCTGGGTGAGCATCTTGTGGCTGATGCCGTCGATGCCCTTGCGCAACTCGCTGAAGCGCAGGGTGCCGTCACCGATCGTTTCGATGATCAACAGCGCCCACTTGTTGGCGACGTCGGAGAAGATCTCCCGCGCCAGCGAGTCTGCTCGCGTCAGGTCCGCATCTTCTGGCAGGCCGCTGAGCTGCTTGGTCACCATCGAGTTCCCCAGTTACTGAAAAGTGCGTTCTTCCACGTCAGGCAACACTCTCCTACGGTTACCGAGTAACCACAAGTGACCGAGAGAAAGTGGGCAGCATGTCCATCACCCTGGTGAACCCGAACGAACTGCCGAAGATCGACGCCTACCGCCAGGTATCCGTCGCCACCGGCTCGAAGCTGGTCTTCGTCGCCGGGCAGGTCGCCTGGGACGCCGACGGCAACACGATCGGCGCAGGCGACCTCGCCACCCAGGTCGAGCAGAGCTACCTCAACGTCGGAGCCGCCCTGGCCGCGGTCGGTGCCACCTTCGCCGACGTGACGAAGCTGACCGTCTACGTCGTCGACTGGACTCCGGACAAGATGAGTGGGTTCGTCGACGGCGTCGCCCGGGCAGCCGCGAAGCTGGGCGTCACCCCCGTAGCGCCGGGCACGCTGATCGGTGTCGCAGCACTGTCCTCTCCCGAGCACCTCGTCGAGGTCGAAGCCACCGCAGTCCTCGACTGAACCGAGTCACCGCACCCCACGCCGCGTGCTCCCGGCGGGGTTGCCACACCTGGCACCCCTGCCCGTCACTGCCTACATCGTCCAGGAGGCCTCGCCCGTCGTCACCGTTCCCAGCACCCCGCCGATCTTCGGCAGCAGCTGACCACTCGCCCCGACCCGCGGCCTGCACCGATCACCGGTGCAGGCCGCGGACTCGTCCGGCCGGGCACCGCACGCTGCGTCCACGCCCGCCCGCGCTGCCCGTGCGCCGGCACGCCCGGAAGGGACCGGTCAGATGAGCCCGCGCTTGCTGGCGGCGTACACGGCCTCGGCGCGACGGCTCACCCCGAGCTTGCGCATGATGTTGCTCACGTGGAACTTCACGGTGGTGCCCGAAATGAAAAGGCGCTCACCGATCTTCGAGTTCGACAGGCCCGCGGCCAGCAGACGCAGCACCTCGAGCTCGCGATCGGTGAGCTGTTCCTGCGGCGTGGTCTGCCCGTTGAGGGACCGCACCACCGCCGCGGCACTGCGCGAGTCGAAGGCGCTCTCGCCGCGCGACACCGCGCGGATGGCGCGCACGAGTTCGGTGGTGTCGACATCCTTGACGACGTAGCCGCGCGCCCCGGCGTGCACGGCCCGCACGACCAGCTGCTCATCGAGGAACGTGGTGAGCACCAGCAACCCGAGGCCGGGGCGGGCCGCCGACAGCTGCCCGCACAACGCCAGCCCCTCGTAGTCGGAGCCGGCCGAGAGCTTCAGGTCCATCAGCACGATGTCGGGCCGGACCCGGTCCACCAGCGCGACCGCCTCGGCCTCGTGCGACGCCTCGCCCACCACCGCCAGGTCCGGCTCCCGTTCGAGAATCGAGCGCAGCCCCTGGCGCAGGATCGCGTGGTCGTCGACGAGAACGATGCGGACCGTGCGGTTCACCGTCCCGGGAGGGGTTGCCACGTTCATCGCTGTGCTCCTGTCCGCGCCGCGTGTGCCGACGCCGCACTGTTCCCGTTGTTTCCGGTCGCCTCGTCGGCGCCCCGCTCCGCATCGACGGCCGGTTCGGGCACCGGGATGCGCACCGCCACCCGTACCCCGCCGAGGCGGGCGCGGCGCACCTCGAGAGTGCCGCCGAGCTCGTGCGCGCGGGCCTGCATGTTGGCCAGACCGCGATGCCGGCCGTCCCAGTCGTTGTCCGCGGCCAGGCGCAGCATCAGCCGCATCCGGGCCGGGTCCCCGTTGCCGTCGTCGGCGACCGCCAACAGCACCGAGTCGGGCCGGTAGGTCAGCCGCAGCACCACGCGCCGGGCGTTGGCGTGCACCGCGGCGTTGAACAGCGCCTCCCCCGCAATGCGCAGCAGCGAGTGTTCGGCCTCGCCCGGCAGTTCGACCGGCGTGCCGCCCACCCGGACCGTGATGTCGAGTTCGCCCGGCGTGTGCGCGACGCAGAGCTGCTCGAGCATCTCGGGCAGCGACGTGCGATCCGAGTCGGACGGATGGTTGAGCGCGTAGATCGCCGACCGCAGCTGCTCGACCGCGCGGCGCGTGAGCTCCTTCGCCAGGTCGAGGCGCTCGCCGCGCTCGGTGTCGGGAATGTCGCTGCGGCACACCTCGATCTGCATGCCGGCGGACAGCACGGCCTGGGTGACGCTGTCGTGCAGCTCCCGCGCGATGCGGTGGCGTTCCTCGTCGAGCGCCTGGTGCCGGTGGGCGGCGCCCAGCTGCCGTTGGGTCAGCTCCAACTGTCGGAGCGTGGCCTCGAGTTCGGCGTTACGGGCCTGCAGGTCCGCCGCCGCCCGGTTCGCCTCCTGGTAGGCCTGCTCCGCGCGCTCGAGCAACAACTGGCCACGCTGATAGAGCGCGGAATTCTGCAGCGCCACCGCGGTCTGGCTGGCGAGGATCGACAGCACGGCGTGATCGGTGCCGTCGAGCGTGCGGTGCTCCGGGGTCCACGCGGCGATCGCGCCGGCCACTCCGCCGCCGAGGACGATGGGCACGAACGCGTGATGGGTGTCGACGGCCGCGTCCCGGCCGATCGACCCCGACCGGATGTCCTCGAGGCAGCGCACGACGTCGTCCGGCAGGGGCGGACCTTCGACGTTGTCGACGAGGAACGGGGTGGCGTCGGGGCCGAGGACCAGGCGGCGCGGCCCCGCGTCGGGCAGGGTGCCGTCGGTGAGGGCGAAGACCACCCATCGGGCGCTCAGGTGGGCGCGTGCCGCCTCCGCCACGGCGCAGATCAGGGTCTCGGGGCCCTCGACGGTGCGCACCAGGGCACGCGAGATCAGCTCGAGCGCATGCACGACCCGCTCGAGGCGTTCGGCAGCCCCGCGGTACTGGGGATAGAACGTGGGCTTGCCGGAGCGCAGGCCGGTCAGCCGGGACAGGTCGGGCGCGGTCACCGGGCACCGCCCGCCCTGGTCACAGCGCCGCCCGGAACAGCGCCACCATCTGCTCGTGGGTGGCCTCGCGCGGGTTGGTGGACATGCACGCGTCGCGCAGCGCGCCGGCGGCCAGGCGTTCGAGGTCGGTCGCCTGCACCCCGAGTTCCCGCAGCCCCCGCGGCACCCCGACCTCCCGGGCGAGCCGTTCGACCCGGTCCGCGACGGCGAGTGCCGCTTCGACGGCCGGGCCGCGGTGCTCCTCGAGTCCGAGAGCGGCGGCGATCGCGACGAACGGCTCGGGATCGGACGCGGCGTTGAACCGGATGACGTGCGGGAGCAGCACCCCGTTGATGACGCCGTGCGGCAGGTCGAGCAGGCCCCCGACCTGGTGGCTCATCGCGTGCGCGGCGCCGAGGATCGCGTTGGTGAAGGCCAGGCCGGCCTCGAGGCTGGCCTGCGCCATGATCGACCGGGCCGCCATCTCCTGCGGGTCCTCGATCGTGCGTACCAGCGTGTCGGTGACGAGCCCGACGGCACGCAGGGCGTGGTGGTCGGTGAGCGGGTTGTGGGCGCGGGAGACGAAGGCCTCCACGCCGTGGGTCAGGGCGTCCAGCCCGGTGGCGGCGTTCAGGTCGTCCGGCATGGTCGTGAGCAGCCGCGGGTCGATCACGGTCAGGTCCGGGACCAGCGAACGACCGATGATGGTGATCTTGGTGCCGCGGACGGTGTCGGTGACGACGCAGAACTGGGAGACATCGGCGCCCGTGCCCGAGGTCGACGGCACCACCACCATCGGCGGGATCGGGGCCGCCGCCCGGTCCACGCCCTCGTAGTCGAGGATGCTGCCGCCGTTGGCGGCGAGCACCGCGATGCCCTTGGCGGCGTCGATCACCGAGCCGCCGCCGAGCGCGACGAGCACGTCGCAACCGTGGGCCCGGTACGTCTCGTGCCCGGCCGTGACCTCGTGGTCCTTGGGATTGGGGGTGAGGTCACCCCACACGATCGGGGTGAGGCCCTGCTCGACGAGGTGGCCGCGAAGCTCGTCGGCCCAGCCGGCCTCGATCAGGCCCGGGTCGGTGACCAGCAGGGGCCGGACCGCGCCGAGCCGCACCGCCGCGTGCGCCGCCTCGACCAGTGAACCGATCCCGAACACGATCTCCGGGGCGTGGAACTTGGCCAGCGTCGTCGCGGTGTGCTCCGATGCGACGGCCACTACGCACTCCTGACGATCCCGATTGCTGTGATCCAGCTTACGTGGCTTCGAGCCTAGCCCCTCCACGACGGGGCGGCACCGGGCCGAACGGCAGGTGCGGTACCTGCCCGATCGGGTAGGTACGCCCGAGTGCCCGGGAGCCTCCGGGCGCCGGCCGCGGGGTGAATACGAAGTGAATGCCACCACCGCGTACCACGCCGGAACGGGACATATAGGATGCACGTCGCAGGGGTGGACCGGATACGCAGGAAACGGGCTGCGCACCGACGGAAACAACCCTGGGAGAGCATCATCGACGGCCGATGGATCGTGTGGTGGCACGAGGTGGACGGCGTCACATGGCACGTCCACGACACCGAGACCGCGGCGCTCGACTCGGCGTACCGGGCGCTCCACTCCGATCGGCGGGTCGGGGATCCGGTCATCGAACGCCCCAACCGCACCCTGGTGCTGGGCAGTGAGTTCGCCGCGTATGTCAGGGCGCGGGAGGACGCGGAGGGTCGCCTGGCGATCCGCGGCACCCACCGGGTCGAGATCCGGTACCCGCTCGGCGTGGACCGGTGGATCTCGCAGGGGTGGACGTCGGAGCGGCTCGCACGGGCGAACTACGACGAGGCCCTCGAGCACTTCCGCCCCGACCGGGTCCGGCTCACGAAGCGCGACCACTGATCCCCCGCCGGCCTACCTGGCGAACTCCACGATCGGCGCGCGGCGCACGCCGGAGATCGAGGCGTGCACGACGGACATCGGCAGGAACGCAAGGACGATCAGCAACATGACGACCTCGTACGCCACGCTGCTGCGCGGATCCGGATTGCCCTTCAACCGGCCGCGGAGCGCGGTCCATGCGATTCCGTGGGCGTTGCCGACCATGATCGCCCGCACCGCCCCGAGTATCCCCTCGGCGGCGGACTTCCCGTAGACATCCACGAGACGGTGCCACGACTCGGGCGTGGGGTTGCCCCGGGTGTCGGCATAGTGCTGGGCGAACAGGACCGCGGCGACCTCGGAGTCGGGAACGTCGTCGAGGACCCCCGACAGGATGTTCCGGATCTCGGCGCTGCTCATTCCGGCCTCGAGGGCCATCTTCGTGTGGGCGTAGGAGCAGGCGCCGCAGCCGTTCACCTCGGTCACCGCCAGCATGATCCGTTCGACGAACTCGGGGCTCAGCTCGGCGCGCTTCCTGGCACCGATCAGGTGCTTCATCGATCGAACGCCCCGGTAGAAGATCCAGTAGGCCTCACGGATCGAATAGTGCTTCTTCGCGAACTGCATCGTCGTCTTCCTCAACTGTGCCCGGGATTCCGATGTGCCGGAGCACTCTCCCGTAAGCCGGCCGGTCCGCCGGCGGTGGCGTGGGCGGACGGCGCACACACACCCCGGGGGGTATTTACCGGTCCATGGTAACCATCGGCCGTTCCCCCGCCGGAGCGGGGCCGGAGGCGGCCGGCACGGGGCGCGCACTCAACGCAGTGCGTGCCCGAGCTCCGCCGCGCGGGAGAGCAACTGGGCGGCGTCCCGGGCGACGACGACGCGATCGCATTCCGGCGCGTACTCGGGCATCGCGCACGTTGCCTGGGCCCAGTAGCGCTGCGGTTCCGGGGTGACCCAGGCGAGCCGGTGCACGCGACGGCGCAGGTCCGCGAGACGGTCGGCGCGGGAGGGCAGGCCGTTGCAGCGGCCGTCGCCGACGACGAGCACGCTGGTGCGCGAGTCGACGATCCCGGCGTGCTCGGTGAGCAGCTCGTCGAGGACCCGGCCGTAGTCGCTGCTCGCCTCGAGGTCGAGGCCGGGGTGCGCCAGGACCGCGGCGAGGGCGCCGTCACCGGTGCTCGCCAGCAGCTCCCGCGTCACGTCGACGGGCCGGTCGACGAAGGCCAAAACCCGGCAGCGGTGGGCCCGGCCGTGCATGGCCTGGGCCAGGCGCAGCGTGAACGCGGTGATCGGGCGCACCGACAGGGACACGTCGGCCAGGATCAGCAGCCGGACCCGGTCCGGACGCGGGGCGCGGACGATCAGGTGGAACGGTACGCCGTCGGTGCGCATCCCGGCGCGGGCCGTGCGGCGCATGTCGAGGCGGCCGCGGCTGAACTCGCGCGGCACCGGCCGGGCCGGTCCGCGCATCCGCCGCAGCACCTCGTGGCACGCCAGCTCGATCTCGGCTCGGGACGCGACGTCACCGGCGGTGTCGGGGGCGTCGGGTTCGCCGTCCGGCAGCGGGCCGCCGAGTCCGGCCTGGGACAGTGCCGCGACGAACGCCTCGACGGCCTCGACGAGCCGGTTCAGCTGCGCCGCGGTGAGCGGTTCGTCGGCCTCGTCGTCGCCGTAGGCACGACGCGGATCGTATGCGTCGAGCCACGCGAGGATGGATTCCGGATCGTCCCAGGACAGCGAGCCGACCACGGCGGCCCCGGGATTCGCGGCCAGCTCGCCGACGGCGGCGGCGCCGGCCCGATCCACGTCGACGGTGTAGGTGACCCCGCGCCGCCCCGAGTCGGCTCCGGTGTCCACGGACAGGGCGGCGTCCGACGACGTCATGGAGACATCGTCGTCGTCCTTGTGCGGATTGAAACCCTTGTCCGCCTCGGGGGTGTCGAAGTGGTCGCCGACCTCCGCGGCACGATCGTTGTATTCGGCGTAGCGGGCGATCTCCGGATCGTCGTCGAGTTCGAGCGCGGTGGGCAGGGCCTCGGCGAACTGCGCCCGGGGCGTGGACTTCTCGCCCGCGGCCCCGGCCGCATCCGTCGCCGCGAACAGCGCGTCGAAGGCCCGGTCGAAGCCGGGCTGCTCGTGCGGGTACTTCGCGCACACCGCACGCAGACAGGCCCGCAGGACGTCGCGGTCGCGGGCCCCGACCAGGCCGAGCACGCGGCGCACCTCGATGGTCTCGGCGGGCGAGGCCGACACCCCGTGCCGGCGCAGCAGGCGCCCGAACACGGCGGCGACCACGTCGAGGGGATACGAGGTGCGCATCGTCGCCAGCGGCGTCACGGGCATCGCGTCACCGCCGCGCGCCGATGCCGACGCCGCCGCGGCCGCCGCCACCGCCGCGCCCCCGGAACACCGCGGTGGTCGTGTTGGCCGGCCGGGACGCGACGGTGGCCCGCTCGGGCCGCTCCCCCGCCGGTTCGGCCGGGGCCGGGACGGCCTCGGCCGGACTCCCGTCGAGACGTGCGCGGACCAGGTCGGCGTCGCCGGTGTACTTGAGGAGCGTCGCGAGCAGGATGTCGCGGATCTGCCGGAGGGAGGTGTGGTCGCCGCCGCCTCGCCGCAGGACGGTCGCGGCGCGCGCGGCGTCGATCACCTCCGAGATGGACGGGCTCTTGCGCAACGGCAGGTCCCGGAGGGTGCGGGCCAGGTCCACCACCTCGGCGGCAGTCACCGTGTCGACCTCGGGGGCCCGGGCGGTGACGATCTCGCGCTCACGTTCGGGGGTGGGATAACCGACGTGGTAGTGCAGGCAGCGGCGCTTGAGGGCGGGCGAGAGTTCGCGGGTGTCGTTGGAGGTCAGGATCACCCACGGCGAGGACCGGGCTGTGAAGGTGCCCACCTCGGGAATGGTGACCTGCCCCTCGGCGAGGACCTCGAGCAACAGCGCCTCCATGGACTCCTCGGTGCGGTCCACCTCGTCGACGAGGAGCACCACCGGTTCCGGGGAGAGGATCGCCTCGAGCAGGGGGCGCACGGCGAGGAACTTCTCGGAGTACAGGCCGAAGTCCTGCGCGGCGAGGAACCGGGACGCCTCGGCGACGTCGGGGTACGCGGCGAGCTGCTCGCCGATGCGGTCGCGCAGCATCTGCACGTGCAGCAGCTGCTTGGCGTAGTCCCACTCGTACAGCGCGCGGCTGTCGTCGAGGCCCTCGTAGCACTGCAACCGCACCAGCCTGCGCCCGCCGGCGGCGGCGAGCGCCTTGGCCAGCTCGGTCTTGCCGACGCCGGCCGGGCCCTCGAGCAGCAGGGGCCGCTGGAGCGCGGTGGCGAGGTGGACGACGACCGCGAACTCGTCGTCGGCGATGTAGTCGTGGCGGCGCAGCGCGTCGGCGAGTTCCGGTCCGCTGGCGAAGCTGGTCATCGGTGCTCCTGTGTCGTCGGCACTCGAGGGAGGTGGGTGTGCCCGGGGCGGGTCGCCCCGCCCCGGGCACGGGATCGGTCGAGCAGGTGGGTCAGTAGGACCGGTTGATGCAGTGGTCGACGACCGGGATCATCGACTCGACCGTCACCTCACGCGGGTTGCCCGGGGTGCACCAGTCGCCCTGGATGTGCTCGGAGATGGCCCGCACGGTCTTCTCGTCGCCCTTGATGACGTCACCGCGGCCGGCGTACTTGCCGGTGTTCATGCGGTTCTTCTCGTACGAGTCGACGCGCACCTGACCGAAGTTGTCGGGGATCCCGACGTCCTTGGCGAGCCGGATGGCGGCCTCGACCGCGGCGTCCGCGGCCTGGACGGTGGTCATGTTGCGGGTGTCGACGCCCATCGCGGTGGCGATGCGGGCGTAGTGCTCGTAGCGCGAGGGCAGGTTGTACTCCCACACGCGCGGCAGGGCGATGGCGTTGTTGAGGCCGTGGTGGCTGTCGAAGAAGGCGGACACGGCGTGCGAGATGGAGTGCACGATGCCCAGGCCGCCCGAGTTGAAGGCCTGCGCGGCGATGTACTGGGCGTTCATCATGCCCTCGCGCGCCTTGAGGTTGCGCGGCTCGAAGGTGGCCTCGCGCAGGTGCTTGGCGACGAGTTCGATCGAGTACAGGGCGTTGCCGAGCGACGGCGCGAAGTCCAGCCGCGAGACGAACGGCTCGGAGCCGTGGGCGAGGACGTCGAAGCCGCAGTAGGCGGTGAAGTGCTGCGGGCAGGTGTAGTACAGCAGCGGGTCGTCGATGGCGAGGGTGACGATCGTGGCCTCGTCGAAGCCGACCCACTTGTGCGGGTGCTCCATGTCCGAGGTGTCGGTGATGACGTACGCCCAGGAGGTCTCCGAGCCGGTGCCGGCCGTGGTGGAGACGGCGATGTGCGGCGGGTTCTCCTTGTTGGTGGACTTGGCGAAGCCCTCGAACTCGTTGATGTTGCGGCCGTCGTGGGCGATGACCACGCGGGCGCCCTTCGCGGCGTCGTGGCTCGAGCCGCCGCCGACGGAGATGATGGAGTCGCACTTCTCCTGCTGGTAGAGGGCGGCGGCCTCCATGACGTTGTAGTCCTTGGGGTTGGACTCGACCTTGTCGTACAGGACGACCTCGACACCCTGGTACTCGATCTTGCCGATGAGCTCCTCGATGATGCCCGAGCCGCGCAGGCCGGTCGTCATCAGCAGGGTGCGCTTGAAGCCCAGGTTCTTCGCCTCGACACCGATGATGTCGTGGGCGCCGACACCCATCAGCGCCCGGGGGAAGGGGTGGAACTCCTTGATGGGAAAGTCCCAGATCTGGTTGAGTTCGATGGCCATCGCGTTTCTCCTGGTGTGTCGGCCGGAAGTGGTGGTTCGAAGGGGGCGGCCGGTGTGACCGGCGTCTCTTCCCTTCCCCACTCTCGGGCCCGATCACGCTCCCGGAAAGGGGTTCGAGCCCGAACCGTCCGGTCGCGGGACCGAAGCCGTCCGGTCGAGCGCGCGGGCCTACCCGATCGGGCAGGTGCGGTTCCCGCTGATCGGGAGCCGACCGGACCCCGGTGCACCCCGTCCCGGTAGCGTCGTCTTGCTGATACCCTGAAACTAGAACGCGTTCTAGATTGCTTCGCCCGCTCCACGGAAGGACCGACCTGGCCATGACGACAGTCGAGGTGCCGCACGGCTCGCGATCCGCGATCCTGACCGTCTCCGCAGTCATCGAGGAGACGCCGGACTCGCGCTCGATCGTCTTCGACGTGCCGGCCGAGTTCCAGGACAAGTTCGCGTACAAGCCCGGACAGTTCCTGACCCTGCGTATCCCGAGCGAGCAGACCGGCTCCGTGGCCCGCTGTTACTCGCTGGCCAGCTCCCCGTACACCGACGACGCCCCCAAGGTCACGGTCAAGCGGACCGTCGACGGTTACGGGTCCAACTGGCTGTGCGACCGGATCTCCGCCGGCGACCGACTCGAGGTACTGCCGCCGTCGGGAGTGTTCACCCCGAAGTCCCTCGACCACGACTTCCTGCTGTTCGGCGCCGGCAGCGGCATCACTCCCGTCATCTCGATCCTCAAGTCGGCACTGACCCAGGGCTCGGGCACGGTCGTGCTGGTCTACGCCAACCGCGACGAGGCGTCGATCATCTTCGCGGACGAGCTGCGGGCGCTGGCGGAGAAGTACCCCACCCGGCTCACCGTCGTGCACTGGCTCGAGTCCGTGCAGGGCCTGCCGTCCGCCGACCAGCTCGCCACCCTGGTGACCCCGTACACGAGCCACGAGGCGTTCATGTGCGGACCCGGTCCGTTCATGGACGCCGTGCACCGGGCGCTGCAGGCCGCAGGCATGCCGCGCTCCCAGGTGCACGCGGAGGTGTTCAACTCCCTCGCGGGAGACCCGTTCGCCGACCACACCCCCGTCGAGGTGAGCGACGAGGAGGCGGCCGACGCCGCGACCGTGGAGGTCGAGCTCGACGGCGAGACCCACACGATCCCGTGGCCGCGCTCCCAGACCCTGGTCGACATCATGCTCGCCAAGGGCATCGACGTGCCCTACTCCTGCCAGGAGGGCGAGTGCGGCTCGTGCGCCTGCACCGTCCTCGAGGGCAAGGTCGAGATGGACAACTGCGAGATCCTCGACCCCGAGGACATCGAGGCCGGCTACGTGCTCGGCTGCCAGGCCCACCCGGTGACGGACACGGTCAAGATCGTCTTCTGAGACGGCGCAGGGGCCCTCCGTCCGGCTCGTCCGGACGGAGGGCCCCTGCGTGTACGCGCCGGCAATCCCCGCCTCAGCGGACGAGAACCGGTACCTCCGCGAGTTGTGCGACCGGCTGCCGCGGGCCGCGCAGCGCCACGCCCGCCCCGGCCCCGAGGGCGAGCACGATCACGGCACAGCCGTAGCCCAGCGTCGTTGCGGTCAGCCCGAACGCGCCCGTCGCCAGGCCCGCGAGCACCGCGGGCACGGAGAACGCGAGGTAGCAGACGACGAACGTGGTGGCGAAGAGGCGCCCGCGCTCGTGCGGCGCCGCCAGGGCGCCGATGACGTTCATCGCGCCCAGGAACGCCGCCCCCCAGCCGAAGCCCGCGACGGCGGTACCGGCGAAGTACGCCACGGCCCAGCCACCGAGCACGGCGGTCACGACGACGCCGACGCCGGTGGCGAGGATCGCGGTCCCCGCGACGACGACGCGCCGCGGGTCGGAGCCGCGCAGCACCGTCGCGGCAACCGAGCCGGAGGCGAAGAGCGTGAAGATCGCCAGCCCCGCGACGAGGCGGTTGCCGATACCGAAGACCGTGCCCACGATCGACGGGCCGAGGGACATGTAGAGGCCGCCGAGCGACCACGCCGACAGCAGACCGGGCAGGATCACCAGGTACGGGCCCCGCACGTCCGCCGGCACCGACGCGCTCGGCAGCAGGCTGCGCAGTGCGGCCCGGCGGGACGCGAAGCCCGGCGCGGGTGCCCGGTCGGGGACGAAGACGAGCACGACGGCCAGCGCCAGCGCGATCACGACGACGAGGGCATAGACGAGGACGGTGGGAAGGGGCGCGAACTGCACGAGCAGGCCCGCCCCCGCGGCGCCGAGGGCGAGCCCGAGCGACGGCGCCACGCTGTTGACGAAGGATCCGAGGCGCGGGTTCGGTTGCAGATCGATCACGGCGGCGCTGACGGCGCCGGTCGCCGCGCCGACCGCGAGACCCTGCAGCACGCGGGCCAGCACGAGCCAGCCCACGTCGTCGGCGAGGACGAACACGCCCATGCTCACCACGAGCAGCAGCAGCGCCCCGATCAGGACCGGCCGGCGGCCGACGTGATCGGAGATCGAGCCGATCGTCAGCAGCGTGGCGAGCAGGGCAAGCGCGTAGACGGCGAAGACGGCGGTCAGCATTCCCGCGGAGAAACCCCACTGCTGCTGGTACAGCGGATAGAGCGGGGAGGGGGCGGACGACGACGCGGTGAGTAGAAAGCTGGCCGTGCCCACCGCCGCGAAACCGCAACGGCGTGGCAGGGTGCGGCCCGGCGTCGGCTCCGGCATCGGACCTCCTGAGAACTCGTGCGGGAAGGCCGACAGTTCGTTGGCCAAGGCAACGATCTAGTGGAACACACGCACCGCGGAGATCATTCCCCCCTCTGTCACCGATCCGCAAAAAACCCCTCCCAACTGCACCGGAGCGTTACCGCAGTGCAATCCCCCACACCATTGACCGACCGGTCGATCAGGTCTATACCGAAGTCAGGACACAATCCCCACTAGGAGGCTCGACATGTTCTCCGACAGCCGGCTACAGGACTACGTGGCCGTGATCCTGGGCGTCTTCACCGCCCTCTCCCCGCTGTGGGTCGCCAACGACAACACGACGATGTGGACCCTGATCGTCCTCGGCGTGCTGATCGCGCTGACCGGACTGGCGCAGATCGTCCGGCCCACCATGGCCGCGATCGACTACGCGATGGGCGTCTTCGGCGTGCTGCTGTTCCTCTCCCCCTGGGTCATGGGCTTCACCGAGTACAGCGGTGCATCCTGGACGGCCTGGGTGGTGGGCGTGCTCACCGTGGTCGTCGCGGTGGCGGCACTGCCTGTGATGAGTGCCCGGATGCACGGACACGGCGGACTGGCCACGCACCACTGATCACGGCGCGGAAGGCCGCGACAGCGGCCTTCCGCACGCGGAGGGCGGGAGCCGAGGCCCTCGCCCTCCGTCCACACCGCCCTCCGTCCCACAACCCGGCGCCTTCACACCCTTGCCGGTGCACCCGGAAGTGAGCGCCATGAGCACCCCGGGCTCGACACCGCCGCGCCGTCGCGCGCGGCGGGACAACGCCGCGCGTGTCCACATCCTCGACGCCGCCGAGACCCTCTTCGCCGCCCACGGCTTCGACGCCACCTCGACGACCGCGATCGCCGCCGCCGCGGACGTGCCCAAGGGACTGATCTTCTACTACTTCCCGACCAAGGAGTCGATCCTCGAGACGCTCGTCGCCGAGCGGCTGCCGGCCGAACCGATCCAGGACGTCACCGGCCTCGTCTCCCCCGGCGACCCGGCGGCCAGCCTCGTCAACCTCGACGCCGCCCTCGACCTGCGCACCCACCACTCCTCGCTGCTCCGGGTGATCTGGCGTGAGGCGGAGACGCATCCGGGCCTGCGCACCCCGCTGCGCCGGCTGCGGACGTCCCTGCAGGAGGCCACCATGCGGGTGCTGCAGGCCAGCGTGCCCGGCCCGATACAGCCGGGCACCCTGCGCACCTGCGCGACGACGTGGGTGTCGGCGATGTTCTCCGCCGCCACGGTCGACCGGCTGTTCGGCCTCGACGGGCCTTCCCCCGACGAACTCGGCGGCATCGCGCGGCTCGTCGCCGCGGGCATGACCGGGATGGGCTGAGCAGGGCGGCGGATCAGCGCGTCTCGGCCCGGGGAGCCTCGTCGCCGGGCAGACCGGCGGTCGGGTCGCCGATGCCGTCGACGAGCTGCCGGCCCGCCGGGAAGCTGAGGGCGCCGGGGGGCAGATCGCCCGGCCTCCCGCTGAGGAACACCTCGACCCGCCCGCTGCCCGCCCACGGCCGGCCGAGGGCGTCGATGCGGCGCAGGGTCTGGGCCGCCACCGCCTCGGCGCTGTCGAACAGACGCACACCGGGCGGCAGGTGCGCGGCGATGGTGTCGGCCACCAGCGGGTAGTGGGTACAGCCGAGGACGACGCCACCCACGTCGGGCGGGGTCCGCTGCGCCGCGGCCGCGATCGCCGCGGCCGCAGCGGTCGTGTCGCCGCGGTCGATGGCATCGGCGAGCCCGTGGCAGGCCACCCCCACCACGTCGCGGTCCCCGGCGAACCGGGCGACCAGCTCGGCCTGGTAGCGGCTGGCGGTGGTCGCGGCGGTGGCCCAGATCGCCACCGATTCGCACGCCGCGGCGGCCGGCTTGATCGCCGGCACCGTTCCGATCACCGGGATCTCGTCACCGAGCGTCTCGCGCACGTGCTCGAGCGCGGTCACGGACGCCGTGTTGCACGGCAGCACGACCACCTCGGCGCCCCGGGTCACGGCCCGCTCCGCGGTGCTCACGACCCGCTCGATCACCCAGTCCCCGGGCTTCGGTCCCCACGGGGCGCCGTCCGGGTCCATCGAGAGCATCAGATCCAGTTCGGGACGCAATCGGCGCAGCCATGCAGACGTCGGCAGGAGGCCGAGACCCGAGTCGATGAGCGCAACGATCACCACACGAATCTAGCGCTCGCCGTCCCGGCGGCTAGGACGTGGGCGCGAGGATCTCCGTGATCGGCGCGCCCACGGCGATCTTGCCTCGCATTTTCATCACCGGCCCGGCCAGTCCCGCGCCGACCACACCGGTGAGACGACCGTCGCGCTCGTAGTAGGCGAGGAACTTGCGGCCGTCGTCACGCACCACGTGCACGGTGTCGTCGGCGCGGACCGCACCGAGGGCCTGGATCTTCACGTCGTACTGGTCGCTCCAGAAGTACGGCACCCGCGCGGCGTCGGCGACGGTGGACCCGAGCAGCGCGCCGGCGAGCACCTTCGCCTGCTCCCCCGCGTTCGTCCAGTGCTCGAGACGCGCGCACCGACCGTCCGAGACCTCCCAGGCCGCGACGTCCCCGACCGCCCACACGTGCGGGGCCGAGGTGCGGCCCACGCCGTCGCACACCACACCGTTGTCCACCCGCACCCCCGAACCGTCGAGCCAGTCGGTGACCGGCACCGAGCCGATCCCCACCACCACCAGGTCCACGTCGAGGTCGGTGCCGTCGCTCAGGACCGCGCCGGTGACCCGCCCGTCGCCGCGCAGGGCGCGCACCCCCACGCCGGCCCGCACGTCGACACCTTCGTCGGTGTGCAACCGGGCCACCAGCGCGCCGACCCGCTCGCCGAGCACCGACGCCAGCGGCGTCGGCTGCGGCTCGACCAGCACCACGTCCATGCCCCGCGCCCGCAGGCTCGCCGCGACCTCGCAGCCGATGAACCCGGCGCCGACGATCAGCGCCCGCCCGCCCGGGACGACCGCCGCGCGCAGGGCCCGGCTGTCGTCCACGGAGCGCAGCACGTGCACCCCGGCGAGCCCGGCCGTGCCGGGCAACCGCCTAGGTCGCAACCCGGTCGCGACGATCAACTCGTCGAAGCCGACGCTCTGCCCGTCGGACAGCGCGACGGTGCGGGCCGCCGCGTCCAGCGCCTGCACCCGCACACCCAGGCGCAGCTCGATGCGCTGGTCGTCGAAGAACTCCCGCGGCCGCAGGGTGGTGTCGTCGGTCCCGCCACGGACGACGTCCTTCGACAGCGGGGGCCGGTCGTAGGGCAGATGCGGCTCGTCGCCGATCAGGACGAGCTCGCCGTCGAATCCACCGTGGCGCAGTTCCTCGGCGGCACGCACCCCCGCCAGCCC
>NZ_JAALEG010000099.1 GCF_011058165.1 Rhodococcus aetherivorans
CCCTCCGCCCCCCGGACACACCGGCCTCCGCCGCTGTACCTCCCTCCCTGGCCCGACGCCTCGTCGCCGAGGCCCTCGACCTGGCCCTGCTCGCCGTTCCCGCCGGCATCGGCCTGCTGCTCGTGCAGGCACTCGCCGACGCCAACGGCGGCGGGCAGACCGACCGGGTCGTCTTCGGGGGCACCGCACTGGCCGCCACCGTCGGCCTGCAATGGTGGAACCGCGGGCACCGCGAGGGCAGCACCGGGTGCAGCCTCGGCAAGCAGTGGACCGGCCTGATCACGCGCGACGCCGCGGACGGCGGCCCGGCCGGCACGCGGCGCAGCCTGCTGCGGCGCGGCACCGAGGTCGTCACCGACCGCGTCGCCGCCGCCGCGGGCTTCACCCCCCGCGCCGCCGACACGAGCCTCGCGGCGCTCCGCCGTCGCCGGCTCCTCGGCCTGCTCGCCATCGGCGGCGTCCTGGGGGTGGTGCTGCTCGCCGGGATCGCCGTCGGCGCGCGACCGATGACCATCGCCGAGGTCGTCCACGCGCTGACCGTCGACGACGGCTCCGACACCGACGTCATCGTGCACACCCTGCGGATCCCGCGCACGGTCCTCGGACTCGTGGTCGGCATCGCACTCGGCGTCGCCGGCGCCCTCATCCAGGGCCACACCCGCAATCCGCTGGCCGACGCGGGACTGCTCGGCCTCAACGCGGGCGCCGCGTTCCTGGTGGTGCTCTCGATCTACCTGCTGGGCATGTCCACCCCCGCCCAGTACCTGTGGTTCGCCTTCGCCGGGTCCCTCGCCGCCAGCGTCGTGGTCTTCGGGCTGTCCTCCCTCGGCGGTGGCCGCGCCGGGCCGCTGAGCCTGGCCCTGGCCGGCGCCGCCGTCGCCTTCTTCCTGCAGGCCATGACGCATGCGGTGGTGCTGCTCGACCAGACCACCCTCGACGGATACCGGTTCTGGATCGTCGGCTCCGTCGCCGGACGCGACCTCGAGGTGCTGTGGCAGGTGCTGCCGTTCCTCGCGGCCGGGCTCGTCATCGCGGTGGCCAACACGCCCGGCCTCAACGTCCTCGGACTCGGCGAGGACGTGGCCCGCTCCCTCGGCACGAACGTCGTCGCGGCCCGCACCGTCGGCATCGTCGCCATCACCCTGCTCACCGGCGCGGCCACAGCGGCGTGCGGGCCGATCGCGTTCATCGGGCTCGTGGTCCCGCACGTGGCGCGGGCCGTCACCGGACCCGACTATCGCTGGCTGGTCCCCTATTCGGGCCTGCTCGGCGGCGCGCTGCTCGTCCTCGCCGACGTGATCGGCCGGATCGTCGTGCGGCCCGGCGAACTGCAGGTCGGCATCGTGCTCGCGCTGATGGGGGCGCCGTTCTTCATCGCCCTGGTCCGCCGGCGCCGGCTGGTGGCGCTGTGACCGCGCCCGCGACGACGCACCCCGCACCGGACCGGCCGACGGTCCCGTCCCGTCCGGCCCTGCGGCTCGGCCCGGTCTCGCTCGTGTGGCGCCCGCGCATGGTGGTCGTGTGCCTGGCGCTGGTGGTGGCGACGTTCCTGCTGCTGTGCGTGGGCCTCGGCCGGGGCGACTATCCGTTGTCGGTGCCGCAGGTGCTCGCCGTCCTGGCCGGCGGCGGGGAACAGCTCGACCGGTTCATCGTGCTCGAGTTGCGGCTGCCCCGTGGCCTGGCGGCGGTGCTCGTCGGCGCGGCCCTGGCCGTCTCCGGGGCGCTGACCCAGACGGTCTCGCGCAATCCCCTGGCCAGCCCCGACATTCTGGGCATCACGGCCGGGGCGAGCGCGGCCGCCGTCGCCCTGATCGTCGCCACCGGGTCCGGAGTGCTCGGCGGGGCGCTCGGCGCGCTCGGCCTGCCGCTCGCGGCGCTGCTGGGGGGCCTGCTCACCGCGGCGGCGGTGTACGTGCTGGCCTGGCGCGGCGGCGTCGAGGGCTTCCGGCTGGTGCTGATCGGCATCGGCGCCAACGCCCTGTTCGTCGCGCTGACCAACTGGATGCTCGTCTCGGCCGACATCAACGACGTCTCGCAGGCCCAGGTGTGGCTCACCGGGTCGCTCAACGGTGCCGGGTGGTCCCAGGTGGTGCCCACGGCGCTCGCGCTCGCCGTGCTCGGCGGCTGGCTCGTCACCGGCGCGTTCACGATGGGCGCGCTGCGGCTCGGGGACGACACCGCCCGCTCGCTCGGGGTGCGGCTGCAGACCCAGCGGGCGGTGCTGCTGCTCTCCGCGTGCGCGCTGGCCGGGATCGCCACCGCGGCGGCCGGCCCCATCGGGTTCGTCGCATTGGCCGCCCCTCAGGTCGCGTTGCGGCTGGTCCGCTCCCCCGGCCCGCCGCTGATCGCCTCGGCCCTGACCGGGGCGGCGCTCGTCGTCGCGGCCGACATCCTCGCCCGGACGGTGCTGCCGGTGGCCCTGCCCGTCGGGCTGGTCACCTCCGCGCTCGGCGGCCCGTTCCTGCTGTACCTGCTCGTGCGCTCCAACCGAAAGGTCTCCGTATGACCGGCATCTCCCGCGACATCGGCGCGCCCGCAGCCCAACCGGCGGCGGCCGCGTCGCCGCGGCTCGTCGCCGAGCACCTGGCCCTGGGCTACGGCGACCGGCTCGTCGTCGACGACCTGGATCTCACCGTGCCCACCGGCGTGATCACCACGGTGATCGGTCCCAACGGTTGCGGCAAGTCCACCCTGCTGCGGGCCCTGGGCCGGCTGCTGCGCCCGCGTCGCGGCACCGTGCTCCTCGACGGGCACGCGATCTCCTCGATGCGCACCCGCGACGTCGCGCGGGTGCTGGGGATGCTGCCGCAGGCCCCCGTCGCGCCGGAGGGCCTGACCGTCGCCGACCTCGTCGCACGCGGACGGCATCCGCACCAGTCGTGGCTGCGCCAGTGGTCCGCCGACGACGAGGGCGAGGTCGCCGTCGCGCTGGAACGCACCGGCATCGCGGATCTGGCCGACCGCCCGGTCGATCAGCTCTCGGGCGGGCAGCGGCAGCGGGCGTGGATCTCGATGGCGCTGGCGCAGGGCACCGACATCCTGCTGCTCGACGAGCCGACCACCTATCTGGATCTGGCGCATTCGGTGGAGGTGCTCGACCTCGTCGACCGCCTGCACTCGGAGCTGGGGCGCACCGTGGTGATGGTGTTGCACGATCTGAATCTCGCGATCCGCTACAGCGACCATCTCGTGGTGATGAAGGACGGGCGGATCGTGCGGTCGGGGGCGCCGGCGGAGGTGATCACCGAGGAGTTGCTGCGGGAGGTCTTCGCGCTCGACGCCGCGGTGATCGACGATCCGGTCTCGGACCGGCCGCTGATCGTGCCGATCGGCACCCGCCACGTCGTCGGCACCGCGGGCGGCCCGGCGGCCACGAGAACACGTACTACTTCGGGTAGTACGACACGTACGTCGGAGACCCGGTAAACTCGTGTCATGGCAGCACTCGGAGAACTCGAACGCGCAGTGATGGACCACCTGTGGTCCTCCACCGAACCCCAGACCGTCCGGCAGGTCCACGAGGCCCTCGCCGCCCGGCGCTCCCTCGCGTACACCACCGTCATGACCGTTCTCCAGCGCCTCGCGAAGAAGAACCTCGTCATCCAGCAGCGCGACGACCGCGCCCACCGCTACGTGCCGGTGCACGGCCGCGAAGAACTCGTCGCCAGCCTCATGGTCGACGCCCTGGATCAGGCCGACGAGTCCGCCGGCCGGGTCGCCGCCCTCGTCCACTTCATCGGGCGTGTCAATCCCGACGAGGCCGCCGCGCTGCGCGAGGCCCTCGCCGCCCTCGAGGCCGAGGAGGAAGGGCACGCCCGTCCCGCCGTCGCCGACCCGGGTACCGGTCGGGCGAGCTGACTGGCACACTCGGTGCCATGAACGCGACCACTGCGCTGGTCTTCGGCATCCTTGCGCTGCTGCTGGCAGGACCGGTACCGGCCCTGCTCAGTCGTGCCACCTGGCCGTACCGCAACCCCCGCGCCGCCCTGGTGCTGTGGCAGGCGGTGGCCCTCGCGGCGGTGCTGTCCGCGTTCAGTTCCGGCCTGGCCATCGCGTCGCTGCTGCTCGTCCCCGGCGAGGACGGCCGCCCCACCACCGCCCCGCTGCAGGAGATCGACGCGCTGGGCCTGCCCCTGTGGCTGACCTACGTGGTGGTCTTCGCCCTCACCCTGCTGATCGGTGCACGGCTGATGTATTCGATTCTGCGGGTCGGCGTCCGAACCCGCCGCCGCCGGGCCCGGCACCGCATGCTCGTCGACCTGCTCGACCGGCGCGACAGCGGCGCGTCGGTACGCCAGCTGTCCTACGTGCGCGTCCTCGACACCGCCGAACCCGTCGCCTACTGCCTGCCGGGCCTGCGGCACCGGGTCGTGCTCAGCGAAGGCACCCTCGACCACCTCGGCGACGACGAGATCCGCGCCGTCCTCGGCCACGAGCACTCGCACCTGCGGGCCCGGCACGACCTCGTGCTCGAGGCGTTCACCGCCGTCTACGAGGCGTTCCCCCGCTGGGTGCGGTCCAAGTCGGCGCTCGGCTCGGTGCAGCTGCTCGTCGAGATGCTCGCCGACGACTGCGCCGTGCGCGTCACCGGACCCACCCCGCTGGCCCGGGCCCTGGTGGCCTGCGCCGGCGCCCGCACCCCCCAGGGCGCCCTCGCCGTCGGTGGCCCCTCCACGCTGCTGCGGGTCAAACGCCTCGCCGAACCCGGACCGGACCTGCGCACCGCCGTCATCGCGTACGCCGCCGCCGTCGCGATCCTCGTCGTGCCCACCATCGCGGTCGCCGTGCCGTGGCTGACCGAACTCGGCCGCCTGCTGCGCGCCTGGTGAACCGGCGCCGGCCCCACCCGTAGCACGCCCCCGATTTCGATCCCGTCCGGGTTCGGGGGAAGCTGTACCCATGACCGTCGAACGCACCGAGAATCCCCGCGCCCAGATCGGCGTGACCGGCCTGGCCGTCATGGGATCGAACATCGCCCGTAACTTCGCCCGCCACGGCCACACCGTCGCGCTGCACAACCGCAGTGTCGCCAAGACCGACGCCCTGCTCGAAGCCCACGGCGACGACGGCGACTTCGTGCGCACCGAAACCATCGAAGAGTTCGTCGCCGCCCTGCAGAAGCCGCGCCGGGTGCTCATCATGGTCAAGGCCGGCGAGGCCACCGACGCGGTCATCGAGGAACTCGCGAACGCGATGGAACCCGGCGACATCATCATCGACGGCGGCAACGCCCTCTACACCGACACCATCCGCCGCGAAGCCGCACTGCGCGAACGCGGCCTGCACTTCGTCGGCGCCGGCATCTCCGGCGGCGAGGAAGGCGCCCTCAACGGGCCGTCGATCATGCCCGGTGGCCCCACGGAGTCCTACGAGGCCCTCGGCCCCCTTCTCGAGTCCATCTCCGCCCACGTCGACGGCACCCCGTGCTGCACCCACATCGGCCCCGACGGCTCCGGCCATTTCGTGAAGATGGTGCACAACGGCATCGAGTACGCCGACATGCAGCTCATCGGCGAGGCCTACAACCTGCTGCGCGACGCCCTCGGCTACGACGCCACGACGATCGCCGACGTGTTCTCCGAGTGGAACACCGGCACCCTCGAGTCCTACCTGATCGAGATCACCGCCGACGTCCTGCGCCAGACCGACGCCACCACCGGCAAGCCCCTCGTCGACGTCATCGTCGACGCCGCCGAGCAGAAGGGCACCGGCCGCTGGACCGTCAAGTCCGCCCTCGACCTCGGCGTCCCGGTCACCGGCATCGCCGAGGCCGTCTTCGCCCGCGCCCTGTCCGGCTCCCGCACCCAGCGCGCGGCGGCCCGCGGCCTGGCCTCCGGCGCCCTCGGCGACAAGCCCGCCGACGCCACACAGTTCACCGAGGACATCCGCCGCGCCCTGTACGCGTCGAAGATCGTCGCCTACGCCCAGGGCTTCGACCAGATCGCCGCCGGCAGCGCCGAATACGGCTGGAACGTCGACCGCGCCGCCCTGGCCACCATCTGGCGCGGCGGCTGCATCATCCGCGCCCAGTTCCTCAACCGCATCAAGGAGGCCTACGACGCCGACCCGCAGCTGCCCAGCCTGATCCTCGCCCCCTACTTCCGCGAGGCCATCGAAGCCGGCATCGACAGCTGGCGCCGCGTCGTGGCCACCGCCACCATGCTCGGCATCCCCGTCCCCGCGTTCGCCTCGTCGCTGTCGTACTACGACGGGCTGCGCGCCGAACGTCTGCCCGCGGCCCTCACCCAGGGCCAGCGCGACTTCTTCGGCGCCCACACCTACGAGCGCATCGACGCCGACGGCAAGTTCCACACCCTCTGGAGCGGCGACCGCAGCGAGATCCGCGCCTGACCGCGCCCGCACCGACGCCGCCGTAGGGCATAGTTTGTGCCCATGAGCGGCACCGTCACGGCGTCCGTCGTGTGCGCGCTGGCCGCCGCGATCCTGTTCGCGGCGGCCAGCGTCGCCCAGCAGCGCTCCGCCGAAGCCGTCCCCGCCGGCGAGTCCCTCGTCGCCGCCCTGATCCGCAGCCCCCGCTGGTGGGCCGGGGTACTCGGTGACGGCGGCGGCTACCTGCTGCAGGTCGCCGCGCTCGCCCTCGGGCCGGTCCTGGTGGTCCAGCCGCTGCTGGTGTCGTCGCTGCTGTTCGCCCTCCCCCTGTCCGCGGCGTTCTCCGGGTCTCGCATCACCCGTCCCACCTGGCTGACCGCGGCGGCACTGTGCGCGGCTCTCGTCGTGTTCCTCGTCGTCGGCGACCCCACCGCCGGGGAGATCGACGCCCCCGGGCACGAGTGGGTGCTCCCGCTCGGCGTGGTGTGCGCCGTCGTGCTCGCCGCCACCGCGATCGGGCTGTTCGGCCGCGACCGCGGCACCCGGGCGCTGGCCCTCGGCGCGGCCAGCGGCCTGCTCTACGGGGTGGCGGTGGCGTTCACCAAGTACGTCACCGACCTGTTCGAGCACGGCCTGCGGCCCGTGGTCGGCGCCTGGCAGACCTGGGCCCTGGTCACCGCCGGCCTCCTCGGCGTCTACCTGCAGCAACGCGCCTTCCAAGCCGGCCCGCTCGCCGCATCCCTGCCGGCCGTCACCATCGGCGAGCCCCTCGCCGCCGTCTTCCTCGGCATGACCGTCCTCGACGAACGGCTCCGGGTGGACGGCCCGGGACTCGCCCTCGTCGTCGCCTCGGTCGGCGTGATGCTGATCGCCACGGTGGCGCTCTCACGCAGCCAGGCCCGGCTCACCGCACCCGCCGGCGCCGGCGCGTAACATTCGCCGGGTGCGCTTCCTCGACGGTCACCAGCCCCCGTACGACCTGACGTACGACGACGTGTTCCTCGTCCCGGACCGATCCGCCGTCGCATCCCGGTTCGACGTGGACCTGTCCACGGTCGACGGCTCCGGCACCACCATCCCCATCGTGGTCGCCAACATGACCGCCGTGTCCGGCCGCCGCATGGCCGAGACCGTCGCCCGCCGCGGCGGGCTCGTCGTGCTCCCCCAGGACCTGCCGGCCGGCACCGCCGCCGAGACCGTCGCGTTCGTCAAGAGCCGCCACCTCGTCGCCGACACCCCCGTCACCCTCGGCCCCGAGGACTCCGTCTCCGACGCCCTCGCCCTGCTGCCCAAACGCGCCCACCGCGCCGTCGTGGTGGTCGACGAGAACCGCCGCCCCGTCGGCGTCGTCACCGAGGCGTCCTGCCGCGAGGTGGACCGGTTCGCGCGGCTGCGGTCGGTCGCCATCCGCGACTTCGCCACCGCCCCCGTCGGCTCGTCCCCGCGGGAGGCGTTCGCGCTGCTCGAGGCCAAGCACGACCCGTTGGTTGTCCTCACCCACGACGACGGCACCCTCGCCGGGGTCCTGACCCGCACCGGCGCCGTCCGCGCCGGCATCTACAGCCCGGCCGTCGACGCCGACGGCGCCCTGCGCATCGGTGCCGCCGTCGGCGTCAACGGCGACGTCGCCGCCAAGGCCGCCGGACTGGTCGACGCCGGCGTCGACCTGCTCGTCCTCGACACCGCGCACGGGCACCAGGAGAAGATGCTCGACGCCCTGAAGCGGATCAAGGCGCTCGATCTGCCCGTCCCGCTCGTCGCCGGCAACGTCGTCTCCGCCGCCGGCACCCGCGAACTGCTCGACGCCGGCGCGGACATCGTCAAGGTCGGCGTCGGCCCCGGCGCCATGTGCACCACCCGCATGATGACCGGCGTCGGGCGCCCCCAGTTCTCCGCCGTCGCCGAATGCGCCCACACCGCCCGCGACCTCGGCGCGCACGTGTGGGCCGACGGCGGTGTGCGTCACCCCCGCGACGTCGCGCTCGCCGTCGCCGCCGGCGCCGCCAACGTCATGATCGGGTCCTGGTTCGCCGGCACCTACGAATCCCCCGGCGAGCTGCGCTACGACGAGACCGGACACCCCTACAAGGAGAGCTTCGGCATGGCCTCCAAGCGCGCGGTGGCCGCCCGCACCGTCGACGACTCCGCCTTCGACCGCGCCCGCAAGGCCCTGTTCGAGGAGGGCATCTCCACCTCCCGGATCCGCATCGACCCGCAACGGCCGGGCGTGGAGGACCTGATCGACCACATCTGCTCCGGGGTGCGCAGCACCTGCACCTACGCCGGCGCCCGCACCCTCGAGGACCTGCACGAGCGGGCCGTGCTCGGGGTCCAGTCGGCGGCCGGCTTCGCCGAGGGACGGCCCCTGCCCACCGGTTGGTGACCGCGCCGCCGCTGCGGAGCCGGACACGGCCCGTAGAATGAGGCCTCACCGTGAAACGCCCGCCCCTTTTCGATGATCGGGCCCGACGAGAGGAACCCGGTGCCCGCGGCACCCACCACCACTTCGACAGGACCCCTGGCCACCGCGGCCGACGCGGAGTCCGACTCCGCCGGTTCGGAGGGCTCCCCTAGCGAGCCGGGTGACAAACCCGGCGGGACCTACTCGACACCGGAGCGCAGCTTCCATTCGGCACCGGAGCGGAGCTCCCGGTCGGCACCGGGACGGTGCTGATGTCCGTCTTCCTGTCCATTCTCAGCCTGGTCGGCTTCATCGCCCTCACCGCGGGCACCGCCGTGTTCGTGGCGGCCGAATTCTCCCTGACCGCCCTCGAACGCAGCACCGTCGACGCCCACGCCCGCGACGGCGACCTGCGCGCGCGACAGGTGCAGCACGCCCACCGCACCCTGTCCTTCCAGCTCTCCGGCGCCCAGCTCGGCATCACCATCACCACCCTGATCACCGGCTACCTCGCCGAACCGGTCCTCGCCCGGTTTCTCGACCCGCTGCTGCGCGCGGCCGGGCTCGGCGCCGGCGTGGCCTCCGGCATCTCCCTGGCCCTGGCGCTGATCATCGCCACGTCGTTCTCGATGATCTTCGGTGAGCTCGTGCCGAAGAACCTCGCCATCGCGCGGCCCCTGGCCACCGCCCGCGCCACCGCGGGCCTGCAGGCCGGCTTCTCGCTGGTCTTCAAGTGGGCCATCGTCGGGCTCAACGGCGCCGCCAACCGGATCGTGCGGCGATTGGGCATCGAACCGGCCGAGGAACTGCGCTCGGCGCGCTCCCCGGAGGAACTCGGTTCCCTGGTCCGGGCCTCGGCGGAACGCGGCGCCCTCGACGAGAACACGGCGCTGCTGGTCGGGCGCTCGCTGCGCTTCGGGGAACGCACCGCCGAGGACCTCATGACCCCCCGCGTGACCATCGAGTCACTCGACGTCCACGACACCGTCCTCGACCTCATCGACGCCTCGTCACGCACCGGCTACTCCCGCTTCCCCGTCGTCGACGGCGATCTCGACGCCACCGTCGGCGTCGTGCACGTCAAGCACGCGTTCACCGTGCCCGCCCGGCGCCGCGCCCACACCCAGCTGCGCACCCTCGCCCGGCAGGTGCCCGTCGTGCCGTCCACCCTCGACGGTGACGCGGTCATGGAACGGGTCCGCTCCGACGGCATGCAGGTCGCGCTCGTCGTCGACGAGTACGGCGGTACCGCCGGCATCGTCACCATGGAGGACCTGATCGAGGAGATCGTCGGCGACGTCCGCGACGAGCACGACGAACCCGAGCCCGAGGCGCAGCGCGTCGAGCAGGGCTGGTCCTGCTCCGGGCTGCTCCGCATCGACGAGGTGGCCCACCTGACGGGATACCTCGCCCCGGACGGCGAGTACGAGACCCTCGGCGGCCTGATCCTCACCGAGCTCGGGGAGATCCCCGCATCCGGCGACGAGGTGCTGCTGCCGCACCGGCCCGGCGACGCCCATCACCGGTGGCGTGCCCACGTCCTCGAGATGGACGGGCACCGCATCGACCGGGTCCTGCTCGTCCCCGTCGACGAGCCCGCCGGCGAGGACGACCACGCACCGGACGACGAGAGGGGGGACCGGCGATGAACGACTGGCTCGCGGTGCTGCTCACCGTCCTGCTGCTCGCCGGCAACGCCTTCTTCGTCGGCGCCGAGTTCGCCCTCATCACCGCCCGCCGCGACCGGCTCGAAACCCTCGTCGGGCAGGGCAAGAAGAGGGCACGGACCGTCATCGACGCGGGCGAGCACCTGTCGCTGATGCTCGCCGGGTCCCAGCTCGGCATCACCATCTGCTCGATCCTGCTCGGCCGCGTCGGCGAACCGGCGATCGCCCACCTGATCGAACAACCCATGCATGCGCTCGGCGTCCCGGACTCCCTGCTGCACCCGATCGGCTTCGCGCTCGCCCTCGCGATCGTGGTGGTGCTGCACATCCTGCTCGGCGAGATGGTCCCGAAGAACATCGCCATCGCCGGACCGGAGCGGTCGGCGATGCTGCTCGTGCCGGCACACCTGCTGTTCATGAAGGTGGCCCGGCCGCTGATCGCCTTCTACAACCTGTGCGCCAACGTCAGCCTGCGGTTGCTGCGGGTGGAACCGAAGGACGAACTCGACGTCACCGTCACCGAGATCGAACTGTCCGAGATGATCGGTGAGTCCCGCTCCGAGGGGCTGCTGGACGAGGAGGAACACCGGCGCCTGACCAAGGCACTCGCGACGAGCGGACGAACCGTCGCCGACGTGACGATCCCCCTGTCCGGGGTCCGCACCGTTCCGCTCGGCCCGGCCGGCACCACCCTCGGGGCCGTCGAGCGGGCCGTCATCGAGACCGGCTACTCCCGGTACCCGGCGGAGACCCCGGCCGGGGAACTGGCCGGCTATCTGCACCTGAAGGACGTGCTCGACCTCGTCCGCGACGAGTCCGCGGGACCGGACACGATCATCGCGACCGCGGAGATCCGGCCGTTGCCGCCGGTGCCGGTCGACGCCCCCCTCGACGACGCCCTGTCGCTGCTGCGGCGCACCAGTTCCCACCTCGGCGGAGTCGTCGACGAGCACGGCAGGGTCATCGGCATCGTCGCGCTCGAGGACCTCGTCGAACAATTCGTCGGCACCGTGCGCGACACCACCCACCGGATCGCCGACCCGGGACCGGGACCCCGGACGTGAACCCCGCCCCGACCACCCCGGCGCCCGCCGGCCGGCGCAGCACCGCGATGGAATCATTGCAGCACCGATGCAGTCGTTACGGGCGGGAACCATGAGTGCGGTCCTGGCACCCGAGCAGTGGCTGCCGCGCCGGGAGCGGCACCGCCACCGGCTGACGGCGCTGCTCGGCCCCTACCTCGACCGGCGAGCGCGCGGCGCCACCCACCCGGTGATCGACTTCCTGTTCACCTACTACAGCTTCACGCCGTCCCAGCTCATGCGCTGGCACCCCGGCTTCGGATCCACCCTCACCGGCTCCGCGTCGGCGGAGTACGCCACCCTGCGGGGCTACCGGACCACCGGCACCGGGGTCACGGTCGACCCCACCCACCTGGCCCGGCGGCGCGAGACCGTCCGATACGTCGCCGGCCTGCTCGAGGCCACCGCATCCCGGCCCGCGCACTTCGGCTGCTTCGGTCTCCACGAATGGGCGATGCTCTACCGCACTCGGCCCGAAGACGTCCGCCACAGCTCCGTACCCCTGCGCCTCGGCCACACCGGCACCGACACCGTCGTCGAGTCGTTGCAGCTGCGCTGCACGCATTACGACGCGTACCGGTTCTTCACCCCGGACGCCGGCCCCCTCAACATCGAACCGCTCACCCGCGACGACCAGGTACGGCGGGAACAACCGGGCTGCCTGCACGCCGCCATGGACCTGTACAAATACTGCTACAAGCTCACCCCGCTGCTCGACACGGACCTGACGGTCGACTGCTTCGAGCTGGCCTACGCCGCCCGGGAACTCGACATGCGGGCCAGCCCGTACGACCTGAGCGAGTACGGCTACCCCCCGGTACCGATCGAAACACCCCGCGGACGAGCGGAGTACGTCCGCGAGCAGACGGTCCTGGCCGAGCGGTCCACCGCGCTGCGCGCGGCGCTGCTCGACCGGTGCCACCGGCTGCTCGACGCCGACCGGGAGCACGCCGGCCGCCGCTGAGCGGACACCGCCGCCTGCCCTCTCCCCGGGACGTCCCCGGCGCGCGACTCGGCACCCGCGACGATCGATATCCCTCCCCGCCGGGTCTACGCTGAAGTCTGGAGAGGCCACGACCCGATGCTGTACGTCTCCGTCCTGGGTGAGCAGTCGATCACCGACGACACGACCGGCGCCGTCGTGACGCGGTCCCCCCGCGGCACGACCCTGGTCGCCTACCTCGCCCTCCACGCCGGAGTTCCACAGCCCCGCCAGCTCATCGCCCCCCTGTTCTGGCCCGACTCGACGACCGCCCAGGCCCTGACCAACCTGCGCCGCGAACTGCACCACCTGCGCCGCGCCCTCGACGACGACCCGGCCGTCGGAGTGACCTCCCGGGATCTGTGCTGGCGCGACACCGAGACCAGCCGGGTGGACCTACGGACCTTCACCGTCGAGTACCACGCCGCCCTGGCGGCCGCGACGAGCGGCGACGACGAGGCGGCGCTGCGGCACGCCACCACGGCGCTCGCCGAATACCGCGGCTCCCTGCTGCCCGGCATGTACGACGACTGGATCCTCGAGGCCCGTTCGGATCTCGAACGGCACTGCGTCGACCTGTGCGATCTGCTGTGCCGGCTCCGGGCCCGCACCGGCGACCTCCCCGGGGCGATCGACGCCGCCCGCCGCCGGATCCACCTGCGGCCCCTGGAAGAGGGCGGATACCGCACCCTGATGCACCTGCAGGCCGAGCACGGCGACCGCGCCGCCGCGGTGAGCACCTATCACCGCTGCGCCGCCCTCCTCGAACGTGAACTCGGGGTGGCACCGGACCCGGCGACGCGCACACTCGCCGACCGCCTGCTCGCCCACGCAGCCCCCACCGCGGCCGCCCGCCCGACCGCCGAGCCGGCGGCCCGGCGGCCCGGACTCGCCGCCCCGGCACTCGTCGGACGCTCACGCGAACTCCGTCGGCTGCACGAGGCGTGGCGCACGGCGGCCGCCGGCCGCCCCACCCTCGTCCTCGTCACCGGCGGCGCCGGCGTCGGCAAGACCCGCCTGGTCGCCGAGATCGCCGACACGGCCCGCGCACAACCCGCAGTGGTGGCGAGCACCCAGTGCTTCGGAACGTCCGGACGGCTCGCCCTCGCCCCGGTCGCGGACTGGCTCCGCACCCCCGCGGTCCAGCCCACGCTCGCCGCGCTCGACCCGCTCTGGCGCGCCGAGGTCGACAGGCTCGTACCGTCCGGCACCACCCGCCCGGAACCCGGCGCCGGCCTCCGGGCGATGGTCGACGCCTGGCAGCGCCTCCGGTTCTTCGAAGGCCTGGCGCGGGCCCTGATCGGCGGCGGCCGCCCGGTCCTGCTGACCCTCGACAGCATCCAGTGGTGCGACCCGGAGACGCTGACGTTCCTGACGTTCTGCCTGTCCCTGACCCCCGACGCGCCCCTGATGGTGGCCGCGACAGCCCGCACCGACGACACCGACGAGAGCCGGGACCTCGAGCAATGGGCCGTCCGGATGCGGACCGCCGGTCTGCTCACCGAGCTGCCACTGCAGCCCCTGGGGGTCTCCGGCACCGCCCGCCTGGCCGAGGCGCTCGGCGGGTGCCCGCTCGACCTGCAGGACGCCGAACTGCTGCACGCGACCACCGGAGGCTTCCCGCTCTACATCATCGAAGCGATGCACAGCGGACCGGACCTCGCCCCCGCCGGCAGCCTGGCCGACGTGCTGCACGACCGGATCGAGCAGGTGAGCCCCGCCGCACGGGACGTCGCCGGACTCGCCGCGGCGGTAGGCCGCAACTTCACCCTCGACCTGCTCACCGAGGCCAGCGACCTCGACGCCGACGCCGTGGTGCGCGCCGTCGACGAGCTGTGGCAACGCAGAATCCTGCGACAGTTCCGCGACGGCTACGACTTCTCCCACGACCTGCTCCGCGACGCCGCCTACGCCCGGATCAGCCCGCCCCAGCGCTGGCTGCTGCACCGCCGTCTCGCGCAGAGCCTCGAATTGCTGCACGCCGACGACAGCGACAGCGTCTCGGCGCAACTCGCCGAGCAGTACGCCCGCGGGGGACGACCGGACCGGGCAGTGGCCTACTACCGTCGCGCGGCCGATGTCGCCTCGAGCACCTTCGCCCACACCGAGGCGATCCGACTGCACAAGAAGGCGCTCGTCATCGCCCGCACCCAATTCGAGGGGCGCAGCGCCGCCGTACAGGAACTCGCCGTCCGCGAAGCGATGGCGGCGCCGCTCAACGCCAGATACGGCTACTCCTCCCCCGAACTGCAACAGACCCTCGAGCGCTCGATCCGGCTGGCCGCATCCCTCGGCCGCAAGGACTCCCTCCTGGCCGGCCTCGTCGGGCTCTGGTCGTCGCGGTTCGTGCAGGGAAACATTGCCGGCGCCCACGAGGTGGCGACCCGCGCCCTGACCCTCGTCGACCCCGGCTCCCCGCTGAGCGGATCGGCCCACTTCGCATTCGCCGGTTCGGCGGTCGAGCTCGGCCGCCCCGAGGAGGCGCTCCACCACTTCGACCGCGCGGCCGCACTGACCCGGGGCGCTCCCTCGTTGACCGTCGGCACCCGGCCCGACGTGCACGGCAGCGCCTGGGCGGCACACGCCCACTGGCTGCTCGGCCACAACGACGCCGCACTGACCTGCTGCAACGAGGCCGTCCGGCTGGCCCGGACGATCGATCATCCGTACAGCCTGGCCGTCGCCCTGGCCTACAGCGGCATCACCCACCACCTGCGGGCAGACCCCGCCGCCCTCGACGTCGCCGTCGCGGAACTGACCGACCTGTGCGTCCGGTACGGATTCGCCTACTACAGCGAGTGGGCGCTGATTCTCGGCGGTTGGTCCCGCGGCGGCGAGGCCGGCCTCACGCAGGCGCGGCGCGGCATCGACACACTCCGAGCGGCCGGTTCGTTCGCCCGGATGCCGTACTGGCTCTCGCTGCTCGCCGACCTGTCGGTGCGGGAAGGAGATCCCGGCGCCGCCCGCGCCGCGCTCGATGCCGCCCTCGTCGCCGGACAGGCCCGCGACGACCTGTGGTGGCTGCCCGAGGTGATGCGGATGCGCGCGGCGCACGACGACCACGACGCCGCGATCGCGCGGCTGCGCGCCGCCGCCCGGACCGCGGCCGCCCACGGCAGTGCCGCCCTGCTCCGGCGCTGCGCGCGGGACCTCGCCGAACACGGCGTTCACCTGCCGCTCCCGGGCGTTCCCCCGGCCCCGTGACCGGCTGCGCGCACTCGAACGCTGCGCGAACGCCCCCTTCCTAGGGTCGACGGTACAACGCCCGCACCGGCGAGCGACCGACCCGAAAGGGACTCCCGTGACCACCATCTCGACCCGGTCGGCCGGCGCCGTGCCGTACGACGACCTGGCCGCGGCCCTGCGCGGCGACCTGATCACCCCCGGCGACACCCGCTACGACACGGCGCGTGCCGTCTACAACGGCATGATCGACAAACACCCCGCGGCGATCGCACGCTGCCGGGACGCCGCCGACGTCGTTTCCTGCGTCCGCTTCGGCCGCGCCCACGCCCTCACCCTGGCCGTGCGCGGCGGCGGGCACAACGCCGGCGGCCTCGGCGTGTGGGACGACGCGCTCGTCGTCGACCTGTCCCTGATGCGCAGTACCACGGTCGATCCGGCACACCACACCGTCCGCGTCGACGGCGGATGCACCTGGGGCGACGTCGACCACGCCACGGTCGCCTTCGGCATGGCCACCCCGTCCGGCTTCCTCTCGTCCACGGGTGTGGGCGGGCTGACCCTCGGTGGCGGCATCGGCTATCTCTCCCGGCGCTTCGGGCTGACCGTAGACAACCTTCTCTCCGCCGACGTGGTGCTCGCCGACGGCACACTCGTGACGGCCGACGAGAGCTCGCACAGCGACCTGTTCTGGGCGCTGCGCGGCGGCGGCGGGAACTTCGGCGTCGTCACCTCCTTCACCTTCCGCTGCCACGACATCGGCGAAGCCGGCATGATCGTCGGCGGCCCGGTGCTCTACGACCTCGCCGACACCGCCGACGTCATGCGCTGGTACCGGGAACTGCTGCCGGCGCTCCCGGAGGAACTCAGCGGCTGGATCGCGCTGCTCACCGTCCCACCCGCCGCCCCGTTCCCCGAGGACCTCTGGGGCCGCAGGTGCTGCGGCATCGTCTGGTGCTACACCGGACCGCACGCCAAGGCCGACGAGGTGCTCGAGCCCATCCGGACCTACGGCTCGCCGCTGCTGGTCGGCCTGCACGACATGCCGTTCACCGTGCTGCAGAGCGCATTCGACGCCCTCTACCCGCCCGGCCTGCAGTGGTACTGGCGGGCGGACTTCTTCGACGAGATCACCGACGCCGCGATCGACGTGCACTGCCGGTACGGGCAGCAGCTGCCGACCGGTCACTCCACCATGCACCTCTATCCCATCGACGGCGCCACCAGCCGCGTCCCCGAGGACGCGACCCCCTTCGCGTACCGGGGCGGCGGATGGGCGGGAGTCATCGTCGGCGTCGACCCCGACCCCGCCAACGCCGACCTCATCACCCGGTGGGCCCGCGACTACTGGGAGGAACTGCACCCGACCTCCGCCGGCGGCGCCTACGTCAACTTCCTGATGAGCGAGGGACAGGACCGGGTCGAAGCCGCCTACCGCGGGAACTACGACCGGCTCACCCGGATCAAGCGGCGCTACGACCCGGACAACGTCTTCCACATCAACCAGAACATCCGGCCCGCCGCACCCGACCGGTAGCCCGGAACCGCACCTGCGCGGAGAGGAACGGGACATGCCCACCCACAGGCTGGAAACGGACTATCTGGTGATCGGCTGCGGCGCGGCCGGCATGGCGTTCGCGGACGCATTGATCACCGACTCCGACGCGGACGTCGTCATGGTGGACCGGCGGCACGCACCCGGCGGACACTGGCAGGAGGCCTACCCGTTCGTCCGGCTGCACCAGCCGTCCGCGTACTACGGCGTCAACTCACTGCCGCTCGGTACGGACACCATCGACGACGTCGGCCCGAACCGGGGCATGTACGAGCAGGCGGGCGCCCCCGAGATCTGCGCGTACTACGACCGGGTCATGCGCCGGCGTCTCCTGGCATCGGGATCCGTGCGGTACTTCCCGATGAGCGAGTACGTCGGCGGCCACCGCTTCGTCTCCCGGGTCGCCGCCGACCGGTACGAGGTGACGGTCCGAAAGGCGCTCGTCGACGCCACCTACCTCGAGCCGGCGGTCCCGGCCACGTTCGCCCCGCCGTTCGACGTCGCCCCCGCCGTCCGCTGTGTCCCCGTGAACGCGCTCGCGCGGGTCGCCGAGCCTGCCGAGCGGTACGTCGTCATCGGCGCCGGCAAGACAGCGATCGACGCATGCCTGTGGCTGCTGCAGATGGGGGTGCCACCGGACGCCGTCCGCTGGATCAAACCGCGCGAGGCCTGGCTGCGCAACCGCTGGTTCGCGCAGGGCGGCGAACTGGTCGGCAACCTGATCGACGGACTCGCCCGGCAGATGGAAGCCGCAGCGCAGGCGACGAGCACGGACGACCTGTTCGCCCGGCTCGAGGCGAGCGAACAGCTGCTGCGCGTCGACGAGCGAGTCACCCCCACCATGTACAAGGGCCCGACGGCGAGCACCGCCGAACTCGCCCAGCTCCGGCGCATCGACGACGTCGTCCGCCTCGGGCACGTCCGGCGCATCGCACGCGACGAGATCGTGCTCGACCACGGAACGATCGGTACCGGGCCCGACCACCTGCACGTGCACTGTGCCGCCCCGGGCCTGAACCCGGCCCCGGCCGTCCCGATCTTCGAGGAGGGCCGTATCACGCTGCAACCGATCCGGACCGGGCTCATCCCGTTCAACGCCGCCCTCGTCGGATTCGTGGAGGCCACCGGCCGGGACCTGGCCGAGAAGAACCGGCTCTGCCCACCGAACCGGCTACCGGACGTCCCCCTCGACTGGATCCGCGGAACGCTCGTCGAGACGAGCGCCGAGTACGCGTGGTCGAAGGAACCGGACATGGCGGACTGGCTCGAGCGTTCCCGCCTCAACACGTCCCGGGGGCTCCGGCACCGCGCCGACCGGCCCCTTGTCCGGGAAGCGACGAGGCGATTCGGCACCCACGTCCGCCCCGCCCTCGCCAACCTCACCGGACTGCTCGACGACGCCCGGCGGGCCGCGTGAGCGCCCGGCCGCCCGGCCCGCCCGGGCGGGCCGGGTTCGCGGGCCACCCCGTATGATCTGAGCGATTACGGCTACTCGCCGATCACGATCGAGACCGCTTCCGGGCGCGCACAGTACGCCCGCGAGCGGTCGGCGCTCACCATCGCGCCGCGGCCCTGGAGAGGAGCTGCTGAATCGATGTACCGCCCCGGCGGCGGGTCGAACCGACCTGCCCGAAACTACCGGCGGGTAACGTGAGTGCTGTTCGTCGTGCTGCCCGTCGGCACCGCCGACGCGAGCGCACAGGTCCCGGAAAGAGTGAGGCAGGTAATGACTGAACGCGTGCAAGTCGGTGGACTCCAGGTCGCCAAGGTGCTCTACGACTTCGTCGTCGACGAGGCGATCCCCGGCACCGGGGTGGACGCGGCCGAGTTCTGGGCCGGCGCCGACAAGGTGATCCACGACCTCGCCCCCCGCAACCGCGCCCTGCTCGCCGTGCGCGACGACCTCCAGGCGCAGATCGACACCTGGCACCGCGACCGCAAGGGCCAGCCGCACGACGCCGCTGCCTACAAGGCGTTCCTCCAGGACATCGGCTACCTCGTCCCCGAACCCGCCGACTTCCAGGTCACCACCGGCGGTGTCGACGCCGAGATCGCCACCACCGCCGGGCCGCAGCTCGTGGTGCCCGTCCTCAACGCCCGCTTCGCCCTCAACGCCTCCAACGCCCGCTGGGGCTCGCTGTACGACGCCCTCTACGGCACCGACGCCATCTCCGAAGAAGGCGGCGCCGAGAAGGGCACCGGCTACAACAAGGTCCGCGGCGACAAGGTCATCGCCTGGGCCCGCAACTTTCTCGACACCGCCGCCGCCCTCGCCACCGGATCGCACGCCGACTCCACCCGGTACTTCGTCGACGGGAAGGAGCTGAAGGTCGAACTCGGCGACGGCACCGTCACCACACTCGCCCAGCCCGAGAAGTTCGTCGGCTACCTCGGCGAGAAGGACGCCCCGACGTCCGTGCTGCTGCGCAACCACGGTCTGCACGTGGAGATCCAGATCGACCCCGAATCCCCGATCGGCAAGACCGATGCCGCCGGTGTCAAGGACGTCGTCCTCGAATCGGCCATCACCACCATCATGGACTTCGAGGACTCCGTCGCCGCCGTCGACGCCGACGACAAGGTCATCGGCTACCGCAACTGGCTCGGCCTCAACCGCGGCGACCTCGCCGAGGAGATCTCCAAGGGCGGCAAGTCCTTCACCCGCGCCCTCAACGCCGACCGCGTCTACGTCGCCCCCGACGGCTCCGACCTCACCCTGCACGGCCGGTCCCTGCTGTTCGTCCGCAACGTCGGCCACCTCATGACCAACCCCGCCGTGCTCGACTCCGAAGGCAACGAGGTCCCCGAGGGCATCCTCGACGCGCTGATCACCAGCCTCGCCGCCGTGCACGGCCTGTCCGTCGGCGAGGACACCGGGCCGCTCGCCAACAGCCGCACCGGCTCGATCTACATCGTCAAGCCCAAGCAGCACGGCCCCGAGGAAGTCGCCTTCACCACCGAACTCTTCGGCCGGGTCGAAGAGGTGCTGGGCCTGCCGGCCAACACCCTCAAGGTCGGCATCATGGACGAGGAACGCCGCACCACCGTCAACCTGAAGGCCTGCATCAAGGAGGCCAGCGAGCGCGTCGTGTTCATCAACACCGGATTCCTCGACCGCACCGGCGACGAGATCCACACCTCCATGGAGGCCGGCGCCATGGTGCGCAAGGCCGAGATGAAGAAGCAGAAGTGGATCCTCGCCTACGAGGACTGGAACGTCGACACCGGCCTGGCCACCGGCCTGCAGGGCAAAGCCCAGATCGGCAAGGGCATGTGGGCCATGACCGACCTCATGGCCGACATGCTCGAACAGAAGATCGGCCAGCCCAAGGCCGGCGCCAACACCGCCTGGGTCCCCTCGCCCACCGGCGCCACCCTGCACGCCACCCACTACCACCAGGTCGACGTGTTCGCCGTGCAGGACGAACTGAAGGGCAAGCGCCGCGCCACCGTCGACGACATCCTCACCATCCCCCTCGCCCCCAGCACCGACTGGACCGACGAGCAGAAGCGCGAGGAGCTCGACAACAACTGCCAGTCGATCCTCGGCTACGTCGTGCGCTGGATCTCCCAGGGCGTCGGCTGCTCCAAGGTGCCCGACATCCACGACGTCGCGCTCATGGAGGACCGCGCCACCCTGCGCATCTCCAGCCAGCTGCTCGCCAACTGGATCCACCACGGCATCGTCACCGCCGACGACGTCGTCGCCGCCCTGCAGCGCATGGCCCCCGTCGTCGACCGGCAGAACGCGGGCGACTCCACCTACCTGCCGATGGCCCCCGACTTCGACGGCAGCATCGCCTTCCAGGCCGCCAAGGAACTGATCCTCGAAGGCACCACGCAGCCCAGCGGCTACACCGAGCCGATCCTGCACCGCCGCCGCCTCGAGTTCAAGGCCGCCCACGGCTGCCGAGCCTGAGCCACGGCCCACGGCCCCCGATCCACCGGATCGGGGGCCGTGGCGTCTCACCGGCCGATCACTAGACTCCGGGAACGGCGGGGCAGGCACGACGACAGGCAGGAAACACGTGGGTCGACATCGCGGCACGGGCCGCGCCAGAGGCGTCAGCAAGGGCCCGATCATCGCCGTCGCCGTAGCACTCGCACTCGTCCTCGCCACCGTCGGCTGGTTCCGCCTGCGCGAACGCATCGACGAGCAGGCCACCGAAGCCGCGCAGACCTGCGTCGAAGGCGACGCGCTCCTCGACGTCGCCGCCGATC
>NZ_JAALEG010000009.1 GCF_011058165.1 Rhodococcus aetherivorans
GGGCCGGGCGGGCCCTCGCACACGCGACGAGCGGTCCTGTGCTGCAACAGAATCTGGTAGCCGTTCTGGAGGGACGTAACTGACATGGCCAAGCAACTCGCGGCTGTCCTCGGCACGGGGCAGACCCACTACGTCGCCAAACGGCACGACGTGTCCATGTCCGGCCTCGTGCGCGAGGCGATCGACCGCGCCCTGGCCGACTCGGACGTCGGCTGGGACGACATCGACGCGGTCGTGATCGGCAAGGCCCCCGACCTGTTCGAGGGCGTGATGATGCCCGAACTGACCATGGTCGACGCGATCGGCGCCACCGGCAAGCCGATGCTGCGGGTCCACACCGCCGGTTCGGTCGGCGGGTCCACCGCCAATGTCGCCGCCAGCCTCGTGCAGGCCGGCGTGCACCGGCGGGTGCTGGCCGTGGCGTGGGAGAAGCAGTCCGAGTCGAACGCGATGTGGGCGCTGTCCACCCCGGTGCCGTTCACCATGCCGGTCGGCGCCGGCGCCGGCGGCTACTTCGCCCCGCACGTGCGCTCCTACATCCGCCGATCGGGCGCACCCGAGCACATCGGCGCGATGGTCGCCGTGAAGGACCGGCTCAACGGCGCGAAGAACCCGTACGCGCACCTCAAGCAGCCGAACATCACGCTCGAGTCGGTGCAGGCGTCGCAGATGCTGTGGGATCCGATCCGCTACGACGAGACGTGCCCGTCGTCGGACGGCGCGTGCGCCGTCGTGATCGGCGACGAGGACTCGGCCGCGGCGGTCGAGGCGCAGGGCCGGAGGGTCGCGTGGATCCACGCCACCGCGATGCGGACCGAGCCGACCACGTATGCGGGACGCGACCAGGTCAACCCCGAGGCAGGCCGGATGGCCGCGGCGGCGCTGTGGCAGGCCGCGGGTATCACCGACCCGCTCACCGAGATCGACTGCGCCGAGATCTACGTCCCGTTCTCGTGGTTCGAGCCGATGTGGCTCGAGAACCTCGGCTTCACCCCGGAGGGCTCCGGTTGGAAGCTCACCGAGGCCGGGGAGACGGCCATCGGCGGTCAGCTGCCGGTCAACATGTCCGGCGGTGTGCTGTCCTCCAACCCGATCGGCGCCTCCGGCATGATCCGGTTCGCCGAGGCCGCGATGCAGGTGATGCAGCGCGCCGGGGAGCATCAGGTCGACGGCGCACGCAAGGCACTCGGGCACGCGTACGGCGGCGGCTCGCAGTACTTCTCGATGTGGGTCGTCGGCTCGGACCGACCGGAACGATAGGCACGGACCGTGGTGGACTTCACCGTCGGCGTCGCGATGACGCCCCTCGACCAGCTCACCGGCCTCGCCCGCACCGCCGAGGAGTGCGGGTTCCGGTCGATCGCGCTGCCCGACTCCCTGTTCTACATGGAGAAGCAGACCGTCGACTACCCGTACACCCCCGACGGGTCGCGGATGTGGACCGAGGACACGCCCTGGGCGGACCCACTGATCGCCGCGGCCGCGATGGGGGCGGTCACGTCGACACTCCGGTTCTACACCCAGGTCCTCAAGCTCGGCTCGCGCAACCCGGTGCTGCTGGCGCGCCAGGTCGGCTCGGTGGCCAACCTCACCGGTAACCGCTTCGGCTTCGGAGTGGGAATCGGCTGGGCCCCGGAGGAGTTCGAGTGGTGCGGGGTGCCGTACGCGCGGCGCGGCAAGCGGGTGGACGAGATGATCGACGTCATCAAGCTCATCCTCGGCGGCGGCATGGTCGAGCACCACGGCGAATTCTTCGACTTCGACCGGCTGCAGATGAGCCCCGCCCCCACCGAACCCGTGCCGTTCTACATCGGCGGCCACACCGACGTGGCGCTGCGCCGGGCGGCGCGCGTGGGCGACGGCTGGACCTCGGCGATGATCCGGTTCGACGACCTCGTGCAGGTGATCGCCCGGCTGCGGGAGCTGCGCGCCGAACACGGCCGCGCCGACGATCCGTTCGAGATCCAGGCGGTGTGCGTGGACCGGTTCGGCCGTGCCGGGTACGCCGAGCTCGAGGATGCCGGCGTCACCGACATCATCGTGGTGCCGTGGATCTTCGACGGGCACGGCTTCGACAGTCCCCTCGAGGCGAAGCAGGAGTCCCTGCACCGTTTCGCCGACAGGTACATCCGCGGAAAGGCATCGGCATGAGCGAGGAACACCCGGCCCGGGTCGCCGCGCGGGCGTCGCAGGCGGCGGCAAGCGGTAAACGCAAGGACGAGTGGCTCGCGTTGTTCGCCGAGAACGGTGTCGTCGAGGACCCGGTCGGTCCGTCCGGATTCGATCCGGAGGGCAAGGGCCATCACGGCCGCGAGGCGATCTCGCGGTTCTACGACATGACCATCGCGAACACCGACAAGCTCGAGTTCCTCGTCGACGACGTGCTGGTGTGCGGCGACGAGTGCGTCAACATCGGCACCATCCGCACGACCCTCGGCGGCAACGTGATCGACGCCGAGGGGGTGTTCGTCTACCGTGTCGACGACGCGGGCCGGATCGCGTCGCTGCGCGCCTTCTGGGAGGTCGAGCGGGCCATGGCGACGGTTCGTCCCGCAACCGAGGAAGCACGCGGCTAGAGTCCAGCCATGACCGTCGCCGGGATCGTCCTCGCGGCAGGGGGCGGCACGCGGCTGGGCGGGCGCGCGAAAGCGCTGCTCCCCCACCGCGGCCGCCCCCTGTTGCACACCGTGGTGGCCGCGCTCGCCGACGGCGGCTGCGACGAGGTCACGGTGGTCGCCGGCGCCTACGCCGACGACGTCGTCGCCGCGTGTCCGCCCGGCGTCCGCTCCGTCGTCAATCCGCGCTGGGCCGAGGGGATGTCGACGTCGCTGCGGTGCGGGGTGGACGCCACGACCGGCCACGACGTGATCGCGCTGACGGTCGTCGACTTCCCCGGCATCACCGCCGAACTCGTCCGCACCGTACTCCTCGCGCACCGCCCGGGCACGATCACCCTGGCGGTGTTCGGGGACCGCCCCGGGCATCCCGTGGTGTTCGACCGCCGCGACGCCGAGGCGGCGGCCCGCGAGGCCGTCGGCGACGAGGGAGCCCGGCGATTCCTCACCCGCAACCGCGACCGGGTGCGACGGCTGGACTGCACGCGCCTCGCCGATCCCGGGGACATCGACGTCCCCGACGATCTGACGCTGCTGGACGGGCCGGGAATCACGCCCGCCGATACCTGATCGCCGAACCCAGCCCGATCGTCACGGCGCAGGAGAGGACCAGCATCGCGCAGACGGCCCCGAGCGCGGCCACTGTCGGCGTCGCCGTCCCGGGCAGCACCAGGGACGCGAGCAGGAGCGAGGCGAGCGAGGTGCCCACCGCCGACGCCGCGGTGCGCAGCACCGTCTGGCTGCCGGCCATCTCGCTGGTGTTGTGCTCCGGGACGGACTCGACGAGCAGGTTCGGCAGCGCCGTGTACGCGAACGCCGTCGCCACCGACACGGCCACGACCAGCAGCGTCATGCCGATCACCGATGCGCGGAAGAAGAAGAACCCGGCACACGCGACGAGGAACATCACGCTGCCTAGGAGCAACGACGTCCGCGCCCCCACGGCGGCGGCGATCCTGCCCGCGACCGGGGTGAATGCCATGCCGATCATCGCGCCGACGAACGACAGCGTTCCGGCGTAGGTCGGCGAGAGCCCCAGGCCGAACGGCGCGGTGGCCGGGCTCTGCATGATGATCGGGATGATCATCGTCCCGACGCCGATCGGTCCGACGCCGAGTGCGACCCCGGCGAGCATCGTCAGGGCGACGTTGCGCTCGGCGAGCAGGCGCAGGTTCACGATCGGAGACGTCCGGCCCAGTTCCCACCACACCCAGCAGGCGAACACCGCGGCGCCGAGGACGATCGGACCCAGCACGCGGGCGTCGCTCCAGCCCCAGGAGCGGCTCTGGGTCAGACCGAACAGGACGGACGCCACCGACACCGCCAGGCCGACCGCGCCGACGACGTCGATCGGTTGCCGCCGAGCGGTGCGGCGCCGCCACGGCAGCACGGCCTCGACCAGGAAGAGACAGACGAGCGCGTAGCCGGCGGCGACGACGAAGATGTACCGCCAGTCGCCCAGGTCGATGAGGACGCCGGCGACCAGCAGGGAGGCCGCGCCGGCCGCGACGGCCGACCCGGAGATCAGCGCGACCGCCATGGGGACGCGCTCGGCCGGCAGGTGTTCGCGGGCCAGGCCGATGCACAGCGGCAGGATCGCTCCGGCCACACCCTGGATCGCCCGGCCGGCGATGATGGCCTCGAGGGTCCCGAACGCCATGCTCACGACGGATCCCGTCGCGGCACAGGCCAGCACCACCATCAGCACCCGTTCGCGGCCGTACATGTCTCCGAGCCGGCCGCACACCGCCGCCGAGGCGGCCGCCACCAGCAGAAACGCCGTCACGCTCCATCCGACCGCGGATGCGTCGGCTTCGAAGACGCGAGCGAACGTCGGCAGGGCCGCGTACATCATCGACGTCTCGAATGCGCTGATGACCTCGACGGCGATGAGGATCGCCACCACCGCCCCCACGGGTCGGGTCCGCTCGTAGCGGCGTTCGGCGCGGGTCGAGGGTGCCCGTTCGGGTGCCAACGATGTGCTCATGAAAACTCCTACGGTTCGTCGATGTGAACCGTACGGACGAAGTGCTCCGAGTGTGACGCAGGACCCACTGAGCGGGACCGGACGAGTCGCGGCGTTCCTATGCTCCGGCCATGTGCCGGACCGCCAGGTGGGCGAACAACGCGCTGGTGCCGATCGGGTTGCCACCGCCGGGATAGACGGTGCCGCTCGGGGCGGCCATCGTGTTGCCCGCCGCGTACAGCCCGGCGATGGGCCTCCCGGCGCCGTCGAGCACGCGGCCGACCGTGTCGGTGCGCAGTCCGCCCTTGGTGCCGAGGTCCGAGATGCCGAACTGCGCGGCGTGGAACGGCCCCTTCTCGATCGGGCTCAGCGCCGGACCGCCGCCGGTGAACGCCACGTCGTAGGGCTCGTCCCCGCGGCCGAAGTCCTCGTCGACGCCGGTGGCGGCGAGGCGGTTGAACCGCGCGACGGTCGCCTCGAGCGCCTCGGCCGGCACCCCGATCAGGTCGGCGAGTTCGGCGAGCGTGTCGGCGGTCGTCCACAGTCCCGCCGCCTCGTACTTCTCGGTCTCCACGAGCGGCACGTTCGTCGCCGCGATCGGCGGCACGACGCCGCCCCGGTCGTCGTAGATCATCCAGAACGGCAGCGTCATCTCACCCTTGTCCATCCGGGCGATGATGTCGCGGCCGAGCCGGTCGTAGGGCGCGTACTCGTTGGTGAAGCGGTTGCCGTCCTGGTCGACGAAGATGCCGCCGGTGAAGCACAGCGCGAAGGCCGAGCGCCCGTCGGGGTGGGTCAGCCCCGGCGACCACCACGCCTCGCTCATCAGGTCGACGTCGGCACCGATCGCGATGGCCGCCTGGTGGGCCTTGCCGAGGTTGGACCACGGACCCATCGAATCGCGGGCCGCGCCGGGAACGCCGTACTGCGCGCGCATCTCGTCGTTGTGGTCGAATCCGCCGGCGGCGAGCACGACGCCCTTGCGGGCCCGCACCGCCCGCCGCTGGTCGCCGTGGGAGACGATCGCGCCGACCACGGCGCCGTCCTCGACGACGAGTTCCTCGAGCGCGGTGTTCCGATGCAACTGCACGTTCGGGTACTTGCGCATGGCGAGCAGGAACCGGCCGATGAGGGCACGTCCGCCGATCAGCTTGTCCGGCAACGGATCCCCGTTGCGCTCGCGACCCAGCGGCCCGCGGACGGACTCGTTGAGTTCCGGGTCGTCGACGACGGACCGCGGGGTCGGCGCGATGTGACGGCCCTTCGCGCTGGCCTTGGGAGCCTTGCCGAAGTAGTCCGGCCACGGGTAGGCGGTGAACTCGATGTCCTCGTCGGCCTCGAGATAGTCGATCAGGGGAGCGCCGCCGCGCACATAGGCGTCCTGCAGGTCGCGGGGGGTGCGGTCGCCGACGACCGCGTGATAGTAGGTCAGGGCGTCGTCGATGGTGTCGTCGTCACCGGCACGTCGCAGCACCGCATTGGTGGGGAACCAGACCCCGCCGCCGCCGGAATATGCGGTGGTGCCGCCGAAGTACTCGGAGGCCTCGACCAGGACGACGGACAGTCCCTCGCGGGCAGCGGTGTAGGCGCCACAGCAGCCGCCGGCGCCCGATCCGACGACGAGGACGTCGCATTCTTCCGCCCATTCCACCATGTTCGATGCCTTTCGCCGATTCCGTTCCAGGAGCACGTGACACTATTTCCGCAACCGCGGCGCGCGGGAGGAGACGTCTCACTGGGTGGAACAACAGGCACGGCCCCTGCTGCGCGGGTTCTCTCGGGGCTCGGCGCCGAGTCCCGCTGTTCGGCCCGCGCAGGCCGGACCCGGCACGGCGGCGGTCGCGCAAACAGGTCCCGGCCAGTAGGACCGAAATCCGGGGGCGCCTCGGCGGCCGAATACTGTGGGCGAGCACCCCGCCCTCACCCCCAATTTCGGCGGGGTGCACCCATGCCGCCGGCTCCCGCAGCCCCGCTCACACGGAAAGCGCGGCGGCGCCGGGGGATTCCCGATCTCTCGGCGCCGCCCCACCCGGGTCAGTGCTCGACCGGGCAGCCGCCCTGCGTCTTGTAGTCCACCCGGAACTCCTTGATGCCGTTGAGCCAGCCGGAGCGCAGCCGCTTCGGGTCGGCGATCTTGGTGATGTCGGGCATGTAGTCGGCGATCGCGTTGAACACGAGGTCGATCTCCATCCGCGCCAGGTTCGCGCCGAGGCAGTAGTGCGCACCGGTACCGCCGAAGGCGAGGTGCGGGTTGGGATCTCGCAGGATATCGAAGGTGCGGGGGTTCTCGAACACCTCTTCGTCGTTGTTCGCCGACGCGTACAGCATCACGACGCGGTCGCCCTTGCGGATCGTCCGGCCGCCGAGCTCGGTGTCCTCGAGCGCGGTGCGCTGGAACGACGTGACCGGCGTGGCCCAGCGGATGATCTCGTCGGCCGCGGTCTTCGGCCGGTCCCGCTTGAAGATCTCCCACTGCTCCGGGTTGTCGAGGAACGCCGCCATCCCGTGCGTGATCGCGTTGCGGGTGGTCTCGTTGCCGGCGACGGCGAGCACGATGAAGAAGAAGCCGAATTCCTCGGGCGAGAGCTCGTCACCGTCGATGTCGGCTTCGATCAGGGTGGTGACGATGTCGTCGGCCGGGCACTCCTTGCGGGCGGCGGCCATCTGGTACGCGTAGCCGAGGACCTCCATCGACGCGGCCGCCGGGTCGGCGGTGTTGTCCGGGTCGTCGTAGCCGGTCATCTGATTCGACCACTCGAAGATCTTGTCGCGGTCCTCCTGCGGGACGCCGATGAGTTCGGCGATGGCCTGCAGCGGCAGCTCCGCGGCGACCTGGGTGACGAAGTCGCCCCCGCCGGCCCGGCAGGCCTCCTCGACGATCTTCTTCGCGCGGGCGTTCAGCTCGTCGCGAAGGCCGTTGATCGCGCGCGGGGTGAAACCGCGGGCGACGAGCTTGCGCAGCTTGGTGTGCTCGGGCGCGTCCTTGTTGAGCAGGACGTGGCGCTGCAGTTCGATGGCCTCGCGCGGGATGTCGTCGTTGAACCGCGGGATCGCGGTGTTCTCCCAGTTGGAGAACACGTCGCTCCGGCGGGAGACCTCACGGACCTCCTCGTGCCGGGACACGACCCAGAATCCTTCGTCGTGGAATCCGCCGACGTCCGGGGATTTCTTGTTCCACCAGACGGGGGCCGTCCTACGCAGCTCGGCGAACTCCTCGAACGGCATCCGCTCGGCGTAGAGATCCGGATCGGTGAAGTCGATGTCTTCGGGGATGTTGGGCTGCGCCACTGATTTCTCTCCTGCCCTGACGAGTGCACCGTGTCGTGATGTGGAACACGTTCTAAAAGCATTCAAGCACAGGGTGGCCCGGAGGCCAAGGAATCGCCAAGTCCCGATCATTCGGACCATGCCTTGCCCGCCCCGGAAACCTGTTCTACTTTGCGAGGACAAGCACCAGAAAGGAGCCCACCGTGGGCACACCAGTCATCGTCGAGGCGGCACGCACCCCGATCGGCAAGCGCGGCGGCTGGCTCGCCGGCCTGCATGCTGCCGAGCTTCTCGGAGCCGCACAGAGCGGACTGATCGAGCGCGCGGGCCTCGATCCCGCCCTCGTCGAGCAGGTGATCGGCGGGTGCGTCACCCAGGCCGGCGCGCAGTCCAACAACATCACCCGCACCGCGTGGCTGCACGCCGGCCTGCCGTGGCAGGTCGGCGCCACCACGGTCGACTGCCAGTGCGGATCGGCCCAGCAGGCCAACCACCTGATCGCCGGACTCATCGCCACCGGCGCCATCGACGTCGGCATCGCCTGCGGTATCGAGGCGATGTCGCAGGTGCCGCTCGGCGCGAACGTCGGCGACCTCGCCGGCCCGCGGCGGCCCGAGTCGTGGAACATCGACCTGCCCAACCAGTTCGAGGCGGCCGAGCGCATCGCCCGCCGTCGCGGCATCACCCGCGAGGACGTCGACGCGCTCGGCGTCCGGTCGCAGGCGCTGGCCAAGCAGGCGTGGGACGAGGGCCGCTTCGACCGCGAGGTGCTGCCCGTCGTCGCGCCCGTCGTCGACAAGGAGGGCACCCTCACCGGCGAGAAGCAGACCGTCGCCCGCGACCAGGGCCTGCGCGAGACGACCACGGAATCGCTCGCGAAGCTGAAGCCGGTCCTCGACGGTGGCATCCACACCGCCGGCACCTCGTCGCAGATCTCCGACGGCGCTGCTGCGGTGCTGCTCATGGACTCCGACCGCGCCGCGGCGCTCGGCCTGAAGCCGCGGGCCCGGATCGTCTCGCAGGCCCTCGTCGGCGCCGAGCCCGAGTTCCATCTCGACGGCCCGGTGCAGGCGACGAGCCGCGTCCTCGAGAAGTCCGGCATGACGATCGGCGACCTGGATCTGTTCGAGGTCAACGAGGCGTTCGCGTCGGTGCTGCTGTCGTGGGCGCGGGTGCACGAGCCCGACATGGACAAGGTCAACGTGAACGGCGGCGCGATCGCGCTCGGCCACCCCGTCGGCTCGACCGGCTCGCGGCTGATCACCACCGCGCTGCACGAGCTCGAGCGGCGCGACGGCGCCACCGCGCTGATCACCATGTGCGCGGGCGGCGCGCTGGCCACCGGCACGATCATCGAGCGGATCTGACATGAAGGGGCCCGCCGCGCCGAAGGGTCTCGACTCGAAGTGGACCGTGCCGATCATCAAGTGGATGTCGCGCGCCAACGTGGCGGCCTATCAGGCCACCGGCGGCCGGATCGGGGGAAAGTGGCGGGTGGGCAGCGCCTTTCCGTGGGGCATCCCCGTCTGCCTGCTGACCACCACGGGCCGGAAGACGGGACGGCCGCGGACCGTTCCGCTGCTGTTCCTCGAGGACGACGAGCGGGTGGTGCTCGTCGCGTCCCAGGGCGGCCTGCCCGAGCACCCGCTGTGGTTCCGCAACATCCAGGCCGATCCGCGGGTGACCGTGCAGGTGAAGTCCCGGGTGCGGCAGATGACGGCACGGGCGGCGACGCCCGAGGAGCGGTCGCACTACTGGCCGCGGCTGGTGGCAATGTACGCGGATTTCGACAATTATCAGTCCTGGACGGATCGGGTCATCCCGGTGGTGGTGTGCGAGTGACCCTCGCGGGAGCCGGCACGACCGGGCACGAACCAGTGGGGTGCCCGGTCGAGCTGCTCTCGAGAAGGGATGTCACCCGATGACAACCGCGAACCACGATCAGGTACTCGACAAGCGGGAGATCGCGGCGGCACTGCTGCGCGCGCTCGAACGCCGGCACGAGGTCCTCGATGCCATCGTCGAGAGCAACGACAGGGCCGAGGCCGTCGCGACCGTCGCGCGGCTGCTCGACACGGACGAGTTCTGCGCCGAAGCGGTGCTCAACCTTCCGTTCCGGCGGCTGACCAAGGCGGAGCGCAAGAAGATCCGGGAGGAGCTCGACGACCTCGACGCGGTGCTCAAGTGGACGCCCGCCGAGCGTCCCTACGCCACCGGCGCCCATTTCCGGCTGCGTCAGTTCAGCGACAGCGAGCCGGACCGCGAGCTGTTCCGCGTCCGGTGCGAGGAGCAGCTCGGCGACGCCGGTGCGGCGCAGGTCGAGCAGGAGCGCGCCGCCGGCCTGTCGCGCATCGACGACGAGTCCGCGGTGTGGCTGGTCGCCGAGGACCTGTCCGGCACCGAACCCAAGCCGGTCGGCTTCGCGTTCGGCGAGCTGCAGGGCCATGAGGTCGACGTCGCGATCTGGGTCCACCCCGAGCTGCGCAAGCAGGGCTACGGCACCGCGACCCTCAAGCACGCCCGCACCGAGCTGGCCGCGTACTTCCCCGGCACCACCATCATCGTCCGCTCGCCCGCGTAGGCGGCTGCGCCGCCGGTGCGTCCTTCGGGTCGTTCCCACCGCCCAAAGGACGCACCGGCAGCTTCGCTGCCTACGCCCCGTAGACGGGGGTGGGGGGCTCGCTGCGCGCGATCAGCTTCTCCACCACCGGGCCGAGTTCCTTCGGATCCCAGCGCTCGCCCTTGTCGATCGCCTCACCGTGCCGCCAGCCGTCGGCGACGGAAACCCTGCCGCCCTCCACCTCGAAGACCCGGCCCGTGACGTCCTTCGACTCGGCGCTGCCGAGCCACACCACCAGCGGTGAGACGTTTTCCGGGGCCATCGCGTCGAAGCCCTGTTCCGGGGCGGCCATCGACTCGGCCATCGCGCCCCCCGCGCCCACGGTCATGCGGGTCCGGGCGGCCGGCGCGATCGCGTTGACGGTGACGCCGTACCGGGCGAACTCGGCGGCCGCCTGGATCGTGAGGGCCGCGATCCCGGCCTTCGCCGCGGCATAGTTGCCCTGGCCGATGCTGCCCATCAGGCCGGCGCCCGAGCTGGTGTTGACGATCCGCGCGTCGACCGGGTTGCCGGCCTTCGCCTCCCCGCGCCAGTACGCCATCGCGTGCCGCATCGGGGCGAAGTGACCCTTGAGGTGCACCCGGATCACGGCGTCCCACTCCTCCTCGCTCATGTTGGCGAGCATGCGGTCCCGCAGGAATCCCGCATTGTTGACCAGGACGTCGAGCCGTCCGAAGGTGTCCAGGGCCGTCTGCACCAGGTTCTCCGCGCCGGTCCAGTCGGCCACGTCGTCGCCGTTGACGACGGCCTCGCCGCCCGCCGCCCGGATCTCCGCGACGACCTGCTCGGCGGGGCTCTCCCCCGTCGCCGAACCGTCCGCGCCGGCCCCGATGTCGTTGACCACGACCTTCGCGCCCTCGGCCGCGAAGGCCAGCGCGTGGGCCCGCCCGATGCCGCGCCCCGCGCCGGTGACGATCACGACGCGCCCGTTGACCAGTCCACTCACTTGTCTTCTCCTCGAATAGATGTCGTTGTCGGGGAATCCGGGCGACATACTCGCCCCGCCTCCACGATTCCGCTCCCTGGGGTCTGCGCCCCGCATGTGCTAACTTACCAAGCAATCGCTTGGTTCGGTACAGACGTTAGGAACCTGCCATGGGCATCACCTCGACCACCGACGGCGCGGGCATCACAACGGTCACCGTCGACTACCCGCCTGTGAACGCCATCCCCTCCCAGGGCTGGTTCGAACTGGCCGACGCGGTCCTCACCGCGGGCAAGGATCCGGCCACGCACGTGGTGATCCTGCGCGCGGAGGGCCGCGGCTTCAATGCCGGCGTCGACATCAAGGAGATGCAGGCCACCGACGGCCACGGCGCCCTCATCGCCGCCAACCGGGGCTGCGCCGCCGCCTTCGGCGCCGTCTACGACTGCGCCGTCCCCGTCGTGGTCGCCGTGAACGGCTTCTGCGTCGGCGGCGGCATCGGCCTGGTCGGCAACGCCGACGTCATCGTCGCCTCCGACGACGCCGTCTTCGGCCTGCCCGAGGTCGATCGCGGCGCTCTCGGCGCCGCCACGCACCTGGCCCGGCTGGTGCCGCAGCACATGATGCGCACCCTCTACTACACGGCGCAGAACGTCACGGCCCAGCAGCTCGAGCACTTCGGCTCGGTGTACAAGGTCGTCCCGCGCGCCGACCTCGACGCCACTGCCCGCGAGATCGCCGAGAAGATCGCGGCGAAGGACACCCGCGTCATCCGGTGCGCCAAGGAAGCCATCAACGGCATCGACCCGGTGGACGTGAAGGAGAGCTACCGCTTCGAGCAGGGCTTCACCTTCGAACTCAACCTCGCCGGCATCGCGGACGAGCACCGCGACGAGTTCGTCGCCACCGGCAAGCCGCGCGCCAACCACTGACCAGGAGACGAGAAACACCATGCGTGACAAGAGGATGTCGCTCGACGACGTGGTCGGCGAGCTGCGCAGCGGCATGACGATCGGCATCGGGGGCTGGGGGTCGCGGCGCAAGCCGATGGCGCTCGTCCGCGCGATCCTGCGCTCGGACGTGAAGGACCTGACCGTCGTGACCTACGGCGGCCCGGACCTGGGGCTGCTGTGCTCGGCCGGGAAGGTGAAGAAGGCGTACTACGGGTTCGTCTCCCTCGACTCGGCCCCCTTCTACGACCCGTGGTTCGCCAAGGCGCGCACGAACGGGGAGATCGTCGCGCGGGAGATGGACGAGGGCATGGTCAAGTGCGGCCTCGAGGCGGCCGCCGCCCGGTTGCCGTTCCTGCCGATCCGGGCGGGACTCGGTTCCGCCGTCCCGGACTTCTGGGAGGGTGAATTGCGGACCGTCACCTCCCCGTACCCCGACGCGTCCGGCACGCCCGAGACACTGATCGCGATGCCGGCACTGAATCTCGATGCCGCCCTGGTACATCTGAACATCGGCGACGCGCACGGCAACGCCGCCTACACCGGCGTCGACCCCTACTTCGACGACCTGTACTGCCTGGCGGCGGAGAAGCGGTACGTCTCGGTCGAGCGCATCGTCGAGACCGAGGAACTCGTCAAGTCCGTTCCGCTGCAGTCGATCATCCTCAACCGCATGATGGTCGACGGGGTCGTGGAGGCACCGGACGGCGCCCACTTCACCCTCGCCGGCGACAGCTACGGCCGCGACGAGAAATTCCAGCGCCACTACGCCGAGGCCGCGAAGGACCCGCAGACCTGGCAGGCGTTCGTCGACCGGTTCCTCTCCGGCAGCGAGGACGACTACCGAGCCGCCGTCAAGACTTTCACCGAGGAGCAGGCATGACCGACACGACCACCCCGGCGACGACGGGCACGGTGACCCGGGCCGAGTACTGCGCCATCGCATGCGCCGAGATCTTCGCCGGGGCAGGCGAAATCATGGCCAGCCCGATGGCGACGCTGCCGCTGATCGGCGCCCGCCTCGCCCGGCTGACCACCGAACCGGACCTGCTCATCACCGACGGGGAGGCGCTGATCCTCGCGGACACTCCCGCACTCGGCGCGAAGGGCCCGATCGAGGGCTGGATGCCGTTCCGCAAGGTGTTCGACGTCGTCGCCTCCGGCCGCCGCCACGTGGTGATGGGCGCCAACCAGATCGACCGGCACGGCAACCAGAATCTCTCCGCGTTCGGCCCGCTGCAGCACCCCACCCGGCAGATGTTCGGCGTGCGGGGCGCCCCCGGCAACACCATCAACCACCCGACGAGCTACTGGGTCGGCAAGCACAACACGCGCGCGTTCTGCGACAAGGTCGACATCGTCTCGGGCGTCGGCTACGACAGGGTGGACCCGGCCAACCCGGCCTTCAAGTACCTGCACCTGCACCGGGTGGTCACCAATCTCGGGTCGTTCGACTTCGGCGGTCCCGGCCACACGATGCGGGCACTGGCCCTGCACCCGGGGGTCACGGCGGAGCAGGTCGCGGAGAACACCTCCTTCGAGGTGGCCGGCCTCGACGAGGCGGGCGTGACCCGCGAGCCCACCGCCGAGGAGCTGCGCCTGATCCGCGAGGTCCTCGATCCGCGCGGCCTGCGGGATCGGGAGGTGGCGGTATGAGCCCGCGCCTGACGACGGCACTGACCGACCTCGTCGGCATCGAGCACCCGATCGTCCAGACGGGGATGGGCTGGGTGTCCGGCCCGCGCCTGACCGCGGCGACCTCCAACGCGGGCGGTCTCGGCATCCTGGCCTCGGCGACGATGACGTACGAGGAACTCGAGGCCGCCGTCGCGAAGACGAAGGCGGCGACGGACAAGCCTTTCGGCGTGAACATCCGGGCCGACGCGTCGGACGCCGCCCAGCGCATCGACCTGCTCATCCGTGAGAACGTCAAGGTCGCGTCCTTCGCCCTCGCGCCCAGGAAGGAACTGATCGCCAAGCTCAAGGACCACGGCATCGTGGTGATCCCGTCCATCGGCGCCGCGAAGCACGCGGTGAAGGTCGCCTCGTGGGGGGCCGACGCGGTGATCGTGCAAGGCGGCGAGGGCGGTGGGCACACCGGGCCGGTGGCCACGACGCTGCTGCTGCCGAGCGTGCTCGACGCGGTCGACATCCCGGTCGTTGCGGCCGGCGGATTCTTCGACGGGCGCGGGCTCGCCGCGGCGCTCGCCTACGGGGCGGCCGGCGTCGCCATGGGCACCCGGTTCCTGCTCACCAGCGACAGCGCCGTGCCCGACTCGGTGAAGCAGGAGTACCTGAGGCGGGGCCTGCAGGACACCACGGTCTCCCTCAAGGTCGACGGCATGCCGCACCGTGTGCTCAACACCGACCTCGTCGACAGCCTCGAGCGCGGCAGCTACGCGAAAGGCCTGGTCGCCGCCGCGAGGAACGCGGCGAAGTTCAAGGCCATGACCGGGATGAAGTGGTCGACGCTCGTCAAGGACGGCATCGCGATGAAGCGGGCGAGCGACCGCACGTGGCAGCAGATCATCATGGCGGCCAACACCCCCATGCTGCTCAAGGCCGGGCTCGTGGAGGGCAACACCGACGCCGGTGTGCTGGCCTCCGGGCAGGTCGTCGGCATGCTCGACGACCTGCCGAGCTGCCGGGAGCTGATCGACCGGATCGTCGCCGAGGCCGTGGAGCGGATCGACGCCGTGGCCGCGCTGCGCGGTCAGGCCCAGGCCCCGCGTTCCGCCGCGGCGCGCACGTAGGTCTCGAAGGACACGGGCGGCCGGCCCGCCACCTCGGCGACAACGTCGTTCGGGGTCGCGTCGCCGGTCGCCCGCAGGGCCTCGAAGGCCTCGATCTCGGCGAGCACCTGCGCCCGGTCCAGGCCGAGGCCGGTCATCGTCTCGAGGTAGGCGTCCGGCTCACCGCGGTAACGGACCTCGCGCCCCGATGCGCAGGCGATCACGGCCGCGGCCTCGCCGAACGACAGCGCGTCCGGCCCGCTCAGCTCGTAGGTCCGGCCGGCGTGGCCGTCCCCGGTGAGCGCGGCGACGGCGACGGCGGCGATGTCCCCGGCGTCGTTGAACGCCTGACGCATGTCACCCAGGGGCAGGACGATCTCGCCCGCGAGCACGGCAGCGCGCAGGAAACCCTCGTCGAAGTTCTGGTCGAACCAGTCGGGGCGCACCACGGTCCACTCCGCGCCGGACGACGTGACGGCACGCTCGGCGGCCAGCAGCCGCTCGTCGCCCATCACGTCGACCGCCTTGCTCGACAGCAGGACGAACCGCGAAATCCCCTCGGCGACAGCCATATCGACGAATCCGTCCGCGACCGGCACGCCGTCGGGCGCCATGACGAACACCGCCCCGGCACCGGACACCGCGGGTTTCCAGGTGTGCGGATCGAACCAGTCGAACGGCACGTCGCCCGAGCGGGAGCCGGCACGGACCGCGTGCCCGCGTTCGCGCAACTGCCGGGTGACCCGTCGCCCGACGGTGCCCGTGGAACCGAGAACCAACACCGGTCGTTCGTCCATGCCGGCATCCTGACATCCGGCACCGACACGGTCACCGGGGCAGCCGACCGGTTCGCACGTCCATCGCGCCCGGCGGACGACATCACGTCCGCCGGGCGGTAGACCGTCAGGCCGCCGACGTGGGGGCGACGACGCTCTTGACGAAATCGGCGACGGCGGCGCGCAACTCGCGGCTGCGGGGAACCGCGCCGGACATCCAGTACACGCCGTGCACCAGCCCGTCGAATCGGACGGTACGGACGTCCACGCCCTCGGCGCGCAGCCGAGCGCCGTACTGTTCGGCCTCGTCGCGGGTGACCTCGTTCTCCGTCGTGAGGATGAGGGCCGGCGGGAGTCCGTCCACGCGGTCCGCCCGGGTGGGGACGGCATACGGGTTGTCGGCGTCCTCCGGTGCGGACAGGTACTGCTCCCAGAACCAGTCCAGGGCCGCGGCGGTGATGAGGTAGCCGTCGGCGTAGTCGATTCGGGACGGCAGCTGAGCGTTCGGGTCGATCACCGGGTAGATCAGCACCTGTCCGCGAAGGGCCGGCCCTCCCTGGTCTCGCGAGCGCAGCGCGGTGACGGCCGCCAGATTCCCCCCGGCGCTGTCGCCCATCACCACTATGTTGCCCGGGTCCCCGCCGTGCTCGGCGATGTGCGCGGCGACCCAGTTCAGCGCGGCCCAGGCGTCGTCGGCGGCCGCCGGAAACCGATGTTCGGGGGCCCGGCGGTAGGCGGCGGTCACGACGACCGTTCCCGTCTCGTTCGCGAGTGCCCGGGCGGGTTCGTCGACCACCTCGAGATCACCGGCGACGAACCCACCGCCGTGGAAGTAGAGCACCACCGGGCGCGGACCGGTCCCTTCGGGAAGGTGGATCCGGAGCGGAAGCTCGGTGGTGTCGCTGACATAGTGGAGGTCTTCGATCCGGGCGACCGGTTCGGACGGGGCCTGCAAGCCGGTGAACGTCGACACGACCGCGCGGGCTTCGTCGACGGACATGTTCTCGAACGATTTCAGTCCTTGCGCCTGCAGTCCCGCGAGCAGTTGCTCGACGTGGTGGTCGAGTGCCATGGCATTTCCTTCCGGGGAATGGACGGTGGGGTCAGGAGACGGCGGTCGCGACCACCGCGCGCGAACTCGTCGTGTCGAAGCCGGTGTAGCCGCCGGCGACGACCTCGGCGCAGGTCTGCCGGTAGGTCGGGGCACCGCCGAGGTAGACCATGCAGGCCCTCGGCTTGCCGGGGATGTTGGCGCCCATGTACCAGGAGTTCGTCTGCGGCAGGAGGGTTTGCCCGGCGATCTCGTTGGTCAGGTGCAGCCAGTCGGTCTCGGCCTGCGCGGTCGGCTCGATCACGTCGAGGTCGTGTGCGCGCAGATAGTCGATCGCGTCGGTGGCGAAGTCGACGTGGTCCTCGATGGCCAGCGGCATGTTGTAGAGCACCGACGGCGACTGCGGCCCGGTGATGGTGAACAGGTTCGGGAACCCGTGGATCATGATGCCGAGGTATGTCCGCGGCCCGTGGGCCCATTTCTCGGCCAGCGTCTGTCCGCCGCGGCCGCGGATGTCCATCGCCAGCAGCGGCCCGGTCATGGCGTCGAAGCCGGTGGCCAGCACGACGGTGTCCACCTCGTACGTGCGCTCCCCCACCCGGACCCCGGTGGCGGTGATCTCGTCGATCGGAGTGTCCTTCACATCGACGATGTGCACGCTCTCGCGGTTGTAGGCCTCGTAGTAGTTCGTCTCGAGCGGGGGACGCTTGGTGCCGTAGGCGTAGCCCTCGGGTGCGAGCTTGTCGGCCTTGGCCGGGTCCTGCACCCGCTCGCGGATGCGTTCGCGGATGTACTCGGCGATGGTGTCGTTGGCCTTCTTGTCGAACAGGATGTCCTGGAAGCTGTCGATGAACAGCCGGAACCCGCCGGCGTTCCAGCGCTCGTCGAACACCCGGCGGCGCTCCTGCGCGTCGACGGCCAAAGCCGAGGGCTGGACCTGGTCGAACGGGACGCCGAGGAAGTGGTTGCGGGCTGCGTCGCGCAGACTCCGGTAGTTCTGCTTGGCCTCGGTCTCCACCTCCGGGTCGAGCGGCCCGTTGCCCAGCGGGGTGGCGAAGTTGGGGGTGCGCTGGAAGACGATCAGCTCCGCCGCCTCCTCGGCGATCAGGGGGATCGCCTGGATGCCGCTGGCACCGGCGCCGATGACCGCGACACGCTTGCCTGCGAAGTCCACGCCCTCGTGCGGCCAGTTGCCGGTGAGCAGGACCTCGCCGCGGAAGTTCTCGATGCCGCCGAACTCGGGAGTCTTGGGGACCGAGAGGTTGCCGGCGCCGGAGATGAAGTACCGGCTGCGCACGCTGCGGCCGTCATCGGTGTGCACCGTCCACATCGAGTTCTCGTCGTCCCAGTGCACCCCGATCACCCGGGTGTCGAAGGTGATCCCCCTGCGCAGGTCGAAGCGGTCGGCGACGTGCTCGAGGTACCGCAGGATCTCCGGCTGGCCGGCGAACTTCTCGCTCCACCGCCACTCCTGCTGCAGCTCTTCGTCGAAGGAGTACGAGTAGTGGATGCTCTCGATGTCGCAGCGAGCGCCCGGGTAGCGGTTCCAGTACCAGGTGCCGCCCACGTCGGCGCCGGCCTCGAACACCCGCACCGCCAGGTTCATCGTGTCGCGCAGCTTGTGCAGGGCGTACAGGCCGGCGAAGCCGGCTCCCACGACGACGACGTCGACGTCGGGAGCGGAGAAATCGGTTTCGGTCATGGTGCGGGCTCCTCACGATCAAAGGGGTTCGGCCCCGTCCGGGGCGCTTCGATGCCTGACCACGACAATGACCCGCGTCACCTCACCCCCACGCGGGGGAAATCACCCCTTTCGATACCTGTGTTGGGCGTCACACCGCATTCGGGTATGTTCTGACCACTATCTCTGGGAAGCGTGAAGATGGAGTCCCCCCTGCCCCGCACCAAAGGGCTGACGCCCTCGCTGACCAGTTTCGTCGGCCGTCGCCGGGAGATCGACGAGGCTCGGGCCCGCCTGCAACAGGCCCGGCTCCTGTCGTTGCTCGGTCCGGGCGGGGTCGGCAAGACCCGGCTGGCGGAGGAGATCGCCCTCCGCTCCGCCCGCGCCTTCCGCGACGCCTTCTGCTGGGTCGACCTCGCCGTGGTCCGCGATCCCGAGGCGCTCCCGTCGGCTGCGGCCGCGGCGCTCGGCGTCACCGACCAGTCCACCCGTCCCGTGCGGGACAAGATCCTCGATCACCTGCGGGACCGCCACATGCTGATCGTGGTCGACAACTGTGAGCACCTGCTCGACGCGGCGGCCGCGTTCGTCACCACGGTCCTCACCGGCGCACCCGAGGTGCGCGTTCTGGCGACGAGCCGGGAGCCGCTCGGCGTCGGCGGCGAATTCACCTACGTGCTGCCGCCGCTGAGCACCCCGACGGAATCGACCGGCAACCGCGCCGCCGACCTGGCCCTGTTCGAATCGGTCACGCTTCTCGTCGAGCGCACCCAGAGTGTGGTCGCCGAATTCCGGATGACCGACGCCAACGCCGACGCCGTCGCCCAGCTGTGCATCCAGTTCGACGGCATCCCCCTGGCCATCGAACTCGCCGCGACCCGGTTGCGGACCCTGTCCCCCGCCCAGCTCGTCGAACGGCTCGACCGGCGCTTCGCCCTGCTCACCGGCGGCAACCGCGCGGCCGTGCCCCGGCAGCAGACGCTCCGGGCGCTGATCGACTGGAGCTACGAACTGTGCTCCGCACCGGAGCGCACGCTGTGGGCGCGGCTGTCGGTCTTTCCCGGCAGCTTCGATCTCGAAGCCGCCGAGTCGATCTGCGGGGACGAAGACCTTCCCCCGGAACAGGTGATGGATCTGCTCGACGGTTTGGTGTCGAAATCGCTTGTCACGGTCGATCGTTCCGCAGAGGCCTTCCGCTACTCGCAGCTGATGACCGTGCGCGAGTACGGGCACGAGCTGCTCGACGCCGGTGGACGACGGAACGATCTGTACCGGCGGCACCGAGACCACTACCTCGAGCGGGCGCAACGTCACGCGGCGGACTGGTACGGGCCGAGACAATCGGAACTGTTGTCGCGGTGGCGGATCGACCATCCGAACTTCATGGCCGCGCTCGACTGGTCGCTACGGGACGACAGCGACCTGTCGGCCGCGGCCGCCCTCGCCGTGGCGCTGCGGTATCACTGGATCGCGGGAGGCAACCTCTCCCACGGCCGCACCCGGCTCGAGCGGCTTCTGCAACGACTGCCCCGGTCCACTCGCGACCGGGGCCACGTCCTGTGGGTGACCGCGTGGACGGCCCTGATCCAGGGGGACCGGGAGGGAGCCGCACTTCATCTTGCCGAATGCGGATCCATCGCAGCCGAACTGGAAGATGCCGAGTTGCAGGCGCACCACGACCACTGGGCTGCCCTGCACGCCTTGTTCTGCGGACGAACCACCGACGCGATCGATCTCTACGACGCGGCGATCGCCGTTCATCGCACCCGAGGCGATCGCGCAGCAACCCTCACCGCCTTGTTCCAGCTGGCCATGGCCCAGACCTACGACGGCCGGCTCGACGACGCACTCGCCACGTGTGCACACGTGATCCACGTGGCGGACGAACACGGCGAGCAGTGGAACAAGGCGTACGCCCTGTGGGTTTCGAGCCTGGCCTACTTCCACCTCGGCCGGATCGACGACGCCGTCGACGCCGCGGAACAGGCCCTGCACATCCAGCGCGACTTCAAGGACAAGATCTGCACCGCCCTGTCGATCGAACTTCTCGCCTGGGCGGCGGAAGCCGTCGGTCACACCGAGCGGTCCGCCACGCTCTTCGGCGCGGCCAGGGCGGTGTGGCAGCGACTCGGCACGTCCGTCGCCGCCTTCGGTCCCCATATCACGGGTGATTCGGCGCACTGGGAACAGCGGGTCCGACAGTCGCTGGGAGCGAAGAAGTATGCGCGCCTGTCGACACCGCCGGCACACCCGGCCATCGAGCAGGCTGTCGACACGGCTCTCGGGACGCCCGCGGGCGGATCGGCGACCGCGTCACCCACCGCCTCCCCGTTGACCCGCAGGGAAGAGGAGGTGGCCGAACTCGTCGCCCGGGGCCTCAGCAACCGGGAGATCGCGGATCAGCTCGTGATCTCGCACCGGACGGTCGACGGGCACGTCGAACACATCCTGGACAAACTGGGCGTCGGATCCCGCACCCAGGTGGTCGCCTGGGTGCACGCCCGCGCCGCGGGAGCGGCACACGCGCCCGGCTGACGGCCGCCGCGGGACTCGGGGTGCGACGTCGTTCAGCCGCGCGCCGCGATCCGTGCCTGCACCTCCGGCCGGCGCAGCGGCGGCACCGTCGGCGGCGGCTGCCGGCGCGGCGGGAGCCGGTCGAGCAGTCGCATGGTGACGGCCGTGACCTCGGCGACGGCCTCCTCGAACGGTTCGCGGGTGGCGTCGGACAGTTTGTGGACGCCGCTGACCTTGCGCACGTACTGGCGGGCGGCGGCCTCGATCTCCTCGGCGGTCGCTGCCGGCTCGAGCCCGCGCAGCTCCGTGATGTTCCGGCACATGGACCGAGGGTAACCCGGGTCCTCAGCCGAGGCGACCGCCGAGCATGCCGCGCAGCGCATTCAGGCACAGCTCCCGCAGCTGCGTCCCGGTGACCGTGGGGTGATCGTGCCAGTCGACGCACACGCTGCGCACGAGGGCGATCCATCCCTGCACGGCCACCGCGACGAGTTCGCGTTCGTCGTCGGGCGGGGCGAGCGCGTCGAGGATGCGTTCCTGCTGAACGCCGAGTTCGGCGTCGACGATCGCGCGGATACCGGCGTCGGCGGAGTCCGCGGCCCGGTTGACCGCCGCGACGCCCTGCCGGTGCGACGCGACGTAGTCGAGGTAGGCGTCGAGGCCCGCGATGATCCGCTCGGCGACGGTGAGCTGCGGATCCGGTTCGGTGACGGCGAGCAGCCGGTCGGACTCGCGCTGGACGACCGCCGCCATGAAGTCTCGTTTGGTCGGAAAGTAGTGGTACATCAGGCCGCGCGAGACCCCGGCGAGTTCGGCGACCTCCTCGATCCACACGTCCTCGTAGGCGCGCTCGGCGAACAGGCGCGCGCCGATGTCGAGCAGCTGCGCGCGGCGCTGTTCGGGATCGAGTCGTCGGCGGGATCGGGCCACGGACTCAATCTAGTTCTTGACACCCGTCCGTCCCGGCGTAGCGTGATTACTGTACACGGATTCAATAACTGGGGGTCGGAGCATGGCCATGGCCACGTCACGGGTGTTCGACACAGAAATTCCGCGCCCGCCGAAACGTCTCCCCCTCGTCGGCGACGTCCTGGGCATGTCGCTCGAGACCCCGGTGCAGAACTCGATGGCAATCCACAAGGCCCTCGGCCCGGTGTTCGAGCGCACGGCCTTCGGCCGCCGCTTCGTGTTCGTCTGCTCCGGCGAGCTCACGGCCGAGCTGTCCGACGAGAAACGCTTCGCCAAGCACCTCGCGCCGGGTGTGGAGGCCCTGCGCGCGATCGGCGGCGACGGGCTGTTCACCGCCTTCAACGAGGAACCGAACTGGCGCCGCGCGCACGAGCTGCTGATGCCCGCGTTCACCCAGCAGGCGATGCGCCGGTACCACGCCACGATGCTCGACGTCACCGCCCAGCTCGTCGCACACTGGGACCGTACGGCGCGCAGCGGCGGCGACGTGGACATCGCCGCGGACATGACGAAGCTGACGCTGGAGACCATCGGCCGCAGCGGCTTCAGCTACTCGTTCGAGCCGTTCGAGCGTGCGGCGCGGCACCCGTTCGTCGAGGCGATGGTCGGCGGACTCTCGTTCTCGCAGCGCAGCATGCTGCGCACCGTGCCGGTCGTCGGGCGCTTCCTCTTCCCCGCCGCCAAGCGGCAGTACGACCTCGACCGGGCGCACATGCGCGACGTCGTCGACGCGGTGATCCACAGCAGGCGCGACGCCCCCGGCCCCGCCCCCGACGACCTGCTCGAGCTGATGCTGCGGGCGGCACGGGAGGACGATCCCAACAAGCTCGACGAGATCAACATCCGCAACCAGGTGCTCACCTTCCTCGTCGCCGGTCACGAAACAACTTCGGGCGCATTGTCGTTCGCTCTCTACTACCTGATGCGCGACCCACAGGCCTACGCGCGGGCACGGGCGGAGGTCGAGGAGATCTGGGGCGACGGCGAGCCCGCATTCGAGCAGATCGCCAAGCTGCGCTACGCCCGCCGGGTGCTCGACGAGGCGCTGCGCCTGTGGCCGACCGCGCCCGCGTACGCGCGGGAGGCGAGGGTGGACACCACCCTCGCCGGCCGATACCGGATGCGTGCCGGCGACTGGGTGCTCGTGCTGCTGCCCGCGGTGCACCGCGACCCGGCGGTCTGGGGCGACGACGCCGACGAGTTCGACCCCGACCGCTTCCTGCCCGAACGGGTCCGGGCCCGGCCCGCGCACGTGTACAAACCGTTCGGCACCGGCGAACGCGCTTGCATAGGAAGGCAGTTCGCGCTGCACGAGGCCACGCTCGTGCTGGGAACCCTGTTGCGCCGCTACGACCTGGCGATGGACCCCGCCTACCGGCTGAAGGTGGCCGAACGGCTCACCCTCATGCCGGAGGGACTACACGCCCGGGTGTCCTTGCGGTCCTGAGCCGGCGCCCACCCGTGTCGTAGGCTGAGCCGGGCGGGTGGGAGAGGCCCGCACGGGAGGGAGAAACCATGAGATTCGGTTCCGCAGGCGTCACGGCGGCGGCGCTGTCCACGATCGTTGCGGCCCTGGCCGTCCCGGCGACGGCGCAGGCGGGGCCCACCGCCGACGTCGTCGCGGGCCGGGAGCGGGTGAAGGTGACGGTGCACGGTGTGCCCGTCCATCCGGAGAGCTGCCGTGTCGATCCCGATGCGGACGGCCACACCCGCAGCCTGCCCGTCGAACCGTCCGGTTCGATGGTCGCCCACGGCGTCGCACCCGGACCGCGGCGCGTGCTCGTCTGGTGCCCGGACGGAGGCATCGTCCACGAGCAGATCGTCCACGTCCTGCCCGCCGATCCGCTCGCCGACCTCGCCGACCACGTGTTCCGCACCGCCGGCAGCAGCGACCGGGTCACCGATCCGACCCTGCGCTGACGCGCCGGTGTGTCTCTTGGGCTGCCCTGACAGCCCAAGGGACACACCGGCGGCGCAGCCGCCTGTCTACACCCGCTCGATGATCGTCACGTTGGCGGTGCCGCCGCCCTCGCAGATCGTCAGCAGGCCGTAGCGACCCTCGCGGCGCTCGAGCTCGTTCAGCAGAGTCGCCATCAGCTTGGTGCCGGTGGCGCCGAGCGGGTGGCCCAGCGCGATGGCGCCGCCGTTGACGTTGACCTTGGCCGGGTCGGCGCCGATCTCCTTGATCCAGGCCAGCACGACGGGGGCGAAGGCCTCGTTGATCTCGATCAGGTCGATGTCGTCGATGCTCAGGCCGGTCTTCTCCAACGCATGCTGCGTCGCCGGGATGGGCGCGCTGAGCATGAAGATCGGGTCGTCGCCGCGGGCACTGAGGTGGTGGATCCGGGCGCGGGGCTTCAGGCCGTACTTGCGCACGGCCTCGTCGGAGGCGAGCAGCACCGCCGAGGCACCGTCGGAGATCTGGCTGGCGATGGCGGCGGTGAGCCGGCCGCCCTCGACGAGCGTCGCGAGTGACGCCATCTTCTCGAGGCTCGTCTCGCGGGGTCCCTCGTCGACGGTGGCGTCGCCGAGCGGGACGATCTCGCCCTCGAACCGGCCCTCGGCGATGGCCGCCTTGGCCCGCTCATGGCTCTGCAACGCCCAGCGCTCGAGGTCCTCGCGGCTGAGATCCCACTTGTCGGCGATCATCTCGGCGCCGCGGAACTGCGAGACCTCCTGGTCGCCGTAGCGCTCGGTCCAGCCGGTCGAACCGCCGAACGGGGTGTCGAAGCCGTACTGCTGCCCGACGATCATGGCCGCGGAGATCGGGATCTGCGACATGTTCTGCACGCCGCCGGCGACGATGAGGTCGGCGGTGCCGGACAGGATGGCCTGCGCACCGAAGTGCAGGGCCTGCTGGCTCGACCCGCACTGCCGGTCGACGGTGACGCCGGGAACGTGCTGCGGGTAGCCGGCGGCGAGCCACGCGGTGCGGGCGATGTTGCCGGCCTGGCCACCGATGGCGTCGACGCAGCCGAAGACGACGTCGTCGACGTCGCTCGGGTCGATGCCGGTGCGGTCGACGATCGCCTTGATCACGTGCGCGCCCAGGTCGGCCGGGTGGACGGCGGACAGGCCGCCGTTCTTCTTGCCGATCGGGGTGCGTACCGCGTCGACGATGTATGCCTCGGTCATGAGGGACTCCTAGTCGGTTCCGGGGAAGGTCGGTTCAGGGGTTGGCAAGTCCGTCGAGGACGATGGACAGGTACTGCTGCGCCACCTTGTCGGCGGTGAGGGTGCCGCCGGGCCGGTACCAGCGCACGGCCACCCACACGGTGTCGCGCAGGAACCGGAAGACGAGTTCGACGTCGACGTCCGGCCGGAACGTGCCGTCGGCGATGCCGCGCTCGATCACCCCCACCCACAGGTCGCGGAATTCGGTGTTGAGGTCGGAGATGTAGGAGAACCGCTCGTTCTCCACGAGCCGCTTGGCCTCGTCCTGGTAGATCGCGACCGCGGCGTGCGACTTGTCGATCGATTCGTACGACGCGGTGATGAGCGCCTCGAGGGTGGCGCGGGAGTCCGCCCCCGAGGCGACGATCTCGCGGTAGCGGCCGAACAGGTCGTCGAGGAATCCCCGCAGGATCTCGTCGACCATCGACTCCTTGGAGTCGAAGTGATGATAGAGACTGCCCGACAGGATGCCCGCGGCGTCGGCGATGTCGCGCACGGTGGTGGCACGCACCCCGCGCGAGGCGAACAGCTGAGCGGCGATATCGAGCAACTCGGCGCGACGCCCGGACTTGGCAGCATCGTCTCTGGGAGGAGTCATGGAGGCATCCTTTCAGGCTGCCGTGCGCGGTTCCGGTGGCGGCGGCTACCGGAACCGCGCACGGGTCAGGCCCTCTGCGAGGAGATCGAGACGACCTCGCCGGTCAGGTACGTGGTGTAGTCGCTGGCGAGCATGGCGATGGTCGCGGCGATCTCCCAGACCTCCGCGGCCCGCCCGTACGCCTCGTCGGCGGCGAGCCGGTCGAGCAGGTCCTCGCTGGTGACCTTCGCGAGGAAGGCGTGCCGCGCGATCGACGGGGCGACGGCGTTGATCCGGACCCCGTACTCGGCGGCCTCGATCGCCGAGCAGCGGGTCAGCGCCATCACGCCGGCCTTGGCGGCCGAGTAGTGCGCCTGCGAGTGCTGCGCGCGCCAGCCGAGCACCGAGGCGTTGTTGACGAGGACGCCGCCGTGGCCGGCCGACCGGAAGTAGCGCAGCGCGGCGCGGGTGGCGCGGAAGGTACTGGTGAGGGTGATGTCGAGGACGCGGTCCCACTGTTCGTCGGTCATGTCGACCACCGGGGTCTCACCGCCGAGGCCGGCGTTGTTGACCAGCACGTCGATGCGCCCGAGCCGGTCGGCGGCGCCGGTGATCAGCGCGTCGACCTGCTCGGTGGAGGAGACGTCGCACACGAGGGCGTCGACCTGCTGCGACGGGAACTCGGCGGCGAGCTTGTCGACCGTCTCCTCGAGCCGACGCTCGTGGAAGTCCGAGACGAGCACGTCGCCGCCCTCGAGCAGGGCGCGACGGGCGGTCGCGAAACCGATGCCGGTGCCGGCGGCGGCGGTGACGACGACCTTCTTGCCGGCGAGCAGGCCGTGGCCCGGGGTCTCGACGGGCGGCGTGGCGAGGGGGGAAGTGGTCACGGACGGGCCTCTCGGGGAAGGCCGAGCACGCGCTCGGCGATGATGTTGCGCTGGACCTCGTTGGATCCGCCGTAGATGGTGTCGGCGCGGGTGAACAGGAACAGCCGTTGCCACTCGGCGAGCTCGAGATGCTCGGGATCCGAGAGCACCGACGGGTTGCCGGCATGGTCGTGCTCCGGCCCGACGAGCGAGGCCGGGCCCTGCACGTCCATCGCGAGCTTGCCGAGGTCGCGGTGCCAGTTGGCCCACAGCAGCTTTGCCACCGACGCCTGGCCGGGGTCGGCCTCGCCGAGGGTGCGCACGGCGTGGGCGCGCATCACGCGCAGGCCGATGCGGGCGCGCGCGATCCGCTCGCGAATGTGCGGATCCTCGGCGGCACCGTTGGATGCGGCGAGGTCGGCGACGCCCTGCAGCTCACGGGCGAAGCCGATCTGCTGGCCCAGGGTGGAGACGCCGCGCTCGAAGGTGAGCAGTCCCATCGCGACCTTCCACCCGTCGCCGGGGGCGCCGACGACGAGGTCGGCGTCGGTGACGGCGTCGTCGAAGAAGACCTCGTTGAACTCGGAGGTGCCGGTGAGCTGCTGGATGGGCCGGACCGTGACGCCCGGTTGATCGAGCGGCACGAGCAGGAAACTCAGGCCATGGTGCCGGGAAGAGCCGGGTTCGGTGCGGCAGACCACGAACGCCCACTGTGCGACGTGCGCGAGGGACGTCCACACCTTCTGGCCGTTGATGATCCACTTGCCGTCCTCGAGCCGGGCGGTGGTGGCGACGTTGGCCAGGTCGGAACCGGCGCCGGGCTCGGAGTAGCCCTGGGCCCACAGTTCGGTGACGTTCCGGATGCCGGGCAGGAAGCGGCGCTTCTGGTCCTCGGTACCGAAGGCGACGAGGGTGGGCCCGAGCAGTTCCTCGCCGAGGTGATTCACGCGGGCCGGCGCGTTCGCCTTCGCGTACTCCTCGTGGAAGATCACCTGCTGTTCGAGGGTGGCGCCGCGTCCGCCGTACTCGGCCGGCCAGCCGATGCAGGTCCATCCGGCGGCGGCGAGATGCCGGTCCCAGGCCAGGCGCTGCTCGAAGTACTCGTGCTCGCTGCCCGGGCCACCCTTGCCCTTCAGCTCGGCGAATTCGCCGGTCAGATTGTCCTCCAGCCACTGCCGGACCGTGGCGGCGAACGCGGCGTTGTCGAAACCCGTGTCGTCCAGTCTCTCGCTCTGATGCACGTCTGTACGATAACCTACCAAGCACTTGCTAGGTAGGGAGCTCCGTGACCGCACAACCGAGAACCACACCGGCGGCCCTCGAACGCGCCGCATCGGCGCACGCCGACCGGACCGCGATCGTCGACGGCGACGTGCAACCGACGTTCGCACAACTGCGCGACCACGTCCGCGAATTCGCCGCCGCCCTCGTCGCCCACGGCGTCGGGCCCGGCGCACGCGTCGCGATCTGGTCGCCCAACACGCACCACTGGATCGTCGCCGCGCTCGGGATCCACTGGGCCGGCGGCATCGTCGTCCCCGTCAACACCCGATACACCGGCGACGAGGCGCACGACATCCTCGACCGGATCGACGCCGGCGCCCTCGTCGTTGCCGGGGACTTCCTCGGCACCGACCGGTACGCGGCCCTGCGCGCCGCGGCGCCGGAACTGCACCTTCCCACCGTCGTGCGGGTCCCGCTGGGTGGGACCGATGCCCCCGCCGACGGCGTGGTGGACTGGGACGAGTTCCTCGCCTCGGCGACGGAGGACGCGCGCGCCGAAGCCGACGCGCGCGCGCGGGCCGTCTCCCCCGACGACGTCTCCGACATCCTGTTCACCTCCGGCACCACCGGGCGGAGCAAGGGTGTGCTCAGCGCCCACCGGCAGCTGATCGGGGTCGCCCGGGCGTGGGCGGACTGCGCCGAACTCACGCCGGACGACAACTATCTCGTCATCAACCCGTTCTTCCACAGCTTCGGATACAAGGCCGGTTTCGTCGCGGCGCTGCTCGCGGGCAGCACCGTCGTGCCGATGGCGGTGTTCGACGTCGAGAAGGTGATGGCCACCGTCGCCGACCGGCGGATCAGCGTGCTGCCCGGAGCGCCGACGATCTACCAGAGCATCCTCGACCACCCCCGCCGCGACGAATTCGACATGTCGTCCCTGCGGATCGCGGTCACCGGGGCCGCACCCGTGCCCGTCGCGCTCGTCGAACGCATGCAGAACGAACTGAGCTTCGACGCGGTGCTCACCGCGTACGGGCAGACCGAGGCCGTGGTCGCGACGATGTGCCGCACCGACGACGATCCCGTCACCGTCTCCACCTCCTCCGGCCGCGCCACCGCCGGCTTCGAGGTCCGCATCGGCGACAAGGGCGAGATCCTGCTGCGGGGCCCCAACGTGATGCTCGGCTACCTCGACGACCCGGAGGCCACCGCCAAGACGATCGACGCCGACGGCTGGCTGCACACCGGCGACGTGGGCACCCTCGACGAACGCGGCTACCTCGACATCACCGACCGGCTCAAGGACATGTACATCAGCGGCGGGTTCAACGTCTATCCCGCCGAGATCGAGGCGGCGCTGATGCGCCTGCCCGGCGTACACGAGGTCGCGGTCATCGGTGTGACCGACGAGCGCATGGGCGAGGTCGGCCGCGCGTACGTCGTCGCCCTCGAGGGCAGCGGCCTGACCGAGGAGGCCGTGATCGCGTTCTGCAAGGAGAAGCTGGCCAACTTCAAGGTGCCCCGCTCGGTCCGCTTCACCGGGCACCTGCCCCGCAACCCGTCCGGCAAGGTTCTGAAAAACATTCTGCGTGAGGAGAAGTCATGACCGTCCCCTACGAACCCGACGTCGTCACCTACGAGGTGCGCGACGGCGTCGCGATCGTCACCCTCAACCGGCCGGACTACCGCAACGCGCAGAACTCGGTGATGACCTACGCCCTCGACGCCGCGTTCGAACGGGCCGTCGAGGACGACGAGGTGAAGGTGATCGTGCTCGCCGGCAACGGCAAGCACTTCTCCGCCGGCCACGACCTGGGGACCCCCGGGCGTGATCACCACGTGCACTACGACAACAAGGCCGTCATGTGGTGGGACCACGTCGACAAGCCCGGCGGCGACCAGCGCTACGCCCGCGAGATGGAGGTGTACCTGAGCATGTGCCGCCGCTGGCGGGAGATCCCCAAGCCGACGATCGCGATGGTGCAGGGCGCGTGCATCGCCGGCGGCCTCATGCTCGCCTGGGTGTGCGACCTGATCGTCGCGTCGGAGGATGCGTTCTTCTCCGATCCCGTGGTGCGCATGGGCATTCCCGGAGTGGAGTACTTCGCCCACCCGTGGGTCCTCGGCACCCGCTTCGCCAAGGAGATCCTCTACACCGGCGACCGCTTCGGCGCCCAGCGCGCGTACGAGGTCGGCATGGTCAACCGCGTCGTGCCGCGCGAGAAGCTCGAGGAGGAGACCCTCGCCCTGGCCGCGCGTATCGCCGAGATGCCGCGGTTCGGCCTGGCCCTGACCAAGCGCGCCGTCAACCAGTGCGAGGACCAGATGGGCATGCGGAACGGCATGGACTCGGTGTTCGGCCTGCACCACTTCGCCCACGCCCACAACGCCGAGGTCGGCACCGACTCCCTCGGCGGCATGAACGCCAAGTCGATGGCGGCGAGCGCCCGCCCCGCCCCCGCGAGCAACGCGGGCCCCACGGCCCAGGACGGAGCGAAGTAGTGGATCTCGAGTTCGACGACGCAACCCTCGCCTTCCGCGACGAGGTCCGCGCGTTCCTCGCCGAGCACGTCCCGCAGACCCCACTGAAGTCGATGGACACCGCGGAGGGCTTCGAAGAGCACCGGCGGTGGGAACGCACCCTCGCCGACGCCCGGCTGTCCGTGGTGTCCTGGCCCGAGGAACTCGGCGGCCGCGACGCCTCGCTGCTGCAGTGGGTGGTGTTCGAGGAGGAGTACTACCGCGCCGGGGCACCCGGACGCGTCAGCCAGAACGGCATCTTCCTGCTCGCCCCCACCCTGTTCGAGCACGCCCACCCCGACCAGCTCGCCCGCATCATGCCCCGCATGGCGCGCGCCGACGACATCTGGGCACAGGCCTGGTCCGAACCCGAGTCCGGCAGCGACCTCGCGTCGCTGCGCTCGACGGCCACCCGCGTCGACGGCGGCTGGCTGCTCAACGGGCAGAAGACGTGGAGCTCCCGGGCGTCCTTCGCGGACATGGGCTTCGGCCTGTTCCGCTCCGACCCGGAAGCGCAGCGGCACAAGGGCATCACGTACTTCATGTTCGACCTGCGCGCGGAGGGCGTCACCGTCCGGCCCATCGACCAGCTCGACGGCGAGCCCGGCTTCGCCGAGATCTTCCTCGAGGACGTGTTCGTGCCCGACGATCCCGCCGACCCCGGCGCGTCCGGGGTCATCGGCGGCGTGAACGAGGGCTGGCGGGTCGCGATGAGCACCGCCTCCAACGAGCGCGGCCTGTCGCTGCGCTCCCCCGGGCGGTTCCTCGCCACCGCCGACCGGCTGCTGCAGCTGTACAAGTCGTCGGATCTGCACGGCGACGCGGCCCTGCGCAACCGCGTCGCCGACACCTGGATCGGCGCGCGCGCCTACGAGTTGTCCACCTGGGGCACGGTCACGCGATTGCAGGACGGCGGGCAGCTCGGCGCGGAGTCGTCCATCAACAAGGTGTTCTGGTCGGAGTGGGACATCGCCGCCCACGAGACGGCGCTCGACCTGCAGGGCGCCGCCGCCGAGCTGGTCGACGGCTGGACGGACGGCTACCTGTTCTCGCTGTCCGGCCCGATCTACGCCGGCACCAACGAAATCCAGAAGAACGTCATCGCCGAGCGCCTGCTCGGCCTCCCGAAGGGCGACCGATGAGATTCGCGCTCGACTCCTCCCACGAGGACTTCGCGTCCAGTATCGATGCGCTGCTCGCCAAGTCCGACATGCCGGCCGTGATCCGCGCGTGGAGCGCCGGCGACACCGGCCCCGGTCTGAAGGTGTGGCAGCGTCTCGCCGAGATCGGGCTCGGCGGCCTGCTCGTCGGCGAGGACCACGACGGCGTGGGTGCCGACGCGGTCGACCTCGTCGTCGCCGTCGAACAACTCGGCCGCCACGCCGTGCCGGGCCCGGTCGTCGACACCGTCGCCGTCGCCCCGGTGCTGCTCGCGGCCGCGGCGCCGGACCGGTTGCCGGCCCTGGCCTCCGGCGCGCTCGCGACCGTCGCCGCCGCTCCGGACGTGCCGTTCGCGGTCGACGCCGACGTCGCCGACCTGGTGCTGCACGTCGACGGCTCGGCCATGTCCGTCGGCACCCCCGGGCAGCCGCGCGAGTCCGTCGACCCGGCCCGCCGGCTGTTCCCCGTCTCGGCGGGAGAGTCGTTGGGCAAAGCCGACTTCGGTGCCGCGTTCGACCTCGGCGCGCTCGCCACCGCGGCGCAGCTGCAGGGGCTCGGCCGGACGCTGCTCGAGCGCACCACCGAGTACGCGCAGCAGCGCCGGCAGTTCGGCCGGGCCATCGGCTCCTTCCAGGCCGTCAAGCACCACCTCGCCGAGGTGGCCGTCGCGCTGGAGATGGCCCGGCCGCTGCTGCACGGCGCGGCGCTGTCGGTGCGCGACGGGCTGCCGCAGGCGTCGCGGGACGTCTCCGCCGCCAAGGTCGCATGCGGCGACGCCGCCTACCGTGCGGCCCGGACCGCGCTGCAGGTGCACGGCGCCATCGGCTACACCCGGGAACACGATCTGTCGCTGTGGCTGACGAAGGTCCGCGCCCTCGTCACCGCGTGGGGCACGCCCGACGTGCACCGGGCGCGGATCGTCGACGCGCTGGAGGCGTCGTGACGTTCGAAACCGAGGACCGCGCCGCGCTGCGCGAGTCGGTGCGCAACCTGCTCGCCAAGCACTCCGACTCGTCGGCGGTGCGCAAGGCGATCACCGCGCCCGAGGGCTACGACGCCGGCCTGTGGGAGCGGATGGTCGAGCAGATCGGGGTGGCGGCGCTCGCCGTGCCCGAGGACTACGACGGGGTGGGCGCCTCGCTCGCCGAGACCCACGTCGTGCTCGAGGAACTCGGCCGGACACTGACGCCGTCACCGATGCTCGGCTCGGCGGTGCTCGCGGCGCAGGCGCTGCTGCTGTCCGGCGACACCGAAGCATGCGCGCGGCTGCTGCCGGGCATCGCCGCCGGGGAGATCGCGGCCGTGTGCTGGGCCTCGGCGGCGGGCTGGTCGTCGCCGGGGGTGACCGCGACCGGCGACCGGCTCGACGGCACCGCGCACTACGTGCTCGGCGGAGACGTCGCGAGCACCCTGCTGGTGCTCGCGCGCGACGGGGACGCCGTCGCCCTGTTCGAGGTGGATCCGCACGCGACCGGCGTGACCCGGCGCCGGGTGCCGACGATGGACCCGACCCGCAGCCTCGCGCAGGTGCGGTTCGACGGGGTGACCGGGCGGCCGCTCGCGTGCCCGGCGGATCTCGTGGACCGGTTGCGCACCGTCGCGCTGATCGCGCTGTCGGCCGAGCAGGTCGGTGCGGCACAGGCCGCGCTGGATCTGACCGTGGAGTACACGAAGAACCGCAAGCAGTTCGGCCGCGTCATCGGGTCCTTCCAGGCGCTCAAGCACCGCATGGCCGACATGTACGCGCTGGTGGAGACCGCGCGCTCGATGTCGTACGCGGCGGCGCTGTCGCAGGATACGCAGGACGCGTATGCGGCGAAGGTGTACTGCTCGGAGGCGTTCGAGCAGGTGGCCGCGGAGACGATCCAGTTGCACGGGGGCATCGCCATCACGTGGGAACACGACGCGCAGCTGTACTTCAAGCGCGCCCACGGCACCGCCCAGCTGTTCGGGCAGCCGCGCGAGTTCCTGGCCGCGATCGGAATGTGACGCCCGCGTGCCCGAGCGAATGAACCATCGCGTCGGCCTGATCGAGTGAGGGGTACATTCGCTCGGGCCGCGGGGCGATCCGGCAGTCGTTAGCCTGGGACGATGAGCACTCCCGTGATCACGCTGAATTCCGGAACCACCATCCCGCAGCTCGGCCTGGGAGTCTGGCAGGCCACCAACGAGCAGACCGAACACGCCGTGCGCTTCGCCCTCGACGAGGCCGGCTACCGGCACATCGACACCGCCGCCGCGTACGGGAACGAGGAGGGCGTCGGGCGCGGTATCGCGGCCTCCGCGGTCCCGCGGGAGGACGTCTTCCTCACCACGAAGCTGTGGAATGCCGACCAGGGCTACGACCGGGCACTGAAGGCGTTCGACGAGAGCCTCCGCCGCCTGGGCACGGACTACGTCGACCTGTACCTGATCCACTGGCCGTTGCAGGACAACGACCGGTTGCTGCGCACCTGGGACGCACTCGAGAAGATCGCCGGGTCCGGCCGGGCAAAGGCGATCGGCGTGTGCAACTTCGAGCCGCACCACCTGCAGCTGCTCGTCGATCGCGGCGGCATGCTGCCCGCCGTGGACCAGGTGGAGCTGCACCCGCACCTGCCCCAGCAGGAGATCCGCGCCTTCGCGGCCGACCACGGTATCGCCGTCGAATCGTGGAGCCCGCTGGGCGGTACCAGCAATTCCGGGTGGGGGCGCGATTCCAAGCCGAACACGCTGCTGATCGATCCGATCATCACGCGCATCGCGGACCGGCACAGCAAGTCCGCGGCCCAGGTGCTGATCCGCTGGCACCTGCAGAACGGCCTGATCGTGATTCCGAAGTCGGTCCACGACGCGCGGATCGCGCAGAACTTCGACGTGTTCGACTTCGAACTCGACGACCTCGACCTGAGCGAGATCGCGACCCTCGACGACGGCACGCGCGTCGGCATGCACCCGGACGAGATGAACATCGGCGCGCCGGACTGACGGACGATTCCCGCACGGGCAGCCGCGCCCCTCGGCACGCGGCTGCCCGTTTCCGGGCGTATTCGCCGATCACCTTGCGCTTCCAGGACGCAGCACGAATAGTAGAACACGTTCTCATTCAGGACCCGGCCGGTCGCGGGTTCGCGATCGGTTCGCGCAGAGGGGCAGGACGTGACGACACACATGATCTCGGGCACCCCGATCGAGATGCCGGTGCGGATTCGGACCGCGACGGCATTCATGGCGATGTACTCGGTGCCCGCCGCCCCGGCTCGGGCCCTGATCGATCACACGGGACTCGAACTGCTGCACCACCGCCCGGGGCGCGGTATCTGCATCCTGGTGTTCGTGGACTACGTCGACGGAGATCTCGGACCCTACAACGAGTTCGGCGTGTGCTTCCTCGTTCGTGACCATCGCCGGCGCGGCGGTACCGTGCTGCAGGATCTGCGGGAACTCGCCCGCGGCGGCGCCGGTGCCCTGATCCATCAACTGCCCGTCGACGGCGAGTTCACCCTGGCGGCAGGACGGGGAATCTGGGGGTTCCCCAAGATCCTCGCCGACTTCGACGCCGACCACGCCGGCGCCGTCAAGCGCGCGTCGGTGAGCCGGGACGGGCAGCTGATCGCGGAACTGTCGGTGCGCCCGGGCCTCGCGGTTCCCGGGCGTGGTGCCGCCGCCTCCGTCACGGCCTACTCCCATCTGGACGGGATCACCCGGCGCACCGGATGGGCGATGAATCCCGCCGGCGTGCGCAGCCGCGTCGGCGGTGCCACCCTGCGCCTCGGAACCCACCCCATCGCCGGCGAACTGCGCGCGCTGGGGCTGCCCCGGCGCGCGCTGCTCACCTCGTCGATCCCCCGCCTGCAGATGACCTTCGGAGACGCCGAACCGATCTGATCCGGCCTTCGGGTTTCGGCGCCCGTCGCAGCGGGCACCCACCGACTCGAAGACACAATCGATCGGTGAGGTCACCATGATCAACAACAGCGACATCGATGCACTTGTCGGCGCCACCGTCTACGGACCCGGCGGCGACAAGCTCGGCAAGGTCGGCGAGGTCTACCTCGACAACCGCACCGGGAACCCTGCTTGGATCACCGTCGTCACCGGCCTGTTCGGCACCCGTCGGCATTTCGTGCCGATCGACGTCGCCGAGCTGGACGGCAAGGACATCCGTCTGCCGTTCGACAAGGACACGGTGACCGGCGCCCCGAACATCGACGAGGACGGCCGTCTCACCCCCGAGGAGGAGACGCAGCTCTACCGCTACTACGACAGGGCGGATACCGACACCGACACCGGTCGTGCACCGGACGTCGACCGGACGCCCGACGCCGATCGGCTGCGCGACACCGACCGGACGCCGGACACCGACCGGACATCCGACGCCGATCGGCTGCGGGACACCGACCGGACGCCGGGGACCCATCGGACGCCGCAGGGAGGCGCGCCGGGTGTGTCCACCTCGGCTCCGCCGTCGGCCACACCGTCGCATCCCGGTGGCACCGGTGACACAACGCAACACGGCGCCCCCTCGCCCGGCCCGCGACTCCACAAGCGGGTCGTGACCACCGAGTACTACGTCGACGAGGGCGCCCCCGGCCAGCACCCCGACCAGGAGGACCGACGATGATCGAACGCGAGCCTGCCGGTGCCAGTGCTGCCGGCCGCGACCCAGTTCCCGGCCGCGACCCCGTTCCCGGCCGCGAGCGCGTGGTCACGGACGACCGGGTGACGGACCGCACCACCACCGCCGCCGCGCCCTTCGAGGAGCGGGTGACGACGAAGCCGGCCAAGACGAGTGTGGCCGCCGCCCTCGCACTCGCTGTCGGCACCGCCGCCCTGGTGTGCGTGCTCTCGCTCGTCCTCTCCCCCGTGGGCCTGGTGCTGTCCCTCGTCGGGCTCGTGCTCGGCATCGTGGGCCTTCGCGCGGCACGTCGCCTCGGCGTGACCGGGCGCGGCGTCGCCATCGCGGGCATCGTGCTCAGCATCGTCTCGCTCGTGCTGTCGATCGCCTACGTGGCGGGTGTGGTGACGGTGCTCAACAACGACCGCATGGTCGAGCAGCTCGAACAGCAACTCGACCGGGCCCGCGACCAGCTGCCCGACAGCATCCAGGTGCCCCAGCCCGGCGAGTAACCGTCCGGCCGGCCGTGCCGGCCCCCTAGAGCCAGGTGTCCTCCGAGGTACTGGTGAGAAACGCCTCGAGGTCGTCGCGCCAGGGGGCCGGCACGGTCTTGTCCGGCTCGATGCCGGTGTACTGGCCGCGATAGAACAACAGCGGCCGCTCCTTCTCGTCGCGCACCTCGCTGAGCGAGGACACCCGTCCGAACACCACCCAGTGGTCGCCGCCGTCGTGCACGGTCTCGACGGTGCAGTCGATGTGCGCCAGGGATCCGGTCAGGACGGGCGAGCCGAGCGGTGACGGGCTCCACTCGACGCCGGCGAACTTGTCCGGCTCCCGGGACCCGAACCGGGCGCACGTGTCCTGCTGCTCCTCCGCGAGCACGTTGACGCAGAAGCGCCCGGATCGTTCGATCGCGGACCACGACCGCGACGTCCTCGTCGGGCAGAACAACACCAGCGGCGGCTCCAGCGACAGCGCCGCGAACGACTGGCAGGCGAATCCCACCGGCTCGCCCGCGTCGACGGTGGTGATGATCGTGACCCCCGTGCAGAACTGGCCCAGCACGTTCCGGAAGACCCGGGGGTCGATCCCACCGTCGTCGGGGGTGGTCACGGCTGCATCCCCACGCTGAAGTCGTGACCCCACAGGCTGACCGCTGTGGACTCCCGGGCGATCCACTCCTCGTCCTTGACCTGCCTTCCCTCGCAGCCGAATTCGACGTCGAAGCCACCCGGGGTCTTCATGTAGAACGAGAGCATGAGGTCGTTGACGTGCCGGCCCAGCGTCGCCGACATCTTCACCTTCCGGCGCAGCGCCCGGTCCAGGCACAGCCCGACGTCGTCGGCGTTCTCCACCTCGATCATCAGGTGCACGATGCCACTCGGCGTGGGCATCGGCAGGAACGCCAGGCTGTGGTGCCGTGGGTTGCACCCGAAGAAGCGGAGCCAGGCCGGTTTCCCGTCGGCCGGGCGGCCCACCATCTGTGGCGGCATGCGCATCGAGTCCCGCAGCCGGAAGCCGAGGACGTCGCGGTAGAAGTGCAGGGCCTCCTCGTCGTCGCGGGTGGACAGGACGACGTGCCCGAGTCCCTGCTCGCCGGTGACGAACCGATGCCCGTACGGGCTGACCACGCGGCGGTGCTCGAGCGCCACCCCGTGGAACGCCTCGAGGGTGTTGCCGGACGGGTCCTGGAACACGATCAGCTCGTCCACACGACGGTCGGCGAGCTGCTCGGCCGTGCCCTCCTTGAACGGGACCCCGGCGGCCGCGAGGTTGTCGCGCACCTCCTGCAGCTCGGCGGCGTTCGCCGTCTCCCAGCCCGCGACCAGCAGCCGGTCGCTCTCGTGCGGCTCGATGATCAGCCGGGCCGGGAAGTCGTCCATCCGCAGGTACAGGGCGTCCGGGTGGACACCCTTGCCCTCCACCATGCCGAGCACCTTCAGCCCGTACTCGCGCCAGGCGTCCATGTCGGTGGCGCCGATGCGCAGATACGCGAGGGATCGGATACCCATGTCAGACACTCCCGTCGCTTCGCTCGCCCCGACCGCTCCGGTCGGTCAGGAAATCGATTGTCAGGCGGTTGAACTCGTCGAACTTCTCGAGCTGGGCCCAGTGCCCGCAGCCGCCGAAGACGTGCAGCTGGGCGCGGGGGATGAGCTTGAGCGCGACGAGTGCCCCGTCGAGCGGATTGACCCGGTCCTCCCGGCCCCAGATCAACAGCACCCGCTGCCGCAGCTTGTACGCGTCGCGCCAGAGCATCCCCAGCTCGAAGTCCGGTCCGGAGAACGACTTTCCCATCGCGCGCGCAGCGGCGAGCGACTCGGGGGTGCTCGCGGCGGCGAAGCGTTCCTCGACCAGCTCCTCGGTGATCAGCGACTGGTCGTACACCATCACCCGGAGGAACGCCTCGAGCTTCTCCCTGGTCGGGCCCTCCGGCGGCGCCGCGAACCGGCCGAGGTGCTTAACGCCCTCGGTAGGGTCGGGCGCGAAGAGATTGACGCTCAATCCCCCCGGCCCCATCAACACGAGCCGTCCGGCCCGGTCCGGGAAGTCCAGTGCGAACCGCACCGCGGCACCGCCGCCGAGCGAGTTGCCGAGCAGGTGCACGCGCCCGTCGACGCCGAGGTGGTCGAGCAGGTCCTTCAGCGCGGTGGCGCTGTGCACGAAGTACTGCGGATGCTCGGTGGGCTTGTCGGACTTGCCGTAACCGGGCTGGTCGACACAGATGACGTGGAAGCGCTCGGCCAGCACGGGGATGTTGCGGGCGAAGTTGGACCAGCCGGAGGCGCCTGGACCGCCGCCGTGCAGCAACACGATCGTGGTGTCGTGTCCGACCCCCGCCTCGTGGTAGTGCAGCCGCAGGTCGTGGCGCACCTGAGCGAACCGGGACGTCGACTCGTAGGTGATCTCTTCCGTCGCAGTCAATTCGGTCTCCCTACACCATCGTGTCGGTGATCGGCAGTCCGAACTCGCCGGCGCCGAACATCACATAGGCGCGCTCGGCGTCGTTGGCGGCATGGACACGCCCGGCGTGGGCGTCGCGCCAGAACCGTTGGATCGGCGTGCCGTTGGCGAGGGCGGTGGCACCGGAGTTCTCGAACAGCAGGTCGATGGACGCGATGGCGCGGCCGGTGGCGCGGACCTGGTCGCGACGGGCGCGCAGCCGCAGTTCCATCGGGACCTCCTCGCCGGCGACGAGGTGCGCGTACTCGTCGGCGACGTTTCCGGACAGCTGGCGCCACGCGGCGTCGATGTCGCTCGAGGCCTCGGCGATCCGCACCTTCGAGAACGGATCGTCCTTGGACTTCTCCCCCGCGTAGGCGGCGCGCACGCGCTTGCCCTGATGCTCGACGTGGGCCCGGTAGGCGCCGTAGGCCATGCCGACGATCGGCGTGGAGATCGTGGTGGGATGGATGGTGCCCCAAGGCATCTTGTAGACCGGCGCGGTGTTGCGCTCGAGGCCGGGGGCGGTGAGGTTGCTCATCGCCTTGAAGCTGAGGAAGCGGTGCCGGGGCACGAACACGTCCTCGACCACGATCGTGTTCGACCCGGTGCCGCGCAGGCCGACCACGTTCCAGACGTCGTCGATCCCGTAGTCCGCGCGCGGGATCAGGAAGCTGCCGAAATCGACGGGGCGGCCGTCCTTGAGGACCGGGCCACCGACGACGACCCACGTGGCATGGTCGCACCCGGAGGACCAGGCCCACGCGCCGTTGACCCGGTAGCCGCCGTCCACGACCTCGCCGGCGCCCATCGGGGCGTAGGAGGAGGAGATGCGCACGTCGGTGTCCTCGGCCCATACGTCCTCCTGGGCCTGCTGCGAGAACAGGGCCAGGTGCCAGTTGTGGACACCGATGATCCCGGACACCCATCCGGTGGAGCCGCACGCGCTCGCGATGTTGCGGACAGCCGTGTAGAACAGCACCGGGTCGGCCTCGTAGCCGCCCCACTGCTTCGGCTGGAGCAGCCGGAAGAACCCCGTCTCCTGCAGCGCCTTGATCGAGTCGTCGGGGATGCGGCGAAGATCCTCGGTCTCCTGTGCACGTTCCCGCAGGGCGGGCAGCAGCGCGTCGATCCGCTGCAGTACCTCGTGGCTCTCGTGGTCGCCCACTGGACGCTCCCGTCTGTTCCGGAAATGATCGCTTGCTTCGAGACTAGAACACGTTCCCATTCATGTCGAGACCGCGGAATCACCGCACGTCGGCGTCTTTTCTGTGGGACGAAAGTCCCGGATCGCTTCCGGATCGCCGCAATATTCTATAACGTGTTCTACTAGATGAACCGAAGGGAAGTGAGGGGACAATGGCACAGATTCGCGAGATCGACGTCGGAGAGGTCCGCACGCGTTTCGCGCGGGGTTGGCACTGCCTCGGGCTCGCCAGGACGTTCAAGGACGGCAAGCCGCACGCCGTCGAGGCCTTCGGCACGAAGCTCGTGGTCTGGGCCGACAGCCAGGGCGACCCGAAGGTCCTCGACGCCTACTGCCGGCACATGGGCGGCGACCTGTCGCAGGGCGAGATCAAGGGCGACTCCGTCGCCTGCCCCTTCCACGACTGGCGGTGGGGCGGCAACGGCAAGTGCACCGGCATTCCCTACGCCCGTCGCGTGCCGCCGCTCGCCCGCACCCGCTCCTGGCTGACGATGGAGAAGAACGGGCAGCTGTTCGTATGGAACGACCCCGAGGGCAACCCCCCGCCGCCGGAGGTCACGATCCCCGACATCGAGCAGTACGGGTCGGGCGAGTGGACCGACTGGACGTGGAACTCGATCCTCATCGAGGGCGCCAACTGCCGGGAGATCATCGACAACGTCGTGGATATGGCGCACTTCTACTACATCCACTACGCGTTCCCGACCTACTTCAAGAACGTCTTCGAAGGGCACGTCGCCGCGCAGTACCTCAACACCCGCGGCCGGCCCGACAAGGGCATGTCCACCCAGTACGGCATGGAGTCGCTGCTGAAGTCGTTCGCGGCGTACTACGGTCCCTCCTACATGATCAATCCGATGACCAACAGCTACGGCGGCTACGAGGTCGAGTCGGTGCTGATCAACTGCCACTACCCCGTGACCCACGACTCGTTCGTGCTGCAGTACGGCATCATCGTCAAGAAGCCGACCGGGATGTCCGACGAGATGTCGGCCAAACTCGCCGCGAAGTTCACCGAGGGCATCGGCGAGGGCTTCCTGCAGGACGTCGAGATCTGGAAGAACAAGACCAAGATCGACAACCCGCTGCTGTGCGAGGAGGACGGCCCGGTCTATCAGCTGCGACGCTGGTACGAGCAGTTCTACGTCGACGTCGCCGACGTCACCGAGAAGATGACGCAGCGCTTCGAATACGAGGTGGACACCACCAAGGCCAACGAGGCGTGGCAGGCGGAGGTCGCCGAGAACCTCGCGCGGCAGAAGGCCGAGCAGGAACAGGGCAAGCAGGAAGCGGAGGTCTGACGATGGATCCCTCGACCCGGGCGCGCCGGTGGGCGAAGGCCCCGGACTTCGCCGGCCAGCCCGCGCGGGTCGAGGCGGTCCGCGCGCAGACCGCCATCGACAAGATCAACTACCTGGATTCGGGCCTGCACGAGGTGCGGTGCCGCGAGTGCGGCACCTGCGTGCTGGTGCGCAAGAACAGCTTCGACCACACGAGCGTGCAGTGGTGCGAGAACCCCGCGTCGGTGTGCCCGAACTTCCGGGACGACGCGACCCCGGGCGCCCTGCGAGACGGCTGCCCGCAACTGCGCGCAAGCATCGAGCAGGCGGTGCTCGACGGCCGGATCACCGTGCCGGACTGACGTCGCCGCGCCGCGGAGCGGCGAGTTGTTCGAGCGAATCGAGCACCGGCGCCGTCGCCGACACCCGATAGACGTGCCGCACCCGGTGCTCCTCGAGCTGACCCACCGTCAGGGATCGTCAGTCCATCCATCCTTGCCGAGCGCGTTGCATGTCAACCCGCTTCCCGGCCACGGGGGTGCCCTCTTCGAGCAGGAGTGCCGGTGCACGACCGCCGTGACACGAGGCGGTTGTTCCGTCGGCGTAGACGACTCGCCACCAGGGAACGTTGTCGTCCAGCAGGCTCATCGCTCGGCCCACCTGCCGTGGACCCGCCCCGATTCTCTTGCCGATATCGCCATAGGAGGCAACCGAGCCCGGAGGGATGGCAGCGACTGCCTCCCGGACCGCGTCGATGATGCTCGTCTCGTCTCGAGTGACCATCGGGATTCCGGCCCCCTAAAGCTTCGTCAGCGCATCGCCTTTGTGCATCGCGATGTGCTCGGTCTTGTCGCTCTTGATCTCGTATTGAGGGTCACTCTCACTGCAACGCCGTGTGCGCCCCTTGAACTCCACGTCCTTCGTGTGCTTCCTGATGATGACGCCCTCGACGTATCCGGCTTCGGAGTTCCACCGGACATGGTCGCCGACGGAGAAGTCAGTCGTCATAGCCCTTCCTCCACTCGATGTTCGTCCTCGTGAGGCTACCCGGCTCACGGCTTCTGTATGCCGGCGGAAGAGGCGACAGCAGATCGCCGGCAGGCGGGGTTGGCTGGCGAGTCGGTCTTCGGGCAACTGGTGCCGATCGATATCGTCGGCTGTGGTCATCGCGTGGTCTCCCTCGAGACCGTTGCCACCTGACGACCGTCTACTGAGCATCGCTCTATGCTGGCGTGGTGTTCCTTCTATTCGGATACGGCACCAAGCGGCAACACCTCGGCTCCGGGCAGACCCGAACGTGCCCGCGCTGCCACAACACCACACAGTGGGCACGGATCCGGGAATTCAGCCAGTTCACGTTGTTCTTCGTTCCGGTCGCGCGATGGAAGCGCCGGCAGCTGGAGGAATGTGGCATCTGCGGCACCGCCGTCGAAGTCTGAGCGCCTTCATCGTCGACGCGCCACCGACGGAGCGTGCGTCGGCGCACTCAGCCGACACAGGGATCGACGAATGGACTCGAGCACCGGAGTTGTTCCAACAGCTACAGCACCATGCGCTGTCACACGAAAATCGTTGCGCAACAGAGCCTTTTACAATCCGGTCGAAACACTTCGTCACGGGCACTGCCTCCCGGGCGCGCGACCGTTTCCACGACCCCACCCCCATCGACCACCAGACCGGCTACCAGGCCCGAGATGATAGAACCGATTCTCTTGGGGCACAGGGTGATCCTGTCGACTGCCATCCATCGGGTGGCGAGCAGCGCAGCGGCACGTTCGCCGAGGCACCGCAGAAGGCGGCCTCTGGTGGGCCGGCCAAGTCCAAGCCTGATCCACGGCATCGGCAGCTGCGAGACAGCGGTCGGGTCGATCCTCACCGAAGCTCACCACATCATCACTCGCACACTGCTCGGTCACGTCAAGAGCTGAAACTGTCCAGCGCCCTTCTCCGACACCACCCGGTCGGGAAACCATACCCCTGGGGCACTGCCCCCAACGGTGCCCGCGCGACGCCGCCGACCGCATGGGCGGCCGTTCTCCGGCACGACCTGCGCGACCCCACCCCGATCGAGGCGAGTGAGGAGATGTGCACCGCCCGCCGAGCCCGGACTGCCGGGTAACGCACGGACGCCCACCGCAGAACCGGTGGCGACCGATGCACCGCGAGGCCGGTCGAGGAGGACGAAGTTCGATGCCGTCACAGCGATGAGTCCGCCGACGCCCGCAGGTCTACCTTTGCAACCGAGACACATCACTTCACCGGGAGCCGAGCCATGGGCCTGATCGACATCGAACTGTTCACCACCCTCGACCTCGTCGGACAGGCACCCGGCGGCCCCGACGAAGACCCGGAAGGGTTCCCGTTCGGCGGCTGGCAGGTACCCCTGCTCGACGAGGTCACCGGCGCGCAGATCGGGGCCGCCTACGAAGGCACCGACGCCCTGCTGCTCGGCCGCCGGACCTACGACATCTTCGCCGCCTACTGGCCGTACCAGGACGGCGGCGAGGACCACGAGATCGCCACGCTCTTCAACAGCGTCCCCAAGTACGTGGCCTCCCGCGGCCGGCCCGACCTCTCCTGGGCCGGATCCACGCAACTCGGCCCGGATCTGGCCGGCGCGGTGCGCGAAATCCGGGACCGGCACGAGCACGTCAAGGTCGTCGGGAGCCTGAACCTGGTCCAGACCCTGCTGCGCGAGAAACTCTTCGACCGGCTCGACCTCTGGGTGCACCCGATCGTGCTCGGCGTCGGGAAGAAGGTGTTCGACGCCGGCGCGGTGCCCACCAACCTCACCCTCCTCGCACCGCCGGTCGCCGGCCCGACGGGCACCGTGTACCTGCGCTACGGGCGCGCCGACGGCATACCCGGCACCGGGGACATGAGCGCCCCCGACCGCGGCGCCGGGCGGGACGGCTGAACCCGCCCCGCACCAGCTGGGTCCGTGTCCTCGGGGGTGCCTCCGCCAGGTCTGCCGACGTCGTTCCCGGCGGCGCAGCACCGGCGAGGGAGTCCCCGACACGAACACAGCAGTGCCCAGCGGCGGGTATTCGGGCGTTATGTGCCGCAGAAGGTTCGGAAGGTTGCACTGAACGACGAGGGGGCGGGTGTGGTGTAGTCGGACCACTCGTCACGGCGGTCGAACGGATGCGTGACGACCTCGAGCAGCTTCTCGAAAGCAGCGAGCTCACCGTCGGCCGCGGCACGCAGAGCCGCATCGAGCTGATGATTGCGCGGGATGTACAGCGGGTTCACGCCGTCCATCGCGTCCGCGGTCTGCGCTGTCCCACGCCCCTGTGTGCTCAGGGCGCCGCGCCAGCGATCCACCCACGGCCCGATGTGCTCGCGCGGGACGAGGGCGTGCAGCGGCGCCGAATGCCCACGGAGTTCGTCCGCGAGCGCCCGGAAGCTGCCCGTCCAGTCGGCGCCGTGTTCGGCCATCAACCTCAGCAGGTCGTCGACCAGCGCTCGATCGAGGAGCGGGCCGGCCACCCCGAGCTTGGCCGCCATCCCGGCGGCGTAGTGGCCCTCGTAACGCGCGTCGAAGGTATCGAGGACTGCCGACACCGCGGCAATCGCGTCATCCGGCGTCGAATCGAGCAGCGGCAGCAGCGTTTCCGCCAAGCGCGCCAGATTCCACTTCAGGACAGCGGGCTGATTGCCGAACGCATAACGGCCGCCGTGATCGATCGAACTGAACACCGCCGCCGGATCGAACGCATCGAGGAAGGCGCACGGACCGAAGTCGATGGTCTCCCCCGAAATGGTCGTGTTGTCGGTGTTCATCACCCCGTGCACGAACCCGGTGAGCATCCACTGCGCCACCAGTGCTGCCTGCGCCTCGACCACCGCCTCGAAGAATGCCAGGTAGCGACTGCCCTCACCCGTCGCCGGCAGCTCGGTCAACTCCGGGTAGTGGCGGGTGATCGCGTAGTCGGCGAGCCGCTGCAGGACTCCCTCCTGTCGGGCCGCGAATTCGAAGGTGCCCACCCGCAGGTGACTGGCCGCGACCCGGGCGAGCACGGCACCGGGCTCGGCGCCGTCTCGGCGAACGCGGCGGCCCGTCGCGACCACCGCCAGCGCACGCGTCGTGGGAATACCGAGGGCATACATGGCCTCGCTGACCAGGTATTCGCGCAGCATCGGGCCGAGGACCGCGAAGCCGTCACCGCCCCGAGAAAACGGCGTGGGCCCCGAGCCCTTCAGGTGCAGATCCACTCGCCGACCGTCACTGCCCACCACTTCGCCGAGCAGCAACGCCCGGCCGTCCCCGAGCAGGGGTGCGTACCCGCCGAACTGATGTCCCGCATACGCCATCGCGACCGGCGTGGCCCCAGCCGGCGCCGTCGATCCGGACAGCACCCCGATCCCGACCTCGCTCCGCAGCACCTCCACGTCCCATCGCAGCGACACCGCGAGCTGCTCGTTGAGCACCAGCAACGTCGGGTCGGGGGCATGAGCGCCCTGCCACGGCACCGCCAGGGCGGCCAACTCGTCGGCAAAGGTGCTCTCGAGGCGCGCCACCGCCGAGTTCGTGCCTACCGTGGACTCCGGGAATGCCGCCATCAGTCGAGGGTAACCATCGCACCACCTGGCCCGCCGCTCACGACCGAGAACGCACCCGGCCACCAGCTCACGGTGCTCGACGTCACCGCACCGCGAGCCCACACTGCCCGTCACCGGCAGGGCTCGTCCTGCTCGTCACCGTAGCCACCCCGACGCGGTCCGCGCCGGCTCGACAAGGCCCACCGCGTCGGCAGCGGGCGCCCAGGTGGGCGCAGGCTCAGGCGCGCTCGATTCGTCACGTGCCACCGTCTGCGACCAGGGGAACGCCGGGCCCGGCGGCGGCCGTGGCGGCGGACAGCTGCGCCGGGCCGAGCCGGCGCCAGGCCCCGCGCAGCACTCGGTGGCGGTGCACGGAGCGGGCGGGGGTCACGACGCGGGCACCGGCCTGGAATCGTGACCGGATCGGCTGGTGCGACGAGAGCGGGCCAGAGCCAGCCCACCGAGGACCGTGCCGATCAGCCCGAGCGCCACGGCGAGGACGGCGCCGGCGAGCCCGTTGCCGGTGCCGAGTCCACCGGCGGAGTTGACCCCGTGCACCCCGCCGGCGATGACGCTGATCGGTCCCAGCACCAGGGCCACGATCGTCCGAGCTCGTCCGGTGCCGGTGCGGCGGGATCGGGCCAGGGCCAGCCCACCGGCGACGGCGCTGATCAGCCCCAGCACGGCTGCCGCGGTGGGCACGGTTCGCCCGACGCCGAGCTCGTAACCGGCAGCGACAACGGAGACGTGCGTGATCGCCGGTGCGGCAAGCAAATCGAGGACAGGCATTGCGGATCCTTTCGGTCGAACGACGGGTTCCGGCCGCGCTCATGGAGGCCTCCGTCGTTGAGCGGACGCATACGATCGTCGCGTCTCGGCAACGGGGTGTCCTCGGACAGCGGGCGGCAGCGGATACGAAGTTCGACGTAGGTGGCTCGCGCACAACCACGCTTCTCGACGTAGGCGGCCGCGCAGTTCGCGGGAGTTGTTTTCCCCACCCGGAACCATATGATCGCGCCATGCCGGATCGCGTCACGTTGTTCCGCCCGCCCGCCTGGGCGCAGGATGTGCTGCTGGCGGTATTCATCACTGTCATGCAGGTCCAGGGCACCGTCGTCCGCAACAGCGGGGAGCCCGAAGCAGTGCTGCGCCCCCTGTCCGACCTCGGGAACCTCGGCTACCTGCTGTTGATCGCCGGTGGCGCGGTCCTGGTCCTGCGCCGCCGCTGGCCAGTCGCAGTGTTCGCCGTGACCGCGCTCGCCAGCATGGTGTACTACACCCTCGACTTCCCGGACGGCCCCGGATGGCTGGGCCTGTTCGTGGCCCTCTACACCCTCACCGCCCGCGGCGACGGACGTCGCTCACTGGTGATGGCCGTTGTGGGCATCGCAGCACTGGCCGCGGTCTGGCTGATCGCCGCGACCGACATCGAACCCCCAGCCGCCGTCGGCTGGGTGTACTTCCGGATCGGCGCCGCGGGCATGAGTGCCGCCCTCGGGGAGAGCGTCCGCTCGAGGAGAGTCATCGCGGAAGAAGCACTCGAGCGCGCCGAATTGGCCGAACGCTCTCGTGAGGACGAAGCACGCGCCCGGGTCGACGAGGAACGGCTCCGGATCGCGCGCGAGGTCCACGACACCGTCGCGCACGCCATCGCCATCATCAACGTCCAAGCCGGCGTCACCGCACACGTACTGGACAAGCGACCGGAACAAGCACGCCAGACGCTCGAGGCCATCGAGCAGACCAGTTCCCGGGCCCTGCAGGAGATGCGGGCCATCCTCGGGGTCCTTCGCGACGACAACGACGGCCGCCTCCCACCCCCAGGGCTCGGGCAGGTCGACGAACTCACCGCCAGGGCACGCGAAGCCGGGCTCGACGTCGAGTTGGAGACGACATCACCCCCACCGCCCGTACCCAGCGCGGTAGGCAGCGCCGTGTACCGGATCCTGCAGGAGTCGATCACCAATGTGATTCGCCATGTCGGACCGACCAGGGTCGCGGTCGCCCTGAACTACGGCCCCGACGCCGTGGAAGTCCGCGTGACGAACGACGGCCCGCGTGCGGATGGGGACACCGACAAAGCAGCCAGAGGCGCCGACCGTGCGGACGCCGAGTTCGCCGGCACGGACACACGCGGCCACGGGATCGTAGGGATGCGCGAGCGTTGTCAGCTCTTGGGCGGCGACTTCGACGCCGGCCCGCTCCCGGGCGGCGGCTTCGCCGTCACCGCCCGGCTGCCCTTGGCCCCGGCCGCAACGGTGAAGGTATGAACCCGGTGACAGGCGCATCCGGCCGCGACACTCCGATCAAGGTCCTACTCGTGGACGACGAGCATCTGGTGCGGTCCGGCTTCAAGATCCTCCTCGAGGTCGAGGACGGCATCACGGTGGTCGGGGAAGCCGCAACCGGCGCCGAAGCCGTGGAGCAAGCCCGGGCCCTGCGCCCGGATGTCGTGCTCATGGATATCCGTATGCCGAAGATGGACGGCATCGAGGCCACCCGGCAGATCGCCACCACCAACGGGCTCCAATACGTACGCATCCTCATCCTGACGACCTACGACACCGACGCCTACGTCTTCGAAGGCCTCCAGGCCGGCGCCAGCGGCTTCCTGCTCAAAGACGCGGGTCCGGCCGAGCTCCTGCACGGCATCCGCGTGGTCGCCGCCGGAGAAGCTCTGCTCGCACCGCGCATCACGCGCCGCCTCATCGCCCAGTTCACCACCCAGCGCACAGCCGACAAGGCCGCCGATCATCGGCTCGAGGTCCTCACCGACCGGGAACGCGAGGTCCTGACGCTGGTAGGTATGGGCATGAGCAACAACGAGATCGGCGCCGAACTCTGCCTCAGCCCGGCCACCGCCCGCACCCACGTCAGCCATGCCATGGTGAAACTCGGTGCTCGCGACCGCGCGCAACTGGTCGTCATCGCCTACCGAACGGGACTTGTGAAGCCGTAGGCGATCGGCCTGTCGACCCCGCGATCCGAATCTTCTCTGATCGACGATGTCTCAGACGAGAGGGGTGTCTGTGCCGGCGACCGCCCGAGCACTCCGTAGCCTGACGAGGCATGAGTGATGCAGATATCCACTTCTACTTCGACCCGGTGTGCCCGTTCGCCTGGATGACCAGCAAGTGGGTGCGCCTGGTGGCGGCCCAGCGCGAATTCCGAGTCGACTGGCGGTTCATTTCGCTGCGTCTGATCAACGCGCACGTCGACTACGACGTTCACTTCCCGCCCGAGTACGAAGCCGGTCACACGAGTGGGCTGCGGCTGCTCCGGGTCGCGGCGCGAGTGCGGGCCGAGCACGGGCGCGAGGCGGTGGATCCGCTGTACCGGGCGCTCGGTGCGTGGATATTCGAGACCACGCCGGACGCCGACAACACCGCCGGACCGGAACAGCAAGGAACGCGGGCTTTCCTCGAGCCGATCCTGGCCCGGGCGGGCCTACCCGTGCAGGTGGCGGACGCGCTGGACGACCCCTCGCTCGATGCGCTCATCCAGGCGGAGACCGACGAGGCACTGCGCCTGACCGGCAGAGACGTCGGCACGCCGATCATCCACTTCCAGCCGCCGAACGGCGTGGCCTTCTTCGGGCCGGTGATCAGCCGGCTACCCGGCGAAGAGGACGCCCTCCGCCTGTGGGACCACGTCGTCGGGCTGGCGAGCTTCCCCGGCTTCGCCGAACTCAAACGTAGCCTGCGCGAACTGCCGCAGCTGCCCGGCCTCGGCGTCGCTCCCGACGAGGTGGGAGTGGAGCAGGACTGGCACGGTGGCAGTCGACGAACCAAGAGATGAGCAACCGGTGCCGGCCACCCCGGCACCGTTCGGCCCGGCACTGTTCGGCCCGACAGCCAGGTCGAGACGGCTGCCGTTGTGTATGTCCGATGCGGACCGGTAACGGATAGCCTCGAGCCATGATGCTGGCGAACGTCTGCGAGCTCTATCGAGACGCAGGCTTTCTCGGGCAGCCAGCGGCTGCCGCCACCAGCCTGGCCTTCGTGATCGCCGGCCTGGCCGTGCTCGCACGTCGTCGGCAGGGCACGCCGACGGTGACCTACGGTCTCCTCGTCATCGCGGTCGGCGCCGGATCCCTCATAGCGCACGGACCGAACCCGCCGTGGCAGGCCTACGCACACGACATACCGATCGCGACATTGCTCGCTTACACAGCCGTCGACGCCGCTTCCGACCGGTTCGACCGACGGTTGTCGCCGCGGTGGTGGCTCGTCGTTCCGTTCGTGATGGTTCCCGTTGTCGCAGCCGGCTCGAGCGCCTCCACGATCGTGCAGGCACTGCTCGCCGCGGTCACTGTGGGACTCGCGCTGGAACGCGCCCGCGTCCGTCCGCACCTGCGCCGCACGACGATCATCGCGGCACTGCTTCTCGCGTCCGGCGCCGTGCTCGGCACCATCGGCGACCGGACCTCGCTCTGCCGGCCGAGTAGTGTCCTGCAAGGCCACGCGCTGTGGCACATTCTCGCCGCCACCGGACTGTGGCGGCTCTCGCCCACGATCGGTTCACGGTCCCCCCGGATATCGGCCAGGACATCGCGGCATCTGTCGGGCCGGGCCGGCCCGGCCCGGAGACGGCCCGGGCAGGCTTGACCGCGTCGGTGGCACATGCACCGTCCCTCATCCACCCGACAGCACCCCGGACGAGTCCCGCAGCGCGAGCACCGGCGGCGTCCGAGCTCCGGCGAAGTACCTCGATACCCGCCCCTGCGCTCCGGGAATCGTTGCCGCGTTCCACGGCTCGATACCCTGGAACGATGGGCGCGCTGTTCGCGATGACGATTCCGGGACTGGCCTGCCTGCTGGTGGGCGCGGCCGCGGTCGAGGTGTTGTGGAGCCGTCTGACGGGTCATCGCCTGCTCCGGCGCAGCGGGGACGGTCGCACACGGCCGGTGGCGGCAACGGGGTTCGAGGAGGTCGGTGCGGTGTTCGAAGGGTCGCGGCGCTTCGAATTCGAACAGCGACAGACCTCGTTGATGGACCGTGAGGACGCCACCGGTGGCGAACCCGGATGGCTGAGCGTCGAAACCCGTTGGGGCCGAATGTCACATTGCGTCGATCGAATTGACGCCATGTGACATTCGGTAGGTCAGGCGGTCTGCTGTTCGCGCTGGAGTTCGAGGGCGATGTCGATCAGCTGGTCCTCCTGGCCGCCGATGAGCTTGCGCTTGCCCGCCCGCACCAGCAGCTCCGCGGCGGAGACCCCGTACCGCTCGGCCTGGCGCTCGGCGTGGCGCAGGAAGCTCGAGTACACCCCGGCGTAGCCCATCATCAGGGCCTGACGGTCGAGCAGGCACTCGGCGGGCATCACGGGGCGCACGACGTCCTCCGCGGCGTCCGCGACGGCGAAGAAGTCGATGCCGGTCTTGATCCCCACCTTGTCGCATACGCCGACGAACGCCTCGACCGGGGTGTTGCCGGCACCCGCGCCGAACCGGCGGGCCGACCCGTCGATCTGCTTGGCACCCGCGCGGACCGCCGCGATCGAATTCGCCACGCCCAGGCCGAGATTCTCGTGCCCGTGGAAGCCGACCTGCGCGTCGGAACCCAGCTCCGCGACGAGCGCCTCGACGCGTTCGGCGACCTGCTCGAGAACGAGCGCGCCGGCCGAGTCGACGACGTACACGCACTGGCAGCCCGCGTCGGCCATGATGCGGGCCTGCTCGGCCAGCTTCTCCGGGGTGACGGTGTGCGCCATCATCAGAAAGCCCACGGTCTCGAGCCCGCGCTCGCGGGCGAGCCCGAAGTGCTGGACGGACACGTCCGCCTCGGTGCAGTGGGTGGCGATGCGGCAGATCGAGGCGCCGTTGTCCTGCGCCTCGATGATGTCCTCCTTGATGCCGACACCGGGCAGCATGAGGAAGGCGATCTTCGCGTGCTGCGCGGTATCGACGGCGATCTTGATCAGTTCCTGCTCCGGCACTTTCGAGAACCCGTAGTTGAACGAGGACCCGCCGAGGCCGTCGCCGTGCGTGACCTCGATGACGGGGACGCCCGAGAGGTCGAGGGCGGCGACGACGGCGCGCACCTCCTCCCGGTCGAACTGGTGACGCTTGTGGTGCGAGCCGTCGCGCAGCGACGTGTCGGTCACGCGGATGTCCCACGACGGCTCGAAGAAGATGTCGTCGCGACGGAGGTCGGAGTTCGAAGAGGTCATCGGAGTCAGGCCTTCACGGTGGAGTTCGAGGGGAGGGAGTCCGCCGAGAGGAGCGCGCGGGCGATCTCCTCGCCCACCTTGGTGGCGGCCGCGGTCATGATGTCGAGGTTGCCGGCGTACGGCGGCAGGAAGTCGCCGGCGCCCTCCACCTCGACGAAGGTGGTGACGGTGGCGTGCCCGCCGGACACGACGGTCGGCTCGTCGAACTGTGGTTCGTTGAGCAGGCGGTAGCCGGGCACGTACTCCTGCACGTCGGCGACGACGCGGTGGATGGACTCGGCGATCGCGTCCCGGTCGGCGTCCTCGGGGATGGCACAGAAGATGGTGTCGCGCATGATCATCGGCGGGTCCGCCGGATTGAGGATGATGATCGCCTTGCCCTTGCGGGCACCGCCGATGGTCTCGATGCCCCGGCTGGTGGTCTTGGTGAACTCGTCGATGTTGGCGCGGGTGCCCGGCCCGGCGGACACCGACGCCACCGACGCCACGATCTCGGCGTAGGGCACGTCCACCACCCGGGAGACGGCGTGCACGATCGGGATGGTGGCCTGACCGCCGCAGGTGATCATGTTGACGTTGGGCACGTCGAGATGCGCCCCGAGGTTCGCCGGTGGCACGACGGCCGGTCCGACGGCGGCAGGGGTGAGGTCGATCGCCCGGATGCCGGCCGCCTCGTACCTCGGCGCCGCCGCCCGGTGCACGTACGCGGACGTCGCCTCGAACACCAGGTCCGGCTTCTCCGGCTGCGCGAGCAACCAGTCGATGCCCTCGGCCGATGTCTCCAGGCCGAGCGTGCGGGCGCGGGCGAGGCCCTCGCTCGCCGGGTCGATGCCGATCATCCACCGCGGCTCGAGCAGGTCCGAACGCTGCAGTTTGTAGAGCAGGTCGGTGCTGATGTTGCCCGACCCGACGATCGCGACACTTGCCTTGGCCATTGTTTCTCCTTGCAGTCGGGACCGGGTGGTCACGAGAACGTGAGCGAGACGGAGCCCAGTCCCGCGAACTCGGCGTGGAACTCGTCGCCGGGGCGCGCGTCGACGGCCCGGGTGCACGAGCCGGGCAGGACGATGTCGCCCGCCTTCAGCCGCACTCCGAAACTCTCGACCTTGCGGGCGAGCCAGGCGACGGCGGTGACGGGATTGCCGAGCACCGCGTCGCTGCGCCCCTCGGCGATCCGTTCGCCGTTGCGGGTGAGCACGGCGTCGATGCCCTTGATGTCGACGCCGGACGGCGCCACCCGCTGCGCGCCGAGCACCCATCCGGCGGAGGAGGCGTTGTCGGCGATGGTGTCCGCGAGGCCGATCTTCCAGTCCTTGATCCGGCTGTCGATCAGTTCGATGGACGGCGCGAACGCGACGGTGGCGTCGAGGACGTCGCTCTCGGTGCAGTCCGCGCCGGGCAGGTCCTTGCCGAGCACGAAGGCCACCTCGACTTCCACCCGCGGGAAGCAGTACCGCGAGGTGTCGACGGGCCGGTCCTCGAAGACCTGCATGTCGTCGAGCAGGTGGCCGTAGTCGGGTTCGTCCACGCCCATCATCTGCTGCATGGCCAGCGAGGACAGCCCGACCTTGTGGCCGACCACGCGGGCACCGGCCGCGAGCCGGCGACGGATGTTGATCAGCTGGATCTCGTAGGCGTCGACGACGTCGATGTCGGGGTGCCGGGCCACGAGCGGGTCGACGGGGGTGCGGTCGCGTTCGGCGGCCTCGAGCTCGTCCGCCAGCCGGGTGCGCAGTTGCGTCGGCAGCATTGCGGTTCCTTCCTGTTCACCGGCGACCGGCATGTTCTGCAACCTGTTTCCGTTCGGCCCGTGGTGTGCGGGTGATTCTTCCTGGCAGAAGGGATGGACTCACCGCGCCATCATTCTATAACGTGTTCTACATGATCAAGCAGGAATACGACATCGTCGTAGTCGGCAGCGGTGCCGGCGGAATGACCGCCGCGCTGACCGCCGCGCACCAGGGCGCGAGCGTCGTCCTGATCGAGAAGGCACCCCACTACGGCGGCTCGAGCGCGCGCTCGGGCGGCGGGGTGTGGATCCCGAACAACGAGGCCCTGAGGGCCGCCGGGGTCACCGACACCCCGGACTCGGCCCGCACCTACCTGCACAGCATCATCGGCGACGTGGTGCCCGCCGACAAGATCGACACCTACATCGACCACGGGCCCGAGATGCTGTCCTTCGTGCTGAAGCACAGCGCCCTGGAACTGCAGTGGGTGCCGGGCTACTCCGACTACTACCCCGAGGCCCCCGGCGGCCGGCTCGGCGGGCGGTCCGTCGAGCCGAAGCCGTTCGACGGCAAGCGCCTCGGCGACGACCTCGCCCTGCTCGAGCCCGACTACGTCAAGGGCCCGCCGAACTTCGTCATCACCCAGGCCGACTACAAGTGGCTCAACCTCCTCATGCGCAACCCGCGCGGACCGGTCCGCGCCGCGAAGGTCGGCATGCGATACCTGTGGGCCCGCGCGACGAGGAAGCACCTGCTGGTCCGCGGCCAGGCGCTCATGGCCGGACTCCGCGTCGGCCTGCGCGACGCCGGGGTTCCGCTGCTGCTCAACACCGCCCTGACGGACCTCGTCGTCGAGGACGGGGTGGTGCGCGGTGTGCGCGTCGAGTCGGACGGACGGAAGCACACCATCCGGGCCCGCCGCGGCGTCGTGATCGCCTCCGGCGGCTTCGAGCACAACGAGCAGATGCGCACGCAGTATCAGCGCGCCCCGATCGGCACCGAGTGGACCGTCGGCGCGAAGGCCAACACCGGGGACGGCATCCGCGCGGGCCAGGCTCTCGGTGCCGCCGTCGATTTCATGGACGACGCCTGGTGGGGTCCGTCCTTCCCGCTCACCGGCGGCCCGTGGTTCGCCCTGTCCGAGCGCAGCCTGCCGGGCTCGATGATGGTCAACGCGGCCGGCCGGCGCTTCGTCAACGAATCTGCTCCGTACGTCGAGGCGGTGCACGCCATGTACGGCGGCCGCCACGGCCGGGGCGACGGACCCGGCGAGAACATCCCGTGCTGGATGATCCTCGACCAGCGCTACCGCAATCGCTACACCTTCGCCGGCATCACGCCCCGCAGTCCCTTCCCCAAGCGGTGGCTGAAGGCGGGTGTGGTGGTCCAGGCCGGCTCGATCAACGAGCTCGCCGAGAAGATCGGCGTGCCGGCGCAGACCCTCACCGCGACCGTCGAACGATTCAACGGCTTCGCCCGCGCGGGCCGGGACGAGGACTTCGGACGCGGCGAATCCGGCTACGACCACTATTACGGCGACCCGCGCAACAAGCCCAATCCGAGCCTCGGCGCCATCGACAAGGCCCCCTTCTACGCGATCAAGGTGGTGCCCGGCGATCTCGGCACCAAGGGCGGCCTGCGCACCGACGCCGACGCCCGGGTCCTGCGCGAGGACGGGACCGTGATCGAGGGTCTCTACGCGGCCGGCAACGCCAGCGGTCCCGTCATGGGCCACACCTACGCCGGCCCCGGCGCCACGATCGGCCCGGCCATGACCTTCGCCTATCTCGCGGTCCTCGACGCCCTCGGCCGACCGGAGCAGCCCGCCGCGCAGCCGATCTCCGAGACCGCCGAACAGCACTGAGCCGCACTCGATCCGGCCGAACCCCGTCCGCCGAACAGAAAGGGTCCCGCGTGCCCATCGATCCCGCCGTCGCACTCGGCGCCGAACTGCCCGCCCAGGAATTCGCCTGGAGCAGCAGCGACGTTCAGCTCTATCACCTCGGTCTCGGCGCCGGCGCGCGTCCCACCGACCTCGGTGAGCTGCGCTACCTGCGCGACGGCGACCCGCAGGTCCTGCCCACCTTCGCCACCGTCGCCGCGACGTTCCACGCCACCGAGCCGCCGAAGGTCTCGTTCCCGGGCATCGAGATCGACCTGGCGAAGGTGGTGCACGGCAGCCAGGAGGTGACGGTGCACGCTCCCCTACCACCGGAAGGCAAGGGCCGCACCGTGACCCGAATCGCCGAGGTGTGGGACAAGGGCAAGGCCGCGGTGATCGTGCAGGAGTCGACGACCACGGATCCGGCCGGCAACCCGCTGTGGACGGCCCGCTCGTCCATCTTCGCCCGCGGCGAGGGCGGCTTCGGCGGCGAACGCGGACCGTCCGAGTCCGTCGAATTGCCGGACCGAGCACCCGATTTCGAGGTGGATGTCGCGACGCTGCCGCAACAGGCCCTGCTGTACCGGCTGTGCGGCGACCGCAACCCGCTGCACTCGGACCCGCAGTTCGCGCAGGCCGCCGGGTTCCCCGCTCCGATCCTGCACGGGCTGTGCACGTACGGGATCGTCTGCAAGACGCTCACCGACGCGGCGCTCGACGGTGATGCCGCGTCCGTGCACGGATTCACGGCCCGGTTCGCCGGCGTCGTCTTTCCCGGCGAGACCCTGCGGGTGCGCGCGTGGCGCACCGGCGACCGGCTGCTCGCGACCGCCGCGGTGGTCGAGCGCGACCTCGCGCCCGCCCTCACCGACGTGGTCCTCACCATCGCCTGACACCCCGTCCTCCCCCAGCACCGGCCCGCCACGGGCCGGTGAGAAAGCAGTGTGTTCATGACGATTCGCACCGAACCCCTGCGTCTGTCGCGCCGGGGTTTCCTCGCCGCCGGCGCGGGCGCGCTCGCCGCCACCGCGCTCGGCGGCTGGACCCCCGTCCACGCCGTACCGGCCGGCTCGTCCGGTGCCACCCTGACCACCCCGGCCGCGTTTCCCGACGGCATCGCCCTCTACCAGCAGGCCTACCAGAACTGGTCCAAGGAGATCATGCTCGACGCGATCTGGACGTGCGCCCCGCGCAGTCCCGAGGACGTCGTCCGGCTCGCGAACTGGGCCCACGCTCACGGCTACACCGTCCGGCCGCGTGGCGCGATGCACGGCTGGACTCCGCTGACCATCGTCAACGGCGCACCGGTGGACAGGGTGATCCTGGCGGACACGATGGCGCATCTGAACGGGGTGTCGGTGCACTCCGGTTCGGACCCCGCCACCGTCACCGCCGGAGCCGGAGCGACACTCGACGCGATCACCACGGCGCTGCAGGGGCACGGCCTCGGCTGGGCCAACCTCCCCGCACCCGGGGTGCTGTCCATCGCCGGTGCACTGGCCGTCAACGCGCACGGTGCGGCGCTGCCCGCCGACGGCGAAAAGAACGTCCCGGGACACACCTTCGGCTCGCTGAGCAATCTCGTCACGGAACTGACCACGGTGGCGTGGAACGGCAGCGAGTACGCGCTGCGCACCTACACGCGCGCCGACGCGGACATCACTGCGCTGCTCGCCCACCTCGGCCGGACGTTCGTCACCTCGGTCACCCTGCAGGCCGGCCCGGACACCCGGATGCGGTGCCAGAGCTACACCGACATCGACTGGCGCGAGCTGTTCGCGCCTGCCGGAGCACCGGGACGCACCTTCGAGAGCTTCGTGCGGGCCTGCGGGCGCGCGGAGGCGATCTGGTATCCGTTCACCGACAAGCCGTGGATGAAGGTGTGGTCCCTCGCTCCGCAGAAGCCGGTGACGTCCCGAGAGGTGTTCGGCCCGTACAACTATCCGTTCTCGGACAACGTCCCCGAGCCCGTCACCGACCTGCTCGGGCAGATGACGGCCGGGAACCCCGCCATCGCGCCGGCTTTCGGGCAGGTCTACTACAACACCACCGTCGCCGGCCTCGCCGCCACGAACTCGAGTGACATCTGGGGCTGGTCCAAGGACCTGCAGTTCTACATCAAGGCCACCACCCTGCGGCTCACGGAGGGCGGCGGCGCGGTCCTCACCAACCGCGCCAACATCGCGAACGTGATCCACGACTTCACGCAGTGGTTCCACGAACGCATCGAGCACTACCGGGCGCTGGGGCAGTACCCGCTCAACGGCCCGGTCGAGATCCGGTGCTGCGGGCTCGATCAACCCGACGACGTGCGGGTCCCGTCCGCCGGGCCGCCGACCATCTCCGCGACCCGGCCGCGACCCGACCACCCCGAGTGGGACACCGCGATCTGGCTCAACGTGCTCGGGGTGCCGGGCACCCCCGGCATGTTCGCGTTCTACCGCGAGATGGAGCAGTGGATGCGCGGTCACTACAACAACGCCGACTCCACCTTCCGGCCCGAATGGTCCAAGGGCTGGGCGTTCGGCCCCGAACTGCCGTACACGGACCAGCGGGTCATCGAGCAGGTCCTGCCCGACACCTACCGGGAAGGCGTGCCCGCGGACGAGAACTGGGACTCCGCGCGGGCGGTGTACAACCGGCTCGACCCGCATCGGGTATTCAGCAACAGCTTCATCGACCGGCTGCTGCCCTGACGAGAAGGCGCCGGACATCCGCGCCCGTCGGTGCTACCCGCGCGCGTTCTCACGCGCGCGGGTAGCACCACGCCGCGCAAGCATGGTGAGGACGGATACCCGGCCGAAGTGGCCCCACAGCCGGCCGAGCCGCACCCACAGCTGCCAGTACGCCACACCCCCCACGAGCGACGCCGCGAACGCGAGCCACGGGTCGATGTCCCGCAGCAGCGGATAGACCGTGAAGTGGGTCAGGTAGATGTAGAGCGACGAGGCGGCGAGCACCTCGGCCGGCCGCACCAGCAGCGCCGGCCACCAGGTCCGCGGCACCCAGATCAGCAGGAGCAGGCCGCCGATCACGAGAGCGGTGCGGTCGGTTTCGGCATGGAAGAACCCCGGCACCGTCGCCACCGCCAGGACGGACACCACCAGCCGCTGCCACACCGCGGTCGCCCGGGCGGCCGCCCAGCCGAGCGGGAAGAGCCAGAACACCACGTACGACGCCAGGATCTGACTGGTCGGCATGTCCGGCCCGAGCACCTCGTACCGGGTCAGCAGGCCCACGCCCACCAGCGCGAGCGGGAACGCGAACGGGAACCGTCGCTCGTGCCGGTCGAACCACGGCACGGCGAGCAACAGAGCCACCGCGACGAGCGCGTACACCAGCGCCTCGATGAACCAGTACCGCCATTCCTTCGTCCACGCGGGCGGTCCGAGCACCCCGTTGAGCAGGAACACACTCGACCAGCGGTACTCGCCGGTGAGCGCGTGCACCGCGCCGATCCACACGACGGCCGGTGCGGCGATCCGGGCGACGCTGAGCAGGGTAGTGCGCAGCCGCTCGGCGCGGGGCTTGGGCAGTTGGAATCGCGCGTAGTTGTAGCCCGCGGCCGCGAGCAGCACGTGCGCCCCGCCCACGAGGGCGAACAGGTGCAGATGCGAGCCGACGATGAGCACGATCGCCACGGCGCGGATGAGCACGTTGGTCTCGACGATCCGCCAGCCCCACGGCGCCCGGCGCGACGACGGGCTCAGCTCGCGCAGCGGCGTCGTCGGCCAGTCCGCGGGCAGATGCCCGAGCAGCCGCTCGAGCCGCACCGACATGCGCACGTACGACAGCGAGTCGCCACCGAGGTCGACGAACGTGCTGTCGTCGGTGACGTCGTCGCGGCGGAGAACGTCCGCGTACAGCGCCCGCAGCCGCCGGGGGTCCACGGCCCGCGCCTCGGGCGCCGGCTGCGGCGGTTCCGGGGCGGCGCCGAGCGCGGCGACGGCGCGGTAGTCCGGTTTGCCGTTGGGGGTGCGGGGCAGCTCGGCCACGACGCACACCCGCACCGCGGACTCGGGCAGCCCGCTCGCGCGGGCCGCGACCGCCCGCACGGGCGCGGCGTCGGCTCCCTGGACGGCGACGATCAGTTCGTCGTCGCCGCCGGCGCAGCACGCGACGAGCTCGTGGCGCGCGAGGACGGATTCGATGCGCTGCAGGTCGATGCGCAGGCCGAACAGCTTCGCGAAGCGGGAGCGACGGCCCACGATCCGGTACAGCCCGGCGTCGGTGCGGACGGCGAGGTCACCGGTGCGCAGTTCGTCGACGACACGCCCGAGGGCCAGCTCGGACGGGTCGGTGGCATAGCCGAGCATGACGTTGGGCCCGGTGTAGACGAGTTCGCCGGCACCGTCGCCGGCCTCGGGCACGGGGTCGATGCGGAAGGCGCCGCCGGGAACGGGGACGCCGATCGTGCCGGGGTGCTCCGCGGCGAGGTGCGGGGGCAGGTAGGCCATGCGGGCGGTGGCCTCGGTCTGGCCGTACATGACGAAGAACTGCCACCCGTCGCGCCGGCCGAGGTCGACATAGCGGCGGACGCGGTCGGGGTCGAGACGGCCGCCGGCCTGGGTGACGTAGCGCAGGTTCGGCAGGTCCATGTCGGCGAAGCCGACGCGGTCGAGCAGGTCGAAGGTGTACGGCACGCCCGCGAGGGCGCTGACCCGGTGCCGGTGCACGAGGTCCCAGAATCCGGGGTCGGTGACGGACCGGTCGGTGAGCACGGTCCCGGCGCCCCGCAGCAGGTGGCTGTGCAGGACCGACAGGCCGTAGCAGTAGTGCATCGGCAGGGTGGTGATCGCGCGATCGGTGTCGCGGATGTCGAGGTAGTCGGCGATGGCCTCGGCGTTCGCCTGCACATTGCGGTGCGAGAGGCGCACGAGCTTGGGCGAGCCGGTCGAGCCGGACGTACTGAGCAGCAGCGCGAGGTCGGAATGCAGGTCGTGGGTGCCGTCGGCGAGTTCTTCGATCCGGCCGCCGTCGACGACGACGTCGGGCCGGTAGGCCTCGATCGTCGCGGCCAGGGCGTCGGGCCGGTCGCCGGGCACGAGCAGCACGGGATGGCCGGCGGACAGCGCCGCCAGGTAGGCCACGATCGGGTCGACGGCGTTGGCCCCGGCGACCAGGACGAGACGCCGGGTGGTGCCGAGGCGGTCGGCGACGGCGGCGACCCGCTCGGCCAGGTCGCGATAGGTGATCTCGGTGCCGTCGCAGACGAGTGCGGTCCGTTCGCCGTGTTCGGCGAGATGTCGGACGAACGGAACCGTCGGACAGTCGACGAGCTCGGAAGAACGTGGTACCACCGCGGCAGTCTATAAGGTTTGGCTGTCCTGAATCCAGGCTCGGGCGGGTTCGCGGAGCAGTGCGAGGCGGCTGAGCAGCCGGTCGACGTCGGGTTCGGCGGGGACGGACGTCGCGAAGTCGGCGCGCGCGACGGTGGCCGACACCGTGAGCCGGACGTCGGCGTCGCACAGCACGTCGACGACGTTGCCGAAGCGGCGCAGGGCGTCCGCGTCGAGCTCGCGCAGCGGCGGGACACCGGTGACGACCCACTCGCCGTGCTCGCGGAGGACGGCGAGGTAGTCGGCGGGCGCGGTGGGGGCGCGGCACAGGTCGGCGAAGTCGAACCACACGACGTCGCCGCGCACGGCGAGGACGGGTAGTGCGCGGCCCGACGGTCGCAGGGTTCGCCGCTCCCCCGGCTCCGGAACGTCGAGAGCGCCGGGCGGGAGGAACTCACCCGAGGCGAACCCGTCGCCCGGGGTGGCCGTACCGGTGCGGCGACGGTCGATCGGCCCGCCGACCTCGACCACCTCGAGCCGGCGTTCGAGCAGGGCGATGGTGGGCTCGAACAGGTGGTGGAACAGCGGGTTGGGCAACAGGCCCGAGGGCGGGTAGTTGGAGGTGGCGACGAGCGCGACGCCCCGCTCGTGAAGGATGCGTACGGCGCGCGCGACGAGCATGCCGTCGCCGACGTCGTGGACGTGGAACTCGTCGAAGCACAGCACACGGGCGTCGCCGAGCGCGGCGTCGACGGCGTCGTCGATCGAGCCGAGGCGATGCGCCTGCGCATGCAGGCCGGCGAAGAAGCCGTGGAAGTGGTGCCGTCGCGCGGGACCGGGCACGGCCTCGAGGAACCGCTCCATCAGCCACGTCTTGCCGCGACCGACCGGCCCCCACAGGTAGACGCCGCGCGGGGTGGTGCGCTGCGCGGCGAGGTCGCGGTGCAGCCGCCCCAGGGCGGCGGCGCCGGCCCGCTGGTACGGATCCTCGGCCATCCCACCTCCTCTACATTGGTAGAGGACTCTACATATGTAGAGTTCGATCATGGCCAGCAGCCCCGACCGTCGCACCCTGATCGCCGAGACCACCCTCGACCTGATCGCCCGCGACGGACTGCGCGCGCTGACCCACCGGGCCGTCGACCGCGCCCTCGCCCTGCCCGACGGCTCGTGCTCGTACTACTTCCGCACCCGCGGAGCCCTGCTCGACGCCGCCGTGCACCGGCTCGCCGAGCGATCACGCGACGCGTTCGAGCACTCCGGCCTCACCCGCCCGCCGACCCCGGTCGACGTCGACGCCGCCGCGCGAGCGGTCGCGACGACACTCGACCGCGACCTGGCCCACCGCCGCCGGGACCTGCTCGTGCGGTATGCCCTGGCCACCGACCCGGCCATCGGCGCCGAGCAACGCGCCGGCCTTGCAGCCGCCCTGTTCTCCCGCGCCGCCGCGCGCGACCTCGTGGCCGCCTGCGGCGCCGACGACGCCGACTCCGCGGCTGCCGATCTCGTGAGCCTGGCCGAGGGGCTGACCGTGGACCGGCTGCTCGGCGCCCGGTCGCTGGAGGGACTCGCCGCCGGCACCGCCGCGAGCGTCGCGCAATTGGCCCGGCCGATCGCGGTGTACCTCCGCGGCCTCGCCGGGGGCGACGGTACCGGCCGGGCACGAACCATGCGATCGTGATCCGGCACCGGCCTGCCTCCCGGGAGGCCCAGCCGTGGGCAGGCGAAGACACGTCGCGTGCCTAGGATTGGCTCATGCGATCGGCCGCCGGTGAACGGTACTTCCTCGAGTCTCTGGACCGTGGGCTCGCGGTGCTCGAGTGCTTCGACGAACAGCACCGGGAGCGCACTCTCAGCGAGGTGGCCCAGGTGGTGGGGATCACCCGATCGACAACGCGAAGAATCCTGCTGACCCTCGTCGATCGCGGGTTCCTGCGGCAGGAGGGTCGTCGCTTCATGTTGACCCCGCGCGTTCTCCGTTTCGGCTTCTCCTACCTGTCCGGGCTGGCGCTCCCGCAGCTGGCCGAACCGCACCTGGCGAAACTCGCCGCCGAACTCGAGGAAACCGTCTCGGTCACCGTGCTCGACGGATCGGACGCACTCTACGTCGCGCGAGTCCGTTCGCCGCGGATCGTGCGTATCGCGATCTCGGTCGGCATGCGCTTCCCGGCGTACGCGACCTCGCACGGCCGGGTCCTGCTGTCCGGCCTTACCGCCGACGAACTCGACCGCTACCTGGAGACGACGGAACTGCGGGCGTTCACCGAGCAGACCCTCGTAGACCCGGACCGGCTGCGCGCCGAGATCCTGACCACGGCCGAGCGGGGTTGGGCGCTGTCGGAGGACGAACTGGAACTGGGGGTTCGCGGCGTCGCCGTGCCCATCCGGGACCGAACCGGCCGGATCGTCGCCGCGCTCAACTCTTCCCTGCAGAACATCGCGCATTCCGGCGCGGACGTCGAGGCACGAGTGGTCTCCCGATTGCAGGAAGCAGCCCAGCGGATCGGGGCCGATCTCGCGATCAGCGGACCATGAGCCGTGCGCGGTGCCGGCGGCTCCCCTTCCATGCTCGGCCGCACCCGGCCCGGCGAGGCGGATCAACCGATCCGTGCAGCATTTCGTGATCGAGAAGCCATTACGCGTAGGAGATTTCGAGCGCCCACGCCCCTGGCCCCGTCCGTCGCCGCCTCCGGTCGATCCGCGTCTCAGGGTGCGGTCGCGACAGTCGATGTCCGCGACGCCCGGGCGGCCCGGCCGGCGTCACCGTGGTCGTGTCCGAGCCGCCAGGCGATGATCCCGGAGATCACGCATCCGCCGGCGAGATAGACCGCCACCAGGTGCCACGACCCGCCGGAGACGGTGACCAGGGCCGCCGCGATGAAGGGGGTAAACCCACCCCCGACCGCGCTGGCCACCTGGTAGCCCACCCCGGCGCCGCTGTAGCGGTACTCGGCGCCGAACATCTCGGTGAACAGCGGCTGCTGCACGCTGACCACCATGTCGTGGGCGATGTTGACCAACAGCACCGCGAAGATGACGGTTCCGATCATCGAGCCGCCCTCGAGCATCGCGAAGAACGGGAACGCACAGACGGCGCCGAGTGCGGAACCGAGCATGTACACCCGGCGACGCCCGTACCGGTCGGACAGCCACGCGAACAACGGGATGGTCACCATTCCGAGGGCACCGACGAGCAGGCCGACGTTGAGCATGAAACTGCGTTCCATGCCGAGTTCGTTGGTGGAATAGCTGAGCGCGAACGTCGTGACGATGTACATCGAGAACAGCTCGACGAAGCGCAGACCGATGATCTGCAGAAAAGCCTTGGGATGCTTGGTCAGTGCTTCCACGAGGGGGATGCGCTTGCGGCTCTGCTCGCCGAGCTCCGCTTCGAGCCTCTCGACCTTCTCGGTGAACTCCTGACTCTCCTCCACGCTGGAGCGTACCCACAGGCCGAAGGCGACGAGCACGATGCTGGCGACGAACGGAACACGCCACCCCCATTGGGTGAAAGCCTCGTCGGTCGTGACGCTGCTCATCAGCATGACGAATCCGGTGGCGAGGATCAGGCCGACGGAGTAGCCGACCTGTACGCCGCTGCTGTAGAGAGCCTTCTTCTTCGGTGGCGCGCTCTCCACCGCCATCAACGCGGCACCACCCCATTCACCGCCGACGGCGAATCCTTGCACAGCCCGCAGCGTGACGAGCAGGACCGGCGCCCACCACCCGATCGACGCGAAGCTCGGCAGCAGGCCGATCAGGGCAGTGGCGCTTCCCATGATCACGATGGTGAGCACCAGCATCCGTTTGCGACCGAGGCGGTCACCGAAGTGACCGAAGACCACCCCACCGAGCGGCCGGAAGAGGAATCCGACGCCGAAAGTCGCGAACGCGGCGAGCGTGCCGATGGCCGGGCTGACGTTGGGGAAGAACTCCTTGTTGAAGACGAGCGCGGCCACCAGGCCGTAGAGGATGAAGTCGTACCAGTCGATGACGGCGCCGACGAAGCTGCCGAAGGCTGCGCGCCGAGCCCGAGACTCGTCTGGGCCGGCGAGGTGCCGCTCGTTCATACCCGATCCTCGATCCGTGTGTTCGTAATGCGAACGCATGTCCGCTGAGTGGATATATGTGACGGTAGACACTCCGCAGGAGTTTCGTCAAGACGAGCGACAGGTGTCGCCACCGGCACGAAAACTGCGGCAATGCACCGGCGCCACCGGACGGCAGCGGAATACACGCGTTTAATTCATTCCGGTACAGGGTGATCCGAACAGTTGCCCTGCAGCCGGGCACGGCACACCGGATAATTCGACCCATGCCCGCCTCCCGCTCCGCGGTGCCCGCCCCGATGCTGGCCATGCCCGGCCGGCCGCCGATCGGCACCGGCTGGGCGGTGGAGATGAAGTGGGACGGCGCCCGCACGGTGGCGGTGTGCGACGGCGAGCGATGCCGGCTCTACAGCCGCAACAGCAAGGACGTCTCGGGGGTCTACCCGGAATTGACGCTCGCGCTGTCGGCGGTGTCCCGGGGCCGGCCGATGGTCGTCGACGGGGAGATCGTCGCTCCCGATCCGCGGTCCGGGGCGCCGGTGTTCGCCCGGCTGCAGAGCCGCATCCACGTGGCGAAACCGACGGCGGCCCTGATCCGGACCATCCCCGTGGAGTTCTACGCATTCGACCTGCTCGCGCTCGACGGCGCGCCGACGACCCGGCTGCCGTACCTCGAACGTCGCCGTCGGCTGGTCGACCTGTCGATGTCCGGCCCCCTGGTCCGCACGCCGCCGCACTGGGTCGGCACCGACACGAAGATCCTCCTCGACCTTGCCCGCGATCACGGTCTCGAAGGCATCGTCTGCAAGCGGACCGATTCCGTCTACCAACCGGGACGCCGCTCGCCGGCATGGATCAAGACCGCCCTACGCAAGAGCACCGAAGCCGTGATCGCGGGATGGTTGCCGGGCACCGGCGTGCACCGCGCGACGTTCGGCTCCCTCGTCCTCGGCGCCCACGACGACGACGGCCGTCTCGTCCACATCGGCAACCTCGGCACCGGCTTCACCACCGCCGGCCGGCGCGCCCTGTGGGAGCGGCTCGACGAACTCGAGCGGCCCAGCGATCCGTTCGACGTGATACCTCCGGCGCCCGTCGTCCGGGCCGCCCGATGGGCCGAGCCGGTGCTGGTCGGGGACGTCGAGTATCGCGAGTTCACCGGCGACAGTCTGCGCCACCCGAGTTGGAAGGGACTGCGGCCGGACAAGGAGCCGGACGAGATACTGGTTCCTCCACTGCCGTAGCACGGCCCCATCCAGATCTTCTCAACGCTGATCGCGGGGCTGATTCTGTGGGCCGAGCTCCTCGGAGGATGGGAAGGCCGCCCCGGCAAGATCGTCGAGTTCGACGTGCCGGGAACCGATGAGGGGTGGGCGCGCACACATACCGGACCTGCGCTCAACGGCATGATGGTGATCGCCGTCGCGTCGGTCATGCCCCACACCGGTTTGCCTATCAAGACGGCAAGACGTCTCGGATGGATCGTCGTTGCCGACGGTTTGGACCAGCTCTGATACCTGATATCCGCTCCCGCCCCGTGCGTTCGCCAGAGCAGGTCACAGGAGATGTGGGCACCACCCGAACTGGGTGAGGCCCACATCTCCTGTACCGAGGCGACGACCTTGTAGTTGTTCGTCTCGAACTCGACCACCGTTCAGCGCGACGAAGTCCATCGGCACCGCGGACCGCGCGCGCCCCCCGTGATCAGGGCGACCTCCCCGTCGAGTCGGAATTCGTCCCTGTCGGCCATTACCGGCTCATCTCCTTCGAGAGGTGGTCGTAACGTTCCCGGAGCTGGCGCTTGAGGATCTTGCCGCTGGGGTTCTTCGGCAGGGCGTCGGTGACCACGACGTACTTCGGCTGCTTGTATCCGGCGAGCTTGTCGCGCGCGTGAGCCTTGATGTCGTCCTCGGTGAGATCCACACCGCTCCTCGGGACGACCACGGCGGTCACCGCCTCGATCCAATACGGATGGCTCACCCCGAACACCGCGACCTCGGCGACCCCGTCCAGCAGGTACAGGGCCTCCTCTACCTCCCGCGACGCGACGTTCTCGCCGCCGGTCTTGATCATGTCCTTCTTGCGGTCGACGATCGTGAGGTAGCCGTCCTCGTCGATGACGCCCAGATCACCGGAGTGGAACCACCCACCGGCGAAGGACTCCGCGGTCTTGGCGGGATCGTTGTAGTAGCCCAGCGTCAGATGCGGGGAGCGGTGCACGATCTCGCCCACCTCGCCCGGCGGGAGGGGCTGGCCGGCGTCGTCGACGATCCGGGTCTCCACGTTGAGGGCGGGCCGGCCGGCGCTGCCGGCACGCGTCAGTTGGTCCTCGGGGGCGAGGATCGTGGCGATCGGGGACATCTCGGTTTGGCCGTAGAAGTTCCACAGGCGTACCTGCGGTAGCCGTGTGGTGAGCTCACGCAACACCTCTGCCGGCATCGGTGCGGCGCCGTAGTAGCCCTTGTGCAAGGAGGACAGGTCGTAGTCGTCGAAGTGGGGGTGGCCGAGTAGCGAGATCCACACGGTGGGTGGGCAGAACAGCTTGGTGACCCGTTCCCGCTGGATGGTCTCGAGGATCTGGGTGGGGTCGGGGCCGCGCAGGATGATGCTGGTGGCGCCCAGGTAGACGTCCACCGAGAAGAAGCAGTCCATCTGTGCGCAGTGATACATCGGTAGCGCGTGTACCTCGACGTCGTCGTGGCTCATGCCGCCGTCGATCGCGCACGAGGCGTACTGGCTGATCAGTGCGCGGGAGGAGAGCAGGACGCCCTTCGGGCGGGACTCGGTACCCGAGGTGTACATGATGCGTACCGGATCGTCGTCGGCGACGGCCACGTCGGGAAGGATGGGCACCTCGCCTGCCTCCCAATCGGCGACCGACTCCCAGCCCGCACCGGTTTCGGCGCCGTGGGGGCCGATGATCGCCGACAGCTTCAGATCCGGAGCGGCTGCAGCGATGGCGTCATCGGCGACCGCAGAGAACTCGTCGTCGACGATCACTCCGTTTGCCCCGGAATGACCCAGGATGAACGCGATTTCCTCGGCGTTGAGCATGAAGTTGATCGGCACGAGCACCACGCCGATGCGTGCCGCACCGAACGCCAGGGCACCGAACTGCCAGGAGTTGCGGGCGATCAAGGCGAGCCGGTCGCCCTTGGCGAGTCCGTGGGCGTGGAGGACACCGGCGAACCGGGTGACGACCCGGTCGAACTCGGCGAAGGTGAACCGTCGGTCACCGTCGACCACGGCGGTCTTGTCCGGATATCGCTGCGCCGAGCGGTGCAGCAGGTCCGACACCGAGTGGCGACGGGCCCGGGCGACGACATTCCGATCGGCGAACATCGTGCGCAGGCTGCGGATGCCGCTGCCGAAGACCCCGTCCGCGAAGACACCGACCAGGGTGTCGACCTCGGCCGGGTCGGCCTCGAAGTCCGCCCACCATTCCACGAAGGCGCCTTCGGGTTCGCCGATGGGGCTCACACGCACGGTGGCCCGGTAGTTCCGGGCACCGAACGGATTGTCGCCGGCGAACTCGTAAGACAACTGGCGGCGGCGGTCGTCGAGGTCGAGCAGGCGCTCGTCGAGGGTGGCGCCCCCGTCGGCGAGGGCGAGTCGACGCACTACACCGATCTGTGTGGTGGCGCCGTCGATCAGCTCACTGTGCGCCACCGGGGGCAGGAAGCTGTCGACGCGGCCGAAGTCTTTGACAACGGACCAGACCTGGTCGGCCGAGGCGTCGATGACGCCGCTGGAATATGCGCGTGGCATGGTGAACTCCTCGGGTAGTGGCCCTGAGAGGCCGGGGACTCGCTGCTGAAGGCAAGCCGGGAACGGCCGAGTGCTCCGCCGTACACCCCTGGTGCGGTGTAGGTGTCGTTCTCAGCACTCGCGAAGGTCGAGATGGCCGACCGCTGCAACTCGACGGGTCTGCGGCGGAGACCGCGTTCGGTCCGGGCCAGGCCGTCGGGTCGGCGGTCGAGTGTCACGTCGGCGGGCGTGTCACCACGCTCGCCGACGTGCGGTCACCCGACCGACACTGCTGCGCCGGTTACCGGACGGATACCGGTTCGGCGGTGACCGTGTCGGCGACGAATTGTGCTGTCAGGGCGTACATCTCGGGCGCGGCCGACACGATGGCGTCCATGTTGAAGACCCCGTGGATCATGCCCTCGAACCGGTGAAGCTCGACTCGAACTCCCGCGTCCTGCAGTGCCCGCGCGTAGTCCTCGGCCTCGTCGCGCGTCGGATCGAGTTCCATGCTGAAGATGAGCGCGGGAGGAAGATCGCGCAGATTCTCGGCACGAAGGGGTGCGACGGTCTCGGTGACCTCGGCGCCGTTGAGATAGGCACCCCACATGGTGTCCACCGCCTTGACCGAGAGGAACGGCCCGTCGGCGAACTCGACTCGGGACTGCGTGGACGCCTCGGGGTCGGTCGGCGGATAGACCAGGACCTGCCCAGCCAGCTTCAGACCGGCATCACGGGCACGCAGCGCCGTCGATGCCGCAAGGTTGCCGCCGGCGCTCTCCCCCATGATCACGATCTTGTCCGCGTCGCCACCGTAGCCGGCGATATTCTCCTGCACCCACCGAACCGCCTCGAATGCGTCGTCGTGCGCGGCGGGGAAAGGATGCTCCGGCGCCAACCGGTAGTCGACCGAGACGACGATGGCGTCGGTGGCCCGGGCGATCTGGCGGCACGGATTGTCGACGACGTCGAGCGAGCCGGCGACCCAGCCGCCACCGTGCAGAAATACGATGACGGGACGCGTTCCCTCCGTCTGTGTGCTCGGAACATACAGGCGCACAGCAGGATCGACGATGTCGTCTACCTGCATGTCCGGGCCGGGCACCTGCATCCCGACGAGCTGCTCCACCATCGCCCGCGTCTCCTCGACGGTGCAGTCTTCGAGCGGCTTGTATCCGGGGCGGTGGATGGCACTCAGGGCGGTCACGACCTCGGGGTCGAGTTTGGCCATCGGCGGGACCGCGGTCTCGACACCGTCGATCGCGAACCCGGCGTAACCGCGCTCGGCCACCTGGGCACAGATGGCTCGGTACACGGGAGCGCCGGCAGCGAAGATGTACGTTCCGCGCGTCTTGCCGACGACATTGGCCCCCATGTACCACGAACTCTCCGACTGCGGGATCAGAGTCTGATTGAGGATTCCCTCGGCGAAATCACCCCAGCGAGACTCGGCCTCTGCGGTCGGCTCGATCGTGGTCGCACCCGTGGTACGCAGGTGACCGATCGCTCGGCTGATCCATTCCACGTGATCCTCGATGGCGAGCGCGTTGTTGTACAGCGCGACAGCGCTTTGCGGTCCGGTGACGGTGAACAGATTCGGGAAGCCGGCGGTCTGGATCCCGAGGTAGGTGCCCGGCACACCGCTCCACTTCTCGTCGAGGGTCAGCCCGTCGCGGCCGACGATCCCCATCTCGAGCAGCGGCCGAGTGAACACGTCGAAGCCGGTTGCCATGACGAGCACGTCGATCTCGTACTCGGCTGCGGTGGTCTTCAGGGCGTGCTCGGTGACACGTTCGATCGGAGTACTGCGCACGTCGACCAGGGTCACGTTGTCGCGGTTGTAGGTCTCGTAGTAGTTCGTCTCGAACGGGGCCCGCTTGGTGGCGTACGGGTGATCGGTGGGGCAGAGCATCTCCGCGATCTTCGGATCCGTCACGCGTTCCCGGATGCGATCGCGCAGATAGTCGGCGATGGTGTCGTTGGATTCCCTGTTGTAGAGAAGGTCACCGTACGTCGAGACCACCATCCGGAAGCCGCCGCTTCCGTAGTGCTCGTCGTAGACCTTCTTGCGCTCCTCCGGCGAATCGGCGAGGGCCGAAGGGCGGGGAGCGTCGTACGGTGCGCCGAGGAAGTGATCGCGCGCCCCGGCGCGCACCTGCTTGTGGTTCTCGGCCAGCCATCGGCGCGCCTCGGGATCGAGCTTCTCGTTCCCCAGCGGCGATGCGAACTGCGCGGTGCGCTGGAAGACCGTCAGATGTGCGGCGTGCTTCGCAAGTTCCGGGATGAGCTGGATTCCGGTGGCACCGGTTCCGATGATCCCGACGCGCTTGCCGCTGAAGTCGACCGGCTCGTGCGGCCACGAGCTCGTCTGCAGAACCTCACCCTTGAAGTCTTCGATCCCGGGGAACTCCGGCTTCTTCGGGATCGATACGTTGCCGGTTCCGCAGACGACGTACCGGGCAGTGCACGTGCGTCCGTCGTCGGTGCCGACGGTCCAGTACTGCCCCTCGTCGTTCCACACCATCGAGGTCACCCGAGTGTTGAATTGGAACGAGCGCTTCAGGTCGAGACGGTCCGCCACCCACTCGAGGTAGTTCAGAATCTCCGGCTGTGCGGCGTACTTCTCCGTCCACTGCCACTCGCGCTGGATCTCCTCGGAGAACGAGTACGAGTAGTAGACCGAGTCGAAATCGCACCGTGCCCCCGGATAGCGGTTCCACCACCACGTGCCGCCCGGCCCGCCGCCGGCGTCGAACGCCTGCACCTCCAGACCGAGTTCGTTACGCAGCTTGTGAACAGCGTACAAGCCGGCGAACCCGGCTCCGACGATCACTACATCCTTGTCGGTCTTCATACTCGACCACTCCTCGTGAAATTCCAGTTCGGACCTTCTGAGCAGTGAGCGTAGTCACACCACGATTGCGCCTTCTATGGTGAAATGCGCAGACTTGCGCACAAGCTTTGACCATTTGGCGCATACGATCAGCAGAGGTGACAGCATGTCGGGTGACGATCAGGTCGCGACGTACGTCCACGACGTCGCGGTAGCCCTGCTTCCGGAACTGCCGGACCTCGGCTCGGGTACGGCTGCATACATCTTCGAACGCGTCCCCGAGTTCGCGCGGCAGGAAGTGTCCGAGGTCGCGCTCGCCGCCTGCCAGGCCAACAGTGCTGCGCTTCTCGACGCGCTGATGCGGGGGATCACCATCGATGCAATGGCGCCCTCCGAGGAAGTCATCCGGACGACCCGAGACCTGGCGAAGGCGATCAGCCTCGACACGCTGGTCAGTGGCTACCAGGTCGGAATCGCGTACTGGTGCAGCCGATGGACCCGTGCGGTCGAGCGGTACTGCGACCGGGCCGGCGTGCCCGTGGCACTACGGGTCACGGACTACGGGACGACGTTTCTGTTGTCCTGGCTCCAAATGATCACCAACAGGTTGAGTGTTGCGTATCGCGATGAGGCCGAGCGACTCTCGCGCGAATGGTCGATGGCGCGAACCGAAGAAGCGCGGCGGATTCTCGCGTCGGACGACGTGGACATCACCACCGCCAGCCGCCGCCTCGGCTACGATCTCACGCGACATCATGTGGCTCTGGTGGTTGTTCGTGACGGCAGCAATCAGGCACCATTGGAGGCCACGGCCCGCGAGCTCGCCGGCACCATCTCGGGCTCGCGACCACTGACCCTGCTTGTGGACAGCGACACGCTGTGGTGTTGGATCCCCACGAACACCGAGGCGCGGGCGACGCCGGTGAGAGAAGGAGTGACCTGTGGACAGGGGCGACCCGGCCGCGGACTCGACGGGTTCCGGCTCAGCCATCGCCAGGCACTCGAAGCAGTCCGGGTAGCACGCCTGGCAGGCCGCGGATTCCCGGCCGTCACGCACTTCTCGGACATCGAGCTCACCGCGCTCTGCAGTCATGAACCCGCAGCACTGAGCCAGTTCGTCACCTCGGTGCTCGGTGCGCTGGCGGACCCCTCGCCGCACAATCGGTTGCTCCGCGAAACGCTACGTAGCTTCTACGCCGAGAACTGCAATTACCGCGCGACTGCGGCCCGACTTCTGCTACACCACAACACGATCCGCTATCGTTTGGCCAAGGCCGAGGAGGCATTGGGGCGTGGGATACTCGACAGGCGCCTCGAGACCGAGATTGCCTTGCACCTGGAGGCACAGCTTGGTACGCACACGAATGATGCCGATGAGTAGGTCGTCAACGTCCATCTCGTCATCTCGGCGGCACCTCGAGCGGCGCTCCTCAGCAAGACCATCACAATGATCGAGGTTCGATGCAGTTCAGTCATCGAGCATGGTGAGGTAGGTATCGAGCTGGGCCGCGCCGGCGAGAAGGTTGCGGCTGCGCGTGGTCAGCCGATCCTGCCAGGAGCCTAGGAAGGCGGCCAACGCGTCCGCCCCGCCCGCCGTGCGCAGCGACTCGAGGAACCGGGCGACCTGGGACAGCGGGTAGCCGCCCTGGCGCAGTTGCCGTGCGATCTCGGCGTCGCGCACGCAGTCCGGTCCGTATTGGCGATAGCCCGTTGCCCGGTCGCGGTCGGGGCGCAGGATGCCCTGGGTCTCCCAGGTGCGCAGCGTGGCCGGGTGCACGCCGAGTCGGCGGGCGAGTTCGCCCACAGTCAGCGGTCCACCGCGGACAGCAGTCGGTGCCGTGGCGGACAGGGCGCCCAGGGCCGTTGCGACCTCGGTGCGGGTGCCGCGTTCGGCGAGCAGCGCGACGTGCGCGGCGTCGATCAGCCGGTAGGCGGACTCGGTGTCGCCGCGGTTGACTGAACGCATGATGCCTGTTGCCTGCCGGTGCCCGTGGCCGCCGCGCAACGCGAGGAAGGCGCGTAGAGCCTGCGCGTGCAGGGGCGTGTAGCGCCGGTAGCCGGTCTCGCTGCGCTCGGTCGGCGGGAGGATGCCCGCGTCGTCGTAGTTGCGGATCGCCTGTGCGGACAACTTGTGTTCCCGGGCGAGGTCGATGGGTCGCAACGTGCACCTCCGATTGAGGCTTCTACCTCCGGATTCCTGGTCGGAATCGCAGAAGTTTCACCTGATTCTTCAACGATATCGTCGAGGGCAGTTCCTTCCGACAAGGGGTGTTCATGTCTACTGCCGCAGCACTGCGTGGAATCGGCCGCCAACTCGACGACCCGGCGAGCCTGGGCCGCGCCCTCGACGAACTGCTCGCCACGCGGCCCGAGCCGCCGACCCTGCTCGCCCTCGGCGAGCCGACCCACGGGATCGAGGCGTTCCCGTTTCTGCGCAACGAACTCCTCGGTCACCTCGTCGAACGGGGGTACCGGTCGATCGTGCTGGAGACCGATGTCTTCGCCGCGTCCGTCGTCGACGACTACGTGGCCGGGGGAACGGCGGAGATCGACACGGTGCTCGCGACCGGGTTCAGCCACGGGTTCGGCGCGGTGCCGGGCAACCGCGAACTCGTCGAATGGCTCCGCGCGCACAATGCCGGCCGCGCGGAGCAGGATCGGGTTCGCTTCCACGGCTTCGACGCGCCGTTGGAGTTCTCCGGGGCGCCGAGCCCGCGACGCGCACTGTCCTCGGCCAACGACTACCTGCCCGCGGCGCTGCGGCCCGCATCGGTCCGCGACCTCGACGCGCTGCTCGGCGAGGACGCGGACTGGACGAACCAGGCGGCCATGTTCGACCCGGCAGCGTCCGTCGGCGACTCCGATCGCGCTCGCGCCCTGCGCATTGTCGCCGACGACCTCGCCAGCGCCCTGCGCCGCGCGGCACCCGGCCTGCGCTCCGCCGACCCGACCGGCTACGACCACGCCGTCGCGCACGCGCGCACCGCCCAGGGCCTGCTGCGCTATCACGCCGCCATGGCCAGTCCCGCACCCGATCGCATCGCGACCTTGCTCAGCCTGCGCGCCGAGATGATGGCCGAGAACCTGCTCGCGATCGTTGCCCAGGAGCAGCGACGCGGGCCGAGTCTGGTGTTCGCGCACAACGTTCACCTCCAGCGTGCGCAGTCCCACATGCCGGTCGGCGAGAGCGAGGTGAGCTGGGGGAGCGCCGGCGCGCTCGTCGGGCTCACCCTCGGCGAGCGCTATGTGTTCCTGGCCACCGACGCCAACCCCGACAGCGATCCGGGCACCCTCCAGGGCGTGTTGGCCGAGGCGACCACCCGCCGCGCCCTGTTCCCGGCACCGGCCCTGCGCGCCGCGCTTGCCCCGTCGATGGGCACGGGCGAACCGATCGTGCCCGGCCACATCCCGCTGGGCCCGGCAGACCTGGACGGCGCCGACGCGGTCATCTTCGTCGCCGACACCGACGGAAGACGGCATCAGTACTGGTAGCCGCACTCGACGCGCAGGCCAAGGTCCGCGGAAGCCCCTCACCGAACGAGGACCGTCGCTCGAAATAGGCTGCACAACAAGGAATCTGGTGCGCAGACCGATATAGCGGGTTCGAATGGTGCGCACCCGTCACTCCTGGTACCCGCTCACGTTCGCCCGGGCGACGGTAGAACACCACCGGACGGTCACCCCGGTCACGGGAGTGGCACGCCGACCTCGTCTATCGCCAGCCACAGGCCGCCGAACTCCTCGACCTTGTGGCACAGCACCTGTCCGGGCTCCTCGTCGGCATAGAAGTACAGCGGGTGCCCGGCGTAGGTGACCTGAGCGGTCCCGTCGGAGCGCGACGTGGTGCCCAGCAGCCCCTGGTCGGCGTCACCGGCCGCGACGGGAGCACCGACGGTGAGCACCGGCGGCCACGCCACGGCACAGTCCCCGTAGCAGTCGGGGACCGTGCCTGCCTCCCGGTCGAAGATGTAGATCGCCTGGTCCCTCCGGTCGAAGAGCATTTCACCGATGGGACCGTTCGCCGTGGTGATCACCGTCGGCTCGCCGGCCGTGGTCACCGCAGGTTCCGACGCCGGGACGACATCGTAGGAGCTCTCGCCCGTCGCCCCACAGCCGGTGGCGACGAGCACCACGAGCGGGAGGAGCGCGCACCACACGGCCCCCGGCCCCCGCTCGCCGATCTGTGCCGGCATCACCGATGCTCGGGGTTCTCGAACGACGGATGACACCCGGCGTCCCACAGCGATCGCTGGTTGCCACCCACCGGAAAGCCGCCGGCCCGCACGAGCAGTGCGGCGGTGTGCATGAGGTTGTAGGTCATGAACGTGGTGTTGCGATTGGTGAAGTCGTTCTCCGGGCCGCCCGACCCCGGATCGAGGTACGAGGGACCCGGGCCGGCCTCCCCGATCCAGCCGGCGTCGGCCTGCGGCGGGATCACGTATCCGAGGTGCTGGAGGCTGTAGAGGATGTTCATCGCGCAGTGCTTGACGCCGTCCTCGTTGCCGGTGATCAGGCAACCGCCCGCGCGGCCGTAGTACGCGTACTGGCCGTGCTCGTTGAGCAGCGAGGAACAGCCGTAGAGACGTTCGACGACCTTCTTGGTGACCGACGAATTGTCACCCAGCCAGATGGGCCCGGCGATGACGAGGATGTGCGCGGCGAGGATCCGGTCGAACAACTGCGGCCATTCGTCGCTCGGCCATCCGTGCTCCGTCATGTCGGGGTACACGCCCGTCGCGATGTCGTGGTCGACGGCCCGGATCTGGTCCACCTTGACACCTTCGCGTTCCATCAACGCCACACTGCGATCGATCAACCCCTGCGTGTTGCTGGTCTCGGGCGATCGTTTGAGCGTGCAGTTGACGAACATGGCACGCAGTCCCTCGAACTGCGGCGGTCCGCCCGCGCCCTGCGACTCCTCGAACACCGGTTCGGCCATGGGTCCTCCCATACGAGATCCGCACGCCTACGATAGGCCGCGACGACACCCCGCGGAGGCGGTTCCGTGTCTCCTCTGCTGCCGGAGACCTACGGTAACGTTCGGAACATCGTTGCCCGGGGAAGGGATCGGCACCCGTGACCGACGAACTCGCGCAGCGAGGACGCGTCGTGAGCGTGCGACTCGAACCCGCGGGACCGAGCGTCAGGCCGCCTGTGCGACCTCGGCTCGGACGTCCGTGGCCACCGGGACCGACTTCTGCTTCTCCGGCTGCGTGACCGTGGAGCGCGAGGGCGCACCGCAGTTCCCCGTGGCCCGGCACAGCAGGTGCGTGGCCGCGCAGAACGCCCCGCCGAGTGCCGCCCAGAGGAGCGAACCGAACATCCACATCCCCACCACGGCTACGGCCAGCACCAGCACGCCGTCCAGCACGAAAGCCACCACGGGGTGCGCGACCAGAGGCTCGTCGTTGCCGCCCTGTCGTTCCGTCTCCATCCGCCCGTCTCCTTTCCTGCCGACTCCGTATCCGATACCCAGCCCGGACGGAATTCACACCCTCGGTGCACGAACAGGGGACGAGAGGAGCACCGCGACGATCCGGATACGCGTTCGACTGGCGAAATCGTTTTGTGATGCGATACAAATGAGTGCATAATGTGAGAGCGATCACACTGTGGTACGGCAGGGGGTACATCAGTGGTCCATACATGCGAGGGTCGGCACCGGTTACGGACCGATATCGACGACGACGCCGGCGAGTCCTACTCGCGTCTCCGGCACACGTCCGGCACGGCGGCAGGTGCGTGCATGGTGGCGGCAGCCATGGCGGTCGCCGTCACCGGTTCGGTGCTTCTCGGGCTGGCAGTCGCAGCGTCCGTCCTGGTGGCCGTAGCCATCGCCGCCATCATGATCTGACGCGCGGACCCGGCTCCCCGTTCACGCCTCGACCACCAGGAGCCAATCCCGGTCGCCGTCGACGTTCGTCCCCGGGGTGGCCACGTTTCCGTCCCGATCGATCTCCGCCGGCAGCGAAGGCGCGGCGGCATCGGCGGGATCGATCCAGCCGAGTGTCGCTCCCGGCGGAATCAGTGCACGCTCGAGCCGGATCGTGCGCTGCGTCGGCACATAGACGACGGCGAGCGAGCCGTCCGGGGTGCGTGCAGCGGTGACGTAGTCGTCGTCCAGGACGTCCACCATCTCGTCGTCCGTCGATCGGGTGCCTCGCCCGTCGAGCACGAACGGCTCGTCGACGTCCGGCACCAACTGCCACCAGGCCCACGAGGCCCACAGATCACGAATGGCCTCGAGCTGTGTGACGGCGGGTGTGTCGAGGCGCGATTCCCAGCCGTCTCGGAACTCCCAGTCGTCGGAGCCACGAAACTCCCCCGGTGATCCGGAGGTCAACGCCCACAGAGCCTGGCGCCGAAGGGTCTCGTCGGTTGTCGGCGCCGTGTCGGGCTGGTTGTTCTCGCCCTCGTAGTTTCCCTCCGAGAAGACGGCGGGGCGCGGGTCCCTGGCGCCCGCCGGTCGCTGGTAACCGTCCAGCACTGCCTTGTACGTCGGCAGATATGTGTAGACGAAGTTCCAGTCCGCCAACGGTTCCCAGAAGGGGTTGTCCGTCGAGAGCGATTTCTGGGGTCCCAGCTGTATCGAGAACGGCCTGTCCGAGCCGGCCGCCCTGATCCCTTCGAGCATGCCGCGCAACACGTGGTCGGAGTCGGAACCGGCAGCGGGATCGTCTGTCTCGGGAGAATAGTCGCCGCCGGTCATCCAGACGATGTTCGGAAACCGAGCGTATCGCTGGGCGAACATCCGGCCGTGGACGGCGGCCTGTTCGGCAGTCGCCGATGCGAACACGTCGGAAATGTTCCACCCGTCCATCGGGTAGAGGAACAGCGTGTTCCCGTGCCGGCAGGCGATCCGCAGGTACTCGTCGACACGCGCCCAGTACCGCTCGTTCCACGCCGTGATGTCACCGTCGACGAACGGTCGGATGCCGTCGAAGGTCGCTCCCTCCTCGCTCGGCCCGCCGTTGTCGGGGACGGCGACCGCAGAGATTATCGATGCGTTGAACCCGTGGGCCTCACGATTCGCGAAGTACGATTCGGCCTGCTCGGGCGACCAGTCCGCCAGGCCGGACCACGGCGAGTCTCCGCGAATCAGGATCGGATCGCCATGCTGATCTTCGAAGTAGCGGCCGTCACGACCGACAGCGGAGATGTAGCGATGGCCGGCGCTCTCGGTGACGTCGCACGCTGCGGCCGCCGGGACGGTCGCGGGCGGCGACGGCCGAACCTGCGGCCCGCCGCCATCCGAACAACTCGTCAGGCAGAGCAGGACCAGGAGGGACAGGCCGGCGGTTCCGCCTCGAAGGTCCCCGGTTCCGGCTTACCGTGAGCGTGCGGCCGAATGCTCGCGCCCGGACCGTCGCCGGCCGCACAGCACGGGGAGGGAGCACGATGAACGATCTCCTCCGGCAGGTCGCCGAACTGCGCACGGATCTGCAGGCCCTGGACCGGCGCGTGCGCTCCCTCGCCGAGGCGTTCGACCTGGTGGATCCGGTACCGGACGACGACGCCGCCGAGGCGAACCTGCGGGAGGTCATCGACGGCCTCACCGACGCCCACCTGGATCTGAGCACCGCGGACAAGCATCTCGAGACCGTCGCGTCGCACGCGGCCCGGCTCGGCGCCTGACCGCGTCGGCCGTCGCCGGGGGCCTTGCCGCGGTAGGCTCGGCCTCGCCACTGTTCGACCAGGACGGCCGGATTCGGACCGGCGCCGCAGGAGGGCAGCTATATGAACGGTGCCGTCGGCAGCGATCGGCGGATCGCCCACCACGCCGCCTCTCGGGGTGCGCCGGACACCGGGCATCTGCCGCAGCGGCCCCGAGTGGTGGTCGTCGGCGCGGGCATCGCGGGGCTGACCGCCGCCACCGCCCTCGCCGAGCGCGGCGTGGAGGTCGAGGTGCTCGAACGCGAGGCTCACCTCGGCGGGCGGGTCGGCGGGTGGCACGAGCGGCTCGACGACGGCACCGGGATCGCGATGAACCGCGGGTTCCACGCCTTCTTCCGGCAGTACTACAACCTGCGCCGGCTGCTGCGCCGCACCGACCCGGATCTGCAACGGCTGACGGCGGTCGACGACTATCCGCTCATCGACGGCGAGGGCCGGCGCGACACCTTTCGCGGGATCCCGAACACCCCTCCGTGGAACGCGCTGGTGTTCGCGTTGCGCAGCCCCACGTTCCGGCTGCAGGACCTGGTGCGCATCGACGTGCGGGCGGCGGCCCCGCTGGCGACCGTGTCCGTGCCGGAGATCTACGACCGGCTCGACGACGTCGATGCACAGACGTTCCTGCAGCGCATCCGCTTTCCAGAGGCGGCCAACCATCTGGCGTTCGAGGTGTTCTCGCGCAGCTTCTTCGCTCCCCCGGCCGGCATGTCGGCCGCCGAGCTGGCCACGATGTTCCACATCTACTTCCTCGGCTCCGCCGAGGGACTGCTCTTCGACGTGGCCACCGGCAACTTCGACACCACCCTGTGGGAGCCGCTCGGCCGGTACCTCGCGGGACACGGCGCGCGCATCCGGACGTCCACCGCGGTGACCGGCGTCGAACTCGGCGGTACCCGGACCTTCCGCGTCCACGACGGCACCGGCGGCAGCATCGACGCCGACGGCCTCGTCCTCGCGCTCGATGTGGCCGGGCTGCGCGCCCTCGTCGACGCCTCGCCGGATCTCGGCGATCCCGGATGGCGTTCCCGGGTGGACCGATTGCGTTCCGCGCCCCCGTTCCTGGTGCAGCGCCTGTGGCTGGACCGTCCCGTCGCCGCGGACCGCCCGGCATTTCTCGGCACAGGCGGCCTGCGCCCGCTCGACAATGTCAGCGTGCTCGACCGTTACGAGGAGGAGGCCCGGGCCTGGACTCGCCGCACCGGCGGCTCGGTCGTGGAACTGCACGCGTACGCCGCGACGGGAGACGCTGTCGGCGGGGCACATTCGCCCGACGACGTGCGCGCCCAGGTGCTCGCGCGCCTGCACGCGATCTATCCCGAGACCGCCGCGGCCCGCGTCGTCGAGGAACGCACCCTCTGGCGTCAGGACTGTCCGTTGTTCGGGGTGGGCGATTTCGCGCGACGGCCCACCGTCCGCACCCCGCACGAACGGTTGATGCTCGCCGGCGACGGCATCCGGATCGACCTGCCGGTGGCCCTCATGGAACGCGCGGCCACCACCGGGTGGCACGCCGCGAATTCCCTTCTCGCGCAATGGGGTGTGGCCGGACACGACCTGTACACGGTGCCCACGCAGGGCCGTTCACCCGTCCTGCGCCGGCTCGCCGCCCTGGAAAGGCACCCCGCATGAGCGTGCTCGATCCGCTGTACCGGCGCTGGCCCGACACCTGGCCCGTCCGGCCCATCGACCCGGATCGCTGGGCCGCGCAGCAACCCACCTACCGCGGTGCACGGCCCGAGCTGATCTCCGCCGTCCTCGACCGCGCCCAGCGCCGGCCGTCCGGCAACTGGTACGTCGTGGCGGCCAGCCGTGAGATCGGCGCGGACCGGCCCTTCGGCATCACGATCGCCGGCATCGAACTCGTCGCCTGGCGCGACGGCGACCGGGTGCTCGTCGGCCCCGGCGCCTGCCCCCACCTCGGCGCCCCGATGGCGCTGGCCGCGGTGGACTGCGGCGCGCTGGTCTGCCGCTGGCACGGGCTGCGCCTCGACGCCGACGGCGCCTACGGCTGGAAGCCCTTCCCCAGCCACGACGACGGGGTGCTCGTGTGGGTCCGTCTCGATCACGTCGGCGGCGAGGAGCCGACGGAACTGCCGATCGTCCCGACTCGCCCGACGGCCGGGTCCCGCATCGCCGCGGTGGCCACCCTCGTCGGTGTGTGCGAACCGGCCGACATCGTCGCCAACCGCCTCGACCCGTGGCACGGCGCCTGGTTCCACCCGTATTCGTTCGCCCGCTTGGAGGTGGTCGAGGCTCCCTCCACCCGCGGCACTGCGGACGGCGAGGACCGGTTCCTCGTCGACGTCACCTTCCGGGTCGCCGGCCGGATCGGTGTGCCGGTGCGCGCCGAATTCACCAGCCCGGACCCGCGCACCGTCGTCATGCGGATCGTGTCGGGCGAGGGCGTGGGCAGCGTGGTCGAGACCCACGCGACGCCCCTCGGTGCCGGACCGGACGGGTGGCCCCGGACCGCGATCGTCGAGGCCGTCGTCGCCGATTCCCCTCGCCCCGGGTTCGGCATCGCCACCCGGCGCGCCGCCGCCGCCCTCCGCCCCCTCATGCGGCACACGGCCACCCGGCTGTGGCGCGACGACCTGGACTACGCCGAACGGCGCTATCAACTCCGCACCGCGGCACAATCGGGCCGCGTCCCCGGCCGGTAGCCGCTGCGCGGCGGGCATCCCGCACGGATTCGGGACCGAGGACCCTGGCCCGCGGTGTGGCACGCGCGCACAGTCGAGGCATGCTCGACACCGTCCTCGACATCTTCCGGGTGCGCCAGTACTTCGACCTCCTCTCCCGCGGTCGTGACGTGGTCGAAGGCGTGCGCAGCGACGCCGGTTTTCTCGTCGACGTCGCGCGGGCGGCCCTGCGGCGGCCCTCGGGCACGCCGGACCGGGAACTGCACCCCTTTCCCCGGTTCGAGCCCTTCCGGGTCGGGCTGCAGGAGGGGGATCGGATCGCGGTGGCCGCGACAGGGGGCAGCGGAGCGCTCGCGTCTCTGGTCGGTGTGGCCCGGGCGATGGAGGAGGGTGGGATCCGGCCGGCGGTGATCTCCTTGTGCTCCGGTTCCGCGCTGTTCGGCTTCCCGATCGCGGCGGGAGTCCCCGCCGAGGAGGTCGCAGAGTTCACCCTCGCGCTGGATCCCGAGGACTATCTCGACGTCGACTGGCGTCGGCTGCTCGCCGTCGCACCGACGGTGGGCCGCGGGTTCGCCGGCATCCTGCGCGGCGATGCGATCGAGGCCACGTACCGGCGCCTGCTCGGCGACATGACGCTCGCCGCGATGCCCGTACCCGCCTACGCGCCGATCTGGAACATCGAACAGAACCGGCTCGAATACCTCGGGCCACGAACGTATCCCGACCTTCCCGTGGCCCGGGCCGTGCACATGGCGGTCGCGCTGCCGCTGTTCGTCGCGCCCGTCGAGCTCGGCGGATTCCACTGGTGTGACGGCGGGATCGTCGACATCTTCCCCGTCCACCCGCTGCTCGACCTCGAGCAGCCGTGCGAGGTCACCCTCGCCGTCAACGGCTTCTACCCACCCGGCTTCGAAGGCGAGGACGCCACCGGCTGGGCCGAGCGGCGCGCGAGCATCCTCTACATCGCCGGTCAGGTGCGCACGTCCCAGCAGGTCGAGCTGGCGCGGGAGAACCTGGCGCGGCTGCGCTCGGCCTCCCACGTCACGATGATCGAGCCGGTTCCGTACGAGAAAGTGCGGGGCGTCGGCTTCTACCGGCAGTTCCTCGGCACCCGGGACTGGCCGGAGTTCATGCAGGCCGGACGTGCCGATGCCCGGCGCGTCCTGGCGGCGTGACGAGTCGCTCGCCGGCAGCGGAACTTGTCGGTCCCCTCGGGCACTGTGTACAACGTGCCCGCACGGGTACCACTCGACAGAACGGCTCGGGAGATTCCACGGGAGGTTCGACATGGCGAACGTAACGATGTTCCGTCGGGTGATCGCACCGGCTGCGGTGGCGTTCCCCTCCTCCGCGCTGGCGGACGCCCTGCTCGCCGCGGCTGCCGCGGTGCCGCTGCACGGATCGGTGGCCGGCGCGGTGGAAGGCAGCGTGGACGACGCGGTGCGGGTGCTGACCGCCGACGAGGGCGGGTTGTTCCCGTCGCAGGCAGCGGCCATCGTCTACGAGTCCTTCGTGGCGGCGATACGGGGGCTCGACACGATCGAGACCGCGGTCGCCCTCGGCACCGTCTTCACCGCCTACCTGGACCGGCTCACCGCCGCGAATCCCGCCCCGACGGACGCCGCGGCGGCCTGACCACGTGGATCGGACCGGCCGCGACGTGCGGGTCCGCGTTTCCGGGCCCCGCCGTACCCGCCGGTCGTCGGTAGACTGGAAGACGACCCTGCCGTGCACGGCACCCAGGTATGACGAGAAGCAGGCTCGGTAGATCGTGAGTGAAGGACGGATTCGGCACGCGGTTGCGCCCGACCGGGTCGGGGCCCGGACCCACATATCCCCGTTGCGTCGGCTGAAGCAGCGGTGGCTCCGCTGGCGCCGGCGCATCGAGACGCGCCCGTCGCTGAATCTGACGTACCGCATCACCGTCGGTACCTTCGGAGCGCTCGTGTTGCTGGCCGGCGTCGTCGCCATCCCCTACCCCGGCCCGGGCTGGCTGATCGTCTTCGCCGGCCTCGGGATCCTGGCCTCGGAGTTCGCCTGGGCTCACCGTCTGCTGCACTTCGCGCGGGGCCGCTACGACCGGTTCATGCACTGGTTCGGGCAGCAGTCGCTGGTGGTGCGGGGCGCGGGAGCGCTCACGACCGGCGCGATCGTGGTCATGACGCTGTGGCTGCTGGGCACGCTCAGCCTGGCCGGCGGCTGGATCGGGGTCGACTACTCGTGGCTCGACAGCCCGCTCTAGCCGACGGCCGGACCGTCAGAGCATCCGGACCGTGTCGCCCGGATGCAGGCGTTCGACCCGGCCGCGGCATTCGATCTCGATCGGCCGCTGGATGCCCGCACCTGCACTGACCTCGACCTGCCGACCGGAGATCCGCACCTGCAGGTGGTGCCCCCGATAGAAGATCGGGAATTCGAGCGCGCCGAGTTCCTCCGGCCACTCCGGGCCGAAGACCAGGCGGTCCCCCCGCGCCTCGAGCCCGGAGAAGCAACGCTGCAGCAGGTCGACGCTGCCGGCCATGGCCGCGAGATGAATCCCCTCCGAGGTGGTGCCCCCCTGGATGTCGGCGATGTCGGACGCCAGCACCCGGTCGAAGAACTCCATGGCCTGACCGCGATGCGCCCGGGCCAGAACCCACGAGTGGACCACCGCGCTCAGCGTCGACCCGTGTGACGTCCGCGCCATGTAGTAGTCGATCGTCCGCGGAATGGTTTCGCCCGTCAGCTGGTAGCCGAGCCGCTCGAACAGCTCCCGCAGTTCGTCCGCCGACAGCAGGTAGAACAGCATGAGCACGTCGGCCTGCTTCGACGCGCGGTAGCGGTTGACGTCGTCGCCCTCGGCCTCGAGGAGCCGGTCGAGACGCTGGATGTCGCCGTGCCGGCGCCGGTATCCCTCCCAGTCGAGTTCGGCCAGGTCCCCGTAGCCCTCGAACTGGCTGATGACCTGATCGTGGAAGGGCACGAACATGCGGCGGCTGACGTCCTCCCAACGCGCCGTCTCGCGAGCGGTCAGGCCGAGGGTGTCGACCAGTTCGGTGCGGATCCGCAGCGGGATGATCTCCAGCGCCTCGAGCGCGCGCAGGATCACCCACACCGCCATGACGTTGGTGTAGGCGTTGTTGTCGATCCCGTCGAAGGGCGCGTCGGGATAGCCGGAGTGGAACTCGTCGGGGCCGATGACGCCGCGGATGACGTACCGATCACGGGCGCGGTCGTACGTGGCGAGATCGGCGAAGAACCGGGCGATCTCCACCAGCATCTCGGCCCCGTACTCCGCGAGGAACCCCAGATCCCCGGTCACCTGGTAGTACTGCCACACGTTGTGCGCGACCGCGACCCCGATGTGGTGCTGGCGCCAGCTCGCGTCGGGATTCCACCGTCCCGACTTCGGATTGAGGTGCACCTGCTGGCTCTCCTCGCGGCCGTCGCTGCCGGACTGCCACGGGAACATCGCGCCGCTGTGACCCGCCTCCCGCGCCGCGCGGCGGGCCTCGTCCAGGCGGCGGTGGCGGTAGCGCAGGAGCGAACGGGTCAACCCCGGCAACCTCAGGTTCAGCACCGGCAGCACGAACAGCTCGTCCCAGAAGATGTGCCCTCGATACGCCTCGCCGTGCAGGCCGCGCGCCGGTACGCCGACGTCGAGATCCGCGGTGTTCGGCGACAGCGTCTGCAGCATCTGCAGCAGGTGCAGCCGCACTATCCGCAGGCCTTCGCCGTCGCCCCCGAGGAAGATGTCTACGCGGTCCCACAGGTGCACCCAGGCGAGTACGTGCCCCTCGAGCGTTTCCTCGAAGCGCCCCGTGCGGGCCAGCCAGCGCGTGGCCTCCTCCGACGGCTCGGACACCGCCTGGTCACGCCCGGTGAACAGGGTGGCCATCTTCTCCAGGGTCACGGGCTCCCCGGCCGCGACATCGAGCGCGATGATGTGCCCGACCCGCCCTCTCGAGTCGAGGAGGGTGTACTCGGCGGGGATCCGTTCGTCGTCGCGCCAGAGCGTGCTGCGAGCCGCCACGGCGACGGGGATGCGGGACTGGTTGGTCTGCACCGTCAGGCACACCGAGTCCTCGGACAACCGGGCGGTGTGCAGCAATCGGAGATGATCGCCGGCCAGGTGCCGGTAGCGCTCGACGAGAGTGTTGCGGACCGCGCCGTCGACCTCCGACCGGATCTCGAGCCGCCCCGACCAGTCCTCCGGGACGATCGTCGTCTCGAGGCCGCACACGTGCGGCTGGTGCATCGCGACGAACCGGCGCTGCACGACCGTCGTCGTGCGGCCCGCACCGTCGCGGAATCGGAACCGCCGGGTGAGCACGGCCCGGCGCAGATCGAGATACTGGCAGTACTCCCGCACTTCGACGCAGTCGATGTCGAACCACTCGCCGCCGTCGATGCGGAAGGTGACCGGCAGCCAGTTCGGCAGGTTCACCATGCTCTCGTTGTCGATGGTGCGGCCCGCCACCTCGTCCGTCAGGCGGTTGAAGATCCCGGCGGCGTACGTGCCGGGGTAGTGCACGGCACCGGCGCGGGATTCGGGGGCGCAGCCACGAGTGGCGAAGTACCCGTTGCCGACCGTGCACACGGCCTCGCGCAGTTTCTCGGCCGGCGGATCGTAACCCTCGAAGTACAGGGTCCAGGCGTCGTGACGCGGGCCGACCTCCTGGTCCTCGCCCCACAGCTCGGCGAGCCGCTGCAGCAGCCGCCGGACCTGTTCGGGGCCATCCACCGAGAACTGTGCCGCCGAGCGACGGTCGCCGTCCTCGGTGTGGCGCACCACGATTCCGAGTCCGGTGCCGGCCAGCGCGTCGAACGCGTCCTCGTCGGTGATGTCGTCACCGATGTAGACCGGGATCGGGTTGTCCTCGTCGCGCACGTGCTCGAGCACCCATTCGAGAGCCCGGCCCTTGTCCCAGTCGACGTCGGGGCGGATCTCGACGACCTTGCGACCGGTCGTGACCCGGAGGTGGTCCTCGGCGGCGGCGACCTCGTGCACCGCGGCGACGAGTCCCTCCTCGCGGTCCGGAGCGACGTTGCGGTAGTGCACGGCGACGGTGAACCGCTTGTGTTCGATCACCGCGCCCGGCACGTCGGCGAGCCGTTCCTGCAGCGCGGCGGCGGCCCGCTCGAGGTAGGGCACGGCGGCCAGGGCCGCATCGTTCTGCTGGTGCTGCCCGTCGGGGCCGATCAGTTCGAAGCCGTGACTTCCCGCGTACCACAGGCCCGGAAGACCGACCCGGGTCTGCACGTCGGCGAGGTCGCGTCCCGAAATGACGGCGACGGTGCATTCGCTCGCCAGGGAAGACAGCACCGCCGCCGCACCGTCGACCAGCGTGGCGGCCGCGGGATCGTTCACAATCTCGGACAGCGTGCCGTCGAAGTCGAGGAAGACGGCGGGCCGGCGTGTGCCGAGCAAGGCGGTCAGCTGCTGGAGCGACGCCAACGCGTCCGGGATCTCCGACATGCGCCGGTCGCCGGTGCGCACCGCCAGCTCGGCGAGGTCGTCGACCACCACGTCGGCGCCGCGGCGCCGCAGTTCGTCGCGATGATGGACCCGGTCCACGCCGACGACGAGACCGAACCCGCCGTGCCGGCCCGCGGCGACGCCCGCCTCCGCGTCCTCGACGACGACGGACCGGGCCGGGTGGACCCCGAGCCGGTGGGCGGCCTCGAGCATGGCCGCCGGATCGGGCTTGCCGGGCAACCCGAGTTCGTCGGAGACCACGCCGTCGACCCGGACGCCGAACAGGTCGGCGAGCCCGGCGGCCTCGAGCACGAGCGTGCAGTTGCGGCTCGAGGTGACGACCGCGGTGCCCAGCCCGAGGCTCTGGATCCGGCGCACGAGATCGACGCTGGATTCGAACACCGGGACACCGTCGCGGTGGATCCGCTCGCGGAACATCTCGTCCTTGCGGGCACCGAGCCCGCACACGGTCTCGACGTCCGGGCCGTCGTCGGGGTCCCCCCACGGCAGCGTGATTCCGCGCGAGGCAAGGAAATCGGCGACGCCGTCGACGCGCGGCTTGCCGTCGACGAATTTGCGGTAGTCCTCGTCGGTGAACTCGCGATGCTCCTCGCCGTCGCGTTCGGGACGACGCGAGAGATACCGGTCGAAGAGTTCCTTCCACGCCCCGGCGTGGACCGCCGCGGTGTCGGTGACCACCCCGTCGAGGTCGAAGATCACCGCGTCGTGACGGCGGGGGTCGATCACCGGTCCACTCATCGTCATCTCCCGGTCGATTCGTGCATGTGGGCCTGCTCCCTGTACTCGCTCGACAGGCCCACTATCCCACGGCGACCGGCATCGCTCCGGGCCGTTCACTCAGGCTCTTTCGGGTGGCAGGGCCGCGGCACGCAGCGATCGCCTCCCTCGGCAACGACGACCCCGACCTCCTGAACGAGGTGCGAGCGCTGCCCTGCCGAAGCTGCACGCCAACGTCATCCACGTCCACCCCCGTCGCGTGCAGTCTCCGGACGTCGACCTTCGCGACGACGGTGTGGCCGATCATGCAGCGCCGAGGCCGACCAGGGCGATCGTCAAGGGCAGGAGAACGATGATCAGGATCGCCCCCACGATGTCGAAGACCACCCCGCTTCGAATCATCGTGGTGATCGGGACGGCCCCGGAGCCGTAGACCACGGCGTTCTGCGGCGTCGAGACCGGAAGCATGAAGCCGAACGACGCAGCGAACGTGGCCGCGAGCGCCGGCACGAAGGGGTTGACACCGGCCGCCACCGCCACCGGAATCACGATCGGCACCACGACCGCCGCCGACGCCGTGTTGCTCGTCGTCTCCGATACGGCGATGGCCAGCACGACGGCGAAGACCGTGATGGCGACGACGCTCGTCAAGCCCAGCGAGTCCGCGACGGATGTGCCGATCGTCTCGGCGAGGCCGGTGTCGGCGAGCAGGGAGCCGAAGATGATGCCGGTGCCGAACAGCACGATCGTGCCCCAGTCGATCTCCGCTGCGTCTCGCCAGCGCAGCGTGAACTCGCGATTCTCCCAATCGGTCGGCAGAAGGTAGAGCAACGCCGCCCCGAAGACCGCGACCATGCCCTCGTCGAGCCGGTCGCTGATCGTGCTGTAGAGGTCCGAGTCGTTGCCGGCGATCACCGCGACGATACCGGGCAGGATCCACAGCGTCACCGTGACTCCGAAGGCGATGAGCGTGTTCTTCTCGGCACGAGACAGCGGACCCATTTCCGCGCGCTGCTGCGCCAGGTAGTCGGCGACGCCCTCGATACGTCGGATCTCGGGCTTGTTCAGGCGCAGCAGGATGACGGCGAGCGCGATGAACATCGACAGACAGATCGGGATGGCGATCACCATCCACTGCCCGAAGCTGATCCGCTCTCCCGTGGCCTCCTCGATGAGCCCGCGTCCGATGAGGTTGGGTGGGCTCCCGACCGGCGTCAGCAGGCCGCCCACGCTTGCTCCGTACGCGAGCATCAGCATGATCGCGGCGCCCACCCGGACGCGAAGCGGGTCGAAGTCGGGTGCGACGACGCCGCGGTTCTGCATGAGCTTCGCGATGACGCCGAGGATGCCCAGCGCCGTGGGCAGCAGCATCGCGACGGTCGCGGTGTTGGATACGAAGGCCGAGAGCCCGCACGTGATCGCGCCGAAGGCGATGATCACCCCGGTGGTGGACTGGCCCACACGCGGCAGGGTCAGGATGCGGAACGCGAACCGACGCGCCACGCCGTGTTTGAGCATCGCCTGAGCGAGGATGAACGCTCCGATGAAAGTGAAGATCGTCGACGACCCGAACGCTGCGAGGACTTCGTCGGCCGGTGCCACCCCCAGAAAGACCACGACCGCCACACCGAGCAGTCCGGTGATCGGGATCGGCATCGCCTCGCTCACCCACAGCAGGATGACGCCGAGCAGCACACCGGCCAACGTCTGCTGTTGCGGCGGTATGTCGATCGGCAGGGCGAGGAAGACGATCGCGATCAGCGGCGCGAGAAACAGCCCAATCGTGCGGCGGCCCTTCTCGAACCGCTCTTCGGCGGGTGAGAGCCGCTGTTCGCCGAGGCTGCGATAGGTGGCGTGCCCGAGCAACGCCTTGTCGACGTCGGTTCGGTCGCCCTGGTTCTCAGCTGTCATGGCCCTTCCCCACGACGTGGATCGGTACGGACGGAGTACCCATCTCCGAGCGCGCTAGTCGCAGCGCGGGATGTTTTTTCGGATACCGGCACCTCCTCGGGTGGTGGTCGGAGCGCAGTCGGATCACTGTGACCGTGACCTGGAGCGCGGCGTCACGCCGGGTGGAACCTCCCATGCGGCAGGGGTGCGCGCAGCATAGCGGCGTGCTTCGTCCATCAGGGTGCATGCGGGTGGCGTGAGGTGCGTCCGCCGGGAGACGGCCGCGACGTGGAGATACGACTCGGGGATGATGCGGTGCACGCGCGCACCTGCTTGACGTGCCGAGGGGGCCCAGGAGGACGGCATCACGGCTTGACCGAACCCACTGAGGACCATGGGCATGATCGACGTGCGGTGCGCGACCTCGGCGACGATGGTGGCTTCGACGCCACTGGCGAGGACCTCGTCGACCAGGGTCCGCATCAACGATCCACGCTGCGAGACGATCAACCGGAATCCGGACAGCTCGGATCTGCGGATCTCGGGGCGGTCCGGGGTGTCCGCGTTCGGACCGGAGATCAGGATCAGCGGCTGGCTTTCGAGCGCGACGACGTCGAGTTCAGCAGCACGAACTTCCTCGGGGGATCCGAGAATGCCCACCTCACAGATACCGGTGCGGACCGCGTGCAGAACCTCGTCGGGCGTGAAGGCCGCCTCGGCGTTGATGATCACCGACGGATAGGTGTGGCTGAAGCTGGTCAGGATCGTGGTGAGCGGCTCGATCCCGGGCGACGGCATCGTGATCAGATCGACGCGGCCGCTGCGCAGCCCTTTCAACGCCTCGACGGAGGCTTTGGCGTCTTCGAGGTCTCGCAGGACCACGCGGGCCGGACCGATGAGCGTGCGGCCGGCGTCGCTGAGCACCAGCCGACGGCCGACTCGGTGGAACAGGGGAACGCCGAGTTCGCGCTCGAGTGCAGCGATGGACTGGGACAGGGACGGCTGGGCGATCAACAGGGTTTCCGCGGCACGGTTGATGCCACCCTCGTCGACCACCGCCAGGAAGTACCTCAGCTGCCGTGCGTCCATCCGAACCTCGTCTCCGATACCGACCCGGGTCGCCCCGTGGTGCGCATCCACTCACCGCACTCGTCCTACCTGCGAAGATACCCGCCAATTAGGCAAAACCTATAAGGCGGATCGAGTCTTCGTCATGGACGCCCCATTGCCGTGACGGGTTAATGGAGACATCACGCACTGTGATCAGCACAACACGATGGAGGCACCGGCATGGCACCGCAGACGTTCAAGATCGCATCGATCCCCGCCGATGGCGTCGGCAAGGAGGTCGTCGCAGCAGGACGGCGCGTGCTCGACGTCCTCGCCGAACAATCCGGCGGGCGATTCGCCTTCGAGTGGGAAGAATTCCCTTGGGGCTGCGAGTACTTCGCACAGACCGGAAAGATGATGGCCGACGACGGCCTGGAAACCCTGAAGGCATTCGACGCCATCTACTTCGGCGCGGTCGGATGGGAGAACGTCCCCGACCACATCAGCCTGTGGGGCCTGCGCCTGAACATCACCCAGAACTTCGATCAATGGGCCAACGTCCGGCCCGTCAAGTTCCTGCCCGGCGTGCAGTCTCCGTTGCGCAAGGCCGACGACACCGAACTCGACTGGGTCGTCGTCCGCGAGAACAGCGAGGGTGAGTACGCCGGCCTCGGCGGGCGCAACCTCAGCGGCCGCGGACCGGGCAACGAGGTCGCACTGCAGACCGCTCTGTTCACCGAGAAGGGTTGCGAGCGAATCATGCGATTCGCCTTCGATCTGGCCCGCACCCGCACGGTGAAGAAGGTATCGAGCGTGACCAAGTCCAATGCTCAGCAGTACGGCATGGTTCTGTGGGACGAGGTCTTCGACCGCGTTGCCGCCGACTACCCGGACGTGGCCACCGAGAGCGTCCTCGTCGACGCCATGAGCGCGAAGTTCATCCTGCACCCCGAGGACCTGTCCGTGGTCGTCGCGTCGAACCTCAACGCCGACATCCTCTCCGACCTCGGCTCCGCGCTCGCCGGCAGCCTCGGCGTGGCCTCGAGCGCGAACCTGAATCCCGAACGTCGCTTCCCGAGCATGTTCGAACCCGTTCACGGCTCCGCCCCCGACATCGCCGGCCAGGGCATCAGCAACCCGATCGGCGCGATCGCCAGCGCCGCCCTCATGCTCGACCATTTCGGACTGCACGACGAGGCCCGCCGCATCGAGGCCGCCATCGAAACAGCCACCGGCAGTGGCGCCCTCACCCGCGACATCGGTGGAACCGCGGACACCGGCACGGTCACCGAGGCCATCGTCACCGCCCTGCAGAGCGCGCTCGCCCCCGCCTGACAGCGCTTCTCCCGCAGCCACCCCGGTCCGGCACGCTCTGCCGGACCGGGGCCCCGGATCCGGCCGTGCCCACCCGACCTTCCGCCCGAAACTCTCACCCGAGGTGCATGTCATGCAAACACCCAGTAGCGCAGCGAGTTCCCCACCGGCGACTGTGAAGAAGCCTTGGTACAGACAACTGTACTTCTGGGTCCTGATCGCCATCGTGCTCGGCATTCTCGTCGGATGGCTCTGGCCTGACACCGGCGAGGCCATGGAACCGATCGGCACCACCTTCATCACCGCGATGAAGATGCTGATCTGCCCGATCGTGTTCCTCACCATCGTCGGCGGCATCGCGAGCGTCGCGGACCTGAAGAAGGTGGGGGTGACCGGAATCAAGGCACTGACCTACTTCCAGGTCGGCACCATCATCGCCATGATCACCGGCCTGGTGGCCATCAACATCTTCCGCCTCGGCGACGGTGTGAACGCCGACGCGGCCTCTCTCGAAACCACCGACTCCGCCGAGACGCTGATCAAGAGCGGCGAAGAGAAACAGTGGTGGGAGTTCATCACCCACCTGGTCCCGGACAGCGTCCTCGGTCCGTTCGTCGAGGGCGACATCCTCCAGGTCATCTTCCTCGCCGTCATCTTCGGCGTCGCGATCAACGCGGTCGGACAGGTCGCGGCACCGATCCGGGACGCCGTCGAACGCCTCACCGCGGTGATCTTCAAGGTGCTCGGTTTCATCATGAAGCTCGCTCCGCTCGGCGCATTCGGCGCGATGGCCTTCGCCATCGGAAAGTACGGCGTTTCCACCCTCACCAGCCTGGGCAGCCTGATCCTGCTGTTCTACGTCACCTCCGCGTTCTTCGTGATCGTGGTCCTCGGATCGGTCATGGCGTACCTGCGGCTCAACATCTTCCGCATGCTCGGATTCTTCAAGGAAGAACTCCTGCTCATCCTGGGCACCTCCACAGCCGAGCCCGCCCTGCCCGGCCTGATGCGGAAGATGGAGTATGCCGGCGTCAAGAAGACCACCGTCGGACTGGTCGTTCCCACCGGCTACAGCTTCAACCTCGACGGCGCCGCCATCTACCTCTCCCTCGCCGCCCTGTACATCGCGCAGGCCACCAACACCGACCTGTCGATCCCCCAGCAACTCGGACTGCTCGGTGTCATGCTGCTCACCTCGAAGGGCGCAGCGGGCGTAGCCGGAGGCGGATTCATCGCCCTGACCGCAACCTTGAGCACCCTCGGCACCATTCCCGCCGCCGGCATCATGCTGATCTTCGGCATCGACAAATTCATGTCCGAGTGCCGCGCCCTGGTCAACTTCATCGGCAACGCCGTCGCCACCCTGTTCGTCGCCAAGTGGAACCACGAACTCGATGTCGACCGGGCCCGCCGCGTCTTCGCCGGCGAGGTACTCCCCCCACCAGCCGGGGAGACCGAGAACGACTTCGACATGGAGATCCTCGAACAGGAACCCCGGGACAGGCACCGTCACGACCCACATCGCGACAATACCGCCCCCGCCCTCTTCGCCGAGGCCGACGCAGTCCGCATCGACCACGAACGCCTCGACGACGCGCACACCGCCCGGCACTGAACGACGCATACACCACACACCCGGAAAGGCTGACGATGAGGGTTCTGGTCGCCCCCGACAAGTTCAAGGGGTCACTTTCCGCGGCGGAGGTCGCCGAGCATCTGGCGACCGGACTTTCCGCGGCGGGCATCGACAGTCGGCGGCTTCCCCTCGCCGACGGCGGTGACGGAAGCGTCGACGCAGCGGTGGCCGGCGGGTTCACTCCCCATCCGGTGACCGTGGCCGGAGCAACCGGAACGCCGCACTATGGCCGAATCGGCGTCCACGACGGCACCGCTGTGGTCGAAGTCGCCGACACCTGCGGGCTCGCCACCCTCCCGAGCGGCCGAAGGGCCCCCCTCGACGCGTCGAGCCTCGGAATGGGGCAGGCGATCGGCCACGCCCTGCGCCACCACCCCGTCCGGTTGGTCCTCGCCCTGGGCGGCAGCGCCAGCACCGACGGTGGCATGGGAATGCTCGCGGCGCTGGGCTTCGTCTTCTACGACAGCAACGGCCGGCAGCTACGGGCCTGCGGGCGAACCCTGCGCCAGGTCCACACGGTCGACGCCTCCCGGGCGGTGAACCTGACCGGCATCGAGATCGTGGTCGCCGGTGATGTCACCAACCCGCTGACCGGCCCGACCGGCGCGGCGGCGGTGTACGGGCCCCAGAAGGGCGCCGACCCCGCCACCGTGCGCTACCTCGACGACGGCCTGGAGAACCTGGTCGACGCGTTCACCCGGAGCGGCTGTCCCCAGGCCAGGGCGGTGGCCGACTCCGCAGGGGCCGGCAGTGCCGGCGGCATCGGGTTCGCCGCCATGCTGCTCGGCGCCCGGATGGTGTCCGGCGCCGAGTTCTTCCTCGAACTGCTCGACTTCGACGGCTACCTTCCCGGCGCCGACCTGGTGATCACCGGCGAGGGCAGCATCGACGAGCAGACCGAACACGGCAAACTGCTGACCGTCCTGGCTCGCCGCGCCCACCCGGTCCCGGTGATCGCCGTTGCCGGCCGCAACAGCCTGCCCCGGTCACGCTGGCAGCAAGCGGGTTTCAGCCGAATCTGTGCACTCGGCGACTACACCGACCGGGATACCTCGACGGACCCCGCCCTGACGGGCCGGCTCCTCACTCGCATCGCGCGAGAGATCGCGCACACCTACGACACGCGGCTTCCCTCCGCCGCCGGCCCTCTCGTACCCGCCGCCGGCAATGCCCGCTACCGGCACACTGCCGAGAGCACGCGCTGAGCTCCCGCCCACCCCGACGGCGCCCCGACAAGGGCCGGCCCGGCGCCGAACCACTTCACCGCACCCGAATCGAAGGATCCCGATGACCGTCACCGACCACGTCCGCCCCGTCATCGCTGCGGCGTCCCCTCTCGATCTCGGCGCCCTGCTGTCGCCGCGGCGGGCGAAGATCGTCTGCACCCTCGGGCCCGCGGTCGCCACGGACGACGGGCTGCTCGAGTTGGTGGAGTCGGGGATGGACATCGCCCGGCTGAACTTCAGCCATGGCGACCACAGCGATCACCAGGCCAACTACGACCGGGTCCGGGCGGCCGCGGAGGCCACCGGCCGATCGGTCGGGATCCTCGCGGACCTGCAGGGGCCGAAGATCCGTCTCGGCCGCTTCGCCGACGGCGCCACCGTGTGGGCGAGCGGGGAGACGGTACGGATCACCGTCGACGACTGTCCCGGGGACCACGACCGGGTCTCCACCACCTACAGTCGCCTCGCCGACGACGCACGCCCCGGCGACCACCTGCTCGTCGACGACGGCAAACTCCACCTCGTTGTCACCGCCGTCGAGGGCCCCGACGTGGTCTGCACCGTCCTCGAGGGCGGACCGGTGTCGAACAACAAGGGCCTGTCGCTGCCTGGGATGAACATCTCCGCTCCCGCGCTGTCCGACAAGGACGTCGACGACCTCGAATTCGCCCTCCGGCTCGGCGTGGACCTGGTCGCACTCTCCTTCGTGCGCGCCGCCGCCGACATCGACCGCGTCCACGAGGTGATGAACCGAGTCGGCCGCCACGTCCCGGTGATCGCGAAGATCGAAAAGCCGGAAGCCGTCGACAACCTGGAGACAATCGTGCTCGCGTTCGACGCGATCATGGTCGCCCGCGGCGACCTCGGAGTCGAAGTGCCCCTCGAACAGGTCCCGCTGGTGCAGAAGAAGGCCGTGCAACTCGCCCGCGAGAACGCGCGGCCGGTGATCGTGGCCACCCAAATGCTCGATTCGATGATCGAGAACTCCCGCCCCACCCGGGCCGAGGCCTCCGACGTCGCCAACGCCGTCCTCGACGGCGCCGACGCTGTCATGCTCTCCGGCGAAACCTCCGTCGGCAAGTACCCGATCGAGACGGTCCGCACCATGGCCCGCATCGTCGCCGCCGTCGAACGCGAAACCACCACCGTTCCTGCCCTCACGCACACACCCCGCACCAAGGGCGGGGTCCTGTCCTTCGCCGCCCGCGACATCGGGGAGCGATTGCACGCGAAAGCCCTCGTCGCGTTCACCCAATCCGGGGACACCGTCCGCCGCCTCGCCCGCCTGCACACCCCGCTGCCACTACTGGCCTTCACCCCGCTGCCCGAAGTGCGCAACCAACTCGCCCTGACGTGGGGCACCGAGACCTTCCTCGTCGACCCCGTCCGCACCACCGACGACATGATCCGCCAAGTCGACACCGCCCTCCTCCGACTCGACCGCTACCGGCACGGCGACCTCGTCGTCATCGTCGCCGGATCACCCCCGAACACCATCGGCTCGACCGACCTCATCCACGTCCACCGCATCGGCACCAACGACCACACCTCCCACTGACCATCAGGTCGGGGGGCAAGTGCACCAGTCCGGCCACGAGCACCGCGTAGCGCGTTCGACGGCCGGGGCCGCGGCCCGTGCGCGACCCCAGCGCGTCGACCAGGGTTCCTCAGCGGCTGACGGCCTTCTGGTAGCGACGGATCGCGAAGGGCACGAACACGATCAGCATCGCGGCCGTCCACAGCAGCGACGCCAGGATCGGGTTCTGCAGCGGCCACGCGTCCGACACGGGCATCGCCGGATTGGTGTTGCCGAACAACTCCCGCACAGCCTGCGTCAGGGCCGACACCGGGTTCCATTCCGCGATCGTCTGCAGCACCGGGGGCAGCGAGGAGATGTCGACGAACGTGTTGGCCACGAACGACAACGGGAAGATCACCATGAAGCTCGCATTGTTGAACACCTCCGGCGTGCGGATCCACATCCCCACCACCGCCATCACCCAGGACAGAGCGTAGGCGAACAACAACAGCAGCGCGTATCCGGCAAGGGCCTCCCCGAACGACGAGTGGATCCGCCACCCGACGAGCAGGCCCGTCAGCGACATCACCACCAGGCTGAGCACGTTGATGAGCACGTCGGTGGAGGTGCGGCCGACCAGCACCGCGGACGGCGCCATGGGCAGCGAGCGGAACCGGTCGATGATGCCCTTCTGCAGGTCCTCGACCATGCCCAGACCGGTCCAGGTCGCCCCGAAGATCACCGTCTGGGTGAAGATGCCGGCGATGAGGAACTCGCGGTAGGACATCCCCGGAACCTGGATCGCGCTGCCGAACACGTACGCGAACAGCAACACGAACATGATCGGCGAGAGCATCGTGAAGACGATGAGGTCGGGCACGCGCTTGATCTTGATGACGTTGCGCTTGGCGATGGTGACCCCGTCCGACACCATCATCTGAGCCGTGTTCATCCCACCGCCTCCTCGATCTTCTCGTCCGCCTCGTGCCCGGTGAGGGCGAGGAACACGTCGTCCAGTGTCGGTTTGCGCAACGCCACATCGGTGACGCGGATGCCCGCCGCGGACAGCCGGCCGAGCGCCGTGGCCAGCACATCGGCGCCGCTGCCTGTCGAGCCGGTGTCGCTGACCGGCACGGTGACGCGACCGGATCCCGCGTCGGCCTGCATCTCGCCGACCGCGAGGTCGTCGAGCTCGCGGCGCACGGTCGGGATCGTGGCGGCGTCCGCGACCCCCAGCTCGATGCGTTCCCCGCCCACGAGGCTCTTGAGTTCGTCGGCGGTGCCGCGGGCGATCACGACGCCCCGGTCGATCACCGCGATCCGGTCTGCGAGCCGCTCCGCCTCCTCCATGTACTGGGTGGTGAGCAGCAGCGTCGTCCCCTGCGCGACGAGCTGGTCGATGACCTCCCACAGCTGGAGCCGGGCCCGCGGGTCCAGCCCGGTGGTGGGTTCGTCCAGGAACAGCACGGGTGGCTGCGCCACCAGCGCACCGGCGAGGTCGAGCCGGCGCCGCATGCCGCCGGAGTAGCCCTTGACCGGACGGTCCCCGGCCTCGACCAGGTCGAACTGCTCGAGCAGCTCACGCGCCCGCTCGCGGCTGCGCTTGATACCCAGATGGTAGAGGCGACCGACCATTTCGAGATTCTCGAACCCGGTGAGATACTCGTCGACCGCGGCGTACTGGCCCGAGGCGCCGATGTGCGAACGCAGAGCGCGCGCGTCGGCGACGACGTCGAGTCCCGCCACGGTGGCCCGGCCCTCGTCCGGTACGAGCAGGGTGGTGAGCACCCGCACCGTGGTCGTCTTGCCGGCGCCATTGGGCCCGAGCAGCGCCGTCACCGTCCCTTCCGGGACTCGCAGATCGATTCCGTCGAGGGCCGTGACCCGTCCGTACCTCTTGATCAACCCCTCGGCGACTATGGCGTCGGCCATGAGTCCTCCCCGTCGTCGGATGTGCGCCCCAGTGTGCTACAGACCTCCGACAGGTTTCGAGCGGTTTTCCCGGCTCGTCAGATACCGGCCAGCAGTCGTTCCTGATAGCGCCGCATTCCGGTGAGCCAGCGGTCGTAGTCGGCGCCCTTCATCCGGTACATGTCGAGGACCTCGGGGTGCGGCAGGATCAGGAACTGCTCGGCCTCGACCCCCGCGAGCACCACCTCCGCGACGTCGGCCGGTTCGAGGACCGCCCCCGCGGAGGTGACGGCCCGCGCGGCCGCCACGCCCAGCCCCTCGCCGGAGGTCTCCCCCTCGTGCAGCAGCTGGGTGTTCACCCCCATGGGGCACACGCAACTGACGCGGATTCCCTTGTCGCCGTAGGTGACCGACAGCCATTCGGCGAATCCGACGGCGGCGTGCTTGGTGGCCGAGTAGGTGGCCGAACCGATCTGGGTGAGCAGCCCGGCGGCGGAGGCGGTGCTCACGAAGTAGCCCTCGCCGCGCTCGAGCCATCGCGGCACCATCAGCTGCGCGGCCCGCACGTGCGCGCGCAGGTTCACGTCGAGCGCGAGGTCCCAGGCCGACTCGTCGGCGCCGAGCCCCGCTGCCCCGGCGACTCCGGCGTTGGCGAAGTACAGCGCGACGGGACCGAGGTCGGCCTCGGCGCGGTCGACGATCTCCCGGATCCGGTCGGGATCGGCGACGTCGGCGCCGACGCCCACGGCCAGACCGGCGCCGTCGGGATCGAGTTCGCGGGCCACGCGCTGCGCGGCGTCGCCGTCGAGATCGGCGACGAGCACCCGCGCTCCCGCGGCGACGAGCCGGGCAGCGAGTGCGGCGCCGATCCCGTTACCGGCTCCGGTGACAACGGCGACCTTGCCTTCGACGTGCACTGGCGTTCCTCTCGTCGGGGATGATGCCTCTCTGTTTAGTTGAATCAAACCTCGAGTTCAAGTGGTTGCCGTGGCGGCGCGCTCCGGGATCCGCAGCGCATTGGCCCACAGCCGCGTCAGGGTGGTCACCAGGACGTCGAAATCCACCGGCTCGGCGTCGCCGAGGGCGAGCGTCGAGTAGGCCAGGCGGCTGACCATGCCCGACAGCGCGCGCGAGGCGAGCATCGGATCGAGTTCCGGATCGGCGATGCCGCGCTTCTGCAGCTCCGCGATGCTGCGCGCGTTGCGCCGGATGAAGGTCTCGCCGCGCCGGCGCCGCAGCTCGCGGAAGCGCGGATCGATGCTCGCGACCTGCTCGAGCAGCACCATGAGGCGGGCGTTGCGGCGGTACGCCTCGAGGTACGCCCGGTTGCTGGCCTCGAGCACCGCGTACGGGTCGTCGGTGCCCGCGGCCCGGCCCATCCCCGGGTGCAGCATGTCCTCCTGGGCCTCCTGGAGGACGGCCGCGAACACCTCCTCCTTGTTGTTGAAGTAGGTGTAGAAGGACCCCGTCGAGCACTTCGCCTCACGCGTGATGTCGGTGAGCTTGCTGTCGAGGAACCCGGACCGCTCGAAGACGACCCGGGCCGCCGCGATCAGCTCGGCGCGGCGGCGCGCCCCGCGCTGGGTGACCGGCGGGTCGTGCAGCAGGTCCGCCGGCGCCATGGACGGCGCCGGTCCGTCCCAGTCGGCGTCGCGGCCCGCGTCGCCGCGGCCTGAGTGTGAGGCGGAATTCATGTCCTACTTATACCGTCCCGGTCGGCTCCCGGCCGTGATGTCCGGCCGGATCCTCCCGGGTCCGGGCGGACACCGGCGCCCTCAGCTCCTCGCCAGCACCAGTCCCGACGTCGGCACGCCGGTGCCCGCGGTGACCAGTACGTTCTCCACGTCGGGAACCTGATTGACGGATGTGCCGCGCAGCTGGCGCACCCCCTCGGCGATGCCGTTCATCCCGTGGATGTATGCCTCGCCGAGCTGGCCGCCGTGGGTGTTGAGGGGCAGCCGGCCGCCGAGCTCGATCGCCCCGTCGGCGACGAAGTCCTTCGCCTCGCCGGGCCCACAGAACCCGAGTTCCTCGAGCTGCATGAGCACGTACGGCGTGAAGTGGTCGTAAAGCACCGCCGTCTGCACGTCCTGCGGGCCGAGGCCGGACTGCTCCCACAGTTGGCGGCCGACGATGCCCATCTCGGGCAGCCCCGTCAGGCCGTCACGGTAGTAGCTGGCCATGATGTACTGGTCCGGTCCGCTGCCCTGGGCGGCCCCCGCCACCACGGCCGGCGGCTGGGGCAGGTCCCGCGCCCGTTCGGTCGTGGTGACGACGAGCGCGACGCCGCCGTCGGACTCCTGGCAGCAGTCGAGCAGGTGCAGCGGTTCCGCGATCCACCGCGAATTCTGGTGGTCGTCGAGGGTGATCGGCCTGCCGTGGAAGAAGGCATGCGGATTCGTCGCGGCGTGCCTGCGGGCCGCGACGGCGACCTTCCCGAAGTCCGCGCTGGTGGCCCCGGTGACGTGCATGTAGCGCCGGGCGGCCATCGCCACGAACGAAGCGGGGGTGCCCAGGCCGTGCGGATAGGAGAAGGCGTAGTCGGTGCCGGAGGAGTTGACCTGCGCGGACAGCGCGGTGTTGACCTGACCGTACCGCGCCCCGGAGCGCTCGTTGAAGGCCCGGTACACCACCACCACGTCCGCGACGCCGGTGGCGACGGCCATCGCCGCCTGCTGCACGGTGGCACATGCCGCGCCGCCGCCGTAGTGGACGCGGGAGAAGAACTTCAGGCTCGGGATCCCCACCGCACGTGCGACGGCGATCTCGGTGTTGGTGTCCATCGTGAAGGAGGTCAGGCCGTCGACGTCCGCCGGGCGCAGGCCGGCGTCGGCCAGCGCCGCCCGCACCGCCTCCGCGGCCAGGCGCAGTTCGCTGCGGCCGGAGTCCTTGGAGAAGTCGGTGGCACCGATGCCGGCGATGGCGGCGCGGCGGGACAGGTCGCTCATGCGGAGCCTCCGATCTCGAGGACGGCCTTCGCGGTGATGTGGTCGCCCAGACCGTTCTTGCCGACGATGTCGACGGTGATGCGCCCGTCGGCCTCGACGGCGGCGACGGTCCCGGTCAGGGTCAGCGAGTCGTACGCGTACCAGGGCACCCCCAGCCGCAGCGAGACCGACTTCAGCACCGCGCGCGGACCGGCCCAGTCGGTGACATAGCGCTGCACCAGCCCGGTGTCGGTGAGGATGTTGACGAAGATGTCCTTCGACCCGCGCTGCTGCGCCTTGTCGCGGTCGTGGTGCACGTCCTGGAAGTCCCTGGTGGCCAAGGCCGTCGAGACGACGAACGTCGGATCGGCCCGGATCGTCAACGGCGGCAAGGATTGTCCGACGGTGACCGTTCCCGCGTTCATGCGCGCTCCTCGCTCGGCTGCCAGGCGTACAGGGTCCAGGGGTCGCCGCCGGTCTCGTCGTCGCCCGGGAAATCGAGAAAGATCGCCTCGACCGGCGTCCCGATGCGCACGTCGCCGGGGTCCACCCCGCGCAGTTCGCCGAGCATACGAACGCCTTCCTCGAGTTCGACGAGGGCGACGACGTACGGCACCGTCCGCCCCGGCACCTTCGGCGCGTGGTGCACCACGTAGCTGAAGACGGTGCCGCGGCCCGACGCGACGACGTAGTCGGTCGTCTCGTCCTTGGCCAGCCACAGCGCCGGCACCGGCGGGTGCTGCAGCGTGCCGTCGGGCCGCCGCTGGATACGCAGTTCGTGCGCGGCGACACCGTCCCAGAAGAACCGCGTGTCCTGCGACGCGGACGGCCGCAGCATGCGGGTGGGGTCGAGGTCCGCCGGAACCGCCGGGGCCGAATGTGACACCGGTTCGGTTGAATCGACAGAATGTGACATTCGGCCGGTCTCGCGGAGGGGCGGCGCGAACTTGAGGATGCGGAAGAGCATTTCGGCGACCACCTCGTCGCCGGCCTTCCACACGCTGCGGGTGGTGAAGAACCAGCCCTCGCCGAGGCCGGTCTTCTTCGGTCCGGCGAGGTCCTCGAGGGTGGACTCGATGGTCACCTCCTCGCCGTGGCGCAGATAGCGGTGGTAGACCTGATCGCAGTTCGTGGCGACGACCGACGTGTAGCCCGCCTCGTCGAGGATCTCCGTCATCCGGCGGAGCGGATCGTCCTCCTCGCGCTTGGCGCCGAGGCCGCGCATGGTCCACACCTGCGCCATCGCGGGTGGCGCGACGAGGCCGCCGTGCCCGGCCGCGATCGCGGCGGATTCGTCTGTGTAGATCGGGTTCTCGTCGCCGATCGCCTCGAGCCAGTTGCGGATCAGCGGCAGGTTCACCCGGTCGCGGCCCGCACGCGGCTTGGACGGCCCGTCGGCGCGGACGCGTTCGGCGGCCGCGCGGATCTCGGCGTGGGGGCCCGGCACGGCGGCGCTCATCGACACGTCCCCCTTCACCGCGGGACCCGGGGCATGGCCAGGCCCGCCGTCGCGATCAGTTCCCGCATCACCTCGTTGACACCGCCGCCGAAGGTGATCACCAGGTTCCGCTTGACCTGCATGTCGAGCCAGCGCAGCAGGTCCGCGGTCTCCGGGTCGCCGGGATCCCCGAACCGGCCGACCATCTCCTCCGCGAGCCGGCCGACACGCTGGATGCGTTCGGTGGCGAACACCTTGGTGGCCGACGCGTCCGCGATGTCGACCGCCTCGGATTCGCTGGCGGCGACCTGCCAGTTGAGCAGTTCGTTGAGCCGGAACGTCGCGTGGATCTCGCCGAGCCCGCGCCGCACGTCGGGTTCGCCGAGCAGGTCCCGGGAACGGGCCCAGGCGAACACCCGGTCGTAGAGCCCGCCCACGCGGCCGGCGGGGCCGAGCATGACGCGTTCGTGATTGAGCTGGGTGGTGATCAGCCTCCAGCCCTCGTTCTCCTCGCCGACGAGCATCTCGACCGGGACGCGCACGTCGCTGTAGTACGTGGCGTTGACGTGGTGCGCGCCGTCGCAGGTGATGATGGGGGTCCAGCCGAAGCCGGGGTCCTTGGTGTCGACGATGAGGATCGAGATGCCGCGGTGCCTCGAGTCGGCGCTGCCGGTGCGCACCGCAAGCCAGACGTAGTCGGCGTCGTGGCCGCCGGTGGTGAAGATCTTCTGCCCGTTCACCACGTAGTGGTCGCCGTCGCGCACGGCCGTGGTGCGCAGTGCGGCGAGGTCGGTCCCGGCGTCGGGCTCGGAGTAGCCGATCGCGAAGTGGACCTCGCCGGCGAGGATGGCGGGCAGGAACTTCCGCTTCTGTTCCTCGGTTCCGTAGACCTGCAGGGTCGGCCCGACCGTCTGCAGGGTGACACTGGGCAGCGGCACGTCGGCGCGCACGGCCTCGTTGACGAAGATCTGCTGCTCGACCTCACCGAAGCCGCGGCCGCCGAATTCGACGGGCCAGCCGACGCCGAGCCAGCCGTCCTTGCCCATCCGGCGCACGACCTCCCGGTAGGTGGGGCCGTGGCGCTCGGTGCGCATGATCGCGGCCTCCTCGGGGGAGATCAGGTCCGCGAAGTACCGTCGCAGTTCCGCCTGCAGCGCGCGCTGCTCGTCGGTCAGATCGATGAACACCGGGCCCCCACGAGGTCGAGTCGGTACGAGGCGCCGCCGAGCAGACGCGCCAGATCCTTTGCGGTCGAGGAATAGCGATGCAGCGGATAGGTCTCGTCCACACCGAGACCGCCGTGCAGGTGGTGCAGCACGCGCACGGCGGGCGGCAGCTCCGTGGCGATCCAGTACGCCGCGACGTCGAGGTCGTCGTCCGCGGCGGCGCTGCGGGCGTCCTGCGCGACCCGCCAGGCCGCGGCGAGCGCGGCGACGTGCAGGGTGCGGGAGGTGACGTAGACGTCGGCGATCTGCTGGGCCACCGCCTGGAAGGCGGCGAGCGGCTTGCCGAACTGGTGCCGGGTGCTCACGTGCTGTGCGGTGAGCTGCGTTGCGCCCGAAAGCAGTCCGTCCGCGTAGGCGCCGACCGCCGCGAGGGCGAGGCGGTACAGGACGGCGACGTCGGCGGCCGGGTCGGCGCCGTCGCCGAGGAGCAGGCCCGGCGCGGACGCGAGCCGCACGGAGCACTCGGGGGTGTGCGCCGACGACGGGCTCTCGGTCAGGGTCACGCCCGGTGCCGTGGGTTCGACGGCGATCACACCGGCGTCGGTGGGCACCAGGATCTTTCGCGACGTCGCCGCGTAGGGCACGCCGACGAAGTGCCCGGTGACGGCGTGGCGTTCGCCGTCGGGTACCGCCGTGGCGGCGGGGGACGCCGGGAAGGCGCGGCCGACCTCGGCGAGGGCGGCGGTGAGGACGGCGCCGTCGGCGACGCCCGCGAGCAGCTCGTCCTGCTGCGTGTCGGCGGCGAGGATCCGGACGGGCAGCACACCGAAGCCGAGGGTGGCCAGGGCGGGGACGGGTGCGGCACGTCGCCCGATCTCGGTGAGCAGTGCGGTGACCTCGGCGACGCCGAGGTCGTCGCCGCCGAGCCGCGCGGGCAGGGCGAGGGAGAGGAGGTCGGCGTCGGCGAGGGCGCGCCACAGTTCGTCCGGCCTCAGGTCGCGGGCGAGCAGGTCGACGGCGACCTGGGCCACGGCCTCCTGCGTGTCGTCACGAGCGAAGTCCACGTTTCCACCTTCGATTAGAACGTGTTCTAGTTGTATCACCTCGGCAGGGCGGGTGGAAGCACCCGTCAGCCGCGCGGCAGGCCCAGCAGGCGCTCCGCCGCGAGGGTGAGCAGGATCTGCTCGGTGCCGCCGGCGATCGTCAGGCAGCGCGTGTTGAGGAACTCGCGCGCGAGGGGGCCCTCGACCCAGCCGGCCGCACCGGCGAGATCCAACGCGAGCTCCGCGGTGTCCTGGCGCTGCCGCACGCCGATCAGCTTGCGCACGCTCGACGCCGGGCCGGGGTCCTGACCGTCGAGCTGCGCGAGGGTGGTCCGCAGCTCGAGCAGCGACCCGGCCGTGGCCTCGGCGACGAGCCCGCCGATCCGGTCCTCGGCGACCGGGTCGCCGGGTGCCACCAGGTCCAGCAGTTGCTCGACCGCCTTCCCCAGCGAGGATCCGCCGCTCATCGCGACCCGTTCGTTGGCGAGCGTGGTGCGGGCGAGCTTCCACCCGCCGCCGAGCGGGCCGACGACGCACTCGTCGGGGACGAACACGCCGTCGAGGAACACCTCGTTGAAGAGCGCGTCGCCGGTGATCTCCCGAAGCGGCGAGACGGTGATGCCCGCGGACTTCATGTCGACGAGGAAGTAGGTGATGCCCTTGTGCTTCGGGGCGTCGCGGTCGGTGCGGGCCAGGCAGATCGCCCAGTCGGCCTCCTGGGCCAGCGAGGTCCACACCTTCTGCCCCTGCAGGCGCCAGCCCCCGTCGACCTTCTCCGCGGCGGTGCGCAGCGACGCCAGGTCGGATCCGGCGCCCGGCTCCGAGAACAGCTGACACCAGACGATCTCACCGCGCAGGGTCGGCAGGGCGAAGCGGTCGATCTGCTCGGCGGTGCCGTGCTCGAGGATGGTGGGCACGGCCCACCACCCGATCACCAGATCGGGCCGGTCCACGCCGGCGGCCGCGAGTTCCTCCTCGATGAGGATCTGCTGCGCGGCGTGCGCGCCCCGGCCGTACGGCGGCGGCCAGTGCGGGGCCAGGAACCCGGCCTCGGCGAGCGCGGCCCGCCGCTGCGGTCCGGGCCGGTCGAGGAGCTGCGCGATCTCGGCACGGATGCGCACGCGTTCGTCGTCGAAGGCGCTCAGGTCGACGGTGAGGTGACGGCGGGCGCCGGAGCGGGCGAGGCCGGCGACCCGGGCCCGCCACGCGGCGGAGCCGCCGAGCAGCTGACGGGTGACGACGGCGCGGCGCAGGTACAGGTGGGCGTCGTGCTCCCACGTGAAGCCGATACCACCGAGCACCTGGATGGCATCCTTGGCGTTCTGCACGGCGGCGTCGAGGGCGACGGCGGTCGCGACGGCCGCGGCCAGGGGCAGTTCGTGCGGGGCCGCGTCGGCCGCCACGGCGGCGTCCCAGGCCGCCGCGCGGATCTTCTCGGTACGGCAGAGCATCTCGGCACACAGATGCTTGATCGCCTGGAACGAGCCGATGGGCTTGCCGAACTGTTCGCGGATCTTGGCGTACTCGACGGCCGTGGCCAGGGCCCAGCCGGCGACGCCGGCGAGTTCGGCGGCGGCGAGCGTGGCGGCGAGGTCGCGCACCAGGCCTACCGGGACGCAGACGACCCGGTCGGTGGTGACGGCGACGCCGGCGAGCCGCACGCGGGCGAGCGCCCGCGACTTGTCGAGGGTGTCGAGGGGTTCGAGGTTCAGTCCGGGGGTGTCGGCGTCGAGCAGCGCCCAGCGTTCGGTCCCGCCGTCGGTGCCGATGCGGACCAGGACCGCGACGCCCGGCTCGCCGCCGAGCGCCGGGCCCGCGTCGCCGTCGAGGTCGTACCCGCCCTCCCGGGTCGTCGCGGTGAGCGCGCCGTCCAATGCGACGGCGGTCGGCAGGGCGCCCTCGGCCAGGAGTTCCGTCCACTTGGCGCCGTCGGTGCCGGCGGCGCGGCCGAAGACGAGCGCGGCCAGGGCGGTGGGAAGGACGGGGCCCGTCGCGAGGTGGTGCGCAGCCTGTTCGAGCATCGTCGCCAGGTCGACGACGCCGGCGCCGGCGCCGCCCGCGGCCTCGGGCACGGCGACGGCGAAGATTCCGAGGTCGGCGAGCGATTCCCACCCCGGCCGCCACATGGTCGCCGGTCGTTCGCGTAGGTTCTGGATCGGCGCTGTGGCGCGCGCCCAGGCCTGTACAGAGGCCTGCGCGGCCTGCTGTTCCTCGGTGGTGGCAATGCTCACAGCGGGTTTCCGCCTTTCGGGAATGACACGATGCCTAGAACGTGTTCTAATATGACAGCCGGTTCAGAGTCAAGGCAGAGGAAGACATCTCGATGACGACATCGTCCCGCTCACGTTCCACCGGCGGCGGCGGAACTCTGACCGCCCTCACCGAGGACGATCTCAGTTCCAACGCCCAGAAGGAACGGCGCAAGCGGATACTCGACGCCACCCTGGCGCTCGCCTCCAAGGGTGGGTACGAGGCCGTACAGATGCGCTCCGTCGCCGAGAAGGCCGACGTGGCCGTCGGCACCCTGTACCGGTACTTCCCCTCGAAGGTGCACCTGCTCGTCTCGGCCCTCGGCCGCGAGTTCGCGCGCATCGAGGGCAAGGGCAAGATCCCCCCGGGCCACACGCCGCTCGAGCGGATGCAACTGATCCTGAGCCTGATCACGAAGGCGATGCAACGTGACCCGCTGCTCACCGAAGCCATGACCCGGGCGTTCATGTTCGCCGACGCCTCGGCCGCCGCCGAGGTCGATCAGGTCGGCCTGCTCATGGACCGGCTCTTCGCCCGCGCGATGAACGAGGGCGAGCCCACCGAGGAGGAACTGGCGATCGCCCGCGTCATCAGCGACGTGTGGTTGTCGAACCTCGTGGCGTGGCTGACGCGGCGCTCGTCCGCGACCGACGTCGCGCGCCGGCTGGAGCTGACCGTCGAACTGCTGCTCGGCGACGGATCGCAGCGTCCGGCCTCGATTCCGGTCCAGGAAGGCTGACCTGCGCCGCGAGGAGCGGAACTGTAACGGGAAACACGTCCCGAACCGGACAGGGGAGACGACGCCGGGCGCCGGATCACCTACCTTTGAGTGAGTGAGCGCCCAAGACCTCCCGATCGACCTGCGCCGCGCCCTCGTCGCGCTGGCGCGGACCCCGCGGCTCCTCGTGGCCTCCGACTACGACGGTACCGTCGCGCCGATCGTCTCGGATCCGGACAAGGCGTTCCCGAACGCCGAGTCGGTCCGCGCCCTGCGCGCGCTCGCCGGCTTGCCGTCCACGGCCGCAGCCGTGATCTCCGGTCGCGCCCTGAAGGATCTCGCGGCCCTGTCCCGCCTGCCCGCCGAGGTGCAGCTCGTCGGCAGCCACGGCTCGGAGTTCGACATCGGCTTCGTCCACGCCATCGACAGCGACGCCCGGCAGCTGCTGCGCGATATCGTCGCCGAGCTCGAGGCGATCGCCGCCCGCTACGACGGCGTGCACGTCGAGGCGAAGCCGGCCAGTGCCGCGCTGCACGTGCGCAACGCCGACCCGGCCGACGCCGAGCTGGCACTGTCGCTGGTCCGCGGCGACCTCGCCCGGCACCCGGGTGTGCAGGTCACCGAGGGCAAGGCCGTCATCGAGCTGGCGGTCGTGCCCACCGACAAGGGCCACGCGCTGGACATCATCCGGCACCAGGAATCGGCGAGCGCCGCGGTCTTCTTCGGCGACGACGTGACGGACGAGAAGGCCTTCGCCTCCCTCCACGGCCCGGACGTGGGCGTCAAGGTCGGGGACGGCGAGACCGCCGCCCAGTACCGGATCGGCACGGTCGAGGACGTCGCGGCCGCGCTGGCGTTCCTGCTCGACCAGCGCCGCACGTGGCTCTCGGGCGCGGAGGCCTGCCCGATCGAGCGGCTGACGATGCTGGCGAGCCCGCGCTCGAAGGCGCTGCTGACGCCGGACGGAACGGTGACGTGGCTGTGTCACCCCGAGCCGGATTCCGCGGCGGTGTTCGCGCATCTGCTCGGCGGCGAACCGGCCGGGCACTTCACCATCGGTCCGAGCCGGGAGGCCCTGCCCCTGAGCCAGCGCTACATCGACGGCACCATGACGGCGGTGACCCGCTGGGCGAGCCTCGCGGTGATCGACTACCTTCCGCACGACGTCGAACCGGGCCGCACCGACCTGACCCGGGTCATCACCGGCAAGGCCAAGGCGGTGGTCACGTTCGCGCCGCGCCCCGAGTTCGGACAGGGCCAGGTCGGGCTCGAACCCGTGGCCGACGGCCTGCGGGTACTCGGATTCAACGAGCCGTACGTGCTGCGCTCCCCCGGCGTCGAGTGGAACATCACCACCGACGGCGCCCATCAGACCGCGCACGCCGTCGTCGATCCGTCCGACAGCGACATCATCCTCGAATTCCGTTGCGGCACCGATGATATCGGCCCACACCCCGTCGCGGAGGTGCAGCGGCGCGCGTCCGCGGAGGAGTACTGGTGGAAGTGGGCGGCGGGCCTGGACCTGCCGCCGCTCAAGCGGGACCTGATGAAGCGGTCGGCGCTGACTCTGCGCGGCCTCGTGCACGCACCGACGGGATCCATCATGGCGGCCGCGACCACGTCGCTGCCCGAGGAGATGGGCGGCGTCCGCAACTGGGACTACCGCTACTGCTGGCTCCGTGACGCCGCCCTGACCGCGCATGCCCTGGTGAGCGTCGGGTCGCTCGCCGAGGCGGATGCCTATCTGGACTGGGTGCACCGGGTGCTCGACACCGTGCCGGGCCCCGAGCGCCTGCACCCGCTGTACACGCTGGCCGGCGGCGCGCTGCCGCCCGAGGCCGTCATCGACACGCTGCCCGGCTACGCCGGCTCCCGGCCCGTCCGGGTCGGCAACGCCGCGAGCCAGCAGGTCCAGCTCGACGTGTTCGGCCCGATCGTGGACCTGATCTCGGCGCTGGCGCACCGCCGCGAGGAGCGCGGCGTCCCGCACGATCAGGCCCTCACCGACCGGGACTGGGAGCTGGTGTGTGCCATGGTCACCGCCGTGGAATGCCGCTGGTTCGAGCCCGACCACGGCATCTGGGAGATCCGCGACAACCCGCGCCACCACGTGTACTCGAAGGTCATGGGCTGGCTGACCGTGGACCGCGCGCTGACGCTGGCCGAGAAGTTCGGGCGCACCGCCGGCGACAACTGGGCCGGGCTGCGCGCCGAGATCGCGGAGGAGGTGCTGGAGAAGGGCTGGAACGAGGACGTCTGCTCCTACACCGCGGCCTACGACGGCACCGATCTCGACGCGGCGACGCTGTTCATCGGCCTGTCCGGGCTCATCGACCCCGAGGACCCGCGGTTCCACGCGACGGTCGTCGCGACGGAGGCGGAGCTGCGCAGCGGTTCGACGGTGTACCGCTACCTGCACGACGACGGCCTGCCCGGAACCGAGGGCGGCTTCCACCTGTGCGCGGCGTGGCTGGTGGAGGCATATCTCCTCGTCGGCGCCCGTCCGCAGGCGGAGGCGCTGTTCGCACAGCTCGTCGACGCGGCGGGGCCCACGGGGCTGCTCAGCGAGGAGTACGACCCGGTGGCGGAGCGGTCACTCGGCAACCATCCCCAGGCGTACAGCCACCTCGGGCTGCTGCGGTGCGCCCAGCTGCTCGCGGCGGCGCCGGCGGAGGCGGATCGGACGCTGTCGGTCGTCGATCACTCGGCGTAGATCGACGTCTCGTCGTGCACGCCGGTGGTCTGGCCGATGAGCAGTTCCGTCGCAAGGGTTTCCACCGTCGCGACCCCGGAGTGTGACGGCGCGGCCATGAGCAGGGCGCCGGTGCGCCGGCCCTTCTCCTCCTGAGGCTGGCGCACGGTGGTCACGCCCTCGCGCAGGGCCTCGCCGATCCCGTCGAAGCCGGTGATCGACAACCGTCCGGGGACCTCGAGGCCGGCGCTGCGTGCCCACGCCAGCGCGCCGAGCGCGAGGACGTCGGTGGTGCACATCAGGGCGGTGATCGCCGGGTTCGCCGCCAGCGCCTGCGCGGCGGCGGACGCACCGTCCTCCGCGGTGTGCGCGTAGCGCTCGACGACCGTGAGGCTCGCGGAGTCGAGGCCGGCCGCGCGCAGGGCCTCCTGCACGCCCAGGATCCGCTCGTGCTGCACGTGGAAGCGGTCGGACTCGAAGCGGGCGGGGTCGACGACACCGTCGTGCCGGTCGCGGCCGAGTCGCATGCACAGCACGCCGATCCGGCGGTGGCCGAGGGCGATGAGGTGCTCGGCGAGCCGGCGCATCGCGCCTCGGTCGTCGATGCCGACCAGGGGCGCGCTCGCGATGCCGCGGGGCTGGTCGCACACCACCAGGGGCAGGTTCCGTTCGAGGACGGCGGCGAGATACAGATCGTCGGACGGAACCGAGTAGACGACGAAGCCGTCGACCGCCGCGCCGTGCACGACCTGCGCTGCCTCCTCCTCGTCGCGTTCCGGTCCGGCGGGGATGAGCAGAAGGCCCTCGCCGGCGGCCTCGCAGGATTCGGAGAGGCCGGACAGGAAGCTCATCGCGGCCGGGTCCCGGAACGAATAGCTCAGCGCCTCGGTGAGCAGCACGCCCACGGCCCCGGCCCGGCGGGTGCGCAGGGATCGGGCCATCGGGTCCGGACCGGCGTAGCCGCGACGCTTGGCGACCTCGAGGATCTGCTCGCGAAGCTCGGCGGACAGCTGGTCCGGCCGGTTGTAGGCGTTGGAGACGGTGGTGCGGGAGATCTTCAGCTCGGCAGCGATCGACGCCAGGGTGGCCTGGGGACGCGGCTGACGAGACCTGGGCATGAACGGACGGTAGCGGGTCCGCGCCGCGGCGACGAATCGGGCCGGATGGGCGCAGATCCGGACATCCGCTAAAGTGGAACGGTAACGGTTTCCAATAAGGTGGGAACCGCGACCTCCCCGGCCCTCCGGCCGAACGTGATCACAGGAGATGGAACCGTGCGACTGCCCCGCCGAATGCGCGCCGCCACCGCGACCGTGGGCTTGACCTGCGCCGCCGCGCTCACCCTCGCCGCCTGCGGCAGCGACTCGGGGGACGGGGCGGGCACCGGCTCCGGCGAGATCCGCATCGTCGCGTCCACCAACGTGTGGGGCTCGGTCGCGCAGGCCGTCGCCGGGGACCGCGCCCAGGTGCAGTCGCTGATCACCGAGCCCTCCGCCGACCCGCACTCGTACGAGGCCAGCCCCGCCGACGCCGCCGCCATCAGCGACGCCACCCTCGTCGTCTACAACGGCGGCGGCTACGACCAGTTCGTCGACGACATCCTCGAGTCCACCGGAACCGACACCGCCACGGTCGACGCCCTCGCGTTGTTCGAGTCCGGCACCGGAAGCGACCTCGAGGACGGCCACGACCACTCGGGCGGCACCGCACCCGAGGGCGACACCCACGAGGGTGAGACCCATGCCGCCGAGGACGGCGACGCGCACGCCGGGCACGACCACAGCGGCATCAACGAGCACGTCTGGTACGACCTGGCCGCCGCCGACGCCGTCGCGCACACCGTCGCCGACCGGCTGGCCGAACTGGATCCGGCCGGGGCCGACACCTACCGCGCCAACGCCGAGGCCTTCCACTCGCAGCTGCACGAGGTCACCGACGTGACCGCCGAGATCGCCGCCGCGCACGCGAACACCCCCGTCGCGCAGACCGAATCCATCGGCTACTACCTCGTCACGTCCGCGAAGCTCGAGGACCGGACGCCCGCCGACTTCACCAACGCCGTCGAGAACGGCACCGACCCGTCGCCCGCCGCGATCGCCGCGACCCGCCAGCTGCTCCTCGACAAGCAGGTCGCCGTCCTGCTCCACAACCCGCAGACCGAGGACAAGGTCAGCCGCGACATGCGGGCGACCGCGGAATCCGCGGGCATCCCCGTCGTCGAAGTTGTGGAGACCCTGCCCGCGGGCGTGGACTACATTCAGTGGCAGAAGCAGACGGCCGAGGCGCTCGCCGCCGCCCTCGACGCCGCCCGCTGACCCTTCGAGCAGGGCAAGGACATCACTCCCGTGACCACACCGGCCGACGTCACACCGGGCGGCACCGCCGCGGCACCGAGCGCGCCCGCGACGCCCGCCGGCCGCACCGCCGCGGTCGAGCTCCGCGACGCCCGCATGGCCTTCGGCGACCGCGTCCTGTGGCGGGGCCTCGATCTCACCGTCGAGCCCGGCGAGTTCGTCGCGGTGCTCGGCCCCAACGGGGCGGGCAAGTCGACGCTGCTGAAGGTCCTGCTCGGTCAGCTACCCCTCAGCGGTGGCACCGCCACGATCGCCGGCGCGCCCGCCCGCACGGGCAACTCGCACGTCGGCTACGTGCCGCAGCAGAAGTCGCTCGACGAGGGCGTGCCCCTGCGCGGCCGCGACCTCGTCGGGCTCGGCGTGGACGGCCATCGCTGGGGCACCGGCCTGCGCTACTGGAAGACCCGCCGCAGCGCCGTCGACGCCGCGATCCGGCAGGTCGGCGCCGAAACCTACGCCAACGCCCCGATCGGATCCCTCTCCGGCGGCGAACAGCAGCGGCTGCGCATCGCGCAGGCCCTCGTCGGCGACCCGCGGGTCATGCTCTGCGACGAACCGCTGCTCAGTCTCGACCTGGCCAACCAGCACCTCGTGTCGTCCCTCATCGACCGTCGTCGCCGCGAACACGGCACCGCCGTCCTGTTCGTCACCCACGAGATCAACCCGATCCTGCCGCTGGTGGACCGCGTGCTGTATCTCGTCGACGGGCAGTTCCGCATCGGCACCCCCGCCGAGGTGATGACCTCCGAGGTGCTCTCCGAGCTGTACCGCACCGACGTCGAGGTCCTCGAGATCCGCGGCCGTCTCGTCGTCGTCGGCACCGGCGACGCCATCGACGCGCTCGGCAGCGCCGGCGGGCTGCGCCCCGGCGAGGGCGTCCACCACGACCATCACGAGGATCAGCATTGAGCAGCAAGTTCACCGACGCGATGGGCCGGATGTTCGACGTGCAGGCCACCGTCGACCTGCTCCAGTACGACTTCGTGCAGCAGGCCCTGCTGGCCGGCGCGATCCTCGGCCTGCTCGCGGGCGTGATCGGGCCGCTGGTGATCAGCCGTCAGATGGCATTCTCCGTGCACGGCACCTCCGAGCTCTCGCTCACCGGTGCCGCCGCGGCCCTGATCATCGGCGTCTCCGTCGGACTCGGCGCCGTGCTGGGGGCGGTGGTGGCGGCCATCCTCTTCGGTGTCCTCGGCACCCGCGCCCGTGAACGCGATTCCGTCATCGGCGTCGTCATGGCGTTCGGGCTCGGTCTGGCCGTGCTGTTGCTGTGGGCCTACGACGGCCGCACCGGCGCCGCGTTCTCCCTCCTCACCGGCCAGATCGTCGCGCCGGGTGGCACGGGCATCGCGCTGCTCGCCGCCTGCGCCGTCGGCGTCATCGGCACCATGCTGGTCATCTACCGCCCGCTGCTGTTCGCCAGCACCGACCCCGAGGTCGCCGCCGCGCGCGGGGTGCCGGTGCGGGCGCTGTCCATCGTCTTCGCCGTGCTGGTCGGAATCACCGCCGCCCTCGGCGTGCAGATCGTCGGGGCCCTGCTGGTGATGGCGCTGCTCATCACCCCGGCCGCCGCGGCGTCCCGGGTGGCCGGCGGCCCGCTCGCCGCGACGGTGCTGGCCGTGATCTTCGCGGAGGTCTCCGCGGTCGGTGGGATCCTGCTCGCCCTCGCGCCCGGCGTGCCGGTCTCGGCGTTCATCACGGCGATCGCGTTCGTCATCTATCTCGTGTGCCGCGGAATCGGCGCGGCCCGCACCCGGCGCGGCACCGGACGCAGAGCGCCCGCGCCGGCCCCGGACAGGGCCGCGGCCGTCACCGCCTGAGCCCGGGTGCGGCGGTCTGGGCCGTCCCGCACGCGGTGGCTAACCTGCTGTCATGGCGACAGCGGAGCAGGCGAGCGAACGAGACCGGACACCCGGGCGCTGGGAGTTCTGGGTGGACCGCGGCGGCACCTTCACCGATGTCGTCGCCCGCCGGCCCGACGGTGCCCTGGTCACCCACAAGCTGTTGTCGGAGAACCCGTCCCGGTACCGGGACGCGGCCGTCGCCGGGATCCGGGAGCTGCTCGGGGTGCCCGCCGGCGAACCCGTCACCGCCGACCTCGTCGAGCAGGTGCGCATGGGCACCACCGTCGCGACCAACGCACTGCTCGAGCGCAAGGGCGACCGGACCGCCCTGGTGATCACCGCCGGTTTCCGGGACGCGCTGCGCATCGGCTACCAGAACCGGCCGCGGATCTTCGAGCGCAACATCGTGCTGCCCGAGCTGCTGTACGAGCGGGTGCTCGAGGTCGACGAACGCATCCGGGCCGACGGCACGGTGCTGCGTGCCCCCGACCTCGACCGGCTCGAGCGGGACCTGAGGCAGGTGCGCGACGACGGCATCGACTCCGTCGCCGTGGTGTGCATGCACAGCCATCTGTACCCGCAGCACGAGCACGCGATCGGTGAGCTCGCCGAGCGTCTCGGCTTCGGGCAGATCTCGCTGTCCGCGGTCGCCAGCCCGCTGATGAAGCTGGTGCCGCGCGGCGACACCACCGTCGTCGACGCGTACCTCTCGCCCGTGCTCCGCCACTACGTGGACCGCGTGGCCGAGGAACTGCCGGGCGTGCGGCTGATGTTCATGCAGTCCAACGGCGGGCTCACCGAGGCGATGCACTTCCGCGGCAAGGACGCGATCCTCTCCGGTCCTGCCGGGGGCATCGTCGGCATGAGCCGGATGTCGGCGCTGGCCGGGTTCGACAAGGTAATCGGGTTCGACATGGGCGGCACGTCGACGGACGTGTCGCACTTCGCCGGGGAATACGAGCGCGTCTTCCACACCGTCGTCGCCGGGGTGCGGTTGCGCGCCCCCATGATGGACATCCACACCGTCGCCGCCGGCGGCGGCTCGATCCTGCACTTCGACGGCAGCCGGTACCGGGTGGGGCCCGATTCCGCCGGCGCCGACCCCGGGCCGGCCTGCTACCGCGGCGGCGGCCCGCTCACCGTCACCGACGCCAACGTCATGCTCGGCCGCGTGCAGCCCGCGCACTTCCCGCACGTGTTCGGTCCCGGCGGCGACCAACCGCTGGACGACGAGACGGTGCGGGCCCGGTTCGCCGCCCTGGCCGCCGAGATCCGCGAGGCGACCGGCGACGACCGCAGCCCCGAGGAGGTCGCCGCCGGCTTCCTGCAGATCGCGGTGGCGAACATGGCCAACGCCGTCAAGCGCATCTCGGTGCAGAAGGGACACGACGTCACCGAGTACGCGTTGACGACCTTCGGCGGCGCCGGCGGGCAGCACGCCTGCGCGGTGGCCGACTCGCTCGGCATCCGGACCGTCCTCGTGCCGCCGCTGGCCGGTGTCCTGTCCGCGCTCGGCATGGGTCTCGCGGACACCACCGCGATGCGCGAGCAGTCCGTCGTCGTCGAACTGAACGCCGAGGCGATGCCGCGGCTGCGCGACGTCGCCGCCGAACTCGAGGCCGCGGCGCGCGCGGAACTGCTCGACGAGGACGTGCCCCCCGAACGCATCGACGTGGCCTTCCGGGCGCACCTGCGCTACGACGGCACCGACACGTCCGTGCCCGTCGCGCTCGCCGACCCGGCGACGATGACCGCGGAGTTCGAGGCCGTGCACCGGCGCACCTACTCCTTCCTCATGGACCGTCCGCTGATCGTCGATGCCGTCGCGGTCGAGGCCGTCGGGGCGACGCGCCGGCCCGACCTGTCCGGGCTCGGACGCGGCCGCAGCGACGACAGCGGCGCACCCGAGCCCGGACAGGT